>NZ_JBIVOX010000001.1:465941-630496 GCF_044754345.1 Streptomyces sp. NPDC093094 | reverse complement strand
GCGGGTGACCGGGCGCGCGCCCCGGTGTTCCTGGGCGTCGATCCCCGGCGCCCGGCCCGTCACCCGCCGGGCGGCCCCCCCCGGGGGGGGGGGGCCCCACGGTCCCGACGGGCGGACCCGTTCAGGCCAGCTTCGCCGACAGCGTGATCGGCACGGCCTTGAGGGCCTGGCTGACGGGGCAGTTGGCCTTGGCGTCCTCGGCGGCGGCCACGAAGCCGTCGTTGTCGAGTCCGGGCACCGTGCCCTCGACGGTCAGGTGGATCCCGGTGATGCCCTCGCCCGGCTGGAAGGTGACGTCGGCCGAGGTGACGAGCTTGGTGGGCGGCGTGCCGGCACCGGCCAGGCCGTGCGACAGCGCCATGGAGAAGCAGCTGGAGTGGGCGCCGGCGATCAGCTCCTCGGGGCTCGTCTTTCCATTGGCCTGCTCGGCGCGCGACGGCCACGACACCGGCTGCTCGCCGATGCCGGAGGAGTCGAAGGTGACGACTCCGTTGCCCTTGAGCAGGTCGCCTTCCCAGACGGTGTGTGCGGAGCGCGTGGTAGCCACGGGTTCTTCCTTTCGCATGCACTCGATGCGGTCCCGGTTCCCCGGGTGCCCGCGCCCTATCCGATCACATTCCGGCCCGGCGCACCCGGAACACCCGTCAGGCGGACCTGTCCCGCACGACCTCGTCCACGACGGGGAACGGGGCGATCTCGGCGGACCGCGGCGGGGCCCCGTCCAGCGGCACCTGGGGGCCGTCGGACTCGCGCAGCCAGCGGCGCAGCACCTGGTGGACGTGCTCGGCGCCGGCGATCTCCCCGGCGGGCGGCGACAGGGCGAGCGGGGACAGCAGGAACGGCCGCCCCTGGGCGCCGCCGAGCCCGCCGTGCGAGCCGATCTGCTCCTCGAAGGCGAGGACCTCGCCGTCGGCGGGGTCGTGGAAGGAGTTGACCATGATGTCGGCGGTGTGCGGGAAGGAGTGGGTGCGCCGCACGGCGCCGGCGGCGCCCGGCCCGAACGCGGCCAGCGGGCCCTGCCCGTCCTCCAGTTCGGCGACCGGGATCTCGGCGCCGAACGCCCCGAGGACGACCCCTCCGTGCTCCTCGCTGCGCACGAGGAGGAAACCGATGCCGGGATGGTTGGCGAGGGTCGCCAGCAGCGCCGGGTGGCGGGCGTCGATCTCCTCCTTGGTCATGCGGTGGGGCACGTCCGGGAAGGAGACCAGGCCGAGGTTCCCGGAGGCGAGCACGACGGGCTCGCTGCGCCGGGAGGGCCGGTACTGCTCGGCGCGCTCCTCCACCGGCCGGCGCAGCGCCGCGCGCACCGCCGCCCGCGCCTCGGCGCCGCTGTGGGTGCGGCGGGCCCTGCGCGGTACGGGCAGCCCGCAGCCGGCCCGCACCAGGTCGCCGAGGGTGAGGCCGTAGCGGGCGCGGAAGGTCTCGCCGGGGCTCTGGCCGTGGTCGGAGAGCACGACCAGGCGGTAGGGGCGCGGGGCGTGCTCGGCGACCTTCTCGATCAGCGCCAGCGAGCGGTCGAGCCGGGCGAGCACCCGCTCGGCGTCGCGGCTGTGCGGGCCGGAGTGGTGCGCGACCTCGTCGTAGGCGACCAGGTCGGCGTAGACCGCGGTCCGGCCGGCGAGCAGGTCGCCCATCACCGCCGCGACGACGACGTCCCGCTCGACGACGGTGGCGAAGGCGCGGATGAAGGGGTAGAGGCCGCCGCGCCTGACGCGGGGGCGCTGCCGGTGCAGCCGGGCCCGGGTGGACTGGCCGATCTCACGGCCCGTCTCGGCGACGAACGACAGGGCGGTGCGCACGGCGTTGGCCGGGTCGGAGAAGTAGGCGAAGTACCCGGCCCGGGAGCGGGTCTCGCGGCTGCGCCGCCGGGTGGCGATGGAGAGCACCAGGGCCTGTTCGTCGGCGCCGCCGCTGAACAGGTTGCCGCGGCTGGCTCCGTCGGCGCCGAGCAGCCCGCCGTCGCCGGTGCGGGCGACCGCGCGGCGTTGCAGCTCGGCGGCGCTGGTGGGCCGGTTGCACACCATGACCTCACGGCTGTCCTTCTCGTACCAGCGGAAGGCGGGGACGTCGAAGGTGCTGCCGTGCAGGATGCCGAGCTGGCTGGCGCCGGTCTGGCTGGACCAGTCGGTGCGCCAGGGGGTGAGCCGGTGGGTGGCGGACGTGCCGGGGGCGCCGTGCAGCCAGCGGGCGACGGTCGGCACGAGGCCCTTGGCGACGGCGTCGGCGAGCACGTCGTGGCCCACGCCGTCGAGTTGCAGGAAGAGGGTGCCGGGGGTGGCCGGGCCGGGCGGCAGGGATCTGCGGCGGCGGTCGGCGAGCCGGTACAGGCGGCGCCGGTAGGCGTCGTCGTCGCGCACGGCGAGGGCGGCGCCGGTGGCGGAGGCGACGGCCGACATGACGGCGGCCACCACCACGGCGGTCTCCCAGGCCGCACCGCCGCGCTCGGCCGGGTTCAGGTCCAGCGCCAGCAGCAGCAGGGCGCCGTTGAGGAAGAACACCAGCAGGCCGAGCACGAACGCCGGGACGAGCAGCAGCAGCCGGACGAGCAGAGGCCAGACGAGGGCGGACAGCAGGCCGAAGGCACCCGCGCCGAACGCGGCGGTGACCGCGATCCGGGTGGCGCTGTCGCCGTCGGCGGACTGGAGCCGGAAGTCGGGCAGAAGGCCGGCGAGGACGAGCATGGTGAGGGTCGAGACGGCCCACACCGCGGTGCTCCGGCCGATCTGGTTCACGGCCCGTCGCCAACGCCGTCCCCGCACGCCGCACACCTCACGTCCCGGCCCGTCGCCACCGCGGGCCCGTCTCCAGCCTGGCACACCGGCGTGCGGAACCGGCCGGCCGCTCGGGCGACATTCGAAAGTACGTGCCCGGGTGCGCGGCGGGCCGCGCCGCCCGGCCCTGCGGCCGGGACGGGGTCAGCGGCCGTCGTAGCCCGCGGTCGGCATCGACAGCCTGCGGTGCACGACGGCTTTCATCCGGGCGTCGTAGGCGGGTTCGGCCCGGCCCACGGTCTCCACGCGCACCCCGCGCCGCGCGCACTCGGCGGTGAACTCCTCCAGGGAGGCGAGCGCGCACTCCAGCACCCGCCGGCTCGGCGCCACGAACAGGTCCACACCCGGCCGGACCCCGTCCCACAGGGCACGGTGGTCGGGCCGCAGCCCGCGCACGAGCAGCTCGCGCGTGACGACGTAACCGTGCTCGGCGGCCCAGCGCGCGCACATGGCGTGCTGGCCGCGGGAGTCCACGAGGAAGGGGTCCGCCTCCAGTTCCTCCAGAGGCGTCAGACTCGCGATCGCGGTGACATGGACCGCCGCCGCGTCCGGCCGGCCGAAGGCACCCCGTGTCCGTCCCATGGCGTCCCCCTCACCTCCGGGTTTCGCCGCCGACCCTACTCCTGCCCGTAGGCTCTGGGGAGTCGCGCGAAAGGGGGCGCAGAGGTGCCGGTGGAGATCACCTGGTGGGGGCACGCCACCTGCACGGTCGCGGACTCGGACGTACGCGTCCTCACCGATCCCCTGTTCGCCCGCAGGCTGGCGCACCTGAGGCGTCGCCGGGGCGCGTTGCCGCCGCCCGGCGCATGGCGCGCGGACGTGGCACTGGTGTCGCATCTGCACGCCGACCATCTGCATGTGCCGTCGCTCGCGCGGCTCGCGCCGGGCACGCGCCTGCTCGTGCCCCGGGGCGCGCCCCGGGCGGTGCCGTCGCTGCGCCGGCTCGGCCATCTGCGGATCAGCGAGGTCGGTCCGGGCGACGAGACGGCGGTGGGCGGCCTGCGGGTGCGGGCCGTGCCCGCGGCGCACGACGGGCGGCGGCTGCCGGTCGGTCCGCACCGCGCCCCCGCGCTGGGCTATGTCGTCGAGGGGGAGGCGCGCACGTACTTCGCCGGGGACACCGGGCTGTTCGACACCATGGCGAAGGACGTCGGGCCGGTCGACGTGGCGCTGCTGCCGGTGGGCGGCTGGGGCCCGTACCTCGGCGAGGGGCACCTGGACGCCGGGCGGGCCGCGGAGGCGCTGGCCCGGCTGGGCGCGGGCAGCGCGGTGCCGGTGCACTACGGCACGTACTGGCCGATCGGGATGGACGCCGTACGGCCGCACGAGTTCCACGCGCCGGGCGAGGAGTTCGTGCGGCTGGCGGCGGAGCGGGTGCCGGGGACGGCGGTGCACCGGCTGGGTCACGGGGAGAGCGTGCGCCTGGAGGTCGCGCGGTGAGCCTGCTCGCGGCCGCGTCCCAGTCCGTGCCGCAGGAGTCGACCCAGCAGGCACTCGGCTATCCGATGCTGTTCCTGCTGGTGCTGGCCGGCGCGCTGGTGCCGGTGGTGCCGACGGGGGCGCTGGTGTCCTCCGCGGCGGTGGTGGCCTTCCACCAGACGGCGCCCTTCGCGCTGGGCCTGGTGTTCGTGACGGCCTCGCTGGCGGCGTTCCTGGGTGATGTGGCGCTGTACTGGCTGGGCCGGCGCGGGGTGGGGTCGAAGAACGGCTCGCGCTGGCTGGAGGCGATCCGGGCCCGGGCGCCCGAGGACCGGCTGGAGCAGGCGCAGACGAAACTGGCCGAGCACGGGGTGGCCGTGCTGGTGCTGTCGCGGCTGGTGCCGGCCGGGCGGCTGCCGGTGATGCTGGCCTGTCTGCTGGCCAGGTGGCCGCTGCGGAGGTTCGTACGGGGCGACCTGCCCGCCTGTCTGGCCTGGGCCGTGACGTACCAGTTCATCGGGATTCTCGGGGGTTCCCTGTTCCCCGAGCCCTGGCAGGGGGTGGTCGTGGCGATCGCGCTGACCCTGCTGATCAGTGTGGCGCCGAGTCTGTGGCGGCGTGTGCGGTCCCTCCGCTGAGCCCTCCGCGGGAGCCGGGCGTCAGCCGCCGGTCCGCTCCAGCACCCTGGACGCGCCCACGGGCAGGTCCCACAGGTCGGCCCGGTCCAGGCCCGCCGTCTCCCAGGCCCGCCTCACCCGCACGAGCGGTTCGAGCACCGGCTCGGCCGAGAGGACGAAGGTGCCCCAGTGCATGGGGGCCAGCCGGCGGGCCCCGAGGTCCTGTGCGGCGCGCACGGCCTCCTCGGGGTCGCAGTGGACGTCGCTGAGCCACCAGCGGGGGTCGTAGGCGCCGATGGGGAGCAGCGCGAGGTCGATGCCGGGGTAGCGGCGGCCGATACGGGAGAACCAGTGGCCGTAGCCGGTGTCGCCGGCGAAGTAGACGCGCTGTCCGTGGGGGTCGGTGAGGACCCAGCCGCCCCACAGGGAGCGGCAGGTGTCGGTGAGGGTGCGCTTGGACCAGTGGTGGGCGGGGACGAAGTCGAAGCGGACCCCGGACAGCTGGGCGGCCTCCCACCAGTCCAGCTCGGTGACGCGGGTGAAGCAGCGGCGGTGGAACCAGCCGCCGAGGCCGGCGGGCACGAACACCGGGGTGTCGGCCGGCAGCCTGCGCAGGGTCGGGGCGTCGAGATGGTCGAAGTGGTTGTGGCTGATGACGACGGCGTCGATGTGCGGCAGCGCGTTCCAGGCGATCCCCACGGGCGTGACCCGGGCCGGGGTGCCGAGGATGCGGCGGGACCACACCGGGTCGGTGAGGACGCTCAGCCCGCCGACGCGCACGACCCAGCTGGCGTGTCCCGCCCAGGAGACCGCGACGGTACGGGCGTCCACCCTGGGCAGCGGAGCGGGTGCGAAGGGGATGCGGGGGATGTCGGCGAGGCCCTCGGGGCCGGGGCGCACGGCGCCCTCGCGGGCGAAGCGGGCGAGGGCCTTGAGGCCGGGCAGCGGGGCGGTGAGCCGGTCGTGGAAGGTGCGCGGCCACACACGGCGCTCCCCCAGCGGGCGGGGCTCGGCGAGGGGCGGGAACGGCGGGGCGAGGGGGGACCCGGTGAGGAGGGAGGGAGTGGGACGGGGCGGTTCGCCGGAGCCGGATCCCCCGGTCCTCGGGTCCGTGCCGGTGCTCGCCCCCGTGGTGGTCGGCTCGGACTGCTGCGTCATCGAGGAGGCTCCCGTCGCCGGACGTCGTCGCGGAGTTCGCCGAAGACCGTCCGGACGGTGGTCAACGCGCTCTGCACGTGGGGCAGTTCCAGGGGCATGGGTGAGGCGAGGCACCGCGCGCGTTCCTCGTCCGTGCGGCCGAGCAGCGGGCCGGTGGCGAGCCGGACGCGGAGGGCCGCGAGATCGTCCCCGAAGCGCTGTCCGCCGGGGGCGGGCATGCCGAGCCGGGCGGTGAGGAAGTCCTCCAGTTCCTGCGCGTCGCCGACGCCGTGCGCGGACAGCGCGGCGCGCAGCGGGCCGAGGTCGGCGTAGAGGTGGCGGCCGGCCTGTGGCGGGCGGCTGAGGGCACCGGCGCCGGTGACGGCCGCGTGCAGGGCGGCGGCCACCCGCACGTGGAGGCGCACGGCGGCCCGGGCCCGGTCGGCGACCGGCTCGGGTTCGGCGAGGGCGTACGAGGCCGCGGTGGCGACCGGACCGGCGACACGGGCGCCCAGAGCGGTGAGGATGTCGAGCACGCGCGCGTGGAGGCGGGTTCCGTCCGCGTCCGCGGGGAAGCGGGCGACGGCGGCGGGCCAGGCCGCGGGCAGCAGTCCGCCGGCCAGGTCGCTGACGACGGTGACCCGGCCGGGCAGCATCTCGGCCGGGCTGAGCAGCACCGTCCCGGCCGGGGTGTGCAGGGTGTCGCGCCAGGTCTCGTCGCTGACCAGGTGCAGTCCCTCGCCGGCCGCGGCCTCGACCGCCTCGTGCAGCACCTCGGGCGGGGCGACGGTGCCGGTGGGGTCGTCCGCGACGGACAGCACGAGCAGGCGGGGGTCGCCGCCCTCCTCCCGCACCCGGCGCACGGTCTCCAGCAGGGCGTACGGGTCGGGCACGCCGCCGCACTCGGCGGGGGTCGCGACATGGAAGACGGGCCTGCCGAGCAGACGGGCGTACGGGGCCCACCAGGCGGCGCAGGGACGGGGCACGAGGACGTCGCCGCCGAGCGCGGCCGTCAGCGCGAGCAGCAGGGCCGGGGCGCCGGGTCCCGCGGCGGTGTGCCCCGGTTCGGTGGGCAGCCCGCGCCGCTCCCAGTAGCCGCAGGCCGCCTCCAGCAGCGCGGTGCCGCCGCCGACCGGTTCGGCCGCGGCCCGCCCGGCCGCCGCGGCCAGCACCCCGCACAGCTCGGGCAGCACCGGCAGCCCGTCCTCGGGCAACGGGGGCCCGTACCGGACGGGCCCGTGTCCCTCCGCATCCGCCCACCGCATGCCCACCTCCGGATCGTGCCGTCATCGCCTCTGCCCTGCCGCGCCCCCGGTCCGCTCCCGGACCGGTGTCCCGGCCCCCGGCCGGGGGCCGGCGCGGCGGCCTCGCGGGCCGCCGTCACGGGCCGGGGCGGGCCGCCGGGCACGGGCCGGCCGTGGCACGAGTGTCGTCCCGCCGGATCCCCGCCGCCTCCCGTGCCGTGGGCCGCGTGGGGCGCGGCCGGTCCCTCGGGGCACCGCGTACCCGGCGGGACACGGGGTCAGGCGTCCCGGGCCGGGGTCCTGCGGCGCAGCCGGTAGACGGCCCCGCCGAACGCGCCGGCGATGAACAGGCCGCCGACGACCAGCGCGGGCACGGAGTCGGTGAAGGCGCCGCCCTCGCCGGCCCGCACGCCGTGCTGCACGGGTGCGGGCGCGGGCGGGCAGGTGGCCTGCGGCCGGGGGCAGGGCGACGCGGGGGCCGTACGGGTGACCGTGAAGGTCGCGCTCCACGGCTTGCCCTGGCCGCCGGGCGCCGCGGGGCAGGTGCCGTCGACGGTCCAGGCGGTGTCCGGTCCGAGGCCCGCCGGGTCGCTCTCCAGGTCGGCGGCGGAGGCGATGAGCGCGGTGCCGCGGTAGACGGGTCCGGCCTGCGGGTCGACGGCGGTGGGCACCAGGTTCAGGGCGACGGTGCCCTCGTCGAACGCCTCGGACGTGGCGTCCATGGCCGGCGGGGGCGACCCGCCGGTGGGGTCGCAGGTGACGGACACGGTGACGGTGCCGCCGGGCGAGGCGACGGCGGGGTCGACCTCCGCGGCCGGCCCGGCCGGGACACTGGCGGGGGCGGCCCGGGCGGCCGGCCCGGCCGGGGCCGGCGGTGCGGCACCGGCCAGGGCGGCGCCGGTGAGGGCGGCGACGGACAGGGCACGGGCGGTGCGGCGCATGACGGAGGGCTCCTCGGGGCCGGCGGCTGCGGGGGCACGGCGTTCGCGCCTCCGCAGCCATCACAGCCCGCCCCGCCCGGCCCCGCGCGCGGCCGGCCACCATCGGTGGGACGCCGGGCGTCCGTCCGGGTGAACCCGGCGCGGTCCGGGCGGGTCCGTCAGGCGGCGTCCCTCAGCACCTGCTCGCGCAGCCGGGCGCAGCAGCGGCTGATCAGCCGGGAGACGTGCATCTGGGAGACGCCGAGCTGCTCGGCGATGCGGCTCTGGGTCATGTCGCCGAAGAAGCGCATGTAGAGGATGGCCTGCTCACGCTCGGGCAGGGCGGCGAGCCGGGGCCTGACGGCCTCGCGGTCGACGACCGTGTCGAGGGCGGGATCGGGGGCTCCGAGGACGTCGCCGAGGCGGTGGCCGTCCTCCCCGCCCGGCAGTTCGGCGTCGAGGGAGAGGGCGGTGAAGCTCTCCAGTGCCTCCAGGCCGGCGCGGGCGTCCTCCTCGCTCATGTCCGTGTGCGCGGCGATCTCGGTGACGGTGGGCCTGCGGCCGGGGGCCCGCTGGCTCAGTTCCTGGACGGCGAACCGGACCTGGTTGCGCAGGTCCTGGACCCGGCGCGGCACGTGCACGGTCCACATGTGGTCGCGGAAGTGGCGCTTGATCTCTCCGGTGACGGTCGGCACGGCGTAGCTCTCGAACGCGTTGCCGAGCGCGGGGTCGTAGCGGTCGACGGCCTTGACCAGGCCGAGGGCCGCCACCTGGCGCAGGTCCTCGTAGCTCTCGCCGCGGTTGCGGAAGCGGCCGGCGAGCCGCGCGGCCATGGGCAGCCATGCCTCGACGATCTCGCCGCGCAGCACGTCGCGCCGCGGTCCGGGAGGCAGTTGGGCGAGGGTGCGGAACGCTTCGGCGGTGTCGGGGGCGTCGTGGTGCGGATGGCGCTTCGCAGCTGCTCGGGTTCGCATGCGCGTCGCAACTCCCTTGCGTGGACTCGGGTTCGGCAGGTCACCGTGGGAGTCCGCGACGCGACCGGGGGACGCGAGGGCTGCGGCGATGCCGCTCCCACGGGCGTGCCTCCGGTCCGAAGCACTGCCGGTGCGCCTGCCCCGGCCCGGTGACCGCAAACCAGGGCCGGGGTTTCCCGCCGGGGGGCGGGGTGACCCGGCACGGCGTACGCGCGCCGCTGTGCCGCCGCGGTCGTCGTACCGGGCGATGTGCAGGAGCTGGACCGCCCGCCGCCCGCGCACGGGTTCAGGACGGTGCCGTCGAGCCCGGACCTCAGGGGCCGGCCGGCGGTCCCGTCGAGGGGGCCGCTGCGCCGGGCCGCGGAGATCCTGAACTCCGGTGACAGGACGGCGGTCCTGGCCGGCCGGGGCGCGGCGGGTGGCCGCGCGGAGGCGGAGCGGCTCGCGCGGACGCTCGGCGCGGGCGTGGCCGGGGCGCTGCCCGGCAGGGACGTCCTCAGCGACGGACTCCCTCGTGCCACGGGGGTGATCGTCCCGTCGTTCCCGTAGGTGGCCCGTGGGGGGCGCAGGCCGGGTCTCCTGCGATCCCCGCCGCAAACCCCGGTGTCGGCGGTGCCCGTCCGGGTACGCGGTGCGCGACTGCCGACGATCAGGAGGAGTCATGCAGCGAGGCAGTGACCGGATGAGCGCGCACCGCGACGACGAGATGAAGCACCAGTTGCAGGGCCTGCTGAGGTCGGGCCATCCCACCCGGGTGGAGGAGTGGCACGACCCGGAGCCCTCCGCGGAGGACGACCCGCGTCTGGCGGGCGGACCGGCCGCGCCGGCCTCCACGGCGGAGGCACGACTGGAGCTGGGCCGGATGCTGGGCCGTACGTCGTTCCCGGCGGGGCCGCACGAGCTGATCGGGGTGCTGCGCGGCAGGCATGCGCCGGACGCCCTGATCGAGCCGTTGCACCGCCTCCCCCGGTCCGCGCGCTACCGCAACGTGCAGGAGCTGGCGGAGGCCCTGACAGGGGGAGCGGGATCGGAGGGAAGCCGCTGATGGCGGAGTTCGTGCGCGAGGTGATGACCCCGGGCGTGGTCGCGGTACGCCCGGACGCCTCCCTGACGGAGGCGGCGCAGCTGATGCGCGCGCAGGACATCGGGGACGTGGTGGTGGCCGACGGCCAGGAGGTCGTGGGGGTGCTCACGGACCGGGACATCACCGTGCGGGCGGTGGCCGAGGGCGTCGACCCGCTGACGATGAGCGCGGGGGCGGTCTGCACCCCCGGTCCGGTGACGGTCGCGCCGACGGACACGGTGGCGGCGGCCGTGGCACTGATGCGGGCGAGGTCGGTACGGCGACTGCCGGTCGTCGAGGACGGCCTGCCGGTCGGCGTGGTCACCCTCGGGGACCTGGCCGTGTCGGAGGACCCCGGCAGCGCCCTCGCCGCGATCAGCAGGGCCGGATCCGACGAAGGAGAGTGACGACGCATGCGTATCGCGTTTCTGACGGCGCCCGAGGGCGTGGAGCAGATCGAGCTGACCGGACCCTGGAAGGCCGCGCAGGACGCCGGGCACGAACCCGTGCTGGTGTCCACGAAGTCCGGTCAGGTGCAGGCGTTCGACCACCTCGACAAGGCGGACACCTTCACGGTGGACGACGTGGTGGGCGAGGTGCCGGCGGAGTCGTTCGGGGCGCTGGTGCTGCCCGGCGGGGTGGCCAACCCCGACTTCCTGCGCACGGACGACGAGGCGGTGGCGTTCGTCAGGGGCTTCTTCGAACGGGGCCGCCCGGTCGCCGCGATCTGCCACGCCCCGTGGACGCTGGTGGAGGCCGACGTGGTGCGCGGCCGGGAGCTCACCTCCTGGCCGAGCCTGCGCACCGACATCGTCAACGCGGGCGGCACCTGGGTGGACGAGCAGGTCAAGGTGTGCGACCACGGGCCCAACCAGCTGGTCACCAGCCGCAAACCGGACGATCTGAAGGCGTTCTGCGAGACCTTCCTGGAGGTCTTCGCGAAGGCGGACGCCTGAGGGCGGCGCACGGACGTGAGCGGCCCGCGCCGGGCCCCCGGAACCGACTCCCGGTCCCGGGGGCCCCGCGTGTCGGAGGCCGCCGGCCGCGCCGGACGTCCGGCGGGCGGGGGGTCAGCCGCCCCCGCCCCACTTGCCCACGGGCGTCTCGGCGGCCCGCCCGGCCGTGGCCCGGCCGGCCGTGGCCCGCCCGCGGGCGCCGTCGCGGGTGCGTGAGGGCGAGACGGACCTGCGCGGATTGCGGCGCAGATACTCGCCCTCCAGCTGCGCCATGCGCTCGTTGTGGACGCGCAGCGCGTCGTTCGACCCGTACAGGAGGGTGTCGTGGCGGGTCCGGTGGATCGTCTCCAGCTCCTTCATGAGCTGCTGGTCGTCCAGGCGGCCCGGGTCGACTCCGGTCATGGTGTGCCCCGCTCGTCGTGTTCGTCCATGCCGTTCGGGTACCCGCCCGGGAGCACCACCCCGGGAGGCGTCCCGGGAGGGAGCCATGGACCTCGCCTTCCTGCATCCACTGTACGAACAAACCGGCCCCTGGGCCTCCGTGTACGTCGACTCCTCCCGCCGCACCGAGGGCACCCCACGAGCGGCACCCGACCGCGGGGGCGATGCGGCCGAGCCCGCCCGGCCTGGCCCTGTTCCCCCGGGCGGGTGAGGTCGTGCCGGACCGGCGGCCCGATGCCCCCCGCTGCCGCGCACCGCACCCCTGCCGGGGCCCGCCGGGACGGTCGCCGGGCGGCGGTGGCCGGTGCGCTGTCCCTGGGGCCCGGCGGCGGGCGGCCGCGACGACGTGCCGGCGGGCGGCAGCGGAGCCCTGCCGCGCCGGGCCTGACCCCGTCGGCCCGGCCCGGACGGCCGCGCGGGCCGGGCCTCAGCGGGCCCGTTCCACCCGCCGTTCGTCCCAGACCGGCTCCGGGGTCTCGCGGACCCGGCCGTCGCTGCCGAAGACCAGATAGCGGTCGAAGGAGCGGGCGAACCAGCGGTCGTGGGTGACCGAGAGGACCGTGCCGTCGAACGCCTCCAGGCCCTCCTGGAGGGCCTCCGCGGACTCCAGGTCGAGGTTGTCGGTGGGCTCGTCCAGCAGCAGGGCGGTGACGCCCTGGAGCTCCAGCAGAAGGATCTGGAAGCGGGCCTGCTGGCCGCCGGAGAGCCGGTCGAAGGTCTGCTCGGCCTGCTGCGTCAGCTCGTAGCGGCGCAGACGGGACATCGCGGCGCCCCGGTCCTGGGCGTGCTCCTTCCACAGGATGTCCAGCAGCGTGCGGCCCTGGAGCTCCGGGTGGGCGTGGGTCTGCGCGAAGTGCCCGGGCACCACGCGCGCGCCCAGCTTCCACTCGCCGGTGTGCGCGACGTCCTCCCCGGCCAGCAGCCGCAGGAAGTGCGACTTGCCGGAGCCGTTGGAGCCGAGGACCGCGACCCGCTCGCCGTAGAAGACCTCCAGGTCGAACGGCTTCATCAGACCGGTCAGTTCGAGCCCCGCGCAGGTGACGGCCCGTACGCCGGTGCGGCCGCCCTTGAGGCGCATGGTGATGTCCTGCTCGCGCGGCGGCTCCGGCGGCGGACCCGCCTCCTCGAACTTGCGCAGCCGGGTCTGGGCGGCGGCGTAGCGGGAGGCCATCTCATGGCTGACGGCGGCGGCCTGACGGAGGTTCAGCACCAGCTTCTTCAGCTGGGCGTGCTTCTCGTCCCAGCGCCGGCGCAGTTCCTCGAAGCGGGCGAAGCGCTGCCTGCGGGCCTCGTGGTACGTCGCGAAGCCGCCGCCGTGCACCCAGGCGTCGGCGCCGGCCGGGCCGGGTTCGACGGAGACGATCTTCTCGGCGGCGCGGGCCAGCAGCTCCCGGTCGTGGGAGACGAAGAGGACCGTCTTGCGGGTCTCCTTCAGCTTCTCCTCCAGCCATCGCTTGCCGGGCACGTCGAGGTAGTTGTCGGGCTCGTCGAGCAGCAGCACCTCGTCGGTGCCGCGCAGCAGCGCCTCCAGCACCAGCCGCTTCTGCTCGCCGCCGGACAGAGTGCGCACCTGCCGCCACTGCGCCTTGTCGTACGGCACCCCGAGCGCGGCCGTGGTGCACATGTCCCACAGCGTCTCGGCCTCGTAGCCGCGGGCCTCGGCCCAGTCGGCGAGGGCCTGGGCGTACTTCAGCTGGGCGGCCTCGTCGTCGACGGTCATGATGCCGTGCTCGGCGGCGTCGACGGCCTTCGCGGCCTCCCGGATGCGCGGCGGGGCGACCGAGACGAGCAGGTCGCGCACGGTGGTCTCGTCGCGCACCGAGCCGACGAACTGACGCATCACACCGAGCCCGCCACCGACGGTGACGGTGCCGCCGTGCGGCTTCAGCTCGCCGGAGATCAGGCGCAGCAGGGTGGTCTTGCCGGCGCCGTTGGGTCCGACGAGGGCGACGACCGCGCCCTCGCCCACGCGGAAGGACACGTCGCCGAGCAGCGTCCTCCCGTCGGGGAGGTGGTACTCGAGGTGCGCGGCTTCCAGATGTCCCATGGTCAGGCATTGTGCGGGCGCCCCGCCCGGCCGGGCAAACCGTTATACCGCCCCGCCCGGTCCGCCCCCGGGGCCCGCGGGGTCCGGCCCGTGCCGGTCCGCCTCGCCGAGGGGCCGTCCCGCGGGGCCCTCCTCGACGACGGGCCCGGTGCCCTCCACCAGCGCACCGGCCCACGACAGCGCCGTCCAGCCGTCGGACGGGGAGCCCTCCAGGACGACCACGCCGGTGTTCTCCAGGCCCTGGGAGGCGCCGAAGGGGGCGTCCAGGTTCCCGGCGCGCACGGCCGTCCACAGCCGGACGGCGGCGCCGTGGCTGACCAGCACGGCGGTGCCGGCGCCGCCGTCCGCGGCCTCCGCGACCACGGCGTCGTAGCGCGCGAGCACCTCCTCGCCGGTCTCGCCGCCCGGCATCCGCAGCCGGGTGGCGCCCTCCATCCACGCGACCACGGTCCGCATGAACGTCTGTCCCCGCGGTGAGCCGCCGGGCAGCATCTCCAGATCGCCCGCCGTCACCTCGCGCAGCCCGTCGCGCACCCGGACCTCCAGGCCGCGGGCGGCGGCCAGCGGGGCGGCCGTACGGCGGGTCCGGGTCAGCGGGGAGGCGTAGACGGCGGTGACGTCCTCGCCGGCCAGGGCCTCCGGCAGCGCCGCGGCCTGCCGCTCCCCCAGCTCGGTCAGCTCGGCGCCGGGATACGCGGTGTCCAGCAGGAAGTCCACGTTGGCGACGGTCTGGGCGTGGCGGACGAGAAGCAGACGCATCGCCTCAGCGTACCCGCGGCGGCCGACGCGAGTACGTGGACTGACACACCGTCAGTCCATATAAAGAAATAGGTATCTCAGAATGCGGCACCCGGGCTTACGGTGACGTCAGCCGCCCCGGCACCCCGGGACGGGCCGGACGCGAAGGGGTACAGCCATGCCGCAAGCACGGGAGACCGCCGTCTACACCCATGGGCACCACGAGTCGGTGCTGCGTTCCCACACCTGGCGCACCGCCGCCAACTCCGCGGCGTACCTGCTCGGTTCGATCGAGCCCGGCATGCGGATCCTGGACATCGGCTGCGGCCCCGGCACCATCACCGCCGACCTGGCCGAGCTGGTCCCCGACGGGCATGTCACCGGTGCCGACCGGGCGCCGGAGATCGTGGCGACGGCCCGGGCCACGGCCGCCGCACGGGGCCTGGCCAACACCGACTTCACCGTCGCCGACATCCACGCCCTGGACCACCCGGACGACTCCTTCGACGTGGTCCACGCCCACCAGGTGCTCCAGCACGTGGGCGACCCCGTCCAGGCCCTGCGCGAGATGCGCCGGGTGACACGGCCGGGCGGGATCGTCGCCGTACGCGACTCCGACTACGCGGCCATGACCTGGTACCCCGCCTCGCCGGGCCTGGACGACTGGCAGGACCTCTACCAGCGGGTCGCCCGCGCCAACGGCGGCGAGCCGGACGCCGGGCGCCGGCTGAAGTCGTGGGCCCTGGAGGCGGGCCTGACGGACATCACCGCGACCTCCTCCACCTGGACCTTCTCCACCCCCGAGGAGCGTGCCTGGTGGAGCGGCCTGTGGGCCGACCGCACGCTGGCCTCGGCCTACGCGGACCGCGCCACCGAGGGCGGCCACGCGACCGCCGAGGAGCTGCGGGCCGTGTCGCGGGCCTGGCGGGAGTGGGGCGAGCGGGAGGACGGCTGGTTCAGCGTCCTGCACGGGGAGATCCTGTGCCGCGAGGGCGGCGGGACCCGCACGGCGTCCTGAGCACGGCGTCCTGCCCCCGCCGCCTCACTCCCGGGGCAGCAGGGGTCCCAGCGGCCCGAGGTCCAGGTTCAGGTCCTCGGGCCGCAGGCCGTAGCGCTCCCGCAGCTCGGTCATCCGCTCGTCCAGCAGCATCAGGGTGAGCCCGATCCGCTCCTCCTGCTCCTCGCTGAGGTCCCCGACGTCGACACGGCGCAGCGCCTGCCGCTCCATGAGCTGGCGCAGCAGCTCCACCACGGTCAGGACCAGCTTGACGAGGTCCCGTTCGACGGTGTCGGGGTCCAGCTCCATCCGGTGTCCGCGCGCGCTCACAGCGGCTCCCCCCAGGGCGCGGGAACGCCTGGCCCGACCGAGCTGATCAGGGCGTTCAGATCGATGCGGACGAGGTCGACGTCCGCGATGCGCAGCGTGAGGTCCCCCGTGACGACGACCCCGCCCGCCAGCAGCCGGTCGAGGAGGTCGACGAGGGCCACCTCCCGGCGTTCCACCACCGTCACCGGTCCTCCTCCCCCGTGAATCCCATGTCCCCCGTGAACGAGTAGGCCGCCCAGGGCCCGGTGAGCTCCACCCGCATCCCGGTGGCCTCGTCCTTCGTGCGGTCCACCAGCTCCACGAACTCCTCGGACTGCGCGCGGGGCACGAGATAGGCGGCGTTGAGGACGTTCTGCCCGGCCGCCCCGGAGAGCGCCGGGTTCTGCGGCGCGTGCAGCCGGACCTCCTCGGCGTGCGCGGACAGCGTGCGGTGCAGGCCGTTCGCGAACTCCTCGGCCCGCCGCCAGGTCTCCTCCGCGCCGAGCGACTGCCTGCGCCGGCGGCGCAGATAGTCCCGGCCGCTCGCCGGGCGGGCCGCCGGTGCCGCCGGCTCCTCCGGCTCGGGCTCGGGTTCGACGTACAGCTTCACACCCCACTCGACCCGGCCGGTCAGCCGTTCCAGGGTGCGCCGGAACTCCTCCTCGTGCCGCTCGATCATCACGCGTACGCCGCTGTCGTCGCGGAACACGGTGGCGAGCCGCAGCGGCAGCGGAGTGGTGACGGCCGTGAGCGCGTCGATCACGCCCTGGTGGGCGCGGGCCGTGGCGGTGAGCCAGTCGAGGTCCTCCAGATGCTCCCGCAGCGGCTCCTCGGAGAAGATCGTCTCCGGCACCGTGCTGACGACGGCGATCAGGCCGTGGTGCTCCAGCTGCCGGGGCGGCACCCCCGCCACCCCGGTCAGCTGCACCTGAAGCGGGGAGCTGAAGGGCCGGCAGACGGCGTAGACGTAGCGCAGACCGCTCACGGGGCCTCCTCCTGTGCCTTGCGGGGCTCCAGCTGCTCCAGCTGTGCCAGCCGCTCCCGCAACTCGGCGTTCTCACGCGCGAGTTCGGAGCGGCGGGCGCGGGAGGACAGCGCCGGGTCGTCCTCCCACCAGTCGATGCCCATCTCCTTCGCCTTGTCGACGGACGCGACCACGAGCCGCAGCTTGATGGTGAGCAGCTCGATGTCGAGCAGGTTGATCCGGATGTCGCCCGCGATGACGACACCCTTGTCCAGCACCCGCTCCAGGATGTCGGCGAGGTTGGCGCCGCCACCGTCGCGGGCATAGGGCTCGGGCAGCCGGCCGGCCACGCTCATCGGCGGCTCCGCCGGGACCGGGGCTCGGGCTCGGGCTCGGGCTCGGGCTCGTACTCGTCGTCGCCCCTCTCTTCCCCGCCGTCCTCGTACTCGTCCTCGTCCTCGTACCGGCCCTCGGGCTCGTCCGAGTCCTCGGCGTCCTCTCCATCGTCGTCGTACTCGGCGTCGTCGGCACGCCCGGCGTCGTCGTACTCGGCGTCCTCGTCCGGATACTCCTCGTCGTCCTCGTCCTCGTCCTCGTCCTCGTCCTCGTACTCGTCCTCGCCGCGAGGCTGCTCGTCGCGCTCCTCGTCGGTGGACTCGTCCCGGTCCTCGGACTCCTCCTGCTCCTCCTCCGCCAGGGCGTCCTCGTGGCTCTTGACGACCTCGCCGTCGCGGATCTCCCCGCGCCAGCCGTCCTTCGCCTCGCCCTTGAGGGTGATGTACCGGGCGAAGTGCTTCAGGTCCAGCCGGGCCCGGCGGCCCTGGGCCCGCCAGATGTTGCCGGTCTTCTCGAACAGGCCCGAGGGGTAGTACTCGAGGACGAGCAGGACTCGGGTCAGATTGTCGGCCAGCCGGTGGAAGGAGACGACGCCCTTCGTGGTGCCCTTGGCGCCCTCCGACGACCAGGCGATCCGGTCGTCGGGAACCTGCTCGGTGGTGTGGCCCTTCCAGCTGCGGCTGGACCAGAACACCTTGAGGTTCCAGTCGGAGTCCACGTCGTTGGCGCGGTTCGCGCTCTTGACGCCCTTGGCGAAGGTGCTGAAGTCCTGGTACTGGGTCCACTGGTCGTAGGCGGTGCGCAGGTCGACGCCGACGTCGATGTACTCCATGATGACGGTCGGCTTCTGGCCTCCGCCGCCCTTGCCCTTGCCCTTTCCCTTGCCGCCGCCGAGGTTCTTGAGGGCGCCCATCGCCTTGTCCTTCATCTGGCCGGCGCCGGTCTCCAGCGCCGCGCGCAGGGGCGACTTGCCTTCCGCGAGTTTGCGGCCGCCCTCGAGCGCGAGCTTGGCGAAACCCGGGCTGTTGCCCTCGGCGATGTCGTTGAGCTTGACCGTGGTCTCACCGAGTTTGCGGCCCGCGCCGGCCAGCACCCGCTGGGCCTGGGCGGCCAGGTACTCCTGGAGCTCGGCCTTGAGCCGGTCGGCGGCCTCGCTGTGGGCCAGGTCGGTGAGGGGATTGCTCTGCGCGGCGTCGGTCGCCTTCGAGGCGGTGGATCGAGCGGTGTCGGTCATCGGTCTCCGCCTCCCTTCGGACGGCGGGCCCGGCTGGCCGTCCTGGTGGCGGACCCGGCCGCCGACTTGGTCTTCTTCTCGGCCGTCTTCTGCGCCGTCTTCCTGGCGGGGCTCTTGCGGGCCGTGCTCTTGCGGGGGGCGGCCTTCTTGGCGGGCGCGGTGGCCTTCTTGGCCCGTGCCCGGCCACCGGAGCCGCGGGACTTCGCGGACCCGTCCGCGTCCGACTCGTCGTCGTCCGTGTCGTCGGCTTCGGCTTCGTCGTCGGCTTCGTCGTCGGCTTCGGTTTCGTCGTCGGCTTCGGTTTCGTCGGCGTCCGCGTCGGCCTTGCCGGCCTTCCGGGACTTCGGCGCGTCCTCGGCCTCCTCGCGCTCCTCGTCCTCGCGCTCCTCGTCCTCGTCGGGGAGCACGCCGGCGAGCCGGTCGCGCGTCTGCGCGGTACGGTCGTGGAGCCGGCCGGCGAGGGCGTCGAGCTGCCGCTCGACCATCGCCGAGGAGGCGGCCTTGCCGACGCCTCGCAGCTCGCCGCGGAGCTGGTCGCCGATCTCCTTGAACTGCGGGTTGTCCCGCAGCTGCGTCGAGACCAGTTCGGCGATCGCCCGGGGGCCGCCCAGCTTCTTGCCGGCCACGAACGAGCCGACGGCGAGGGCTACTTTCAGCTTCCTGGTGCGTCCCAGGAGGTATCCGGCCCCTATCGCGAGGCCCAGTCCCGTTCGGTTCATCGTCCTGTCCTGTCACTCTCCGGCCGCGTCCGGGCGCGGGCCTTGCTCCAGCCTGTCGAGCAGCTCGTCCTCCCGGCGGTCGAACTCCTCCTCGTCGATCTCCCCCGCCTCCAGGGCCTGCTCCAGTCGCGCCAGCTCGGCCTGGACGACGGCGGGGTCGTAGTACTGGCGCTCCGCCTCGCGCAGCACCTGGTTGATCACCCAGGCGCTTCCGCGCACGGGCGCGAACGGCAGCAGCAGCACCTCCGTGATCAGACCCATGGCCTACTCCACGCGCTCCGCGCCGGTGAGACCCGCGGGCGCGGCGTCCGCCGGACCCGGCTCCACGAAGCTGTACGGCGGCAGGGGCCCGTTCACCCGCAGTTCCAGGTGCGGAAGGCTCTTGCGGGTCTCGTCCACCGTCTCCAGGAACGCGGCGGCCTCGTCGCGGTGGACCAGGAACGAGACGTTGACCAGCCAGCCGCCGGACTCGGGCCCCGCACTGGCGGCCTCGGCGGCCCCTTCCAGCGCCTCGTGCACCCGGGCGGCGTCCTCGGCCTCCTGGGCGCGCACGGCGGTCGCGACCATCTCGCCCAGCCGCAGCTTGTCGTCGTAACTGCCGCCACCGGCGTTCCGGTTCGCCTCCGCGAAGGCGCGGAGCTCCGGGTCGGCGGCCATCACCTGGTGCAGCACGGCCTCTTCGACGTGGGACGCCTTGATGTTGTACTCGACCCGCGCGTCGAGCGCCCGCAGCCGCTCCTGGTAGTGGCCGGCCCGCTCGGTGAGCACGGCGGTGACCGTGTCCTCGTCGGGGGCGACGCTGCCGAACCGCATCGGCAGCACGGAGCCGGTGGATCCGGCTTCTCCCAGCACCGTCTGATGCGCCATCAGGTCACGCCGCTTGGGCCGCAGCCCCTCGGGTGCCTCGCCGACGATCGCGGCCAGTTCCCCCGCGGGCAGCAGCCGCACCGGGCGCGGCGGGTCTCCGACACCGGTGAGGCCGTCGGGCAGCGACGGGTGGGAACGCGCGACGATTCCGTAGACGTAGGTGCTCACTCCTGCTCCTCCTTGCGGCGCGAGGACGACCGACGGGCGCGCGGCCTGGCCTCGCGCTCCTCGGAGCCCTCGTCACGGGCCTGCTGGAAGGCGTCGGAGATGGTCTGCGCGGCGCCGGTCAGCGCGCCCTTGGACTTCCCGCGGGCGCCCGACTCGGTCATCTCGCCGACCAGATCGGGCAGGCCGGGGCTCTTGTGCGGTCCGGATTCCAGGTCGAGGCGGTTGCACGCCTCAGCGAACCGCAGATAGGTGTCGACGCTGGCCACGACGACCCTGACGTCGATCTTGAGAATCTCGATACCGACCAGGGAGACCCGGACGAAGGCATCGATGACGAGCCCCCTGTCGAGTACGAGTTCCAGCACGTCGTAGAGGCCGCTGGAGCCTCCCGACCCGCCTGTCTGTGCTGCCGGGACGACGGTCATACCTGCCGTTCCTCCTGTCGTGAAGTGGGTGGCGGTACAGCGGCCTAGCGGCCGGAGCGGCTCGCGTCGGACCGTCCGCGCTCATAGCGGCGGACGCGCCGGTAGCCGGTGAGCTGCCCGTCCGGGTCGAGCTCGACCCGGTAGCTGGCGAGCAGGCTCATCGTGTCCGGGACGCGCTCCAGCTCCAGCACCTCGACGTCCAGGGACCAGCCGTCCTCGGTCCGCTCGAAGGACGACACGCTCTCGGCCGTCATCCCGGTCAGCTCGGTCAGCTGTTCCCGCGCCTGGCGCAGTACCTCCATCGGGGACGGCTTCTTCTCCGCCCCGCCGGTCTCCTTGCTTGTCTTCTCAGTCATGGGCGTCTCTCCCACGGGCGAGTGGCCAGGAGAGCCCTGGTCAAACCCGACCGTTCGTCGGCGGGCAGGTTTTCAGCCGCTCAGCGCGTCGAGCCTGCGCCGGGCGGGCCGCAGGGAACGGGGCCGGCTCATGGCTCCGGCCCAGGGGTCGGTACGTGCCTGCTCCACGGCGTTCGCGACGGTCCAGCTACGGGCGGTGACCTCCTGATCGGTCAGCCGGTCCCAGGTCAGGGGGGTGGCCACCGGGGCGCCCGGCAGGGCCCGCACGGTGTAGGGCGCGACCGCGGTCTGCGCGTAGGCGTTGCGCTGCACGTCGAGGTAGAGGCGGTCGCCGCGGTCCTTCCTGCGGGCGGCGGTGGTCAAGCGGTCCGGGTGCCGGGAGACGAGCAGGTCGGCGACGGCCCGGGCGAAGTCCCGGACCTCGTCGACGTCGTGCCGGCCGTTCAGGGGCACCACGACGTGCACTCCGCGGGAGCCGGTCGTCATCGGCGCGCAGGGCAGCCCGAGGGCGTCGAGCAGTTCACCGACGAGCAGTGCCGTCTCCCGCACCCGGCCGAAGTCGTCCCCGGCCGGATCGAGGTCGAACACCATCCGGTCGGGGTGGCCGACGCCGTCGGCACGGGACAGCCAGCGGTGCAGGGTGAGGCACGCCTGGTCGGTGAGGTACAGCAGGGTGGCGGTGTCCTGGCAGAGGGTGTGCTGGACGGTGCCGCCCTCCTTGGGCAGGTCGGCGCGGGCGATCCAGCCGGGGTAGTGCCCGGGAGTGTTCTTCTGCATGAAGCGCGGGCCGTCGATGCCGTCGGGGTGGCGCTCCAGCATCAGCGGGCGCCCGCGCAGATGCGGCAGCATGAAGGGGGCGACCGCCCGGTGGTAGTCGGCGAGGTCGCCCTTGGTGTACTCCCGGGTGTCCGCGCCGCCGGGGAAGAGCACCTTGCCGGGCCTGCGCACCTCCACCGTGCGCCGCCCGGCCCGGATCCGCCGTACGTCGTCGCCGCTCACGGCACCACGGCCTGCTCCACGAGCAGGCGTACGCCGGCCGCGATCGAACCGGCGTCGATGCCCGCCGCGCGCAACTGCTCCTCGGGCGTGGCCGAGCCCGGCATCGTCCGTACGGCGAGCCGCACCAGCCGCGGGACGGGGCGCCCGTCCTGGAACGCGTCGAGGACGGCGTCGCCGAGGCCGCCCTCGGGGTGGTGGTCCTCCACGGTGACCAGGGCGCCGGTCTCCTCGGCGGCCTGCCGCAGGGTGAGCCGGTCGACGGGCTTGACGGAGTACAGGTCGAGGACGCGCACGGCGATGCCTTCGCGTTCCAGCAGGTCGGCCGCGGCGAGCGCCTCGTGCACGGTCACGCCCGCCGCGACCAGCGTGACCCGGTCCTGCGCGGAGGAGCGCAGCACCTTGGAGCCGCCGACCGGGAACTCGTCGCGCGGGTCGTAGATCACCGGTGTCGCGCCGCGCGAGGTGCGCAGATAGCGGATGCCGTCCAGTGCGGCCATGGTCGCCACCAGATGAGCCGTCTGGTTGGCGTCGCACGGGTAGAGCACGGTCGAGCCGTGCACGGCCCGGAACATCGCCAGGTCCTCCAGGCCCATCTGGGAGGGCCCGTCCTCGCCGATGGCGACGCCCGCGTGCGAGCCGACGACGTTGATGCCGGCCCCGCTGACCGCCGCCATGCGGACGAAGTCGTGGGCGCGGGTGAGGAAGGCCGCGAAGGAGGAGGCGTAGGGCACCCAGCCGCGGGTGGCGAGCCCGACGGCGGCGGCGACCATCTGCTGTTCGGCGATGTAGCACTCGAAGAACCGGTCGGGGTGTTCGTCGGCGAACGCCTTGGCCCGCGTGGAGTCGCCGACCTCGCCGTCCAGGGCCACGACGTCACCGCGTCCGCTGCCGAGGGCGGCGAGCGCCTTGCCGTAGGCGTCCCGGGTGGGGACGTCCTCGCCCCGGTCCCAGCGGGGGATCTCCGGGTGTCCGGAGCGCACGGCGTGCAGGACACGGGCGGCGGGCGGGTCGGCGACCCGGACGCGCAGGTCGGAGGGTCCGCCCAGTTCGGCGACGGCTCCTTCGGGGTCGGGCAGGGGCTTGCCGTGCAGGCCCTCGCGGTCCTGGACCTCCTCGACGCCCTTGCCCTTGAGGGTGCGGGCGAGGATCACGGTGGGCTGGCCGAGGGTGGAGGCCGCCTCCTTGCAGGCGCGGTCGATCGCGTCGACGTCATGGCCGTCGATCTCCACGGTGTGCCAGCCGAACGCCTGGAAGCGGCGGGCGTAGGCGTCGAGGTCATGGCCGTGGCGGGTGGGGCCCCGCTGGCCGAGGCGGTTGACGTCGACGATCGCGGTGAGGTTGTCCAGGTGCTCGAAGGCGGCGT
This sequence comes from Streptomyces sp. NPDC093094, assembly GCF_044754345.1. Taxonomy (NCBI): domain Bacteria; kingdom Bacillati; phylum Actinomycetota; class Actinomycetes; order Kitasatosporales; family Streptomycetaceae; genus Streptomyces; species Streptomyces sp. NPDC093094. The sequence continues at coordinate 607,432 of NZ_JBIVOX010000001.1, read as the reverse complement.
GCTCGGCGGCCTCCCACACGGACCCTTCGGCGAGCTCGCTGTCCCCGCACAGCACCCAGACGCGGTAGCCGGTGCGGTCGAGGCGGCTGCCGGACAGCGCGATGCCCACGCCGACCGGCAGACCCTGGCCGAGGGATCCGGTGGCCGTCTCCACCCAGGGCAGCCGGCGCGGGGTGGGATGGCCCTCCAGGCGGCTGCCCTGCTTGCGGAAGGTGAGCAGTTCCTCCTCGTCGATCGCGCCGGCCGCCCTGGCCGCGGCGTACATCAGCGGAGAGGCGTGGCCCTTGGAGAGGACGAAGCGGTCGTTCGTGGGGTGCGCGGGCCGGTCGAAGTCGTAGCGCAGATGGCCCGCCAGCAGGACGGCCATCAGGTCCGCGGCGGACATCGAGGACGTCGGGTGCCCGCTGCCCGCGGCGGCGGCCGCGCGCACGCTGTCGACGCGCAGCTGACGGGCGAGGTCGGCGTATTCACGGGAGTTCATCGCGCTCCTTCGTCGGGTTCGCCGTACTCGTACCGGTCTTGCGCGTCACCGCGTTTCCCCGGCCCGCGCGCCCAAACGCGCGGGATCCCGGACGAGACGCCCGGCGAACGCGGCGCCGCGGGACGCGGCCCGTGTCCGCCTGCTCGCCGGCGTCACGCCCTGTGGTGGGGGTTCTCGGGGTCGGCGCCGTCCTGGTGCGGGGCGGGCGCCGCGGTGCCGCCGGGTGCCGGGGTGCCCGCGCCGGGCGTGCCCGGCGCCACGGGCGGCATGGGCGGGAAGCCGGCCGGGCCGCCGAGGCCGCCGGGCGTCACGCCCTGGGGCGCGGCGGCCCCGTGCGCCTGCTGTCCGTGGGCGTCGTCCTGCGCGCCGCCCCGCGGGGACGGCCGGGAGGACGACGGCCTGGCCGCCGCGCGCAGCGCGTAGGCGGCGGCGCCCAGGATCACGGCGGTGATCAGTGCGGCGGCCCAGTCGGGAAGACCGGCGGCCAGGGCGAGTCCGACGGTGAGCGCGACGGCGGCCCCCGCGTACAGGGCGACGGCGCCGGACGCCGCGTACAGCACCGCGCGCCGCCGCTGCCCACGGGTCTGCCGTCGCAGCTCGTCCCGCACGGTCTCCCGCGCCACCTGCGCGAGCTCGTCGACCAGTGCCTTGTCCAGGTGCTCCAGATGATCCAAGCGGTCCATGCGGGCCCGGGTACCCGCCGTCCCGCGGGCGTAACGCGGTGTGTCCGCCGGTGCCCGCGGCCGGACCCACCCGCCGCGCGGACCCACCGCCGCCCGCCGAGCTGTCACCTCCCGCCGGACCGTCACCGCCCGGCAGGCCGTCGCCGTACGGCAGACCGTCACCTCCCGCCGGACCGTCACCGTCCGCCGGACCGTCGCCGTACGGCAGACCGTCACCTCCCGCCGGACCGTCACCGTCCGCCGGACCGTCGCCGTACGGCAGACCGTCACCGCCCGCCGGACCGTCACCGTCCGCCGGACCGTCGCCGTACGGCAGACCGTCACCGCCCGCCGGACCGTCACCGTGCGGCAGGCCGTCACCGCCCGGCAGGCCGTCACCGCCCGGCAGGCCGCCGCCGTACGGCAGGCCACCGCCGTACGGCAGGCCACCGCCGTACGGCAGGCCGCCGCCGTACGGCAGGCCGCCGCCGTACGGCAGGCCGCCGCCTGCCGGACCGGCCCTGCCGGGCCGGTCGTGCGGTCCCCCGCGCCCCCTTCCGTCCCCCGCGCCCCTTCCCGTCCCCCGTGCCTCTTCTCGGGGTGCCGGTCTCAGCGGTCCTCGGTCTTCGGCCGCATGCGGAAGTCGTAGCGCTCGGGCAGCGGCTCGTCCGTGAGCCGTGACCACAGCCGGCCGATGTCCTCCGCCCCCTCCCTCAGGTCGGCCACCTCGAAGCCCGCGTCGAAGACGGCCCGGGCCCGCTCCGGCCGGCCCTCCGCGCACAGCAGCGTCGCCTCGATCAGCCGGAACCGGCCCCGGGCCCGTGTCCCGGTGTCCAGCCGGTCCCAGACACCGCGTGCCTCGCGCACCCGCCCGGCGGCGAGCAGGGCGGTGATCGCCTCACGCCCGAGGGCGGCCGCGGCGAAGACCCACGGCTCTCCGGGCCCGCGCCGGGCGCACAGGTCGCCGAACGCCTCCGCGTACCGTTCGGCGGCCCGGGTCCGGTGTCCCGCCTCCTCGTCGGCGACGGCGAGACACCGCAGGGCGGGCCATCGCTGCGGAGCGTGCCGCAGCGCCCGCTCCCAGCTGCGGACGGCCTGTGCCCGGTCTCCCCCGTGCCACTGGGCGATGCCCAGGTGGTACTCGGCGAGCGGTGTGGCGGGCGCCGTCTCCAGCATGTCCCGCCACGCCGGGGCGACGAGCGTCTCGCCGGGCGGCAGGACGGACGGCGCCCCGGGCAGGGAGCCGGTGCGCAGCAGCTCCCGCCACGGCGCCTGTGCCTCGCCGAGGGTGGACTCCGCGAAGGGCGTCCCGGGCAGTTTCCAGCCCGTGCGCAGCACCTCCAGCGCGCCCCAGCCGGAGCCGGCGGACAGGATCTCGGCGGGCTCGGTGTCGGCGTGGCCCCGCCAGGCGGTGTACGCGGCCTCGACGTCCGCGCGCGGGAGGACCTCCTCCAGACGGGCCTCGGCCGCGTCGACGACGTCCGCCCAGTCCTCGCCGGGCCGGCCGGGGGCGCAGTCCAGCGGCCCGTACGCCTCCAGCCAGCTGATCTCGCTCTCCGCCTCCAGCCGCACATGCTCCAGCTGGGTGCGGGCGAGCCCGGCCTGGATCTCGCAGTAGCCTCCGGTGCCGGGCTCGGTGAGCCACTCCTGCCAGCGCCGTCCGCCGGTGCCGGAGCCCCAGACGAACAGCTTGCGGCCGCGCAGGACGTCGGTCGACGTCTGCGCCAGCCCGTGCCCCTCGGCGTCCAGGGCCGCGATCCAGCGGCGCCGCCCGTCGGGGACGTCGTAGAACCAGTCGGCGGCGTGGCCGCTGTTCAGCGGGTAGGTGCGGTCGACGCCGTCGTGCTCGGGCACGGGCACCTTGCGCAGGCGGCGTTCGTAGCCGAAGTGATAGGCGTCCTCGGCCGGGGCGAGCACTCTGCGCTCCTCCGGCACGGCGGTGTTGGACCACCAGTAGGCGGGGACCGGCCGCTCGTGCGGGTTGCGGACGCGGACGCCGACGTGGAGGAAGTCGGAGCCGTCGGGGAGCCAGAGGTCGACCTGGAAGGGCAGGTCGCGCAGCCGTTCCCACTCCCACAGCCGCAGCATCGGACCGCCGTCGGGGGCGGGGACGCGGGCGGCGTGCAGGGGTGCGCAGGACAGGGTGGTGTGGCCGGTGGCGCCGATGTTCCACTCGATGCCGCCGGAGTACCAGGCGCCGTTGAGGGCGAAGTCGGCGGGCTGGAACACCGGGTTGCGGTAGAGGAGTTCCCGTCCCGAGGGCTTGTGGAGCAGGGACGCGATCCGGCCGCCGAGCCCGGGCAGGACGGTGACCTCCAGACGGTCGTTCTCCAGGACGAGGGCGTCGAACTCCCTCGGTGCGCGGTGCCGTCCGTAGCCGTCGCGGACCCGCAGCGGCAGCAGCCCGTGCAGCGGCCCGTACCCGATCTGCCGGGCCATGTCGCGGGGCAGGTCCTCCTTGTCACGGTCCTCGATGCGGTGCACCTCGTCCAGGGTCCGCAGCGGGGGCAGGGGGTTGTCCGGGCCCAACTCGGCCGCGGGCAGGGTCACTCGCGCGCGTCGGATCGTCGTCACGATCACCATGGAACCCGGCCGCCGGGCAACCGGCCAGAGGAGCTGCCGGTCAGGATTGGGCAAAGGCGGCCGCGCACCGGAGGGCGGCCGCGGCCTCGCCGCCGCGATATTCCGCGTGCGGTCCGGGCCCGGCGGCGTACAGTCGGGCTCTTCGACGCAGTGCACCGAGGAGACGGACGTGGCGGAGCAGCACACCTACCGGGTGATCGTACGGGGCACCTGGGAAGGGCTCACCGAGGAGGCGCGGGCCCGCCTGCTGGCCGAGGCCGACGAGCACGGCCTGGCGAGCATGCGCTTCACGCAGGAGGGGACCCTCTCCTACGAGCGGGCGCCGCTGAAGCACTTCTCGATGCGGTTCGTGGTGGTGTCCGACGCGGCGGACGGCGAGGACATGGCGGCGGCGATCGCCGAGGACCGGGCGGAGACGGTGCTGCGGGGTCTGGGCTGCGGCTTCGGCGTGCTGCGGTCGACCGTCACCGACCTGGACACCATGAAGATCAATCACAAGCCGGCCGCCCGGCGATGAGCGCCCAGCGCTCGTGATCGCGCCAGGCCCCGTCGACGAAGAGCATGGCCGGTGAGAAGCCCTCCAGGCGGAAGCCGCAGGAACGGGCGAGGGCGATGGACGCGGTGTTGCCGGGCTGGACGTTGATCTCCAGGCGGTGCAGCTGCATCGGCCCGAAGGCGTGGCCGACGACCAGGCCGAGGGCCTCGCGCATCAGCCCCTGCCCCGCGGCGTGCGCGAAGACGCCGTAGCCGAGGGCACCGCACCGGAACGCGCCGTGGACGATGTTGTTGATGTTGATGAACCCGGCGATCGCGCCGTCGTCCTTGCGGCACACCAGGAAGCCCGCGCGGGCCGGGTCCTCGATGAGACGGTCCGCGTAGCCGGCGTACGCCTCGGCGCTGTCCGGCGGGAACAGCCAGGGGTGGTGGAGGTCCTTGCTCTCCCGGGCCCGGGCGGTGAACTCCTCGCCGTCGGCCCGGGTGAAGTGGCGTACGCCCACCCGGGGGCCCTCGGCGAGGAAGCGTGATGCGGTGTGCGGCATCCGCCCAGCCTATGCCGCACCCGGCGCCGGCGGTCCGGGACGCCTCAGCGCCGGCGCCTGGCGAGGAAGGCCCCGCACAGCACGCCGATGATCATCGTGATCAGCAGCGCCACCCACAGGGGCATGGTGACCACGGGGATCAGCAGCCGGATCTCGGTGCTCTGGGTGTTCTCGAAGATGAAGATCAGGCCGAGGACGCCGAGGGCGAGGACGAACCACCGGCCGGGGGTCATGACCCCGCCGCGCCCGCCTTCCTTCGTGGTGCTCTTGCCGCTGTCGGTCAGCTTCGGGCTCATACCCCCAGGGTGCGCCTCTCCCGCAGGTCACGCGCGGTGAGCGCATCCCGCGGGCGGGGCGGGGCCGGGCGCGGCCTCAGCGCAGGGCCGGTGCGTCCAGGGTCAGCGTGCCCGCCTCCGCGTCCAGCTCGGCGGCGACGCCGAAGGGGATCGTCAGCGCGCCGTCGCAGTGCCCGAAACCGAAGTTCTCCACGACGGGCACCCCGAGCCCGCCGAGCCGGTCGGCCAGCAGCGGCCGCAGTCTGCCCTCGTAGTCCTCGCACTGCTCCCAGGAGCCGAGCAGCACCCCGCTCACCCCGTCCAGCCCGCCCGCGCGCAGGAGCTGGGTGAGGTAGCGGTCGAGCCGGTACGTCTCCTCCCCGACGTCCTCCAGGCACAGCAGGCCGCCCGCCGCGGAGGGGCGCGCGTGCGGGGTGCCCGCCTCGGCGGCGAGCAGGCACAGGCACCCGCCGAACAGCACACCGCGGGCGCGGCCCGCGACCATGGCCCTGCTGTCCGGCGCGGTGACGGTGGTGACGGTCTGCGGAGCGAACAGCGTGGTCCTCAGATGTTCCTGGGCGCGCGCGTTCTTCAGCAGGTCGACGCCCGCCGCCATGGGCCCGTGCAGGGTGACCAGGCCGAGCCGGACGGCGAACGCCTCGTGGAGCGCGGTGATGTCGCTGAAGCCGACGAACACCTTCGGCCCGGCCGCCCGCATCGCGTCCCAGTCCAGCAGGTCCGCCATGCGCTGCACCCCGTAGCCGCCGCGGGCGCACAGCACGGCGTCGACCGACGGGTCGCACCAGGCGGCCTGGAGGTCGGCGGCCCGGTCGGCGTCGGCGCCCGCCAGGTAGTCGAACTCGGCGTGCCGGTCCAGGACATGGGGGGCCACGACGGGTTCGAGGTCCCAGCCGCGCAGCAGGTCCAGGCCCGCCTCCAGACGCTCCTCGGGCACAGGCCCGCTGGGCGCGACGACGGCGACGCGGGCTCCGGGGGCGAGGCGCGCGGGGCGCCGCAGTTCCTTCATCCGGCCAGCTCCAGCTTCGGGACGCCGGGCACACGGAGCCCGAACACCTGCGCGTACAGGGACAGTTCCGCCTCCAGGGCGCGGACCATGGTGTCGGCACGCCGGAAGCCGTGGCCCTCCCCCTCGAAGGCGATGTACGCGTGCGGCACTCCCCGGCCCTCCATGCGGGCCAGGAACCGCTCGCTCTGGGCGGGCGGGCAGATCACGTCGTCCAGGCCCTGGAGCAGCAGGAAGGGCGCGGTGATCCGGTCGGCGTGCTCGGTGGGGGAACGTTCCGCGTACCGTGCGGGCACCTCGGCGTACGGGCCGACCAGCGTCTCCAGATAGTGCGACTCGAAGTCGTGGGTCTCCCCGGACGCCCAGCCGGCCAGGTCCAGCACCGGGTAGATGACGGTGCCGCAGGCGTACACGTCGGTCGTGGCGAGGGAGGCGGCGGTGGTCCAGCCACCCGCGCTGCCGCCCCGGACCGCCAGCCGGGACCGGTCGGCGGTGCCCTCCTCGGCGAGGGCCAGCGCGACGGCGGCGCAGTCCTCGACGTCGACCACGCCCCACTGCTCGCGCAGCCGGTTGCGGTACGCGCGTCCGTACCCGGCCGAACCGCCGTAGTTCACCTCGGCGACGCCGATGCCGCGCGAGGTGAAGTAGGCGATCTCCAGGTCGAGCACCAGCGGGGAGCGTCCGGTGGGTCCGCCGTGCGCCCAGACGACGTACGGCGGCAGCTCGGCGTCGGGTGCCGTGCAGGCCGGATTGTGCGGCGGGTAGACGTGGGCGTGGATGTCCCGGCCGTCGGGCCCGGTGAAGGTGCGGATCTGCGGCTCGGGGTAGTGGACCGGGTCGACGGCGTCGTCGTGCGGGGCTCCGACGACCCGGGCGTGCCCGGTGCGGGTGTCCAGCTCGACGACCTCGTAGGCGGTGCGCGGACTGGCGCCGACGGCGACGACGCGTTCGCCGTGCACGGCCAGGGTGGGCGCGAACTCGGTCCACGGCCCGGCCGCGTCGACGACCTCGCCCGTCTCGGGGTCGAGCACGCCGAGCGCGGTGGCGCCGCGGCCGTGCACAACGGCGATCAGCCCGCTCGGCAGCGGGGCGAACCAGCGGTGGCCGATCTTCCACAGCGGCCCGCCGAACTCCTCCTCGCGCGGGCACAGGGGCTCGCCGTCGCGGTAGATGTTCCACCAGCCGGTGCGGTCGCTCGCGTACAGCAGGGCGCCGTCGGCGGCGAAGTCGGCCTGGCAGACGGACTCCTCGGGGCCGCCGGCCACCACCCGGGGTGTGCCGAGGGTGCCGTCGGGCAGGACGTCGGCGAGCAGCAGTTCGGTGCCGTCCCACGGCATGCGCGGATGGTCCCAGCCGAGCCACGCCGCGCGCCGCCCGTCGGGCGAGAGCCTGGGGCCGGTGACGAACCGGTGCCGCTCGGCGGCGAGTTCCCGCACGGCGTCACGGGATGCGGCGGCGGAGCCGTCCAGCGGCACGGCGACCGGCACACGGCGCACGTCGCCGGGTCCGTCGCCGGTGAACTCCTCCAGCACGCACCACACCTCGCCGCGGCCGGGCGGCAGCACCGGGTCCGCCCAGCGCAGTCCGCCGCCCACCTCGGACACCGGGGTGAGCGGGACGGGCTCCGCGCCGGGCTCCCAGCGATAGAGCCGCTGGTCGGCGAAGTGCACGAACACCACCAGGGGGCGGCCGTCCGCCTCGGCGCCCGCCCAGGGCTGTCCGCCGTACTCGACGACCCTGCTGCGCACGTTCCACGGCGCGGGCAGCACCTGCTCCTCGCGGCCGTCGGCGTGGCGGCGCACCAGGGTGCGGCGGCCGCCCTCGGCGGGGCGGGGTTCGGTCCACCACGCCTCGTCGCCGACGAAGCCCGCGTACTCGGGATGCCCGTCGTGGGCGGCCGCGAGGGCCGCGTCGATGGGCGAGGGCCAGGACCCGTAGGCCAGCGTCCGCACGTCGTCCCCCACTTCGCTCACGCCGTCCGCAGGAAGCGGTCCAGGACGCGGACACCGAAGTGCAGCGCCTCGACCGGAACCCGCTCGTCGACCCCGTGGAACAGCGCCTGGTAGTCGAAACCCTCCGGCAGCTTCAGCGGCGCGAAGCCGTAGCCGGTGATGCCCAGACGCGAGAACTGCTTGGCGTCCGTGCCGCCGGACATGCAGTACGGCACCACATGCCCCTCGGGCGCGAACTCCTCCACCGCGGCCCGCATCCGCGCGAAGACCGGCGCGTCCACGGGTGCCTGGAGGGCGACCTCCCGGTGCTGGAACTCCCAGTCCACGTCCGGGCCGGTCAGCTTGTCGAGCGTGGTCCGGAACTCCTCCTCGCCGCCCGGCAGGAAGCGGCCGTCGACGAAGGCGGCCGCCTCGCCCGGGATGACGTTGATCTTGTAGCCGGCGTCCAGCATGGTCGGGTTGCTGCTGTTGCGCACGGTCGCCTCGACCAGCTTGGCGGCCGGGCCCAGCTCGGCCAGCAGCCCGTCCACGTCGTCGAGGTCCGCGTCGATGCCGTACAGCGCGGCGAGTTCGGTGAGCGCGGCCCGCACGGTCGGGGTGAGCCTGAGCGGCCACTCGTGCGCGCCGATCCGGGCGACCGCGGCGGCGAGCCTGGTCACCGCGTTCTCCCGGTTGACCTTGGAACCGTGTCCGGCGCGGCCGCGCGCGGTCAGCTTCAGCCAGCCCGTGCCGCGCTCACCGGCCGCGATCGGGTAGATCTGCCGTCCGGAGCCGTCGTGGAAGGTGAACGCGCCGGACTCGCTGACGCCCTCGGTGCAGCCCTCGAACAGCTCCGCGTGCTTGTCGGCCAGGAAGCCCGAGCCGTCCTCGGCGCTGGCCTCCTCGTCCGCGGTGAACGCGATGACGAGGTCGCGCCGGGGCCGTACGCCCTCGCGGGCCCAGGACCGTACGACCGCGAGGATCATCGCGTCCATGTTCTTCATGTCGACCGCGCCGCGGCCCCAGACGACGCCGTCGCGGACCTCGCCGGAGAACGGGTGCACGCTCCAGTCGGCGGCCTCGGCCGGCACCACGTCGAGATGGCCGTGCACCAGCAGCGCGTCGGCCGACGGGTCGGTGCCCGCCAGCCGGGCCACGACGTTGGTCCGGCCCTTGGTGCGCTCCAGCATGACGGGGTCCAGGCCCGCCTCGGCGAGCGCCGCGGCCGCGTACTCGGCGGCGGGCCGCTCCTGGCAGTCACCGCCGCCCCGGTTGGTGGTGTCGATGCGGATGAGGTCGGAGGTGAACCGGACGACCTCGTCCAGTGCCCGCTCGTCAGCCATACTGCTCCTCCACTGCGGCCGAGACGACGGTGGTGACCGCCTTGAAGGTGCGGATCCCCTCGAACATGGTGGCGCTGGTGTAGGCGACCTTGCGCTCCCCGGTCCGGGCCACCCCCGGTACGACGGTCGCGGCCATCGCCAGGTGCTCGGCGTCGAACTCCAGCGCGATCGTGTGCGGCCCGGCGGAGACCGGCTCGTGCCGCACGGCGAGCGCCGCCGCCTCCTTCGCGGCCGCCCGGATGTCGGCCGCGGTGCGCGCGGGGGTGCGGCAGACCGCCGCGTACCGCGACACATGGTCCTTCACCGCGACCTTCAGCGCCTCGGGGGCGTAGCCGAGCGCGTCCTCGCAGGCCAGGTCGTCCCCGGTGACCAGCACGACCGGCACCCCGTACTCGGCGACGACATGGGCGTTCAGCAGGCCCTCGCTGGCCCGGACGCCGTCCAGCCAGACACCCGTGAGCTGGTTGGCGAGGTAGGTGTGCGCGAGGACGCCCTCCATCCCCGCACCCGTGTGGTAGCCGATGAACGCGATCCCGTCGACGTCGCCGTGCTGGACGCCCTCGACCATGGACAGCGCCTTGTGCCGGCCGGTCAGCATCTGCGCCCGCTCGTCCAGCTGCTCCAGCAGCAGATTGCGCATGCTCCAGTGCGCCTCGTTGACGAGGACCTCGTCGGCGCCGCCGTCGAGGAAGCCGAGCACCGCGGCGTTCACGTCCGAGGTGAACATCGAGCGGCACCGCTCCCACTGCGGGGTGCCCGGCAGCACGTCCGCGGGCCAGGTCACCCCGGTGGCGCCCTCCATGTCGGCGCTGATCAGGATCTTCATGATGCGCACGTTACGCGGAGATACGGAAACCGGCCAGGACACGGTTTTTCCGCCCTGACCGGTTTCCCACCGTACGTCTTCCCGCGAGCGGGCCCGGATCAGGCCGCACGGCCCGCCATCAGCCATATGGACGGCAGCTCGATCCGGGCGCCGTCGGCGGTGTACTCGGTGGTGACCAGCGGCAGACCGCCGCCCGCGAGGACGGTGAGACCGGCAGCGGCCAGCAGCTCGGGGACCGCCGCGTCGGCGACCTCGCCGGGGGCGATGCCGTGGCGCAGGACCGGGGCGAGCTTGGCGGGCGGTCCGACCGGGCGCCGGGCCAGGTCGCGCAGCACGGCCCCGGCGGCCTCGGACGGCTCGACGAGGAAGACGCGCCCGCGGGTACCGGCCAGCGTGGCCAGCGTGTCGGCCAGCGGCCGGCGGTCGTCGGGCTCGCACTGGTGCAGCACCCCGCGCATGTAGACGTTGGCGTCACCCAGCTCCGCGTGCAGCGTCTCGGCCTCGGTCTTGTCGGTGGCGTCGAGCTCCCGGTACACCGCCTGTCCGGCCGGGTCGGCGCGGCGGGCGTGCTCCAGGGCCGCGGCGGACAGCTCGACGCCGATCACCCGGGCGAAGCGGTCGGCGAGGAAACGGGTCTGGGTGCCGTTGCCGCAGCCCAGGTCGACGAGCGGCAGGGCGGGGTCCGACAGGAGGGGCTCGAAGAGGGCCAGGTGCCGGGCGGCGGTCAGGGACGGCTCCGCGTCCCAGAACACCGCCTGCGGTTCGCCGGACGTCTCCCTCCAGAAACCCTCCCACGCGTCGCGGTACCGACTCGTCACGCTCATGCCCAACCCCCCAGGTACGACACCGATCCGCCGAGTGCGACGGGCGAGTACGGGTCTACCGCCCCCCGGTCGTGCCGACAAGCACACGGCGCGTTCCTTCACCGCTCGTCCGGCGGATGTGCGCGCCCGGTCAGCGCCGGGGCAGGGTGAGCTCGAACCACACCGTCTTGCCCGCGGCCGTACGGCTGGTGCCCCACTCCCGCGCGAGCGTGGACACCACGCGCAGACCGCGCCCGGTCTCGTCGGAGGGTCCCGCGCTCAGCAGGGTCGGCAGGTCGTGGTGGTCGTCGTCCACCTCGCACAGCAGCGTGTCGCCGCGCACCAGGCGCAGTTCGACGGGGTGGGTGCGCGAGTGCCGTACGGCGTTGGTGACCAGCTCGCCCACCAGCAGCTCGGCGGTGTCCGTCAGTGCGGCGAGCCCCCACACGTGCAGCTGCTCGCGGACCACGGCCCGGGCCCGGGGCACCTCGGCCGGGTCCAGGGGAAGACGCCACCGGGCGACGTCGCCGGGTTCGATGCCGTTCAGCCGGGCCATCAGCAGCGCCACGTCGTCCTTGCGGCCGCCCCGGGTGTTCAGGGCCCGGATGATGGTGTCGCAGGCGTGGTCCATGGACGCGGCCGGGTGCGCGGCGGACTCGCAGAGCGTCGCCAGGCCCACCCCGATGTCCTCGCCGCGCATCTCCACCAGTCCGTCGGTGCACATCACCAGCCGGTCGCCGGGCTCCACCCGCACGCGTACGGCCTCGAAGGGCACCCCGCCGACGCCGATGGGCGCTCCCGTCGGCAGGTCGAGCAGTTCGCTGCGCCCGTCCTCGGCCCGCACGACCACCGGCGGGATGTGCCCGGCGTTGGCCAGGTGCAGTTCGCCCCCGATCGGGTCGTAGACGGCGTAGAGACAGGTGGCCAGGTAGGTGTCGCCGAGGCGCTGGGCGAGGTCGTCGAGATTGCGCAGCAGCTGCGCGGGCGGCAGGTCGAGCGCGGCCATGGTCTGCACCGCGGTCCTGAGCTGGCCCATCATCGCGGCCGAGTTCAGGCCGTGGCCCATCACGTCGCCGACGACGAACGCGGTACGCGCGCCGGGCAGTTTGACCGAGTCGAACCAGTCGCCGCCGACCCGGCCGAGGAGGACGCCGGGCAGATAGCGGGTGGCGATGTCGCAGCCGGCCCGGCGTGCCGGGATGTGCGGCAGCATGCTGTCCTGGAGGGTCTCGGCGACGCTCTCCTGGTAGGTGTACATGCGCGCGTTGTCGAGCACGAGGCCCGCGCGGGCGGCGAGTTCGGCGCCGGTGACCCGGTCCATGTCGTTGAACTCGGCCCGCTCGGGGTGGCGCAGCAGAATCATGAAGCCGAGGACGACACTGCGTGCCTTGAGCGGGACGACCAGCATGGACCGGCCGGTGATCAGCGGCCGGATGTCGCGCTTCTCGAACTGCGAGGCGATGGCATGGCCCATCTGCTCGCTGATCCGCGGCACGAGGACGGGCTCGCCGGTGGTCATGCACTGGAAGAACGGGGTGTGCGCCGGGAACGGCATGGCCTCGCCGACCGGTACGACGTCGTCCCAGCGGCCGGGCTCGTCGGTGTGCTCCAGGGCCACCCGGTGCCACAGGGTGGTGGTGTCGGGCACGCCCTCGGGGAACCCCTCGCCGGCGACGACCTGTTCGCGCAGATAGGTCCCGGCGACGTCGGTGAAGCGCGGCACGACGGCTCTGCTGACCTCGACGATGGTCCGGGAGAGGTCGAGCGAGGTGCCGATCCTCCCGCTGACCTCGTTGAGGAACTCCAGCCGCTCGCGCACGGCGGCGTGCTCCAGGTCCTCCCTGTCGTCCTCGGCCCGTCCGGCGGGCAGCGGCTCGCCCGCCGCCGCGGCCCGGGCCAGCAGCTCGCGGCGCGCCTTGCGCTCGGCACGCCGGGGCACGCCCCAGTCGGGGGTGACGGGCACCCGGTCGTTCTGGCTGAACTCCAGCACGGGGTAGCCCAGTTCGAGCACCTGGGCGACGATGCGGGCGCTCTCGTCGACGCTCATGCTGGGCAGGATCTCGGGCAGCCTGCGGGCGAGTTCCCCGGAGCCGGGGAAGTCGGTGTGCAGGGCGAAGCCGGGCGTGATGCGCTCGACCGTGCGGCCCGGCCCGCCGGGCGTCTCGGGACGCAGCCCGGCCGCGTCCGCGGCGAGCACCAGGAGCCGCTCGGCACCGGGTCCCACCAGCGGGTAGGCCCACCACAGCACCTCGGCCCGGTCACGTCCGGGCACATCGAGCCGGGCGCTCCCGGCCGCCGGGTAGGAGAGCCCGCCGCCCAGCGAGGACTCCAGGTCCGGGCCGAGTCCGTCGTAGGTGTCGTAGGCCCCGTAGGGGGAGGGTTCCGCGGCCCCGGGCAGGGCGCCGGAGACGGGCAGCAGATCCGTCGCGGGCAGGCCGACCGCCGATTCCCTGGAGGCGCCGAACAGCCGTCGCGCACCGCTGCTCCAGTGCGAGACGAGGCCCTCACGGTCGACGACCACGACGGCCAGCGGTATCCGCCCGGTCACGGGCCCCGGCACGGGGCCGGCCTCCGCGCCGGGCCCGGTCGGGCGGCTGGGAGGTGCTGTCCGGTCGGTGCCACGGTCCATGGCCCAAGCCCTCTCTCCGCAAGCCTCCGCAAGATCTGTCCCCGCACCACGGTACGGCTCCGGTCCGGGCCGATGTGCGGCAATGCGGGAATTGGCGGCACCGCGTGCCCCCGCGTGCGCCCCGGCGCGTTCAGGCCGCGCGTTCAGGCCCCGCGCCCCGGCCCCGCGTCCGGGCCACGCGTTCGGACTTCGCGCCCCGGCCTCGCGCCCCGGCCTTGCGCCGGCCGGGGCTCCCGTTCCGTACGGCCGCCGCCCGCGACCCGGCCGGCTCGCGATGCCGTCCGTGCCGGTGAGGGGGCCGGCGGCCTCCCGGTCCCGGGCCCTACTTCTCCACCTCGGTGGCGAGCCGCGCGAGCACGGCGTCGTAGATCCGGCCGAGGCCCTTGGGGGCGAAGGTCCGCTCGAAGAAGCCGCCGATGCCGCCGGCGCCGGTCCAGGTGGTGGTGACGACGACCCGGGACCTGCCCTCGCCGGCCGGGGTGACGCGCCAGACGGTGACCATGGAGGAGTTGCGGTCCTTCTCGACCAGCTCACCGTCGGTGGGCTCGGTCACCTCCAGGAGGCAGTCGCGCACCCGCTTGCTGGTGGCCTGGAGCTTCCAGTGGACGAGGGTGCCCTCGCCGTCGCCGCCCTCGCGCACCTCGTACTCGCTGAAGTGCTCGGACAGCAGCTTCGCGCGGCTGCCGCTGTAGTCCGCGAGGGTGTCGAACACCGTCTCGGGGTCCGCCGCGACGACCCGCTCGGTGGTGGCCTCGACCTGCGCCATTGCTTCCTCCAGGACCTTCAGTACTCGGGGTTGGGGCAAGCCAACCACCCCGCCGCCCGGCCGCCCAAATCGGGGTCGCACGATCATGCGAACACATGTTCTATTCTGAGCCCAGTGCCACCGAGGAGGCGTCATGCGCGGGGAGAACCTCACCGAGTCCGCCGAGCACCGCCGCGCCGGCGCCGCCCTGTTCGGCGCCGGCGCGGTGACCACCCGCACCTTCGACGAGCCGGGGCTCCGGGGGATCACGTTCCACGAGGTCCGGGCCCGCTCGGTCCTGAACCGGGTGCCCGGTGCCTCCCGGATGCCGTTCGAATGGACGGTGAACCCGTACCGCGGGTGCTCGCACGCCTGCGTCTACTGCTTCGCCCGCAGGACCCACAGCCGTCTGGACCTGGACACCGGCGTCGGCTTCGACACCCAGATCGTGGTGAAGGTCAACGCCCCCGAGCTGATGCGCCGCCAGCTCGCCTCCCGGCGCTGGCAGGGCGAGCACGTGGCCATGGGCACCGACGTGGACTGCTACCAGCGGGCCGAGGGCCGCTACCGGCTGATGCCGGGCATCATCGCCGCCCTGCGCGACCGCGCGAACCCGTTCTCCGTCCTCACCAAGGGCACACTGATCCTGCGGGACCTCGATCTGCTGGCGCAGGCGGCCGAGGTCACCGACGTCGGCATCTCGGTGTCGGTCGGCTTCACCGACCACGAGCTGTGGCGGACCGTGGAGCCGGGCGCACCGGCCCCGGAGCACCGCCTGGACGTCGTACGCGCCCTCGCCGGCCGCGGCATCGGCTGCGGGGTGCTGATGGCCCCGGTCGTCCCCTTCCTCGGCGACCGGCCGGCCCAACTTCGCGACACCGTACGGGCGATCGCGGCCTGCGGGGCGACCTCGGTGACCCCGCTGGTGCTGCATCTGCGCCCCGGCGCCCGGGAGTGGTTCATGAGCTGGCTCGGCCGGCACCACCCTCACCTGGTGCGCCGCTACGAGCGGCTGTACGCCGACGGCGCCTACGCCCCCACGTGGTACCAGCGCCGGATCACCGGCCAGGTGCACGAACTGGCCCAGGAGTACGGCATCGGACCCACGCGCCCCGGTCCGCCCCGCCGCGTCCGCCCGGCCGGGCCGCCGAAGCCCGGCGCGACGTCCGGACCGACCCAACTCACGCTGCTGTGAGCGCATCCGAGGGCATGTGACTACCCAATCGGGTCAAGTGCGGCCAGAACACGTTCTTCCGGGCGCCCTTTCAGGGACGATGCGGCGAGGACCGTGACCCTCGCGGTCCGGTCGCCCTCCGCTCCGGAAGGACCCCATGAAAAAACGCGCAGCCGTGCTGTGCGGCGCCGCCGCCGTCCTGGCCGGGTCGTTCACCGCCGTGCCCGCCGAGGCGAGCGGCCCCGGCGGCGCGGCCCCGAAGCCCGCCTGGAAGACGTGCGGCATCACCGCCTACCCGAAGCTGCAGTGCGCTTCCCTGGAAGTGCCCCTGGACCACGCGGACCCGCGGGGAAAGAAGATCACCCTCGCGCTGTCCCGTGTCCCGCACACCGCGAAGACGTACCAGGGTCCGCTGCTGGTCAACCCCGGCGGCCCGGGCGGCAGCGGACTGAAGCTCGCCGGGTTCATCGCCTCCGCGCTCCCCGCGTCGGTGGCGGCCCAGTACGACGTGATCGGCTTCGACCCGCGCGGTGTCGGCAAGAGCAAGCCCGCGCTGAACTGCCTGCCCGGTCACTTCAACCCGGTGCGCCCCGACTCGGTCCCCGTCACCCCCGCCGTCGAGCAGGCCGGCCTGGCGCGCGCCCGCGCGTTCGCCGACGCCTGCGCCACGAAGTACGCGGACGTGCTGCCGCACATCAACACCCTCGCCACGGTGCGGGACATGGACAGCATCCGCGAGGCGCTCGGCTCGGACAGCCTCAACTACTTCGGCTACTCGTACGGCACCTATCTCGGCGCCGTCTACGGCAGGCTCCACCCGGACCGGGTGCGCCGCTTCGTGCTGGACTCGGTCGTCGACCCGACCGGCGTCTGGTACGACGACAACCTCGCCCAGGACCACGCCTTCAACGACCGCCACCGCGCCTTCCTGGCCTGGGTCGCGAAGCACGACGGCACCTACCGGCTGGGCACGGACCCGGCCGGGGTCGAGGAGAAGTGGTACGCGATGCGGGCCGCGCTGGCCGAGGAGCCGGCGGACGGCAAGGTGGGTCCGGCCGAGCTGGAGGACACCTTCATGCCGGGCGGCTACTACAACGGCTACTGGCCCTATCTCGCCGAGGCGTTCGCCGCGTACGCCAGGACCGGGGACTCCGCTCCGCTGGTCGCCGCGTACGAGTCGTTCGCCGCGGTCGACGCGGCCGGCCAGAACGGCTACAGCGTGTACACCGCGGTGCAGTGCCGGGACGCGCCCTGGCCGCGCAGCTGGGCGACCTGGCGCGCGGACAACTGGGCCGCGTACGAGAAGGCGCCGTTCATGACCTGGAACAACGCCTGGTACAACGCGCCCTGTGCGTTCTGGCCGGTTCCGCCGATGCTGCCGCGCAACGTCGCCAACGCCGAACTGCCCCCGGTGCTGCTGTTCCAGGCGACCGACGACGCGGCCACGCCGTTCCACGGCGGCGTCCTCACGCACACCCTGCTGCGCGGTTCCAGCCTGGTGGTCGAGGAGGGCGGCGGGAACCACGGCGTCACCCTGAGCGGGAACGCCTGTCTGGACCGGCATCTGAACGCCTACCTCACCGACGGCACCGTGCCCCGCGGCTCCGGCGAGGCGGACGCGGTGTGCGAGGCGCTCCCGGACCCCGGGCCGGCGGGCGCCAGGTCCACCCCCTCGCGCGGCACCGTGCTGCACGGCCTGCTCGGGTTCCGCGGCTGACGCCGTTCTTCCGCGGCGGGAGTCCCCGGGGCTGTGGTCCCATGGGCGCATGACTGAGCCGATCACCAGGATCGCCGCCCCCGACGGCGTCGCCCCCGCCACCGCGTACACCCATGTGGTGACGGGCAGGGGGCGTTTCGTGGCCGTCGCCGGCCAGCTGCCGCTCGACGAGAACGGCACGCTGGTCGGGCCGGGCGACCCCGGCGCCCAGGCACGCCAGGTCTTCGAGAACCTCCGGCGCTGCCTGGCCGCGGCCGGAGCCGGCTTCGACGACGTCGTCAGGCTCACCTTCTTCGTCACGGACATGGCGTACATGCCCGCGATCCGCGCCGCCCGTGCCGCGTACATCCCGGACGACCGGCTCCCGGCCGCCTCCGCCGTGCAGGTCGTGGCGCTGGTGCGGCCGGAGTGCCTGATGGAGATCGAGGCCACGGCGGTGGTGGCCGAGTGAGCGTCCGGGTGCGTGAGATGACGCCCGACGACTGCGACCGCGTGGCCGCGATCCGTGTCGGCGGCTGGCGGACGGCCTACCGCGGGCTGATGCCCCAGGCGTATCTGGACGGGCTGAGCGTGCCGGAGGACGCGGCACGCCATCGCGCCCGGTTCGCCTCCGGCGACGGCAGCGTGCTGGACCTGGTCGCCGAGCGGGACGGCGAGGTGCTGGGCTGGGCGTGCCACGGGCCCTACCGCGAGGACGAGGTGCGCACCGCGGACGCCGAGTTGTACGCGATCTACGTCGACCCGCGGCGGTACGGCGACGGCATCGGCGGGGCCCTGCTCCAGGAGTCCCTGCGGCGCTGCACGGCCGCCGGCCGTCCGCGGATGCTGCTGTGGGTGCTGAAGGGCAACGCGCGCGCCCGGCGGTTCTACGAACGGGCCGGGTTCCGCGCGGACGGCACCGAGGAGCCGTACGAGGTGTCCGGCGTCCCGGTGCCGGAGCTGCGCTACGCCAGGGACCTCACCGGCGTCTGAGGACGTCACCGGCGTCCGGAGGGTGCCGTCCGGATCAGGCCGGCCGTGCGGCAGCGCCTCCCGGCCGCCCCGGGCGGGGTCCGGCGCGTGCGGCTGCAAGGCGGAGGGGGCGTCGACGCGGTGGGTGCCCGCGCGGGCGAAGCCGGGCGTGGGGAGAGCCGGCGACAACGCCCCGGGGGAGCGCGTGCCGGACCCCGCGGCACCGGCGCGATCCGAACGGCAGCTCCCTGGCGGGCCGCTCAGCGCGGGGCGGGGATGCGGGCGAGCGCGTGCACCGCCGCCTCGGCGAGGGCCGGGTGCGCGAGGGCCTCGTTCAGCACGGCCCTGGCGCGTGCGTCGCCGAGCGTGCCGAGCCCCTCCACACAGGCGAGGGCCACCCGCCGGTAGGGGTCGTGCGGGCGCAGCCGCCGCCGGAGCGTGGTGATGAGCGCGGGCACGGACTCCGGGGCCCGCAGCCGCACCAGGAGCCGTACGGGGTGCAGGGCGTAGGCGACGCGCAGTTCGTTGGTGGCGAGCGCGGCGGCCGCGCGTGCCGTGCGCGGATCACCGAGGCGGGCGAGGGCGTGGGCGGCGGACGCGCAGCGCTGCGGGTCACGGTGGTTGAGGAGCAGGACGAGCGACTCGAAGGCCCGTGGGTCACCGGCCAGACCGAGGCGGAACGCGGCCAGCTCACGCGCCCACAGCGGCTGTCCGGGGGCGGTCAGCACCTGGGCCAGTCCGTCGCTGTCGCCGGTCGCCGCGAGGCGCTCGAAGGCCGCGGAGGCGCCGGACTCCTGCCGTAAGCGCTGCGTGAGCGATCGCAACTCTTCGTCCATGGACCGAGGGTAGGGGCGATCCGCCGGGAGAGGGAGCTACATCACAAAGTCGGGGGGCTGGCGCGCTCGTTACCCACCGGTTAAGCTCAGACGAGCGAGTTACCCACTCGCGGAACTCCTCGGAGCGGTTTGGTGACGCAGCCGCCCCGGGTGCAGTCGGTTCGGTGCCTCAGGTACCGCAGTGCGACCCGGCCACGGGACAGGGCCGGTCGGAATCCGCCGTACGGCGGGCGTGTGCACGCCCGCGGACACGGCACCGGGCGTGTGCGCTCGCAGCCCGTTCATCACCCGCATTCCTCCACGCACCCGGTGCGCCTCTTCGGCGCACCCGGGCGCGTTCCCCGTCGTCACCCTCATTCCTGGAGTCCCGCGATGGCCACTCCCCTGTCCGACACCCCTCTGTCCCCGCTCAGGACCGTCGCCGTCGTCGGCCTCGGCACCATGGGCACCGGTATCGCCGAGGTCCTCGCCCGCGCCGGCCGCGAGGTGATCGGCATCGACATCAGCGAGGCCCAGGCCGCGAAGTGCGTCGCCGCCCTGGAGACCTCCACCGCCCGCGCCGTGGAGCGCGAGCGTCTCACGGAGCAGGAGCGCGCCGGCGTCCTCGGCCGGCTGCGCGTCTCCACGGACCTGCGGACCGCGGCCGACGCCGACCTGGTCATCGAGGTGGCTCCGGAGTCGTACGAGGTCAAGCAGCAGATCTTCCGCGAGCTGGACGGGATCGTGCGCCCGGAGGCGATCCTGGCGACCGGCACCAACGCGCTGTCCGTGACCCGGCTCGCCGCCGACTCCCAGCGGCCCGAACGGGTGCTGGGCCTGCACTTCTTCAACCCGGCGCCCGCCATGAAGCTGGTGGAGGTCGTCTCCTCGGTGCTGACCGCGCCGGGCGCCGTCGCCGCCGTCACCGACCTCGCCCTGGAGCTCGGCAAGGAGCCCGTCGCGGTCGGCGACCGGCCCGGGTTCGTCGCCGACGGCCTGCTGTTCGGCTACCTCAACCAGGCAGCCGCGATGTACGAGGCGAAGTACGCCTCCCGCGAGGACATCGACGCCGCGATGCGGCTGGGCTGCGGTCTGCCGATGGGCCCGCTCGCGCTGCTGGACCTGATCGGCATCGACACCGCCCGCACGGTCCTGGAGGCGATGTACTCCGAGTCCCGGGACAGGCTGCACGCCCCGGCGCCGATCCTGAAGCAGCTCAGCGAGGCGGGGCTGACGGGCCGTAAGTCGGGCCGCGGCTTCTACACCTACGAGGCGCCCGGCAGCGCCACGGTCGTGCGCGACACGCTGACCCCGCAGGAGGGCGGCTCCCTCGCCGCGGGGCGTCCGGTCTCCTCGGTCGGGGTCGCCGGCTCCGGCACGATGGCCTCCGGTATCGCCGAGGTCTTCGCCAAGGCGGGCTACTCCGTCGTCCTGGCGGCCCGCAGCCCGGAGAAGGCCGAGGCCGCCAAGGCGCGGATCGGCAAGTCGCTGACGCGCTCGGTCGACAAGGGCCGGATGACCGCCGAGGCCGCCGCCGCGACCCTGGAGCTGATCGTCCCGGCCGGCTCCTACGACGCGTTCGCCGAGGTCGACCTGGCCGTCGAGGCGGTCGCCGAGGACCTGGAGGTCAAGCAGCAGCTGTTCGCGACCCTGGACAAGGTGTGCAAGCCGGGCGCGATCCTGGCCACCACCACGTCGTCGCTGCCGGTCGTCGCCTGCGCCCGGGCCACCTCGCGTCCGCAGGACGTGATCGGCATGCACTTCTTCAACCCCGCGCCGGCCATGAAGCTGGTCGAGGTCGTCCGCACGGTGCTGACCGGCGACGACGTCCACGCCACGGTCCGCGAGGTGTGCGCCCGCATCCGCAAGCACGCCGTGGACTGCGGCGACCGGGCCGGGTTCATCGTGAACGCCCTGCTGTTCCCGTACCTGAACAACGCCATCAAGATGGTCCAGGACCACTACGCGACCCTGGACGACATCGACGCGGCGATGAAGCTGGGCGGCGGCTACCCGATGGGTCCCTTCGAGCTGCTGGACGTCGTCGGGCTCGATGTCTCGCTGGCGATCGAGCAGGTGCTGCACCGCGAGTTCCGCGACCCCGGTCTCGCCCCCGCGCCCCTGCTGGAGCACCTGGTGGCCGCGGGCTGCCTCGGCCGCAAGACGGGCCGTGGTTTCCGCGAATATGCCCGGCGCTGACGGGGTCGGCGACCGGTTCCGGACAGGGGAGGACTGGGGCGGGCTGCTCGGTCCGGCCAGGGCCGGGCAGCCCGACCGCGGCGCCCCTCCCCCGCCCCCTGTGGGCGGGGGAACCCCCGTGCATGCGCACCGAGCTGCGCACATGCAGTACGTTCGGGTCATGTCCCAGCCCGCCAAGTCCTCACGTACACCAGCCACGCCCGACGCGCCGGAGAGTGCCGCGGGTTCCCGCGCCGCGGCACAGCGGCTCAAGATGCGCCGGGAGCTGGCGGCCGCGGCCATGGAGCTGTTCGCGACCAAGGGGTACGAGGCGACCACCGTCGACGAGATCGCGGCCGCGGCCGGCGTCGCCCGCCGCACGTTCTTCCGCCACTTCCGCTCCAAGGAAGAGGCGATCTTCCCCGACCACGACGACACCCTGATCCGCGCCGAGGCCGTGCTCAACGCCGCTCCCGCCCATGAGCACCCCCTCGACACCGTGTGCCGCGGCATCAAGGAGGTCATGCGGATGTACGCGGCCCGGCCGGAGATCTCGGTCGCCCGCTACAAGCTCACGCGCGAGGTGCCCACCCTGCGCGAGGCGGAGATCGCGTCGGTGGCCCGCTACGAGCGCCTCTTCACCCGCTACCTCCTCGGCCACTTCGACGAGCACGCCCACGACGACGACGCCAACGACGACCCGCTGCTGGCCGAGGTGGCCGCCTCCGCCGTGGTCACCGCCCACAACCACGTGCTGCGGCGCTGGCTCAGGGCCGGCGGCCAGGGGGACGTGGAGGCCCAGCTCGACCACGCCTTCGCCATCGTGCGCAAGACGTTCGGCACCGGCATCGGCGCCGGCCGCACCGGCGAGACGCCCCGTGCCGCGGCGCCCGCCTCGGTCGCGGCGAACGGTGAGGTCCTGGTGACCGTGGCGCGCACCGACGCCCCGCTGGACGAGGTCATGCGGACCATCGAGGAGGCTCTGCAGAAGCGCTGAGCCGCTGTCGCCCCTGTGAGAACGGCCACCCGACCGGGTGGCCGTTTTGGCATGTCAGGGGCCCTTTTCCACCGGCGCTCAAGGCCCGTCCGATCGATCATCGCTCATTTGTAACGTAAAGATTTCACCTGAGCCCAAGTTCTGGCACTCAGTGCCTTGCGGGGTGACACGGTGTGCCATACGTTGATGTTGTCCGGGCGGCCGGCGCGCAGAGACCTTTCGTGCGTCGGCTGTCCCCGCAAACCACGGTTCGCGCCGCCCGGACGCCTGCGTCACAGGCAACCTCCCGCGCCACAAAGCGCTGCCGATCAAGCATCACCCGCCGAACCGACGGCATTTCGAGAACCCACCCTCAGCAGCACCGACGTAACCCTCAGCGCCCCTCCCTCAGGGCGCTCACCGCCGGAGGCAACACCGTGACCGTGAAGGACATCCTGGCCGCGATCCAGTCGCCGGACACCACGTCCGCAGACTTCGCCGCCCTGCCGCTCCCCGAGTCGTACCGCGCGATCACCGTGCACAAGGACGAGACGGAGATGTTCGCCGGGCTCCAGACCCGCGACAAGGACCCGCGCAAGTCGCTGCACCTCGACGAGGTGCCCCTGCCCGAACTGGGTCCGGGCGAGGCCCTGGTGGCCGTGATGGCCTCCTCGGTCAACTACAACTCCGTGTGGACCTCGATCTTCGAGCCGCTGTCCACCTTCGGGTTCCTGGAGCGCTACGGCCGCACCAACGAGCTGGCCAAGCGCCACGACCTGCCGTACCACATCATCGGCTCGGACCTCGCGGGCGTCGTCCTGCGCACCGGCCCCGGCGTCAACGCCTGGCAGCCCGGTGACGAGGTCGTCGCGCACTGCCTGTCCGTCGAGCTGGAGTCCTCCGACGGCCACAACGACACGATGCTCGACCCCGAGCAGCGCATCTGGGGCTTCGAGACCAACTTCGGCGGCCTCGCCGAGATCGCCCTGGTCAAGTCGAACCAGCTGATGCCCAAGCCGGACCACCTCAGCTGGGAGGAGGCCGCGGCCCCGGGCCTGGTGAACTCCACCGCCTACCGCCAGCTGGTCTCCCGCAACGGCGCCGGCATGAAGCAGGGCGACAACGTCCTGATCTGGGGCGCCAGCGGCGGCCTCGGCTCCTACGCCACCCAGTTCGCCCTGGCCGGCGGCGCCAACCCGATCTGTGTCGTCTCCAGCGAGCAGAAGGCGGACATCTGCCGCTCGATGGGCGCCGAGGCGATCATCGACCGCAGCGCCGAGGGCTACAGGTTCTGGAAGGACGAGCGCACCCAGGACCCCAGGGAGTGGAAGCGCTTCGGCAAGCGCATCCGCGAGTTCACCGGCGGCGAGGACATCGACATCGTCTTCGAGCACCCCGGCCGTGAGACCTTCGGCGCCTCCGTCTACGTCACCCGCAAGGGCGGCACCATCACCACCTGCGCCTCCACCTCGGGCTACATGCACGAGTACGACAACCGCTACCTGTGGATGTCGCTGAAGCGGATCATCGGCTCGCACTTCGCGAACTACCGCGAGGCGTGGGAGGCCAACCGCCTCATCGCCAAGGGCAAGATCCACCCGACCCTGTCGAAGGTCTACTCCCTGGAGGAGACCGGCCAGGCCGCCCACGACGTGCACCGCAACGTCCACCAGGGCAAGGTCGGCGTGCTCTGCCTCGCCCCCGAGGAGGGACTGGGCGTGCGCAACGCGGAGATGCGCGCCAAGCACCTCGACGCCATCAACCGCTTCCGCAACGTCTGAGACACCCGAGGTCATAGATGACTGAGCGTCAGTCCGCCGAAGGCAGGCGGGAGAAGGACCGGCCGTGGCTCATGCGCACGTACGCCGGTCACTCCACGGCCGAGGCGTCCAACGAGCTGTACCGGCGCAACCTCGCCAAGGGCCAGACGGGTCTGTCGGTCGCCTTCGACCTGCCGACCCAGACCGGCTACGACTCCGACCACATCCTCGCCCGCGGCGAGGTCGGCCGGGTCGGCGTGCCGGTGGCGCACCTCGGTGACATGCGCCGGCTGTTCCAGGACATCCCCCTGGAGCAGATGAACACCTCGATGACGATCAACGCCACCGCCATGTGGCTGCTGGCGCTCTACCAGGTCGTCGCCGAGGAGCAGGGCGCGGACATCACCAAGCTCCAGGGCACGACCCAGAACGACATCGTCAAGGAGTACCTGTCGCGGGGGACCCACGTCTTCCCGCCGGGGCCCTCACTCCGGCTGACGACGGACATGATCGCGTACACGGTCTCCCACATCCCGAAGTGGAACCCGATCAACATCTGCAGCTACCACCTGCAGGAGGCGGGCGCCACGCCGGTCCAGGAGATCGCGTACGCGATGTCCACCGCGGTGGCGGTTCTCGATGCCGTGCGCGACTCAGGGCAGGTCCCCGCCGAGAAGTTCGGGGACGTCGTGGCCCGTATCTCCTTCTTCGTGAACGCGGGCGTCCGCTTCGTGGAGGAGATGTGCAAGATGCGGGCGTTCGGGCGGATCTGGGACCAGGTCACGCGCGAGCGGTACGGCATCGAGAACCCCAAGCAGCGCCGTTTCCGCTACGGCGTCCAGGTCAACTCCCTCGGTCTGACCGAGGCGCAGCCGGAGAACAACGTCCAGCGGATCGTGCTGGAGATGCTGGCGGTGACCCTCTCCAAGGACGCCCGGGCGCGTGCCGTGCAGCTGCCGGCCTGGAACGAGGCCCTGGGGCTCCCCCGCCCCTGGGACCAGCAGTGGAGCCTGCGCATCCAGCAGGTGCTGGCACACGAGAGCGACCTGCTGGAGTACGAGGACATCTTCGCGGGCTCGACGGTGATCGAGGCGAAGGTCTCCCAGCTGGTCGAGGACTCCCTCGCGGAGATGGAGCGGATCGAGGAGATGGGCGGCGCGATGGCCGCCGTCGAGTCGGGCTACCTCAAGTCTCAGCTCGTCTCCTCGCACGCGGAGCGCCGGGCACGGATCGAGTCCGGCCAGGAGAAGATCGTCGGCGTCAACATCTTCGAGACGACCGAGCCGAACCCGCTCACGTCCGACCTGGACACCGCGATCCAGACGGTCGACCCGGCGGTCGAGGCCCAGGTCGTCGCCTCCCTCCGGAACTGGCGGGACACCCGCTACCAGCCGCCCTTCAACCACCCGCGCCCTTGCAAGGCGCTGGAGCGGCTGAAGGAGGCCGCGAAGGGCACCGGCAACCTCATGGAGGCCACCCTGGAGTGCGCCCGCGCCGGTGTCACCACCGGCGAGTGGGCCGGGGCGCTGCGCGAGGTGTTCGGCGAGTTCCGCGCCCCGACGGGCGTGTCCTCCGCTCCGGTGGCCGTTCCGGCCGCGGCGGGCTCGGCCCTCTCCGAGGTGCGCCGCAAGGTGGAGGAGACCGCCCGCGAGATGGGCGTCGGCAAGCTCCGCTTCCTGGTCGGCAAGCCGGGCCTGGACGGGCACTCCAACGGTGCCGAGCAGATCGCGGTGCGTGCGCGTGACGCCGGCTTCGAGGTGGTCTACCAGGGCATCCGGCTCACCCCGGAGCAGATCGTGGACGCGGCCCTCGCCGAGGACGTGCACGCGGTCGGCCTGTCGATCCTGTCCGGCTCGCACGCCCAGCTGGTGCCCGACGTCCTGGACCGGCTCCGTGTGGCCGGTGCCACAGATATACCGGTGATCGCAGGTGGCATCATCCCGAACGGTGACGCCGAACAGCTGCGGGCCGCCGGAGTGGCCGCGGTGTTCACCCCGAAGGACTTCGACATCACCGGGATCATCGGCCGCATCGTGGACGAGATCCGGAAAGCGAACAAGCTCGACCCCCTGGAGGTCCCCGCATGACGACCGTCAACCGCCTTCGCCCGCGGCGCTCCTGCCTGGCTGTACCGGGCTCGAACCCGCGCTTCCTCGAGAAGGCGCAGGGTCTCCCGGCCGACCAGGTCTTCCTCGACCTCGAGGACGCCTGCGCCCCGCTCGCCAAGCCCGAGGCACGCCACACCATCGTCAAGTTCCTCAACGAGGGCGACTGGACCGGCAAGACGCGTGTGGTGCGGGTCAACGACTGGACGACCGAGTGGACGTACCGCGACGTCGTCACCGTCGTCGAGGGCGCCGGCCAGAACCTCGACTGCATCATGCTGCCGAAGGTGCAGACGGCCCAGCAGGTCGTCGCGCTGGACCTGCTGCTGACGCAGATCGAGAAGACCATGGGCTTCGAGGTCGGCAAGATCGGCATCGAGGCGCAGATCGAGAACGCGCAGGGCCTGAACAACGTCAACGAGATCGCCACCGCCTCGCAGCGCGTGGAGACGATCATCTTCGGCCCGGCCGACTTCATGGCGTCCATCAACATGAAGTCGCTGGTCGTGGGCGAGCAGCCGCCCGGCTACCCGGCGGACGCCTACCACTACATCCTGATGAAGATCCTGATGGCCGCCCGCGCCAACAACCTCCAGGCGATCGACGGCCCCTACCTCCAGATCCGCAACGTCGAGGGCTACCGCGCGGTCGCGCAGCGTGCCGCCGCGCTCGGCTTCGACGGCAAGTGGGTGCTGCACCCGGGCCAGGTCGAGGCGTCCAACGAGATCTTCTCGCCGTCGCAGGAGGACTTCGACCACGCCGAGCTGATCCTGGACGCTTACGACTACTACACGTCCGAGGCGGGCGGCAAGAAGGGCTCCGCGATGCTCGGCGACGAGATGATCGACGAGGCCAGCCGCAAGATGGCCCTGGTCGTCTCCGGCAAGGGCCGCGCCGCCGGCATGCAGCGCACCAGCAAGTTCGAGATCCCGGAGGCGTAGGCCATGCAGTTCGGACGCACCTACGAGGAGTTCGAGGTCGGGGCGGTCTACAAGCACTGGCCCGGGAAGACGGTCACGGAGTACGACGACCACCTCTTCTGTCTCCTCACCATGAACCACCACCCGCTCCACATGGACGTCAACTATGCGGAGAACACGACGGACTTCGGCAAGAACGTCGTCGTAGGGAACTACATCTACTCGCTGCTGCTGGGCATGTCCGTGCCGGACGTGTCGGGCAAGGCGATCGCCAACCTGGAGATCGAGTCGCTGCGGCACGTGGCGCCGACCTTCCACGGCGACACGATCTACGGCGAGACGACGGTCCTCGACAAGACGCCCTCGAAGTCGAAGAACGACCGCGGCATCGTCTACGTCGAGACCAAGGGCTACAAGCAGGACGGCACACTCGTGTGCGTCTTCCGCCGCAAGGTGATGGTGCCCACCGAGACGTACATCAAGGAGCGCGGCGGCGAGCAGCCCGGCCGCCCCGAGCTCAAGGAACAGGGGAAGTAAGCGATGGCCCGTCTCGCCCAGACCGCCGGTCTGACCGACGTCCAGCAGGAGATCCTCTCCACGGTCCGCGACTTCGTGGACAAGGAGATCATCCCGGTCGCCACCGAGCTGGAGCACCGCGACGAGTACCCTCAAGCGATCGTCGACGGCCTGAAGGAACTCGGCCTCTTCGGTCTGATGATCCCCGAGGAGTACGGGGGCCTGGGCGAGTCGCTGCTCACCTACGCGCTGTGCGTGGAGGAGATCGCGCGCGGCTGGATGTCGGTGTCCGGCATCATCAACACGCACTTCATCGTCGCGTACATGCTCAAGCAGCACGGCACGCAGGAGCAGAAGGACCACTTCCTGCCGCGCATGGCCGCCGGCGACATCCGCGGCGCCTTCTCCATGTCGGAGCCGGGCCTGGGCTCCGATGTGTCGGCCATCACGTCCAAGGCGGTCAAGGACGGCGACGAGTACGTCCTGAACGGCCAGAAGATGTGGCTGACGAACGGCGGCACCTCCTCGCTGGTGGCCGTTCTCGTCCGGAGTGACGAAGGACACCCCGAGGGCACCGCGCCCCACAAATCGATGACGACCTTCCTCGTGGAGAAGGAGCCGGGCTTCGGCGAGGTCCGCCCCGGTCTCACCATCCCGGGCAAGATCGACAAGATGGGCTACAAGGGTGTCGACACCACCGAGCTCATCATGGACGGCCTGCGGATTCCGGCCGATCGCGTGCTCGGCGGGGTCACCGGACGAGGTTTTTACCAAATGATGGACGGGGTCGAGGTCGGCCGCGTCAATGTCGCGGCCCGTGGCTGCGGTGTCGCGCAGCGTGCGTTCGAGCTGGGTGTCCAGTACGCCCAGCAGCGTCACACTTTCGGCAAGCCGATCGCCCAGCACCAGGCGATCCAGTTCAAGCTGGCCGAGATGGCTACCAAGGTCGAGGCCGCTCATGCGATGATGGTGAACGCGGCCCGCAAAAAGGACTCCGGCGAACGAAACGACCTCGAAGCAGGGATGGCGAAGTACCTCGCCTCCGAATACTGCAAGGAGGTCGTCGAGGACGCTTTCCGGATCCACGGCGGCTACGGCTTCTCCAAGGAGTACGAGATCGAGCGCCTCTACCGTGAGGCTCCGATGCTGCTGATCGGCGAAGGTACCGCCGAGATCCAGAAAATGATCATCGGCCGCAGACTGCTCGAAGAGTATCGGTTCCAGGGCTGATTGCCCGGTTACGGGGTGTTTTCTTCGCGAAGAAGATCACACCCCGTCAGCACTCTTCGGGTGCCGACTCGGCTTCCTGGCTTACCCAGTTACGGCTCCAAACCGCTACGATCGCCGGAAAGCCGCCGTCCCCCTCATGCGCGGCATCATCCGCTACGAAGGTCATCCATGCCCCACAGCCAAACCTCTGCACCTCGCGACAGCCGGGCCGGCGTACGCCTCGCGCGCGGAGCATCGCCGTGGCTTCTCCCGACCGTCGCCACCGCAGCACTCAGCCTGGCCAGGGCCCGCCGCTCCGGCGTCGCCAAGGCCGTCGCCGTGCCCGCCACCGCTCTCGCGGCGGGCATGCTGTGGTTCTTCCGCGACCCCGAGCGCGAGATCGCGAAGGGCCGGGTCATCTCCCCCGCCGACGGTGTGGTGCAGAGCATCATGCCGTGGAAGGACGGACGGACCCGCGTCGCGATCTTCATGAGCCCGCTCAATGTCCATGTCAACCGCGCGCCCCTCGCGGGCACGGTGACCTCGGTCGAGCACATCCCGGGCGGCTTCGTTCCCGCTTTCAACAAGGAGAGCGAGAACAACGAGCGGGTCGTCTGGCACTTCGACACCGAGCTCGGTGACATCGAGATGATCCAGATCGCCGGCGCGGTGGCCCGACGCATCGTCCCCTACATCCCGGAGGGCACGAAGGTCGAGCAGGGTGACCGCATCGGTCTGATCCGCTTCGGCTCGCGCGTCGACATCTACCTCCCCGAGGGTGTCGAGATCGCGGTCGAGGTCGGTCAGAAGACCGTGGCTGGGGTGACTCGCATTGACCGTGATTGACCCGGAGACCCAGGCAGGCTGGGTGCCCGAGGCCGACGAGGCGGACGAGGAGGAGATGCCTCTCTCCCTCCGCCTGTCGATAGCGGACACCCTGACCCTCGGCAACGCCACGTGCGGATTCATGGCGGTGTACTTCACCACCACCGGCATCCTCATCCCGCACCTCACCGGCAGCCAGGAGTCCGGCATGGCCCGCCACAGCGCGGCCACGGCGGTCATCCTCATGCTCTGCGCGGCGGTCTTCGACCTCTTCGACGGGCTGGTGGCGCGCAAGCTGCGCTCCTCCCCCATGGGCGCCGAGCTCGACAACCTGTCGGACCTGATCAGCTTCGGCCTCGCACCGGCGTACTTCGTCCTGGTCTACGGCATGGTCGCCGACGACGCGCACCAGCGGGTGGCGGCGGTCGGCGCGATCGTGGTTCTGCTGGCGGTCGTGCTGCGGCTCGCGAGATTCTCCTGCGTGACCGTCAAGGACGGCATGTTCCAGGGCATGCCCTCGCCGTTCGGCGCGCTGACGGTGGTCTCGATCGTCCTGCTGGAGCTGCCCTTCGTGGCGACGCTCCTGGCGATCCTCGGCACCGCCTGGCTGATGGTGAGCCGCGTGGAGTACCCCAAGCCGCGGGGCCGCCTCGCGGTGGCGATGCTCTCCTGGATCGTCCTGAGCATGGGACTGCTGACCGCCTGGGCCTTCGACGCCCCCAGCGGCCAGCTCCTCCTCCAGACCGGCTGCGCCCTGCAGCTCGTCATGGGCGCGGTGATCCCGCTGTTCGCCACGGCCCGCCGGGTGAACAACTTCCGCGACAACCGGCGCGAGACGCGGGCGGCGCAGCTGCCGTAGCGCACGCCGCCGTACACGGACACGCCGAAGGGCCCGAGCTCGAAACCGAGCTCGGGCCCTTCGGCGTTGCCCGCCGGACACCTCGAACAGCCCCGGGCGGCCGGGCGGCCCTGGCTCTCAGGTGACCGCGGGTGTCCCGGCCGGAATCACATGACCCCGCGGACCCTGACGGCCCCGAGCACCCCGGCGCCCCGGGCGGCCTCAGGGAACCCGGCGCCCCGGGGAAACCCGGTGCCTCAGGCAACCCCGGACAGCCGGGCGGCCCGGGGCCCGGGGGTGCCCCGGACGGAATCACATGGTCCCGGGGACCCTGGCGGCCTCAAGCATCCCGGCGGCCTCGGGGAACCCGGTGCCTCAGGCGACCCCGGACACCGGGCGGCCCTGGACGCCGGGCGGCCCGGGGCCCGGGGGTTCAGGTGACCCCAGGTGCCCCGGACGGAATCACATGGTCCCGGGGACCCTGGCGGCCTCAAGCATCCCGGCGGCCTCGGGGAACCCGGTGCCTCAGGCGACCCCGGACACCGGGCGGCCCTGGACGCCGGGCGGCCCTGGACGCCGGGCGGCCCTGGACGCCGGGCGGCCCTGGACGCCGGGCGGCCCTGGGCCCGGGGGCTCGGGTTTCCCGGACAGATTCACAGATCCCGCGGACCCGAGCGGCCTCAAGCATCCCGGACAACCCTGGCGGCCTCGGGGAACCCGGTGCCCCGGGCGGCCCGGGGGCCTCAGGTCCTCGGGGATGCCGGGGGCCTCGGGTCCTCGGGGATCTCGGGGTCTCAGGTGAGGAAGTCCCGGGCGATCGACTCGGCCACCGTCTCCAGGATCGGGCCCGCCTCCGCGATGCACCGGGCCACGTCGGGTTCGGC
This sequence comes from Streptomyces sp. NPDC093094, assembly GCF_044754345.1. Taxonomy (NCBI): domain Bacteria; kingdom Bacillati; phylum Actinomycetota; class Actinomycetes; order Kitasatosporales; family Streptomycetaceae; genus Streptomyces; species Streptomyces sp. NPDC093094. The sequence continues at coordinate 576,222 of NZ_JBIVOX010000001.1, read as the reverse complement.
GTCGGTCAGGGGGTACGCCCTGCGGATACCGGCCCGGCCCAGCGCCTGAGGCGCCAGCGCGAGGCGCCCGCACACCGCGACGACCTCCTTGTCCGCGGCCCGGGCGGCCGCGGCGACACCCGCGGGCGCCTTGCCGTGCAGGGTCTGCTCGTCCAGCGAGCCCTCCCCGGTGATCACGAGGGACGCCCGCGCCAGCGCCGGCGCGAAGCCCAGCACGTCCAGCATGACCTCGATGCCCGGGCGGAACCGCGCCCCGAGGAGCAGGGCCCCGTAGCCGATGCCGCCCGCCGCGCCGGCCCCCGGCGCCTCGGCGAACTCCGCGGCCCTCGGCCCGACGGCCTCCTCCAGCACTCCGGCGAAGTGCGCCAGCGCCGCGTCCAGCGCGCGCACGTCCTCCGGCGAGGCCCCCTTCTGCGGGCCGTACACCTCGGGGGCGCCCTTCGGCCCGGTCAGCGGGTTGTCCACGTCGCTGGCGAGGACCAGCTCCACCTCGGCCAGCCGCGCGTCCAGGCCCGACAGATCGGCGGACGCCAGCGAGGCGAGCCCGCCGCCGCCCGGCGGCACCGGCACCCCGTCGGCGTCGAGGAAACGCGCCCCGAGCGCGGCCAGCATCCCGGCCCCGCCGTCGGTGGTCGCGCTGCCGCCGACACCGAACACGATCGTGCGGGCACCCTCGTCCAGCGCGGCCCGCAGCAGTTCCCCGGAGCCGTACGTGGACGCCGTGAGCGGCGCGAAGACCCCCTCGGGCAGCCGCTGGAGTCCGCTCGCCTCGGCCATCTCCACCACGGCGGTGCGCCCGCGCAGCGCGAACGCGGCCGTCACCTCGTCGCCGAGAGGCCCGGCGACCCGCACCTCATGGCGCTCGAACCCGGCCGCGACCGCCGCGGCCACCGTCCCGTCACCGCCGTCGGCGACCGGCAGCGCCTCCACCTCCAGGTCCGGCACGACCCGGCGCAGCCCCGCGGTCACCCGCTCGGCGACCTGCACCGCCGTCAACGACCCCTTGAACTTGTCCGCGGCCACGAGCACCCTGCGGGTGCCCTCCAGTGCAGCGTCAGCCACCTTGCCATCCCCTTGCTCTCCGAGCCTTGCGCACGTCAAGGCAGTCGCGCCGCTGCGACCATAACCGCAACGCGACACCGCCGTCATGCCCCCTTCCGATGCGTGGAACCGGGCCACGGCGGGCGGGACGGGCCGCGACGGGGTACACCTTCAGCCATGACCTCTGCGGGCATCGACACGACCCCGACCGCCGCGGCCCTCGCCGACCGCGTCCTCGGGGGCTGGCTCGGCCGGATCGCGGGGAACATGCTCGGCAAGCCGGTCGAGCAGGGCGAGGTGTGGACCCGCGACCGGATCGACGGCTATCTCCGCCGGGCGTCCGCCCTGCCTCTCACCGACTACCTGCCCGAGCCGCCGTCCGAGGCCGACCGGCTCGCGCTGCGCCCCGAGTGGCGTGCGTGCGTACGCGGCCGGATCCACGGCAGCTGCCGCGACGACGACGTCGACTACGCGATCCTCGGCCTGCACCTGCTGGAGCGGCACGGCTTCGCGTTCAGCACCGAGCAGGTCGGCGACCTGTGGCTGCTGTCCCTGCCGTACCTCCAGACGTTCACCGCCGAGCGGGCGGCGTACCGCAACCTGGCGAACGGGCTGCGGCCGCCGCTGACGGCGACGTACGACAATCCCTGCCAGGAGTGGATCGGCGCGCTGATCCGCGCCGACATCTACGGCTGGACCTGCCCCGGCGCGCCGCGCCGGGCGTCCTCGCTGGCCCGCCGGGACGCGGTGCTCTCGCACACGGGGAACGGGGTGTACGGCGCGATGTGGGCGGCGGCGCTGGTCTCGGCGGCGTTCACCGCGGTGTCCGTGCGCGACGCGCTCGACGAGGCGCTGTCGGTGATCCCCGGCGGCAGCAGGCTGGCCCGGACCGTGCGCCGGGTGACCGCGCTGCACGACAGCGGTCTGTCCTGGGAGGCCACGCTGGGCACGCTCGCGGAGGAGACCTCCGGGCTGAGCTGGATCCACACGGTCCCCAACGCCGCCGTGATCACCGCCGGTCTCCTCTACGGCGACGGCGACTTCACGCGCACGATCGCCCTCACCGTCCGCGGCGGTCTCGACACCGACTCCAACGGGGCCACCGCGGGTTCGGTGGCCGGCGTGCTGACGGGCGCGCGGGGGATCCCGCCGCAGTGGACGGACCCGCTGGAGGACACCGTGCGCAGCGCGGTGTTCGGCTTCGACGGCGTGCGCATCAGTGAGCTGGCCGGGCGCACCCTGCGCCTGGTGGGGTCCGGCGGCTGACGGGGCCGTCCGCCGGACCGCCGGTGCGCCCCTGTGCGCCCGTCGTCCGGGCCGGTGCCGGGCGGGCCGGGCTCGTTACCCTTCGGGGATGACCACTGCCGACTTCGCCGCGTACATCGCCGGCCTGCCGCGTGTCCTGGCCGGTGCGGCCGCCCTGTTCCGGGACGCCGAGGGGCGCGTCCTGCTCGTCGAGCCGAACTACCGCGAGGGCTGGGCCCTGCCCGGCGGCACGGTGGAGTCCGACGACGGGGAGACCCCGCGCCAGGGCGCACGGCGGGAGACGGCCGAGGAGATCGGCCTGGACCGGAAGCTCGGGCGGCTGCTCGCGGTGGACTGGGCGCACGGCACGGGACGGCCGCCGCTGGTGGCGTACCTGTACGACGGCGGAGTCCTCGGCGAGGACGACCTGAAGGCGATCCGGCTGCAGGAGACGGAGCTGCTGTCCTGGCGGCTGGTCGCCCGCGAGGACGTCACGGCCCATCTGCCGGGCGCCCTCGGTCTGCGCGTCCTGGCCGCGCTGGACGTCCTGGACTCGGGCTCGGGCACGGCCGAGCTGGAGAACGGCCGCCCGGCCGGCTGACGCCGCGGGTCCGGTTCAGCCCTCCACGTCACGGGGCCGGGCGTCGCGCTCGTGCAGTGCCTCGTCGCGCTCCAGGACCCGCGCCTCGGTGCGGTGCCCGCGCTGGATGTAGTCACGGACGACGAGCTCGACGGCGTCCTGGGGGTTGCCGACCCCGGAGAGCACCATGGCTTCCACGACGAGTTCGGCGTCGAGCGAGATGTTGACCTTGGCCATGCCCGGACGCTAGCAGGCCCGGCTCTCCCGCGGCAGCCCGGTCACTGGTCGCGGCGGTCGAGGACGTCGTAGTGCGCCGATCGCCGGTCGAAGTCCGAGAGCACGGCCCGGGCGGCCGCCGGTACGTGCGCCGTCTCGTAGTCCTCGCCCATGAACGCCTGGACGGACGCGAGGGACTCGAACCACATCAGGGTCATGAACTCCACGTCGTCGTCCCGCTCGCGCCGGACCAGGTCGATCGAGAGGAACCCGGGGATGTCCCGCTCCTCGATCCCGGGGATCACCTCCCCGCGGACGATGCGCTCGTACGCGTCGGCGTTCTCCTCGGTGGTCCAGCCCCGCCACACTCGACAGATCATGGACGGAGTCTAGGCAGGGCGCCGGGGCCGTGTCCGCCGTTCCGCGCGACGCGGCCCGGCCGCCGGCGGCTCCTCCCCCGCACCGGGGCGGCTCGCATAACCGTTCGCCCCGCGCGCGCATGCGGCCTAGGCTCGGCGCATGACCAGGCCGCTTGTCGCCGTCCTCAGCGGAGCGGGGATCTCCACCGACTCCGGCATCCCGGACTACCGCGGGCCCGACGGGCTGTGGCGGAAGGATCCCGGAGCCGAGAAGCTCGTGACGTACGAGTACTACATGGGCGACCCGGAGATCCGGCGGCGGGCGTGGCGGATGCGGCGGGAGAGCCGTGCGCTGGAGGCCGAGCCGAACGCCGCGCACCGGGCCGTGGCCGAGCTGGAGCGGTCCGGGGTGCCGGTGCGGGTGATCACGCAGAACGTGGACGGGCTGCACCAGCTCGCCGGGATGCCCGCCCGCAAGGTGTTCGAACTGCACGGCAGCGCCCGCAGCGTCGTGTGCACGGCGTGTCACGCGCGCGGCCCGATGGAGGACGCGCTCGCCCGGGTCGAGGCCGGTGAGCAGGATCCCGCGTGCCGTGGGTGCGGGGGCGTCCTGAAGCCGGCGACCGTCATGTTCGGTGAGCGGCTCGACCCCGTCGTCCTCGGCGACGCCCTCGCCGTCACCAAGGCGTGCCAGGTCTTCGTCGCCGTCGGCACCAGTCTCCAGGTGCAGCCCGCCGCCGGGCTCGCGGGCGTCGCCGCCGACCACGGGGCCCGGCTGATCATCGTCAACGCCGAGCCGACACCGTACGACGAGCGCGCCGACGAGATCGTGCGCGAGCCCATCGGCACGGCCCTGCCGAAGCTGCTGCGCGGGCTCTCGTCCCGGCCGGCCCCGACGGGTCGATACACCTAGGGTCTGATGCCGTCGCAGGTGATGCGGAGGTGGCGGGGGCCGCGCAGTACGGCGTTCTGCCGGTAGGGGGGCGGGTCCTCCAGGAGGCGGGGGTTCTCCAGCCTGCGGGCCAGTTCCGTGAGGGCGAACTGGGTCTCCAGCCGGGCCAGGGGCGCGCCGAAGCAGCTGTGGATGCCGCTGCCGAGGCCGAGGTGCTGGATGTCGGGGCGGTCCGGGTCGAAGCGGTCCGGGTTCTCGAAGCGCCGGGGGTCGCGGTTGCCGGACGCCAGGACCAGCCAGAGGGCGGATCCCTTGGGGATGGTGACGCCGCGGACCTCGATGTCGGCGAGGGTGGTCCGCTGCGGCACCAGCTGCACCGGCGGCTCGTAGCGCAGCAGTTCCTCGACGAGAGGCACGGCCAGGCGCGGCTCGGTGCGCAGCCGCTGGAGGACGTCGGGGTGGCGCAGCAGGGTCAGCATGCCGTTGGTGATGAGGTTGACCGTGGTCTCGTGTCCCGCGATCAGCAGCAGCGCGGCCGTGCTGAGCAGCTCCATCGTGGTCATCGGGCCGTCCTCGCCCTCGGCCGTCGCCAGCTGGGAGAGCATGTCCTCGCCCGGGTTCTTGCGGCGCTCCTCGATCAGACCGGCCAGGTACATGCCCAGCTGCATACGGGCGTCGTGCGCGTCCTTGCCCCGCTCGGCGGGGTCGGCGTCCGGGTCGGGGTCCAGGCTCGCGGCGAGGGTGTCCGCCCAGACGTGGAAGCGCGCCTCGTCCTCGCGCGGCACTCCGAGCAGCCGGCAGATCACCGTCACCGGGAAGGGGTACGAGAACTGCTCGACCAGGTCGATGCGGCCCGGGTCGCCGATGCCGTCGATGAGGCCGGTGACGATGCCGTGCAGTTCGGGGCGCATCTCGTCGACGCGGCGGGGCGAGTGCGGCGGGCCGAAGGGCCGGTTCGTCATACGGCGCAGCCGGTCGTGCTCCGGCGGGTCGAGCTTCAGGAAGCCCGGCGGCAGGGCGCCCTCCTCCTGGGACGCCCCGGGCAGCGGGTCGGTGGTGTGCGAGGCGAGGTTGCGCGCGTCGGAGCTGATGCGGGGGTCGTGCAGAAGGCTGCGGATCTCGTGGTACGTGCTGATCACGTACGGCCCGTCGTCCTCGTGGTGGACCGGCGTCCTGCGCAGCTCTTCGTAGATCGGGTACGGGTCGGCCCGGTTGGCGTGGTCCAGGATCCGGTGCAGCAGGGATTGCGTCATGGCAGGTCCTCGTGGCCGTGCGGGTCAGTGCGCTGGGGTGAACGTCATCCGGCGGTCGGCCGGCGAGTATCCGCTGAGGGTCACGGTGGGGCCGTGGGTGGGGACCGAGGGGTCGGGGAAGTCCGCGTCGACCGGCCGCTGTCCGTCCGGGTGCCGGTCGACGGTGGGGAACGACGGCGGGAACGGCGCGGTGGCCTCGATCAGCTCCTGGTAGAACGGCAGCCACCGGGCCTGGTCGAAACCGACGGCGCCGATGACACGCCCCTGGTACCCGTAGACGCCGACGAACCGGCGGCTCGCGAGCGACCCTTGCGCGATCAGGATCTCCGTGCCCATCGACGGCACCCCGACCGACTTGATGTTCACCCCGAACTGCGAGGACCAGAAAGCCGGCACCTCCATGTGGGGAATCCGGCCGGCGCTCTCGCTGAGCATGTTGTGCGCCGCGATCTCCGCCTGGGCGACCGCGTTGCCCCAGTGCTCCAGGGACAGGAACTGGTAGCCGAACAGGGGGTGCGGGCAGCGGGCGACGTCACCCGCGGCGTAGATGTCGTCGGTGACGATCCCCCGGATGTCGAAGGCGCGGCAGCCGGCGTCGCAGGCGATGCCCCGGGGGCCGGCCCCGAGCCCGGACCCGGCGAGCCACTCGGTGTTGCGGAGGGCACCGAGGGAGACGATCACGACGTCGGTCTCCACGGCGGAGCCGTCGGACAGATGCGCGGCGCGCACCCGTCCCGCGGCGTCGCCCTCCAGAGCGGTCACCATGACCCCGCACCGCAGGTCCACCCCGTGCTCGCGGTGCATCTCGGCGGCGACCGCGCCGACGACCCCGCCGAGCGCGCCGACCAGGGGTGACGCGCCGCGTTCGGCGACGGTGACGTCGATGCCGCGCTCACGGCAGGCGGAGGCGATCTCCGAGCCGGTGAACCCGGCCCCGATGACGAGCACCCGCCGGGGGCCCTCGGCGAGCCGCCGGGCGAGCGCGGCGCCGTCGTCGCGGGTCCGCATCACGAACACGCCGTCGAGCTCCGCCTCGGCCTCGCGCGGCCACGGCCGTGCCCGGACACCGGTGGCGATCAGCAGCCGGTCGTAGGGCACTTCGCCGCCGTCGGCCAGCCGCACCCGCCGGGCCGCCATGTCCAGGCCGGTGGCCGCCGAGCCGAGCCGCCAGGTCGCGTCGACGAAGCGCAGCCTGGGCAGCGCGGTGCGGCCGGCGTCCGCCCTGCCCAGCAGCACCTGCTTGGACAGCGGGGGCCGGTCGTACGGTTCGTACGGTTCGTCGCCGATCATGGTCAGGGACCCGGTGAAGCCCTTGGCCCGCAGCGTCTCGGCGGCCCGAAGGCCGGCCAGTGAGGCGCCGACGACGACGATCCGGCCGTCCCGCCTGAGCTGCTCCAGCGATCCGTCACCGGGCATCGGACACCGCCTCGGCCGGTACGTCCACGGCGTCCACGAGGATGGCCTGGACGGGGCACGCCGCAGCGGCCTGGGCCAGCTTCTCGCGCTGTGCCTCGTCGGCCTCAGGGTCGTACAGCAGCGCCTCTTCGCCGTGCATGGCGAAGACGTCGGGGGCGAGGAACGCGCACTGGGCGTAGCCCTGACAGCGGTTCAGGTCGACGGCAATCCTTACCACGGGATGGGTCCTCTCCTACGGCCCGGTCAGCCCTCCTGCGCCCACTCTCGGCGGCCGCACGGCATGCGGCGACGAGAAGGAGACCGTTCGGGTGAGCGGTGAGCGGTGCACGATGCGTGGTGGGGGCGGCGGGCGACGAGCCCTGCGGCGCGGCAGGTTCAGGCCGGGGCGGGACGCCGGCCCCGCAGGATGTGCACGCCGAGGACGAGCGCCCATGCCGGCAGGACCAGTTCGGACCAGGGCACGTTCGCCCCCGCCACGAGCAGGGTCAGGCCCGTCAGATAGCCGAGGACGACGAGGGGGCGCGGCAGCACGCCGAGCCGGCGGCCGATGGTCGAGGCCGTGAGGACGAACACCGCCGCCATCCGCATGGCGTACGTGGTCAGCAGGGTGTAGGCGAGATGGCGGCCGAAGGACGAGCCCTGCTGGCCGTCGGCGAACACGCTCCCGGCCGCCGCGCCCGCGGCGAACAGGGTGGCCACGAAGACCAGGCCGCTGCCCAGGAACACGGTGGCGACGAACCGGTCCTCGCCCTCGCCGGCCTGGGCGCGCAGAGCGCCCATGAACCACAGGAACGCGATCCCGGCGAACGGCAGCAGCTCCAGCGCGGTCCGTACGGCGCCGCGCTGTGCGGCGCCGACGGTCGCGTCGCCCCCGTCGGCGCCGCCGGGCAGGGCGATGCGCATCAGGACGATCGCCGCGGCCGTCAGGAGCGCGAACGCCACCCCGGCCACTCCGGCGGCCCGGGGGGTGGCGAGACGCTCGTACCTGCGCCTCATGGTCGCTCGTTCTCCGCCGAAGCGGCCGGCCGCCGGGGCCGGGCCGGGGTGGCCACGGGCTCAGCCGAGGAGGCGGCGCTTCTGCTCCGCGAACTCCTCTTCCGTCAGCACCCCCTGTGCCTTCAGTTCGCCCAGTTCCTTGAGCTGCGACAGCTTGCTCGACATGTCGTCCGCCGCGGGGGCCGCGGGCGCGGGGGCCGGCTGCTGCTGCTCGTACTGCTGCTGCTGTTCGTAGCTCTGCTGCGCCCAGCGGCCGGCCTGGCGGCGTGACACTCGGTTCGACACCGCGGTGGCGGTGCCGGCGACGACGGCGGTGCGCGCGACACCGCGAAGCAGTCCGGGCATGTCCCTCATCTCCTCGTGACGACCTGGTGGTGTGTCCGCCGGTCAGGCGGCCGCGGGTCCGGCACCGGGCGGCGTGGACTCGGCGGCCTCCAGAGAGGCCAGAAGGGCCTGGACCGGGATGCGGCCGCCGGCCACCATCTGGGCCCCGCCGCGGCGCAGCTCACGGGCGAGCGGGGCGGCCCACAGGTTCTCGTAGACCAGGAGGGCCGCGGAGTTGCCCGGCTCGATCGCCGCTCCGGCCTCGTCGAGGTCGTCCCCGCCCATGAGGCCGGAGGAGGCTCCCTCGAAGACGGACAGGTCCACCTCGCCGCCCACGTCGGTCAGCTCCAGGACGGTGACGGTGCCGTCCTCGTCCTTGCGGATGAAGAGGAGGTCGAGGACGCGGATGATGCCGCGGTCCACGAGGTCGACGAGCAGTGGGAGTCCCTTCCCCGTCATCCGGTTCCCCGGGAACTCGACGACCAGGTAGTCGACGGGCCCCATCTCTTCCACGTCGTCACTCATGGTCTCTCCTCATGGGCGGACGTCATCGGGTTCCGGCGTCGTCGCCGGACCACCACCCATTCCACCACCGGGCGGTGGGGCCCGCATGTCGTCGGGCGTGCCGCGGGCGTCAGAAGAGCGCGGCCCCCTGTTCGAAGTCCAGCAGGCGCTGTTTGCGGTCGAGGCCGCCGCCGTAGCCGGTGAGGCTGCCGTCGGAGCCGACGACGCGGTGGCAGGGGACGATGATGCCGACGGGGTTCTTGCCGTTGGCGAGGCCGACCGCTCGGGAGGCCCCCGGGTTGCCGAGGGCGTCGGCGAGTTGGCCGTAGCTGCGGGTCTCTCCGTAGGGGATCCGGGTGAGCTGGTCCCAGACGGCGCGCTGGAACGGGGTCCCCCGGAGGCGGAGTTCAAGGGTGAACTCCTTCAGCTCGCCCGCGAAGTAGGCCCGCAGCTGCTCCGCGGGCTCGTCGAAGAGCGGGTCGTCCTCGCGGGGCCCGAAGGTCTCCTCGGCGGGACGGTGGCGCTGGCCGGCCATGTAGAGGCCGCACAGGACGCCGTCGTCGGCGACGAGGGTGAGCGGACCGTAGGGGCTGTCGACGACCGTGTGCTGCTTCATGGTGTACGTCCTCATACCGGAAGGATGTTGATCGGGTGGCTGTCGGTCGCCCACAGGTACTGCACGGCGTAGGCACGCCACGGCCGCCAGGCCGCCGCGCGGGCGGTGAGGGCGGCCGGGGTGGAGGGCAGCCCCAGTTCCTGCGCGGCGCGGCGGACGCCCAGGTCGGTGGGGAGGAAGGCGTCGGGGTCGCCCAGGGCGCGCATGGCGATGACGTCGGCGGTCCACGGGCCGAAGCCGGGCAGCGCGAGGAGCTGGGCGCGGGCGGCGGCCCAGTCGCTCTCCACGCCCAGGTGCAGGCTGTGGTCGGCGAGCCGGCCCACCAGCGTGGTGAGGGTCGTACGGCGGGTGCGGGGCATCGCGAGCGACTCGGGGTCGACGGCGGCGAGCGCCTCGGGGGTGGGGAACAGATGGGTGAGGCCGCCCTCGGGGTCCTCGACGGGGTCGCCGTGGGCGGTGACCAGCCGGGCGGCGTGGGTGCGGGCGGCGGCCGTGGAGACCTGCTGGCCCAGGACGGCCCGTACGGCGAACTCGGCCTCGTCCACCGTGCGCGGCACCCGGCGGCCGGGCGCCTTGTCCACCAGGGGCGCGAGCAGCGGGTCGGCGCGCAGCTGGTCGTCGACGGCGGCCGGGTCGGCGTCCAGGTCGAGCAGGCGGCGGCAGCGGCTGATGGCGACGGTGAGGTCGCGCAGGTCGCTGAGGGTGAGCCGGCAGGCGATGTGGTCGGGCGCCGGTGTCAGGGCCACGATGCCGTGTCCGTAGGGGAGGCGCAGGGTGCGGCGGTAGGCGCCGTCGCGCCACTCCTCCACGCCGGGGACCGCGGTCGCGGCGAGGTGTCCGAAGAGGTTGTCGGGGTTGAGCGGGGCGCGGAACGGCAGGCGCAGGCTCAGGGCGCCGTTGTGGACGCTCCTGCGGGGCGCGCGGGCGCGCAGCTCGGTGGGGGTGAGGGCGAAGACCTCGCGGACGGTGTCGTTGAAGGTGCGGATCGAGGAGAACCCGGCGGCGAACGCGATGTCCGCCATGGGCAGTCCGGTCGTCTCGATGAGCAACCGCGCGGTCTGGGCGCGCTGGGCGCGGGCCAGGGCCTGGGGTCCCGCGCCCAGCTCGGCGAGGAGCTGGCGTTCGATCTGCCGGGTGCTGTACCCGAGCCGGGCGGCGAGGCCGGGGACGCCCTCGCGGTCCACGGTGCCGTCGGCGATGAGCCGCATGGCGCGGGCCACGAGGTCGGCCCGCCGGTTCCACTCCGGGGAGCCGGGGCTGGTGTCGGGGCGGCAGCGCTTGCAGGCCCGGAACCCTGCCTGCTGGCAGGCGGCGGCGCTCGGCAGGAACGTCATGTTCTCCGGCTTGGGCGGCACCCCCGGGCAGCTCGGCCGGCAGTAGATCCGGGTGGTCAGGACCGCGGTGAAGAACCAGCCGTCGAAGCGTGCGTCCTTGGACTGCACTGCGCGCACGCAGTGCTCCCGGTCGGTGTGCATCCCCTTCTGCATGCGTCCAGCATCCGGTACCGGCGCGGGCGGGGCTGGCGAGAATCCGACATGGACGTCGGCTGTCCTGCACCCACCCGGATCGACCCGGACCGGACCGCCCTCCGGACCGGACCGGGAACCGGAAGCCACGGGGCCGACGGCCGGGACCGCCCTCCGGACGAAGCGAGGCCCGGTCCAACACCGGACCGGGCGAGAAACCGGCCGCACCCCGGGCAGGGACCAGCCGGGACCCGGGCCGGATCAGCCGACCGACCCCGAGCAGGGCCGGAAACCGGCACCGGACGAAGCGAGGCCCGGTCCAACACCGGACCGGGCAAAAAGCCGGCCGCACCCCGGGCGGGGCCGGGTGCCGGACGGGCACGGCCGCCGGGCACCGGAGCCCGGCCGGGGGTCCGCCGGGCTCCGGGCCGGGTCAGGGTCCGCCGGGCTCCGGGCGGTGGCTCGACAGGGCCCAGATGATGAACACGTAGATCGCCATCATGATCACGGACCATACGGGCGCGTACGGCAGGAACAGGAACTGGGCGATCAGGCCGAGGGCGGCGAAGAAGATGCCCGCGAACCTCGCCCACGGGGCCGCCTTGAGCAGGCCCCCTCCGGTGACGGCGACGAGGACGCCCAGGACGACGTGGACCCAGCCCCAGCCGGTGAGGTCCAGCTCGTAGACGTACCTGCCGACACGGGCGTACACGTCGTCGTCCGCGATGGCCGCGATGCCCTGGAGGACGGCGAGGATGCCGCTGCAGAGCATGAGCACCCCGGCGAAGAGGACACCGCTGGAGACCCACGGGTCGGGCTGTCCGGGGCCCGCGGCCGGCTGCCGCCGGTGCTCCGCGCTCCACGCGTTGCCGATGTCGCCCTCGGGGTTCCCTCCGGGCTGCGCCGTCTGCCCGCTCATGGTGCCGTCCCTTCTGTCGCCCCCGGTCCCGATACCGGTCCCTGCGACACCGGTCCCTCCGGTCGTGGTCCCTCCGGTCCTGGTCCCCCTGGCCGCGGTCCTCCCGGAGTGGTCCCGGTCTCCTCCGGCTCCCGGTCCTCGGCCAGGAAGTCGACGACGGTCAGCGCGAACAGCAGGCCGAGTGCCAGGCCGAAGATGACCCAGCCCGTCGGGTACGACCACAGGACGAAGGCGAGCACGGCGGCCGCGACGAGGATCCAGGTGATCCAGGTGCGGTAGCGGTGCACGAACGGACCCACGGGGCCGGTGCGCATGCCCAGCCGGTCGGCGCTGGAGCGGACCGCGCCGATCCCGGAGTGCCACATCTGCCGCAGCCCGGTCGCCCAGCGGCCCGGCCCGGACAGCCAGGCGGCGAGCGCGACGACCACGCCCAGCGTCACCACCATCCGCACCCCGGCCCGTAGATAGCGGATCAGCGTGTCGTACACCGACCCGGCGGCCGGCTGGTTCACCCCGGACGGCAGGGCGTCGAGGTACACGCCCCGGAAGACCGTCAGGGCGATGCCGAGCACCAGTGCCGCGAAGGCGAAGCAGAGGGACGCGGCGACCAGGACCTTGCGGCGGTGGGTGGAGAGGAACACACCGGCCGCGATCAGCAGCACCGAGACGACGGGCAGCCAGAAACCGAGCAGCTGGAGCAGCCGGAAATATGTCTTGATCTTGCCGATGTCGTCGGACTTCACGACGGTGATGCTGGTGTGGATCTCGGGGATCTTCGAGGCGACCGTCAGGCCCGAGTCGACCAGCCGCTGTTTGACCTGCTCCACGACCGGTCCGAGGTCCACCGTGACGGTGTCGTCGTTCAGCTTCACGGTGCCGTCGCCGCCGCCGGTCAGCGCCTCGTCCACGGCGCCGTGGATACGGCGGTTGGCCTCGGTCCAGATCCGCTCGAAGGCGTCGGAGGCGACCACCGCCTCCGCCTTGTCGTGCACGAAGCTCTTGACCGCGCTCTGAAGCGAGTCGCCCACCTTGCCGAGGGCCTTGTCGACCAGCGGCCGGTCCGGCGGAGCCACGTCCGACAGCAGAGCGGGCAGGTCCAGGTGCTGCATCACCGCGTCCGTGACCCGGTTCGCGACCGCGTTCTGCACGTCCTTGTCGGAGGCGAGCGGGGCGACGGTGTCGACGTAGCGGTCGGTGTCGCCGACGATGCTGGAGGTCCAGGCGGCCACCAGGCTCAACGGGGCGAGGACGCAGCCGAGGAAGATGAGCACCACGGAGAAGAAGGCCCGCACACGGTGGTGCTGCGGACGTGCCCGCTCCGCCTCCAGCGCCGCGATGCGGGCGTGCAGACGCTCCAGTTCACTCTCGCTGCGGCCCGCCGGGGCCTCGCCGTCCGCCATGGCGGCTCCCTCCTGTGCGCCGGAGTGATCCGACGCAAGAAGGACAACCCGCCCGGGCGGAGGCGGCGAGCGCTGCCGGGCCGTTCGGGTGAGCGGCCCCGCCCGGTCTCACATGTTGATCATGTGTCCCGCGAGGCCGTGGACGGCCTCCTTGACGGCCTCGCCCAGGGTCGGGTGGGCGTGGACGTTGCGGGCGACCTCGTGGACGGTGAGGTCCCACTGCTGGGCCAGGGTCAGCTCCGGCAGCAGCTCGGTGACGTCCGGGCCGATGAGGTGGCCGCCGATCAGCTCGCCGTACTTCGCGTCGCTGATCAGCTTGACGAAGCCGGTGGTGTCGCCGAGGCCGTGGGACTTGCCGTTGGCGGTGAAGGGGAACTTGGCGACCTTCACGTCGTAGCCCAGCTCGCGGGCCTGGGCCTCGGTGTAGCCGAAGCTGGCGATCTGGGGCTGGCAGTAGGTGGCGCGCGGGATCATCGCGTAGTCGAGCTCCATCGTCTCGGCGTCCGCGAGCGTCTCGGCGGCGATCACGCCCATGGCCTCGGCGGTGTGCGCGAGCATCAGCTTCGCGGTGACGTCGCCGATGGCGTAGATGTGCGGCACGGAGGTACGGCAGCGGCCGTCGACGTCGATCGCCCCGCGCTCGGTGAGGCGTACGCCGGTCTTGTCCAGGCCGTAGCCCTCCACGTTCGGCGCGAAGCCGATGGCCTGGAGCACCTTGTCGGCCTCCAGCACCTGCTGGGAACCGTCCTTGCCGGCCACGGTGACCCGCACCTTGGGGCCGGACTCGTCGATGGCCTCCACACGGGTGGAGGTCAGCACGTCGATGCCCAGCTTGCGGTACTGCTTGGCCAGCTCGGCGGAGACCTCGGCGTCCTCCAGCGGGGCCATGCGGTCCAGGAACTCGACGACCGTGACCTTCACCCCGTAGTTGTGCAGGACGTAGGCGAACTCGATGCCGATCGCGCCCGCGCCCGCGATCACGACCGACTCGGGCAGGTCCTCGGCGAGGATCTGCTCCTCGTAGGTCACCACGCGCGCGCTGCGCTTGGTGCCCGGCAGCAGCTTCGGGGTGGCGCCGGTGGCGATGATGCAGTCCGTGAAGCCGATCGTGCGGGTGTCGCCGTCGTAGCCCGCCACCTGGAGGGTGTTCGCGTCGAGGAAGGTGCCCCGGCCGTCGAACTCCGTGATCTTGTTCTTCTTCATCAGGTAGTGGACGCCCTTGACCCGGCCGTCGGCGACCTTGCGGCTGCGCCGGAACGCCTCGCCGTAGTCGAAGGAGACCGTGCCGTCCACCTTGATGCCGAAGGTCTTCGCCTCGCGCGTGACGATGTGCGCCAGCTCGGCGTTGCGCAGCAGGGCCTTCGTGGGGATGCAGCCGACGTTCAGACAGACGCCGCCCCAGTACTTCTCCTCCACGACGGCGACTTTCTTCCCGAGCTGCGCGGCGCGCACGGCGGCGACGTAACCGCCCGGGCCGGCGCCGAGTACGACTACGTCGAAGTGCTCGTCCTGCTCGTCCATGGTGGTCCTCTTCGGTGACGTGGGAGCGGTTGACCGTTTGGTGCGCAACAGATTGTTTCGCCCGGTCCTGCTCGCCGCCACCGAGCCCCGTCAAAGGTGATCACCCTCTCACCGGTTCGGGGCGGCCCTGCCGATACCGGCGAGCGCGGAGTGCGGGGCGTCGCCGACGGCGAGGTCGCCCACGGTGACCACACCGACCGGACAGCCGCCGCGCTCCACGACGGGCAGTCTGCGCACGGCGTGCGCGCGCATCAGCTCGACGGCGCGGTCGGTGGTGTCGTCGGGGGCGAGTGTGACGACCGGCGGGCGGGTGCACACCGAGCCGACGGCGGTGGCCTCCGGGTCGCGGCCCTCGGCGACGACCCGGACCGCGATGTCGCGGTCGGTCAGCACACCGAACAGGTCGCAGTCGTACGCCACCAGCACGTCGCCGATGTCCTGCTCACGCATCACCTGCGCGGCCCGCGCCACCGTGGTCATCGGTTCGACGGCGGTCGCGCCGGGCGACATCACGTCACGTATCTGCCGGGTCATGGGTGCCTCCCGGGTGGGTGCGGCTGCGGCGGACGGACCGGGGCCGTCTCTCTTCCGGCCCGGGTTTCCCCGGTGCGCGAGGTCACACCGTGTCCCGCCGGGCCGCCCCGCGGCCGCCTCCCGCGGACCGCCCACGCCCGTGCGGTGAGCGCCACGGTGCCGTCCGCGCGGACCGGTGCGGCCGCGGCGAGCGCGTCGCGCACCCGGGCCCGGCCGGCCGGGCCCAGGGAGGCGGCATAGGCCGGTGCCGGGCCCTGGCCGGCGAGGAACGGCTCCCACAGGTCGGCGAAGTCCGTGAACACCGTCGGGATCTCGATGCCGGTGACCGCCACGTCGGCGAGCCCGGCCCCGAGCCATGTCCGCCGGAGGTCCTCGGGGCGGCACGCGCGGAAGCGTCCGCCCTCGTGCAGGGCGTGCGCCGCCGGGTCCGCGCGTACGGCGGCGTCCCAGAAGAGGCGCAGGAAACCCATGCCGTCGGCGTAGTCCCACACATACGCGGCGACCGTGCCGCCCGGCTGCACGGAGCGGGTCATTCCGGCCGCCGCGGCCACCGGGTCGGGGAGGAAGTTCAGCACCAGCGCGGCCACCGCCATGTCGAACGTCCCTGCGCGCACCGGCAGCGCCGTCGCGTCCGCCACGGCGAAGCGGACCGGACCGTGCACCCCCGCACGGGCCGCGGCGACGAACGTCTCCGACCGGTCCGCGCCGAGCACCAGCCGGGGACGGGCCGACTCGGCCACGACCTGCGACAGCACCCCCGTACCGCAGCCCACGTCCAGCCAGCGCAGCCCCTCCCCGGCGGCGCACCAGGGCACGAACTCCCGGGCCACCGGTCTGCTCCAGCGGCCCATGTACCGCTCGTAGGCGGACGCGCCCGCCCATACGTCGAAACGCCGCTCCGGCGTGGCCATGCCTCCACGATCCTCCGCCGCGCACGCCCGCGCAGGGCGGACGCGCCGGAAAGACGGGACGGGGCGGGCGGGCAGGGGCCGCTGTCAGCGGGCCCGGGCCTCGAACGCCCGGTACGCGGTCTCGTCGAACAGCACGAAGCGCACCTCCTCGACCGCGGTGTCCGTGGCACGGACCGTCTCCACGGCGATGCGGGCGGCGTCGTCCATCGGCCAGCCGTAGATCCCGGCGGACACGGCGGGGAACGCGACGGTGCGGGCGCCGAGCTCGTCGGCGACGCGCAGGGACTCGCGGTAGCAGGAGGCGAGCAGCGCGGAGCGGTCCTCGTCGCGGCTGTACACCGGGCCGACGGTGTGGATGACCCACCGGGCGTCGAGGTCCCCGGCGGTGGTGGCGACGGCCTGTCCGGTGGGGAGTCCCTTGCCGTAGTGGCCGGCACGCAGCCGGCGGCAGTCCTCCAGGACGGCGGGGCCGCCGCGGCGGTGGATGGCCCCGTCGACGCCTCCGCCGCCGAGGAGGGAGGAGTTGGCGGCGTTGACGATGGCGTCGGCGGTCTGCCGGGTGATGTCGCCCTGGACGAGCGTGACGGTGGTCATGGCTGCATCGGTCCTCTCTTTCGCCGGCCCTCTCGCCGGCCCTCTCGCCGGATCCGTCTCAGCCCTGTCTCAGGCGTCGCCACACGGCCTTCGCCGCGTTGTGTCCCGACATGCCGTGCACTCCGGGGCCCGGCGGGGTGGCGGACGAGCAGAGGAACACCGCCGGGTGCGGGGTGCGGTACGGCGACAGGGACAGCCGCGGCCGCAGCAGTGCCTGGAGCCCGGTGAACGCGCCGCAGGCGATGTCGCCGCCGACGTAGTTGGCGTTGCGTGCGGCGAGTTCGGGCGGTCCGGCGGTGGCGCGGGCGAGGATGCGGTCGCGGAACCCCGGGGCGAACCGCTCCAGTTGGCGTTCGACGGCGTCGGTGAGGTCCCCGGTCCAGCCGTTCGGCACATGGCCGTACGCCCAGAAGACGTGCTTCCCGGCGGGGGCGCGGGTGGGGTCGACGACGCTGGGCTGCACGGTGATCAGGAACGGCGCCTCGGGGGCGCGGCCCTGGCGGGACGCGGCGCGCAGGGCGGTGTCGATCTCGGCGGCGCTCCCGCCGACCTGGACGGTGCCCGCGCCGCGGGCCTCCTCCGCGGTCCAGGGCACGGGCCCGTCGAGGGCGTAGTCGACCTTGAAGACGGAGGCGCCGTAGCGGTAGCGGTCGTAGCGGTCGCCGAGGCCCGCGATGCGGGCGAGGGCGGTGGGCGAGGTGTCGAAGACGTAGGCGCGCGCGGGCGGCAGGTCGTCGAGGCGCTTGACCTCGTAGCCGGTGTGCAGGACGCCGCCGTGTGCGCGGAGGAGGGAGGCGAGCGCGTCCGAGACGGACTGGGAACCGCCCTCGGCGACGGGCCAGCCCCTCGCGTGCGCGGCGAGCGCGAAGACCAGGCCGATCGCGCCGGTCGCGAGGCCGTCGAGCGGGGCGATGACATGGGCGACGAGCCCGGCGAACAGGGCCTTGGCGCGCTCGTCGTGGAAGCGGCGGGTCAGCCAGGTGGACGGCGGCAGGCCCAGCAGTCCGAAGCGGGCGAGGGTGACCGGGTCGCGAGGCAGCGCGGTCAGCGGCAGGGACATGAAGTCGCGCACGAGGGTGTCCCAGCGCGGCAGGAACGGCTGGACGAGCCTGCGGTAGGCGCCCGCGTCGCGCGGCCCGAACGAGGCGGCCGTCTCGGCGACGGACCGGGACAGGACGGCGGCCGTGCCGTCCGCGAAGGGGTGGGCCATGGGCACGTCGGCGTGCAGCCAGCGCAGTCCGTGGTCCTCCAGCGGCAG
Organism: Streptomyces sp. NPDC093094; assembly: GCF_044754345.1. Lineage (NCBI taxonomy): Bacteria > Bacillati > Actinomycetota > Actinomycetes > Kitasatosporales > Streptomycetaceae > Streptomyces > Streptomyces sp. NPDC093094. Next base: position 558,177 of record NZ_JBIVOX010000001.1, on the reverse strand, counting down.
GGCACGGAACGCGGGCGAGTTGATGCCGAGGGGGTGGGCGGCCGAGCACGGGTCGTGCCGGAAGCCGGGCAGGGTGAGCTCCTCGGTGCGGGCTCCCCCGCCGACGGTGTCGCACGCCTCGAACAGGGCCACGGAGAAACCCCGGCGGGCCAGCTCGACGGCGGCCGTGAGCCCGTTGGGCCCCGCTCCCACCACGACCGCATCGAACATGGTCGGCACCTTCGGACTCCTTCGTCAGCCGGCGGCCTCGGAGGTTCAGGATATGCCGGAGGCCCTCGCGCCGGGCCGGACCTGCGGGCAGCGGGGCGGACAGCCGGAGGTCGGGCCGGACCGTCGCGGCCCCGTCCGCCCCCGGCGGCGCGGGCCGCTCAGGCGGTGCCCGACAGCAGGCCCCGTACACGCCGGGCGGTGGCGGCGTCCCTGGCCGCCGTGAACGGCAGGGAGTTGCCGCCCGTGACCCGGAACGGCTCGCCGCTCAGGGTGAGATGGGCACCGCCCGCCTCCTCGACCAGCAGCAGACCCGCCGCGTGGTCCCAGGCGGCCTCCCAGGAGAAGGCCGTGGCGTCCGACTCGCCGCGGGCGACGGCGAGATACTCCAGGCCCGCCGACCCGCACGCGCGGGGTGCGACGCCCTCGGTCCACAGGCCGAGCAGGGCCCGCTTCTGCTCGTCCGTCGTGTAGTCCGGGTGCGAGGTGGCGATCCGCAGGTCGCGGCCGGGGGCGGGCGCTCCCGCGTGCAGCCGCTCACCGTCGAGAAAGGCGCCCCGGCCCCTGACGGCGGTGGCCAGTTGGCCGCGGGCGGGCGCGTACGTCCAGGAGGCGAGCGGCACGCCGTGCCGGACGAGGGCGACCAGGGTGCAGAATCCGTCCTCGCCGTGCACGAACTGCCGCGTTCCGTCGACCGGGTCGACGATCCAGACCGGCGCGTCCCCTCTGATCGCGTCGTACGTCGCCGGGTCGGCGTGGACCGCCTCCTCGCCGACGACGACGGAGCCGGGCAGCAGGGCGGCCAGCGCCTTGGTGAGATACAGCTCGGCACGCCGGTCGGCGTCGGTCACCAGATCGTGCGGGCCGCTCTTCTGGTCGATCTCGTGCGCGGCGAGCTGCCGGAAGCGAGGCATGATCTCGGCCTCGGCGGCCTCGCGGACCGCCTCCTCCACGTCGGCCGAGCGGCGGGCGAGAAACTCGTCGATGGTTTCCGTGTCTTCGATCATGCCTCCATGAGAGCACGCGCCACTGACATTCCCCGCCCTGCCCCCGTACGCCGGGTGGACCACGGATGAACTCCGGGTGGCGCCGTTCAGCGTCCCACCGCGTACCCCTGCATCCCGCGCGGGTTCGCCGCCGCCGACAGCACCCCGGTCCGCGGGTCCCGGGCCACCGCGCACAGCCGGCCCTCCGACCAGGCGGCGCCGACGGTGACGTCGTGGCCGCGCCGCCGCAGCCCGGCCACGGTCTCCGCCGGGGTCCGTGACTCCACGGTCACGCTCCCCGGGCGCATCCCGCGCGGGAAGAAGGAGCCGGGGAAGGAGTCGTTGTGCCAGTTCGGGGCGTCGATCGCGCCCTGGAGGTCGAGGCCGCCGCGCACCGGCGGGAGCAGCACGGCGGCGAGGAAGAAGTGCAGCTGCCACTGGTCCTGCTGGTCCCCGCCGGGGGTGCCGAAGGCCAGCACCGGCACCCCGTCGCGCAGCGCGAGGGACGGGGTGAGGGTGGTGCGGGGGCGGCGGCCGGGCGTCAGCGAGTTCGGCAGGCCCTCCTCCAGCCAGGTCATCTGGAGCCGGGTGCCGAGCGGGAAGCCCAGTTCGGGCACGACGGGGTTGGACTGGAGCCAGCCGCCGCTGGGGGTGGCCGAGATCATGTTCCCCCAGCGGTCGACGACGTCGAGGTGGCAGGTGTCGCCCCGGGTGCCTCCGTCGGCGTCCACCCGGGGCTCCCCGGGCACGGGTGATCCGCCCGGACCGGCGTGGGCGGGTCCGGAGACCGTGGGCTCGCCCACGCCGGGCGCGGCCGGGGCCCCCGGACCGGCCGCGGCCGCAGCGCGCGCGTGGGCGGGCAGCCGCGGGGTGCGCCCGCCGGGGCTGCCCGGCCGCAGCCCGTAGGACGCCCGGTCGTCGATCAGTGCGCGCCGTCCGGCGTTGTAGGCGTCCGACAGCAGGTCGGCGACGGGCACCTCGGCGGCGTCCCCGTACCATGCCTCCCGGTCGGCCATGGCGAGCTTGCAGCCTTCGACCAGCAGATGGACGTACTCGGCGGACCCGTACGGCGGCAGCTCCGGCGGCAGCAGGGCGAGCTGCTGGAGCAGGACGGGGCCCTGGCTCCAGGGGCCGGCCTTGCACAGGGTCCAGCCGTCCCGGTCGTAGGTCACCGGGTCCTCGTAGGAGGCGGACCAGCCGGCGAGGTCGGCGGCCGTGAGGGTGCCGCGGTGGTGCTCGCCGCTGGTGTCCAGGGTGGGGCGGGCGGCCTGCCGTACGAGGGCCTCGGCGACGAAGCCGGTGCGCCACACCTCCCGCGCGGCCTCGATCCGCGCCTCCCGGTCCCCGGCCCCGGCGGTCTCGGCCAGCAGCCGTCTCCAGGTGGCGGCGAGGGCGGGGTTGCGCAGCAGCCGGCCGGGCCGGGGCGGGGCGCCGTCCGGCAGATAGACCTCGGCCGACGAGGTCCACTCGGTCTCGAACAGGGCGCGTACGGTCTCCACGGTCGCGCCGACGTTCTCCACGGGCGCGTGTCCGTGCTCGGCGTACCCGACGGCGTACTTCAGGACGTCGGCGAGGTCCTTGGTGCCGTGGTCGCGCAGCAGCAGCATCCAGGCGTCGAAGGCTCCGGGCACGGCGGCGGCGAGCGGGCCGGTGCCGGGCACGAGGCCGAGGCCGAGCCCGCGGTAGCGGGCGACGCTCGCGCCGGCCGGGGCGACTCCCTGCCCGCACAGCACGCGCACCTCGCCGCCCGCGGGGGCGAGCAGGATCGGCACCTCGCCGGCGGGCCCGTTGAGATGCGGCTCGACGACGTGCAGCACGAAAGCGCCCGCCACGGCCGCGTCGAAGGCGTTGCCGCCGTCCTCCAGCACGGCCATCGCCGACTGCGAGGCGAGCCAGTGCGTGGAGGAGACCATGCCGAAGGTGCCCTGGAGGGTGGGACGCGTGGTGAACACGGGCGGACTCCCCTGCGGTGCGGTGACGGCTCGGGTGATCGTATGTGCCGGCGGACCGGTGGCGGCAGACTCTCCACGGGGACATAAACGGACACAAAGGGCGGCGGCCGTTCGTCCCCGTCACCGCCTGCGTACGGAGCGAGTTGGCACTTCCGCCCCACTGCCAGTCGTGTGACACTGGCGTCCCCCCGTCCGCGATGCGGATCGTTTCTGCCGTCCCCCACGAAAAGTGCGCCCGTGCGTTCACTTCCTCTGCCGCTCGCCCTCATCGCACGTCTGACCCCCGTCGCCGTCCTCGCCTGCGCCGGCTGGGCCCTCACCTCCGGCCCCGGGGCCACCCCGTCGGCCGCCCAGGACGCGCCCGGCCGGGACACCGCCGCCCGGTCGTCGTCCGCGCCGTCGTCGACGGCCGTGCCGAAGACGTACGCCGCCGCGCCCGCGCCCTGCACGAGCCTGGCGAAGAAGACGATCACGTCGCTGGTGCCCGGCGCCAAGACCGGCGGCAAGGAGATCCCGTCCTCGGACTCCGACGCGCGGCGCACCTGTTCGTGGAACGCGCTGGAGGGCTACGACTACCGGTGGCTCGACGTGTCCTTCGAGGTGATGGACTCCGAGGAGCAGGCGGGGAGGTCCTACCAGGGCCGGGTCGAGGAGAGGAAGGGCGGCGGCGCGGTCCCGGGCCTCGGTGACGCGGCCTACTCCGTCGTGAACCTCACCACCGAGGACGGCCAGAAGACCCGCGAGGGCGTGGTGCTGGCGCGGGCCGACAACGCGCTGGTGGTCGTCACGTACAACGGCAGCGACTTCGAGTCGAAGGACGCGCCCGGGACGGACGAGATCAACAAGGGAGCCATCAAGGCGGCCAAGGAGGCGGTGGCCGCGCTGGAGGACGGCGGCGCCTGACCGTCCTCCGACGCGCCCCGGTGCGGGCCGGGTTCAGCCGGCGCCGCGGCTGCGGTCCGTCGTCACGGTCAGCAGCAGGTACAGCAGCAGGGACGTGCCGAGGCCGACGGCCCAGCCGTAGTCGGCGAGGGGTTCCAGCGCCGGGACGGGCCGGCCGTCCAGCAGCGGCTCGAAGGAGGCGCCTCCGATCGCGAGGACCCCTCCGGTCAGGAAGGCCACGACGGCACGCCAGTTCCAGCCGCGGTCGTACCAGTAACGGCCGCCCTCGCGGTACAGGTCCACGAGGTCCAGCCGGGTGCGGCGCAGGATCCAGTAGTCGGCGATGAGGATGCCCGCGACCGTGCCGAGCAGTCCGCCGACCAGTCCGAGCCAGGTGAAGATGTAGCCCTGCGGGTCGGAGTACAGCTTCCACGGGAAGATCAGCACGCCGAGGACGCAGGTGGCGAGCGCCCCGGCGCGGAAACTGATCCTCCTGGGCGCGAGGTTGGAGAAGTCGAAGGCCGGGGAGACCAGGTTGGCGGCCACGTTGACCGACAGTGTCGCCACCAGCACGGTCACCAGCGCGTACAGCAGGCCCACCTCGTTGTCGGTGCGGGCCGCCAACTGCACCGGGTCCCAGACGGGTTCGCCGTAGACCGCCTGGGAGCCGGAGGTGACGAGCACCGACAGGAACGCGAACAGTGTCATCGTGGTGGGCAGTCCCAGAGCCTGTCCCCAGGTCTGTGCCTTCTGGCTCCTGCCGTAGCGGGTGAAGTCGGGGATGTTCAGCGACAGGGTGGACCAGAAGCCGATCATGCCCATCAGGGCGGGCCAGAACAGCTTCCAGAAGTCGCCGCCCCAGCCGAGCGCCGAGGGTTGGTCGAACAGCGGGCCGAGGCCGCCGGCCTTGTCGCTCATCCACCACAGCATCACGAACGCGCCGACGAGCACGAAGGGCGCGGCCCAGTTCTCGAAGCGGCGGATGGTCTCCATGCCCCGGTAGATGATGGCGATCTGGATCGCCCAGAAGATCGCGAAGGACAGCCACATGGTCCAGGCGTGTCCGCCGACCTCTCCGGCGTCCGTCCAGCCCGAGCCGATCAGCTTGCCGGCCAGGAAGTAGATCGCCTCGCCGCCGATCCAGGTCTGGATGCCGAACCAGCCGCAGGCCACCAACGCCCTTACGACGGCGGGCAGGTTGGCGCCGCGGATGCCGAACGAGGCGCGGGCGAAGACCGGGAAGGGGATGCCGTACTTGGGCCCGGCGTGCCCGGTCAGCAGCATCGGCACCAGCACGATCACATTGGCGAGGGCGATGGTGAGCACCGCCTGCTTCCAGTCCATGCCGACGGCGATCAGACCGGAGGCCAGCGTCCAGGAGGCGGTGTTGTGGGCCATGCCGACCCACAGGGCGGAGAAGTTGTACGTCGTCCAGGTGCGCCCCGACACGGGGACCGGGAGCAGGTCCTCGTTGGCGTAGGGACCGCTCGGCTGCGGGGAGTCCGGCGCGATCTCCACGCGCCCGTCGGCGAGGGTGACTTGGGTGGTCGGCGGTATGGCCGTGGGAGCGGGGTCGGTCATGGGCAGGCCAATCGGACGAGGGGGACGGGAGAGGCCGTGCGGGCGAAGCCGAGGGGGGTGCGCACCGGGGGTGCGTCCTGGGGCGGGCTGCTGCGCCCGCCGGGCGCGAGGCGCCCTGGCCCCCTCCCCGGGACGGCGGGAAGGGGGAGTTCGCAGGAGAGGGTGGTCAGCCGTTGACGGCCGGGATGATCCGGGAGCCGTAGGCGTCGATCACGGCCTCCTGCGCGTCGTGCATGTTGTACACCGCGAACTGGTCGACGCCCAGCTCGCGCAGCGCGTTCAGCTTCTCGATGTGCTTCTCGGCCGGTCCGATCAGGCAGAACCGGTCGACGATCTCGTCGGGCACGAACTGGGTGTCGGGGTTCCCGGCGCGTCCGTGGTGGGAGTAGTCGTAGCCCTGGCGGGCCTTGATGTACTCGGTGAGTTCGTCGGGGACCTGCGCGGAGTGCTCGCCGTACCGGGAGACCAGGTCGGCCACGTGGTTGCCGACCATCCCCCCGAACCAGCGGCACTGCTCGCGGGCGTGGGCGAGCGCCTCGGGCGAGTCGTCCTCGGTGACGTAGGCGGGGGCGGCGACGCAGACCGTCACCGCGTCCGGGTCGCGTCCGGCGTCCGCCGCGGCGGTCTTCACGGCCTTGACCATGTACTCGGTGAGGTAGAGGTCGGCGAGCTGGAGGATGAACCCGTCGGCCTCCTCGCCGGTCATCTTCAGCGCCTTCGGCCCGTACGCGGCCATCCACACCGGCAGTTCGGCGCCGGGCCTGATCCACGGGAAGCTGACGACCGTGCCGCCGCCGAGGTCGGCCTCCTCTCCGCGGCCCAGTGCCCGGATGACCTTCATGGCGTCGCTGATGCGGGCGAGGGTGTTGGGCTTGCGGCCGGCCACCCGCATCGCGGAGTCGCCGCGGCCGATGCCGCAGACCGTGCGGTTGCCGAACATGTCGTTGAGGGTGGCGAAGGTGGAGGCGGTGACCTCCCAGGTGCGGGTGCCCGGGTTGGTCACCATGGGCCCGACCTTCAGCCGGGTGGTGTTGGCCAGGATCTGGCTGTGGATGACGAACGGCTCCTGCCAGAGCACGGCGGAGTCGAAGGTCCAGCCGTAGCCGAAGCCGTTGCGCTCGGCGCGTTTCATCAGGCTGATCACCCGCGACGCGGGCGGGTCCGTCTGGAGGACGAGTCCGAAGTCCATGGCACCGCTCCTAGGTGAGGTACTGGCAGGTGGAGCGCGGGGTGTAGACGCCGTGTCCGGCACGGCCCGTGTACTCCCGCTCGGTGATGACGGGGACGCCGCGCGAGAGCACCGTCTCGACCCGGCCGGTGAGCCGCTTTCCCTCGTACGCCGAGTAGTCGACGTTCATGTGGTGCGTCTCGGCGGAGACGACCTGCTCGGCCCGCGGGTCGTAGATCACCACGTCGGCGTCCGCGCCCGGCGCGATCGTGCCCTTCTTCGGGTACATGCCGAACATCCGGGCCGGGGTCGCGCAGGCGATCTCGATCCAGCGGCGGCGGGAGATGTGCCCGTCCACGACGGCCTGGTGGAGCAGGTCCATACGGTTCTCCACGCCCGGCAGCCCATTGGGGATCTTGGAGAAGTCGCCGCGGCCCAGGTCCTTCTGGCCGACGAAACAGAAGGGGCAGTGGTCGGTGGAGACGACCTGGAGGTCGTTGGTGCGCAGTCCCTGCCACAGTTTCGCCTGGTGCTCGCGCGGTCTGAGCGGGGTGCTGCACACGTACTTGGCGCCCTCGAAGTCCGGCTCGGCAAGATTGTCGGTGGACAGGAACAGATACTGCGGGCAGGTCTCGCCGAAGACGTTCAGGCCCTCGTCGCGGGCCCGGGTGAGCTCCGCGACCGCCTCCGCCGCCGAGACGTGCACGACGTACAGGGGTGCTCCGGCGACCTGGGCGAGCCTGATCGCCCGGTGGGTGGCCTCGGCCTCCAGCAGCGCCTTGCGGACCTCGCCGTGGAAACGCGGGTCGGTCTCGCCGCGGGCCAGGGCCTGCTCCACCAGGACGTCGATCGCGATGCCGTTCTCTGCGTGCATCATGATCAGGCCGCCGTTCTCGGCGGAGCGCTGCATGGCGCGCAGGATCTGGCCGTCGTCGCTGTAGAAGACACCCGGATAGGCCATGAACTGCTTGAAGGAGGTGACGCCCTCCTCCACGAGGTGGTCCATCTCCTTGAGCGTCTCCTGGTTCACATCGGAGACGATCATGTGGAAGCCGTAGTCGATCGCGCAGTTGCCCTCGGCCTTGGCGTGCCAGGTGTCCAGGCCCTCGCGCAGCCCGTGGCCCACGCTCTGCACGGCGAAGTCGACGATCGTGGTCGTGCCGCCGTGCGCCGCCGCGCGGGTGCCGGTCTCGAAGGTGTCCGAGGCGAAGGTGCCGCCGAAGGGCAGCTCCATGTGGGTGTGGACGTCGACGCCGCCGGGGATGACGTACTTCCCCGTGGCGTCGAACGTCGTGTCCGCGGTGAAGGACTCCGCGGCGGGGGTGCCGGAGGCGGCGAGGGCGGCGACACGGCCGTCCTCTATCAGGACGTCTGCATGGATTTCGTCGGAGGCCGTGATGACTAGGCCGCCGCGGATCACTGTACGGCTCATGGGTCGCTCCTCGCCGATTGCGTCTGCGGGTTGTCCGTGGCTTGTCGCGCGGTTCCCCGCGCCCCTGGGTGCGCCGCCCTCGGGGCGTCCCTCAGGGCGCGGTCAGCGGTCCGTACGTTCCGGGCGCCCGGTCCCGGTAGAACTGCCAGCGGTCCCTCACCTCCCTGAGCTTGGCCATGTCCAGGTCGCGGACGACCAGTTCGGGCTCCTTGTCGCTGGCCGGCTCGCCGACGAACCCGGCCTCCGGGTCGACGAAGTACGACGTCCCGTAGAAGTCGTTGTCGCCGTACTCCTCCACCCCGACCCGGTTGATCGCGCCGACGAAGTACTCGTTCGCCACGGCCGCCGCGGGCTGCTCCAGCTGCCACAGGTAGCCGGACAGGCCGCGCGAGGTGGCGGAGGGGTTGAAGACGATCTCGGCGCCCGCGAGCCCGAGGGCACGCCAGCCCTCGGGGAAGTGGCGGTCGTAGCAGATGTAGACGCCGACCTTGCCGACAGCCGTGTCGAAGACGGGCCAGCCGCTGTTGCCGGGGCGGAAGTAGAACTTCTCCCAGAAGCCGCGGACCTGCGGGATGTGGGTCTTGCGGTACTTGCCGAGGTAGGAGCCGTCCGCGTCGATCACGGCCGCGGTGTTGTAGAGGACGCCCGGCTGCTCCTCCTCGTACATCGGCAGCACGAGCACGATGCCCAGTTCCTTCGCGAGGGCCTGGAAGCGGCGGACGACCGGCCCCTCGGGGATCTGCTCGGCGTACGCGTAGAAGGCGGGGTCCTGGACCTGGCAGAAGTACGGTCCGTAGAACAGCTCCTGGAAGCAGAGGACTTGGGCGCCCTGCGCGGCGGCGTCGCGGGCCGCCTGCTCGTGGACCTGGATCATCGACTCCTTGTCGCCGGTCCAGGCGGTCTGGAAGACGGCGGCGCGGATCACTCGGCTCATCGGGACCTCCGGTAGCTCGGTGTGCGGTGAGCCTAGAAAGTCCGCGCGGCCGAGGTGAGTTGCACCGTGTCACGTCCGCGCAGGTGCGGCGTGGCACCGTGTCACCCTGGCCCGACCTCATGTTTCCTCACCGTTCTCCCAGGTCGTCGCGTGTTTCACCCCTGTTGCACATCGTGCGCGAGGAGCGCGATGTGCACCGAGGCGGCCTGCTCGAAGTCGTCGAGGTCGACGCCGAGCCGGGTCTGTATCGCCTCCAGACGCCGGTAGAGCGCGGGCCGGGAGACATGATGGAGCTGTGCGGTACGGGACTTGTTGCGTCCCGTCGCCAGATACGTGCGCAGCACGGCGAGCAGATCGTCGTCCGCCGCGCGCAGCAGTCCGTCCAGCTCCCGTTCGGCGAAGGACTGCACATGCGGGTCGTCGCGCAGCAGCCGGACCAGCCCGCGCAGACGGACGTCCTTCAGGCGGACCACCGCAGGCAGTTCGAGCGCGTCCGAGGAGTCGGCCACGGCGTCCGCGACGTGCCGGGCCTCGCGCAGTCCCGCCGGTACGGCGTCCCAGTCGGGGCGGGCCGCGGCGGCGGCCACGACCGGTGCCGGGCCCTCCTGCCGCAGCCGGGCCGCGAAGTGCCGGGCGAGGGCGTCGGCGTCCTGGTCGCGGGCCAGACTGAGCAGGACGGCTGTCGTGCCGTCGGCGAGTCCGGCGACCAGTCCGGGCAGGCCGACCAGGCGCAGCACCCGGTCGAGCCGCTGCGGCCCCGCCCCGCGCACCACGAGCGGCACGAACGTGCGCCGGTTGACGGGGAGTCCGGCGGCGCGCGCCCGCGGCAGCAGCTGCCTCGCGGGGACGGCACCGCGGACCAGGTCGGTCAGCAGGCTCTGCGCGGACTGCTCCTCCCAGGAGGCCGCGGAGCCGCCGCCGAGCATGCGGTGCAGGACGAGGGCCTCGGCGGCGCGGTCGGCGAGGAGGCGTCCGGCGGCGGTGTCGCCGCGGAACCCGCACAGCACGATCCGGCCCCACCGCTCCCCGCGTCCGCCCAGTTCGGCGCGGATCCAGCCGTCGCCCTGCCGCCCGCCGGCCTGGCGGGCGATGCGCTCCCAGTCGCGCAGGACGTCGTCCACGGCCGGCCGCTCCCCCGCCGTGGCCAGCACGCGGTGCGCGAGGTTGGTGACGACGACGGGGCAGCCGCTGTGCTGGGCGACCTCGTCGAGAAGCGCCTGGAGGGGGGCGCCGCCCGTGATGAGGCCGGTGAGGGCGGTACGGACGGACTCGGACAGACTGACGGCGGCGAACTTGCGCCGTACCAGCCGGGACTGGACCTCCTCGGTCAGCTCGGCGAAGGGAAAGGGCCGGTGCAGTACGACCAGGGGCAGACCGCACCGCTCGGCCGTACGGCGCATCACGGCCGGCGGGGCCGGGAAGGCCCGGCCGAGTCCGAGGACGACGGCCGCGGCCTCCGCACGGTGCAGGGAGCGGATGTACTCGGCCTGCTTGTGCTCGTCCCCGGCGAGCAGCACGCCGGTGGTCAGGACCATCTCGCCGCCGCTGAGCATCACCCCGACGTCGGCGGCCTCGGCGACGTGCACCCAGCGCACGGGCCGGTCGAGGTGGTCCGCCCCGGCCACCACCTCGGGCTCCCCGGCGAGCACCCGTTCCAGACCGAGGACCTGACGGACCGACAGCGCGGGCTCCAGGGACTCCAGGGCGGTGGTCATGGCGGCGCTCCCTCGTTCACTCGGTGCTACCGGATGCTCCTCAGAGCGCTGTCGAGGATCGCGGCGCCCTCCTCGGCCTCCGCGACGGTCAGGGAGAGCGGTGGGGCGATCCGCAGGGCGCTGGTGCTGTGGCCGCCGCCCTTGCCGATCAGCAGGCCGCCCTCGCGGGCCGCCTCCAGCACGGCGGCCGCGGCCCCGGGGTCGGCCTCGTCGGTGCCGGGCCGGGTCAGCTCGACGCCGATCATCAGTCCGCGGCCGCGTACCTCCCGTACGGCCGGGACCTGCGCGGCGACGGCCCGCAACCGCTCGACGAGCAGTCCGCCGACCCGGCGGGCGTTGCCCTGGAGGTCGTGCTCCAGCAGGTAGTTGAGATTGGCGAGGCCGGCGGCCATGGTGACCTGGGTGCCGCCGAAGGTGGAGATGCTGTTGGCGTCCAGGCAGTTCATGATCTCGGAGCGGGCGATCACCCCGCCGACGGACATGCCGTTGCCGATGCCCTTGGCGAAGGTGACGATGTCCGGCGGGCCGGACCGTGCGTGCGCCTGCCAGCCCCAGAAGTGCTCGCCGGTGCGGCCCCAGCCGGTCTGCACCTCGTCGGCGATCCACAGCACGCCCTGCTCGGCGAGCACCTCGCGGAAGGCGGCGTAGAGGCCGTCGGGCGGTGAGGTGAAGCCGCCGACGCCCTGGATCGGCTCGGCGATCAGCGCGGCGGGCGGACGGGTGTGGCCGAGCAGGTCCTTGAGGTCCTCGACGCACGCGGCGACGAAGTCGCCGTCGGACAGAGCCGCGTACGGGCCCCGGGTGCGCACCCCGCCGTGGACGTACAGCGTCTGCAGCGGGGACAGCGTGGTCGGGGACCAGCCGCGGTTCCCGGTGATGCCGACCGCGCTGAAGGAGCGGCCGTGGTAGCTGTTGCGCATCGCCAGGACGGTGTTGCTGCGCCGGTACGTCGTGGCGAGCAGCAGGGCGGTGTCGTTGGCCTCGGTGCCGGAGGTGGTGAAGAACACCCGGGCGTCCGGGATGCCGCTCAACTGGGCGATGCGTTCGGCCAGTTCGACCATCGGCCGGTTGAGGTAGAGCGTGGAGGAGTGGATGATCCGCCCGGCCTGCTCGCTCACGGCCTTGGTGACCTCGGGCAGGGCGTGGGCGGTCATGGTGGTGAGGATGCCGCCGAAGAAGTCCAGGTAGCGGTTGCCGTCCGCGTCCCAGACGTACCGGCCCTCGCCGTGGGTGATCTCCAGCGGGTCCTCGTAGTAGAGGGCGAGCCAGTCGGGGAGCACGGCGCGGTGGCGGCCCAGCAGGTCGTCGGTCACGGCTGCACCAGCCCTTCGTAGGCGTCGGGCCGGCGGTCGCGGTAGAAGGCCCACTGCTGCCGGACCTCGTCGATCACGTCGAGGTCGAGGTCCCTGACGACGAGTTCCTCCTTGGTGTCGCTCGCGGTGTCGCCGACGAACTGTCCGCGCGGGTCGACGAAGTACGACGTGCCGTAGAAGTCGTTGTCGCCGTACTCCTCCCGGCCGACGCGGTTGATCGCGGCGACGAAGTACTCGTTGGCGACGGCGGCGGCGGGCTGTTCGAGGCGCCACAGGTACGACGACAGGCCGCGGTGGGTGGCGGAGGGGTTGTAGACGAGCTGGGCGCCGTTCAGGCCCAGCTGGCGCCAGCCCTCCGGGAAGTGGCGGTCGTAGCAGATGTAGACGCCGACCTTGCCCACGGCGGTGTCGAAGACGGGCCAGCCGAGGTTTCCGGGTTTGAAGTAGTACTTCTCCCAGAAGCCCTTCACCTGGGGGATGTGGTGCTTGCGGTACTTGCCGAGGTAGGTGCCGTCGGCGTCGATCACGGCCGCGGTGTTGTAGTAGAAACCGGACTGCTCGACCTCGAACACCGGCACGACCACGACCATGCCGGTCTCGCGGGCCAGGTCCTGCATACGGCGGGCGGTCGGGCCGTCGGGGACCGGCTCGGCCCAGCGGTAGTGCTCGGGTTCCTGGACCTGGCAGAAGTAGGGGCTGTTGAAGACCTCCTGGAAGCCGATGACCTTGGCTCCCTGCCGGGCCGCCTCGCGGGCGTGCTCCTCGTGTTTCGCCACCATGGACTCGGTGTCGCCGGTCCAGGTGGCCTGGACCAGAGCGGCACGGACGACGTTCGCCATGAGCTGCTCCTTCGACGGGACGTCAGCGCCTCTACGCCCGTAGAACAGGGCGTAGAGGGATGAACGTATGCCTACCCGAGGGCCTTGCCAAGACCATTGTCGTCAACCCGCGCGGTCGGCACCGTTTGCCACTCCCGTGGGTGAGTCGCGCGTGCGCGGGGCGGCGGGCCGGGTGCGCGCCGCCGGCCTTCCGGCCCGGCGCCCGCCCTCAGGCCGCGAGGCCGGCGACGCGCAGGGCGTGCAGCAGGTCCCGGTAGCGCGGGCCGGACACGCCCTCGGCGGCCTCCAGCAGCAGCGGCACCAGGGTGGGCGGGTCCTCGGCGGCGCTGCGGGCGGCCTCCTCGGGGGTTCGGACGCGGACGTAGGCGTCGAGCAGCGCGCGGACGTCGCGGTGCCGTCCGTCGGCCTCCAGCGCCACGACGGCCCGTCCGACCTCGCCGGCCGGCCGGACCACGCCCTGCCGCAGGATCTGCTGCCCGTCGGCGTCCCGGCCGGCCCCGGCCAGCGCGTCCGCCGCGTCGACCAGCCGGTCGGCGGGCAGCGAGGCCGCCTCCCACAGCAGGGTCGCCCAGTCCGCTCCGAGTCCGGCCCGCTCCAGCTCTCCGGCGAGCGCCGGCAGCCGGGCGGCGGGCCAGTGCGCGGCCTCGGCCAGCAGCGCGTGCGCCTCGCCGCTGCGGCCCTCGCCGCGCAGGTGCGCCAGCGTCCGGACGACCCCGGCGATCTCGGCCCGGGGCTCGCCGCCGCCGGCCCGGGCCTCGCCGCCCTCCGCCCGCGGCGGGGCGGCCGTGTGCCGCGGCTCCTGCGCGACCCCCGCGAACCTGGCTCCCCGGGGCGTACGCCTTCCGTTCCCGTCGCGCCCCGGCATCTCGGGCACCACCACCTCCGGCACGGCCCCTGCCCCCTCCTCCTCGCCCGCCCCGGCGAACCGGGCCCCGCCACGACGCCGCTTGCGCGGTCCGGGGACGGGGAGTTCCGGGGTCTCCGGACCGGAGGGCGCACGCCAGACCGCCCGCCCCGGCCGACCCCGGCCGGACTCGGGAACGCCGGAACCGGAAGGCATGCCCTCGGCCGCCTCCCACGACCGCGTCCCGCCCGGTTCGGACAGGCCGGAGCCGGAAGGCGTGCCCTCGTCTCCTCGTCCCGGCCGCATCCCGGCCTGCGCGGACGGGCCCGGGCCGGAGGGCGCGCTCCCGGTCGCCCGTCCCGGCTGTGCCCCGCCCGGGCCGGGCAGGGCGCCGGCCCCCTCCTCCGGCGCCCCGTCACCGCCTCTCGGGGTACGGCCGTCGTCGTCCCCCGGCGCCCGGCCGTACCCGGTCCGCGGGCCCCGGCCCCGGCCGCCCTGCGGGGTCCGGCCCTCGGGAAGCCGCGCGTACGGGGTGTCCGGGCCCCGGGCGAGGTCCAGCGCGGCCGTCCGGCGGCGCAGCTCCGCGCACCGGGCCGTCGCGCGGGCGTGGTCGTCATGGGCCCAGGCGAGGTCGACACGCAGGGACTCGGACCGCTCGCCCGTCGCCGTGGCGAGGGCGTGGGTGAGGGCGGCCACGCGTTCGGCGGCGTACTTCTGTTCGCGGAGCATCACGTCGAGACGGTCGCCCAGGGCCTCGCGGCCGCCGGGGAGACGGTCGTGGGCGATCAGCGCGGCCGCGTGCAGGGCGCGGGCCCGTTCCTCCTCCCCGGCCGCGGCGGCGGGGCCGTGCTCCGCGGCGACGTCCTGGAGCAGTGCCTCCACCACGTCCCAGGGCGGCACCTCACGCCCGTCGAGGCAGGCCCGCATGCCGTCGGGGTCGCGCTGCCAGAACACCCCGTACCAGCCACCGCCGTCGAGGCGGGCCAGCAGGCCGTCCAGGTAGTCCGCGAACTCCCGTACCTGATCCGGGAGTTGATCCACTGTCATCGTACGACCCCCGCTAGACCGGAGCATTCCGGGTCGCTAGCGAACACCAGCCGTGTTACGTCCCGGCTACAGGGAGTTTTCAACGGGGGCGCAGGGACCTCAGACCGGCACGAGCTCGCAGCTCACCACGAGTTCGTCCATCGACAGTCCGAGCACACGCGCCAGCGCGGCCACGGTGAAGAAGGCCGGCGTCGGCGCCCGCCCCGTCTCGATCTTGCGGAGCGTCTCGGCGGAGAGGCCGGCCTGCGCCGCCACCTCCGCCATGCTGCGGCCGCCGCGGGCCTCACGCAGCAGCCGGCCGAGGCGTTCGCCGCGTTCGCGTTCTTCCGGGGTCAGGGGGGTGCGCACCATGACACCATTCTAATACCGGTATAGTAATTGGCATGATGGAGCTCAAGACGGACTCTTCGATCGACGCGATGCACGCCGCCGGCCAGGTCGTCGCACGTGCCCTGACGGCCGTGCGGGAGGCCGCCGACGTGGGCGTCTCCCTGCTGGACCTGGACGAGGTGGCGCGCGGGGTGCTGCGGGAGAGCGGGGCGACCTCCCCCTTCCTCGGCTACCGGCCCTCCTTCGCCACGACCCCGTTCCCCGCGGTGATCTGCGCCTCGGTCAACGACGCGATCGTGCACGGCATCCCGACCGGCTACCGCCTGCGCGACGGCGACCTCCTCTCCGTCGACTGCGGCGCCCAACTCGACGGCTGGGCGGGCGACTCGGCGATCAGCTTCACGGTGGGCCACCCCCGCCCGGAGGACGTGCTGCTGATCGAGACCGCCGAGCGGGCCCTCGCCGCGGGGATCGAGGCCGCCGTCGTCGGCAACCGTGTCGGCGACATCGCGCACGCCGTCGGCTCGGTCTGCCGCGCGGCGGGCTACGGCGTCCCCCAGGGCTTCGGCGGCCACGGCATCGGGCGGCGGATGCACGAGGACCCGCCGGTCCCCAACGAGGGCCGCCCCGGCCGCGGTCCGCGGCTGCGGCACGGCATGGCCCTCGCCATCGAGCCGATGCTCATCGCCTCCGGCCGCGACGGCTACCACGAGGCCGGCGACGGCTGGACACTGCGCACGAACGACGGCTCCCGCGCGGCCCACGCGGAGCACTCGGTGGCGATCACCGACTCCGGACCACGGATCCTGACGGCCCGCTGACCCCACCGGCGCCCCTCGCCGCCGGCCCGACCGGCCCGCCGGCCCCACCGGTGCGCCCTCCACCACCGGTGCGCCCTCCACCGTCGGCCGCTGTCACCGCCCCGTCACCCCGCCGCCCACCCGTGTCGCCGCCCCGTGGGCCCCCGTCGGCCGCCCGTGCCGTCGGCTCCCGAACGCGTCCCCCGGCGCCGCCGGGCTGAAGGTGCCCCCGGTCCCCGTTCGTGCGAAGGTGTTCTACGAACGCGGCCAGGTGTAACCGGCTTTCGCCCGGGTTACCCGTTTCCGGCACGTCGATCAGCGAGGGCGACCCTGCCCGCGCAGGGACGCCGGATGGGAACGCCATGACCAGCGGATTCAGCGGACCGGAGGGGTACGACGCCTTCGGCGAGTTCCTCGCCCGCTTCTTCGGCGGACCCCGCCCCGGGCCCCGTCAGATCAACATCGGCCAGCTGCTCAGCCAGCCCGCGCGGGAGCTGGTGCGCGGTGCCGCCCAGTACGCGGCCGAGCACGGCAGCCGTGACCTGGACACCCAGCACCTGCTGCGCGCGGCACTGTCGGCCGAGCCGACACGGACCCTGCTGAGCCGGGCCGGAGCCGATCCCGACTCGCTGGCCTCGGAGATCGACGAACGCTCCGGCCCGGTCGTGCATCAGCCGGCCGAGGCCCCGCCGCCGACCTCGCTGTCGCTGACCCCGGCCGCCAAGCGCGCGCTGCTCGACGCCCACGAGCTGGCCCGCGCGCGGGGCGCCGGGTACATCGGCCCGGAGCACGTCCTCAGCGCGCTCGCCGCCAACCCCGACTCGGCCGCCGGGCACATCCTCAACGCGGCCCACTTCTCCCCCGGCCCCCTGCCGCCCGAGACCCCGGAGGCGACGGCGCCGCCGCGCGCCGAGGGACGGCCGGGCGGCACGACGCCGACCCTCGACAAGTACGGCCGTGACCTGACAGAACAGGCACGCCAGGGCCGGATCGACCCGGTGATCGGCCGGGACACGGAGATCGAGCAGACCGTCGAGGTGCTGTCCCGGCGGGGCAAGAACAACCCCGTGCTGATCGGCGACGCGGGCGTCGGCAAGACCGCCATCGTCGAGGGCCTCGCCCAGCGGATCGCCGACGGCGACGTGCCGGACATCCTGGCCGGCCGGCGGGTCGTGGCGCTGGACCTGACCGGCGTGGTGGCGGGCACCCGCTACCGGGGCGACTTCGAGGAGCGGCTGAACTCCATCGTCGAGGAGATCCGTGCCCACTCCGACCAGCTGATCGTCTTCATCGACGAGCTGCACACCGTCGTCGGCGCGGGCGGCGGCGGGGAGGGCGGCTCGATGGACGCGGGCAACATCCTCAAGCCCGCGCTGGCCCGCGGCGAGCTGCACGTGGTGGGCGCGACCACGCTGGAGGAGTTCCGGCGCATCGAGAAGGACGCGGCGCTCGCCCGCCGTTTCCAGCCGATCCTGGTGCCCGAGCCGAGCCCCGAGGACGCGCTGGAGATCCTGCGCGGCCTGCGCGACCGCTACGAGGCCCACCACCAGGTCCGCTACACCGACGAGGCGCTGGACGCGGCCGTGGAGCTGTCCGACCGCTATCTCACCGACCGCAGGCTGCCGGACAAGGCGATCGACCTGATCGACCAGGCGGGCGCCCGGGTCCGGCTCCGTTCCCGCACCAAGGGCACCGACGTACGGGCCATGGAACGCGAGGCCGAGCAGCTGACCCGGGACAAGGACCAGGCCGTCGCGGACGAGAGCTACGAGGAGGCCATGCGGCTGCGCGACCGGATCGGCGAGCTGAAGCGGCGGATCGACGAGGCCACCGGCAGCGAGGCGGCCGACGAGGGCCGGCATCTGGAGGTCACCGCGGAGGCCGTCGCCGAGGTCGTGTCCCGGCAGACCGGCATCCCGGTCAGCCGGCTCACCGAGGAGGAGAAGGACCGGCTGCTGGGCCTGGAGGAGCATCTGCACGAGCGGGTGATCGGCCAGGAGGAGGCCGTCCGGGTGGTCTCCGACGCGGTGCTGCGCTCACGGGCGGGCCTGGCCAGCCCCGACCGCCCCATCGGCAGCTTCCTCTTCCTCGGCCCGACCGGCGTCGGCAAGACCGAACTGGCACGGGCGCTGGCGGAGACGCTGTTCGGCAGCGAGGACCGTATGGTGCGCCTGGACATGAGCGAGTACCAGGAACGGCACACCGTCTCCCGGCTGGTGGGCGCCCCGCCCGGATACGTCGGTCACGAGGAGGCCGGGCAGCTCACCGAGGTCGTGCGCCGCCATCCGTACTCGCTGCTGCTCCTGGACGAGGTGGAGAAGGCCCACCCGGACGTCTTCAACATCCTGCTCCAGGTCCTCGACGACGGCCGGCTCACCGACTCCCAGGGGCGCACGGTCGACTTCACCAACACCGTGATCGTGATGACCAGCAACCTCGGCTCCGAGGCGATCACCCGGGGCGGCGGCGGCATCGGCTTCGGGCCGGGCGGCGAGGCCGACGAGGAGGCGCGTCGCGAGCGGATCCTGCGCCCGCTGCGCGACCACTTCCGGCCCGAGTTCCTCAACCGCATCGACGAGATCGTCGTCTTCCACCGGCTGACCTCCGAGCAGCTGCACCGGATCACCGATCTGCTGCTGGAGCGGACCCAGCGGCTGGTGAACGCGCAGGGCATCTCGGTCGCCTTCACCGACGCGGCCGTCGACTGGCTGTCCCGGCAGGGCTTCCAGCCCGAGTACGGCGCCCGCCCGCTGCGCCGCACCATCCAGCGCGAGGTCGACAACCGGCTGTCGCGGCTGCTGCTCGACGGCAAGGTCGCCGAGGGCGACCGGGTGACGGTGGACGTGGCGGACGGACACCTGGACTTCCGCACGGACCCGGACACCGCGCAGACGACGGCCGGCAGCGCCTAGCGCCGCGACCGGAGAGGTTCACCGGCTCGCGGCACCCGGCACGGGCCTCCCCCGGCCTTCGGCCGGGGGCACCCCCACGCCGCGTCGTCGCATCACCCGAGTGCATCCGGTACGCGGGCGATGCTCCGCCTTGCGATGCTCCCCCACTGCCCGAAAGGCGTGGGGGTACCCCCGGCACCGGACGCCGCGAGCCTTCCGGCAGACCTTTCCGGCCACAGCCCTGGCGCCGCGACCGGCGAGGGCCGGGTGCACGGGCACCCGGCCCGGAACCGGTCAGGGGGCCGGGGCGACCACCATCGCCGAGCCTCCGCCCCGGCGGGTCCGCTCCGCGGCGGCGAGCCACCTGCCGTCCGGCAGCCGCTGCACACCGGTCGCCGCGCCGATCTCCGGGTTGAGCCGGAAGCCGTGCCCGATCGCCTCCAGTTCGGCCCGCAACGGACTGTCGTACAGGCCGGGTTCGAGTTCGGTGGTGACCTGGTTGCGCTGGCTGGCCCGCGGCGCGGCGATGGCGTCGACGAGCGGCAGCCCGCGGTCGAGGAACCCGGTCAGGGTCTGGAGCACGGTGGTGACGATGGTGGCCCCGCCGGGCGAGCCGACCGCGACGACCGGCCGGTCGTGCCGGTCGAGCACGATGGTCGGCGAGATGGACGACCGCGGCCGCTTCCCGGGTCCGGGCAGGTTCGGGTCGTGCACGGCCGGGCTCGCGGGCGCGAAGGAGAAGTCCGTCAGCTCGTTGTTGAGCAGGAAGCCCCGGCCGGGGACGGTGATGCCGCTGCCGCCGGTCTGTTCGATGGTGAGGGTGTAGGCGACGACGTTGCCCCATTTGTCGGCGACCGTCAGATGGGTGGTGTTCTCGCCCTCGTACGTCGTCGGCGCCGCGGTGCCGGGGGAGGCGCAGTCGGCCGGGTGGCGCGGGTCGCCGGGCGCGAGCGGGCTGGTGAGGGCGGTGTCGTCCTTGATCAGGCACGCCCGCGAGTCGGCGTACCGCTGGGAGAGCAGTTCCCTCGCCGGTACGTCCTCGAAGGCGGGGTCGCCGACCCAGCGTCCGCGGTCGGCGAAGGCGATCCGGCTCGCCTCGATGAAGCGGTGCAGGTAGCGGGCCTCGCCCGCTTTCGAGAGGTCGGTGTTCTCCAGGATGTTGAGGGCCTCGCCGACCGTGGTGCCGCCCGAGGAGGAGGGGGCGATGGAGTAGACGCCGAGTCCCCGGTAGGTCGTCCTGGTCGGCGCCTGGACCTTGGCGCGGTAGGCCCTCAGATCCTCGGCGGTGAGCCTGCCCGGGCGGGCGTTCCAGCCGGAGGCCGGGTCCACGGGCGGGTGGTTGACCGTGTCGAGGACGTCACGGCCGAGGCGGCCGCGGTAGAGGGCGTCGACGCCCTTGCGGCCCAGCTCGGCGTAGGTGCGGGCGAGGTCGGGGTTCTTGAACGTGGAGCCCACGGCGGGAAGCTGTCCGCCGGGCAGGAACAGCCCGGCGGTGTCGGGGAAGGCGCGGAAGCGGGTCTCGTTGGCGGCGGTCTGCGCGCGGAAGGTGGCGTCGACGGCGAAGCCGTCACGGGCGAGGCGCTCGGCGGGCCGCAGCAGCGGCGCGAGCGGGCGGCTGCCCCACTTGTCCAGCGCCTTCTGCCAGGTGGCGGGTGTGCCCGGGACGCCGACGCCGAGGCCGCTGGTGACGGCCTCGGCGAAGGCGATCGGCCTGCCGTTCTCCAGGAACAGATCGGTTCCGGCACTCAGCGGGGCGGTCTCGCGGCCGTCGACGGTGTGCACGGTGCGGGACTTCGCGTCGTAGTGGACGAAGTAGCCGCCTCCGCCGATGCCCGCGGAGTAGGGCTCGGTGACCCCGAGCGCGGCGGCGGTGGCGACGGCCGCGTCGACCGCGTTGCCGCCCTTGCGCAGGATCTCGATGCCCGCCGCGGAGGCGTCCGCGTCGACGCTGGCGACCGCTCCTCCGTACCCGGTGGCGACGGGGACCTTCTGGGCCTCCGGGCGGGGGGTGCCCGGCGGCGCCGTCGCTCCCACCGACACGACGGCGGCCGAGACCGCCAGGACCGTCAGTTTCCGTGCGACAGGGCGACGCATCCGCACCTCCAGTCGGGGAGCCGTCCGCGCAGCCTAATCGACACTTCCGTCCCCGTCAGGACCGCGCCCGCGGGGCGGGGCGCGGTCCACCGAACGCGAGTTCGGCCGAAACCGCTAGCATGCGCGCCCATGAGTGACGACCTGCGCAACATCGTTCTGGGCGTGATCGCCGCCGGCCTCAGCGCGGCGCTCGGCTGGCTGGCCCGCACCTATCTGTGGCGCCGGAAGCTGCGCCGCAAGCAGGCGTTCTTCGGACTGCCCGACAACTCCGAGTCGCTGCTGGTGGTCAACCGCGGGGCGGCGGGTCCGGACCTGACGGTGATGCGCTACGACGTGTTCGCTCTGCTCGAACTGGCCGCGCTGATCAAGGACTGCAACGCCCACGCCCAGGTCGTGCCGCACGACACGGCCCGTCAGGGGTTCGGCGAGCGCACCGAGTTCTGCGTCGGCGGTCCGGCCTCCAACCGCCGTATGGCGGCGCATCTGTCCTCGCTGCTGCCGGGGGTGCGGGTGAACGTGGAAGCCGAGCCGACGCCGGACCGCGGCGCCTTCCAGATCGGTTCGGAGCGCTATCGCGCCGAAGCCGGCCGGACGGAGCACGTCCTGCTGGCCCGCCTGACGGTCAGTCAGAGCAACGGCGACCGGCCGGTCTTCCTCTTCTGCGGCCAGACCCCCATCACCAACCAGGCCGCCACCCGCTACCTCGCCCGCCACCACGAACGCCTCGCCCGCAAGCACGGCACGGGCTCGTTCGTCCTGCTGCTGAAGGTCGTCAACTCGGAGGCGTACGGGCCCGACGTGGTCGAACTGGTCGCGGACGTGAGCCGCGCGGCACAGGAGGAACTGCCGGCCCCGGCCCCGAGGTCGTCCCGCCGGGCCGGCTGAGCGGGCCTCAACAGGCCCGCGGGCAAAGATCGTTACTCGTACGTAACTTACCGACGGGTTACCCGTGGTATCCGGCCAAGGTTACCGTCAGGTCACTTTTGCACTGACACGAGTGAGGAGTGACCCGTGCGACCCCACCGCAAGGGACTGCTGCGCATCACCGCTGTCGGCGCCGTCTCCGCGACCCTGATCGCGGGCAGTGCCGTCTGTACCGCCCCCGCCGCCCAGGCGGCCCCGAACCCCGTCCGGTTCGTCGACATCACCGGTGACGGCGGCACCGTGCTGAAGGCCAACGTCGTCATGCCCGCGGGCGCGGACGGCAGCCGCCGCCACCCGCTCCTCGTGCTGCCCACCAGCTGGGGGCTGCCGCAGGCCGAGTACCTCGCCCCGGCCCAGAGGCTCGCCGACTCCGGCTACGTGGTCGTCACCTACAACGTGCGCGGCTTCTGGCAGTCGGGCGGCGAGATCGAGGTCGCCGGGCCGCCGGACCTGGCCGACGCCTCCCGGGTCATCGACTGGGCGCTCGCCCACACCCCCGCCGACCCCGGCCGCATCGGGATGGCCGGCGTCTCCTACGGCGCCGGGATCAGCCTGCTCGCGGCCGCGCACGACCCGCGCGTCAAGGCGGTGGCCGCGCTCAGCGGCTGGGCCGATCTGATCGACTCGATCTACTCCGGCCGGACCCAGCACGTCCAGGCCGGTGCCGTGCTCGACGGAGCCGGCATCGTCACCGGCAGGCCCGGCCCGGAACTCCGCAGCATCTTCAAGGACTTCTACGCCTCGAACCTGGAGAAGGAGCCGGAGCTGATCGCCTGGGGGAAGAAACGTTCCCCCGCGACCTACGTCGACCGTCTCAACAAGAACGGCACCGCGGTGATGCTCGCCAACGCCTGGGGCGACACCGTCTTCCCGCCCGGCCAGTACACCGACTTCTACGAGAGGCTGACGGGCCCCAAGCGGCTCCAGCTGCGACCCGGTGACCATGCCACCGCCGAGATGACGGGCCTGTTCGGGCTGCCCAACGACGTGTGGACCGACACGGGCCGCTGGTTCGACCACCACCTCAAGGGCGCCGGCAACGGGGTCGACCGCGAGCAGCCCGTCCGGCTGAAGCCCCGTACGGGCGGCGCCTACGAGGGCTATCCGGACTGGAAGTCGGTGGCCGCGACACACCGCAAGATCGCCCTCACCGGTACCAGGACCATCCGCGCGAACGTCGACTCGGGCGCCGACGGCGGCATCGTCTTCCTGTCCAGCATCCTCGACCAGGTCGCCCAGCTCCCGCCGATGGCGTACGTGCCCCTGCTCCCCCGGCGCTGGGCCGCCGTATGGCAGTCGGAGAGATACGCCACGGACCGGCACATCCGCGGCACGGCCCGGCTGCACACCACCCTGACGCCGACCGAGGAGAGCGGAACCCTCGTCGCACACCTGTACGACGTGGGCCCGCTCGGCCTCGGCAAGCTGGTCGGCCACGCCCCGTACACCTTCCACGGGCGCACCCCCGGGAAGCCGTTCGGTGTCGACCTGGAGGTGTTCTCCACGGCCTACGACGTCCCGGCAGGGCATCGGCTGGCCCTGGTGGTCGACACGGTCGACCCGCTCTACATCGAGCACAACCCGTCCGGCGCGCAGCTGACCTTCTCCTCGCCGGCGAGCGATCCGTCCTATCTGACGGTCCCGCTGCGCGAGCAGTGATCTCCGGCTGCCGCCGGCCGGGTATGGCTCTGTGTCTGCTGCCCCCCGCGGTCGAGGGGCCGTGGGGGGATTCCCCACCCGGCAGCAGCGTCCCTGGTCCGGCGGCGGCGACCGCGACCGCCTTCACCGAAGGGCCGAAGGTCCGATCGTAGTCGAGGACCGGCCCGGGGCAACGCCCGGTGCGCGTCATCCGGCACCGGGCGGGACGCGCGGACGTGAGGGAGCGCACACCGCCTCAGTGCTTGAGGATCTTCGAAAGGAAGTCCTTGGCGCGGTCGCTGCGCGGGGTGTCGAAGAACTCGTCCGGGCTGCGGTCCTCCACGATGCGGCCGTCCGCCATGAACACCACGCGGTTGGCGGCGGAGCGGGCGAAGCCCATCTCGTGCGTGACGACGACCATCGTCATACCGTCACGGGCCAGTTGCCGCATGACCTCCAGGACCTCGTTGATCATCTCGGGGTCGAGGGCGGAGGTGGGCTCGTCGAAGAGCAGCGCCTTGGGCTCCATGGCGAGGGCGCGGGCGATGGCCACGCGCTGCTGCTGGCCGCCGGAGAGCTGAGCGGGGTACTTGTCGGCCTGGTCGGCGACACCGACCCGGTCGAGCAGTTCGTGCGAACGTTTGTCGGCGTCCTCTTTCTTGCGCTTCCTGACCTTGATCTGACCGAGCGACACATTCTGCAGGACCGTCTTGTGCGCGAAGAGGTTGAAGGACTGGAAGACCATGCCGACATCGGCGCGCAGCGCCGCGAGCGCCTTGCCCTCCGCGGGCAGCGGCCGGCCGTCGAGGGTGATGGTGCCGGACTGGATCGGCTCCAGCCGGTTGATCGCTCTGCACAGGGTCGACTTGCCCGATCCCGACGGGCCGATGACCACCACCACCTCCCCCTTGCCGACCGTGAGGTCGACGTCCTGAAGGACATGCAGTTCCCCGTAGTACTTGTTGACTTCACGCAGCTCGATCAACGGATCGACGACCATGCTCAGCCCCACTCGCTTCCAGCTGTGTCGTGGCTGCCGCAACCTATCCACCGGCGAAGGGGGCCGACCGGCGACACGCACCTCCCGGGTATTAGCCGTATTACCCCACACCCGGCGCGTGCCGGCCGTTCACGCCTCCGCGACCTCCCCGTACAGCTGGGACAGCTCGGGTACGCCGCTGGCCGCCCACTCGTGCCCCGCCGTCACCACGTCGACCTCACGGCCCGAGGCCAGCCGCACCACCGGCCGCCCGTGGGGCCACAGGCCCCAGGCCGCGCCGGGCACGGTCCGCACGATCACCGTGCCCAGGTACAGCCCGGCGTCGTTGCCGAGCCAGGGCAGGACCTCCTCGTCGTCCCGCCAGCGCGGCACCAGCTGGTCCAGCGCCTCCAGCGAGGCCGCCGTGTCGTCGAGCCCCACCCCCGCCTCGGCCGCCTGGGAGCGCAGCAGCTCGCACTCGGACAGCAGCGCGGCGATCCCCTCGGGGTCGGGAGCGCCTCCGTCGGCGGAGAGCACCGCCGCACCGCTCTTCTTCTGCCGGTGGCCGAGAAAAGGGATGTTCATACCTCCAGCGTGGCATTCCCACCGCCATGGGCACCACAGGCGCGCGGGGCACCACTTCCGGGTGATTTCCCGCGGCCCGCACACGGTCGGATTGACGAACACGCAGCGTGTTCGTAGCTTCACTGTGCGCCGCTCCACCGTACAGCGGCCGGTTCGTCTCGTGAGGGAGAGGGAGGATCGGTTGGTACGCCGGAGCCGCCGGATCTCAGCCGCTGCCGTCCTCGTCATGGCCCTCTCGGCCGCGCCGACGACCGCACCGGACGCCACCGCCGATCAGCTCGCACAGCCGCTGGAGCAGCTGTTCGACAACACCGCCGTCAGCGACGACACGGCTCCGTCCGCCGCCGACTTCGACGGCTCGGGATCCTCGCTGTCGGCCCAGGACCTCGCCGCCGCGGGCTGGTCCCCCGGTGCCACCCTCACCGTGCAGGGCGCCGAACTGAGCTGGCCCCGCAAGGTGCCCGGCAGGCCGGACAACGTACGGGCCGCCGGACAGCCGGTGCATGTCACCGGCCGCGGGGACGCCCTCGCCTTCCTGGTCGCCGGAACGGGCGAGGACACCTCCGGCACCGGCACGGTCGCCTACGCCGACGGCACCACCACCGACTACCGCCTCACCGCCCCCGACTGGCGCACCGGCCCGCTCCCCACCAAGGCCGTCGCCCTGCCGCACATCAACACCCCCGGCGGCCAACTCGCTGAGCAGGCACGGCTGTACGTGCTGACCGTGCCGCTCGCGCCGGGCCGCGAGGTCGTCTCCGTACGCCTGCCGTACGCCGGTGACCTGCATGTCTTCGCCCTGTCGGTGCGGTCCGGGTCGCCGGGCTGGACCGGCACCTGGGCGGCCGGCACCTCCGGGCACCCGGCGGTGGGGCCGTGGACCGACGCCACCCTGCGGCTGGTGGTGCACACCTCGGCGGGCGGGCCCCGGGTGCGGCTGCGGTTCGACAACACCTTCGCGGGGGCACCGGTGCGGATCGGCTCCGCGACGGTCGCCGTACAGGCGGAGGGTGCCGGTGCCCGGACCGCTCCGGTGCCGGTGACCTTCCGGGGTGCCGCGGGCGTCTCGCTCCCCGCCGGCGCCCAGGCGTACAGTGATCCCGTCGACTTCGACGTGCCCGCCGACACCAATCTGCTGGTCAGCTTCCGGCTGGCCGGCACCGTGACCGCGCTGCCCGTGCACCGTCTCGCGATGCAGCGCTCCTACGTCAGCGGGCCCGGCGACCACACGGCCGACGTCTCGGGGGCGGCGTTCCCGGCGTCGATCACCTACTGGCCGCTGCTGACCGGTGTGGACGTCGGAGGCGGGCCGGGGTCCGTGGTGCTGCTCGGCGACTCGATCACCGACGGCGGCCGCTCCACCGCCGACACCAACCGGCGCTGGCCGGACGCCCTGTCCGACCTGCTGCGGTCGCGGTCCTCGGCTCTCCGCTACGGAGTGCTCAACCAGGGGATCTCGGCCAACCGCCTCGTCCTCGACATCTATCCCGGCGACGGGACCACCACGGTCCAGGGCGGGGTGAGCGCCCTCAACCGGCTCGACCGTGACGTGTTCGCCCAGACCTCGGTGCGTACGGTCGTCGTCTTCGAGGGCATCAACGACCTTCTGGCGGGCGTCGGCGCCGAGCAGGTGGCCGCCGGGCTGACCGAGGTCGCGGACCGCGCCCGCGCACGGGGGCTGCGGGTGCTCGCGGCGACGCTCCTGCCCTGCGGGGGCGAACCCCGCTGCACACCCGCCCTCCAGGCCGAGCGGGGCGAGCTGAACACCTGGCTGCGGGGCGGAGGCGGCGGGTTCGACGCGCTGCTCGACTTCGACGCCGTGCTGCGCGACCCCGCCGACCCCGGCCGGATGCTGCCGGCCTACGACAGCGGTGACCATCTGCACCCGGGGGACGCCGGGATGGCGGCCCTGGGGGGCTCGGTGGATCCGCTGCTGCTGTGACGCGAGCCCCGGAGGCGCCGCGCGGGCCGCCGCGGGGCGCGGACGCTACCGGACGTCCAGGTCCACGACCACCGGCGCGTGGTCCGAGGCGCCCTTGCCCTTGCGTTCCTCACGGTCCACGTAGGCGTCGGTGACGGCCTTGGCGAACGGCTCGTTGCCGTAGACCAGGTCGATGCGCATGCCCCGGTTCTTGGGGAAGCCGAGCTGGCGGTAGTCCCAGTAGGTGTACGGGTGGTCGTACTTCAGGGGCCGGGGCACCACGTCGGACAGGCCGGTCTCGCGCAGGGAGGCGAGGGCGGCACGCTCGGCGGGGGTGACATGGGTGAGGCCCTCGAAGGCGGCCACGTCGTAGACGTCGTCGTCCGTCGGCGCCACGTTGTAGTCGCCGAGGACCGCGAACGGGCGGTCGCCCGCGGCGTCGCCCGCGACGGTCGCCTTCAGGGCCTCGAACCACTGGAGCTTGTAGGCGTAGTGGGGGTGGTCCACCTCACGGCCGTTGGGCACGTACACCGACCAGATCCGCACCGGTCCGCAGGTCGCCGAGATCGCCCGGGGCTCGACCGAGCCGTCGTAGCCGGGGTCGCCCGGCAGACCCTTGACCACGTCCTCGATGCCGACGCGGGAGAGCACCGCCACGCCGTTCCACCTGCCGGTGGCGTGGACCGCCGACTCGTAGCCCAGCTCGCGCAGCTGGTCGGACGGGAACTGCTCCTCGGAGACCTTGGCCTCCTGGAGGCAGAGCACGTCGGTGCCGCTGCTCTCCAGCCAGGCCAGCAGCCTCGGCAGGCGGGCGGTGATCGAGTTCACGTTCCAGGTCGCGATGCGCATGTCCCACAACCTACCGGGCGGGTACGACAACGCCCGTCAGACGTCCGCGGAGGTCCCGGGCGCGAGCCGGAGGTGCTCGGCACCGCCGAGGGACCCGATCTGACGGTCGTAGATCGGGCGGGCCAGGTCGGTGAGCAGGGCGTCGTGGATGTCGTACGCCCGCTGCGGCCGGACCTCGCGGACGTAGTCGATGACCTCGGAGATCTTGTTCCAGGGCGCCATCACCGGGAGCATCAGCGTCTCCACCGCCCGGCCGGGCACGGTCAGCGCGTCGCCGGGGTGGAAGACCCGGCCGCCGTCGACCAGATAGCCGACGTTGGTGATGCGCGGGATGTCCGGGTGGATCACCGCGTGCAGTTCGCCGTGCACCTCCACCTCGAAGCCGGCCGCGGTGAAGGTGTCACCGTGCCCGACGGTGTGCACCCGGCCGGGGAACGCCGCGGAGATCTGGTCCGCGACCGACTTCAGCGTCCAGATCTCGGCGGCCGGGTTCGCCTCCAGCGCGGCCCGCAGCCGTCCCTCGTCGAAGTGGTCGGGGTGCTCGTGCGTGACGAGGAGGGCGTCCGCGCCGAGCGCCGCGTCCTCCTCGGTGAACCCGCCCGGGTCCAGGACCAGCGTGCGGCCCTCCTTCTCCAGGCGGACACAGGCGTGCGACATCTTGGTCAGCTTCATGACCACCATCCTCCCGCCCGGGCCCGGGGCCCGCTCACTCCTGGGGGGTGGTCTCCTCCCGGATGACCTGCTGGGCCACCCGGAACGCGCTGTTCGCGGCGGGCATCCCGCAGTAGACCGCCGCCTGCATCAGGACCTCCTTGATCTCCGGCGGGGTCAGGCCGTTGCGGAGCGCGGCGCGGGTGTGGACGGCCAGTTCCTCCAGGTGGCCGCCCGCGACGAGCGCGGTGAGGGCGACGCAGCTGCGTGCCCTGCGGTCCAGGCCCGGACGGTCCCAGATCTCGCCCCAGGTGTAACGGGTGAGGAAGTCCTGGAACTCGGCCGAGAAGTCGTCCGCGTACCCGAGGACGGTGTCGACGTGGGCGTCGCCGAGCACCTCGCGGCGGACCTTGAGCCCCACGTCGTACGCGTCCGCCCGGCCGTCCGCCTCCGGCTGTGCCGCGGGCGGGGCGATCTCGGCGATGGGCGCGACCTGCGGGGGCGCCACGGCGACCGGCTGGGCGGGGGCCGCCAGGACCGGCATCTGGCCGGTGGCGGAGTCGGGAGCGGGCTGCCACGCGGTGGAGAAGTGCCGCACCAGCAGGTCGGTGACGGCCGCGGGCTGCTCCACCGGCACCAGGTGCGAGGCGCCCGGGACGACGGCCAGGCGGGCGTCCGGGATCCCGGCGACGAGCGTACGCGCCTCCGCCGGGCCCGTGACCTGGTCCTCCGAGCCCACCAGCACCAGGGTCGGCACCCCGACCCGGGTCAGCTCCGGGCGCACGTCGAACGCGGCCAGCGCCTCGCAGGCCGCGATGTAGCAGCCGGGGTCGGTGGTGCGCACCATCTGCACCGCCCAGTCGGTGATCGCGGGCTGCGAGGCCGCGAACCCGGCGGTGAACCAGCGGTCGGGCGAGGTACGGGCGATGGGGTCGAGCCCGTTCGTCCGGACGATCACCCCGCGCTGGCGGAACTCGTCGGCCGTGCCGAACCGGGGCGAGGCCGCGATCAGCGCCAGCGAGGCGAGGCGCTCGGGGTGCCTCAGGGCCAGCTCGATGCCGACGGCGCCGCCGAGCGCGCAGCCCGCGTAGCCGAACCGCTGCACGCCGAGCCCGTCGAGCGTGGCGAGCAGCCGCCCGGTGATGTCGGCGACCGAGCCCGCCGGGTAGGCGGGGGCGCCGCCGTGCCCGGGCAGGTCGAACCGGAACACCCGCCACTGCCGCGTCAGTTCCGGAACCTGCCGATCCCACATGTGCCACGTCGTCCCGAGGGAGGGGGCCAGGATCAGGACGGGGGCGTCCTCGGGGCCGTCGAAGCGGTACTGCAGGGCAGGGGTATGCGTCTCACTCACTGCTCCACGCTAACCGCAGCCCCCGTCGGCCGGGGCGCGGGCCCCCTTCTCGCGCAAGGAGCTGTGTGCCGTCACCGGGGATCCTCACCTTCCGTTCATGACCGCGGGTGACGGATCGCTCGGACGTACGAAGGGTTCCTGTGCCGTGCCGGTGCCGGTGAGCGCGCCGACCGGGTCGTGGTCGGGGGTGCCGCGGGGCCACCAGTCGTCGGCGCCGGGTTCGGACTCGTAGGCGTACCACAGGCCGTCGCGGCCGAAGCGGAGCTGGACATGACCGCGGGGATGCGTGAGGCGGTTGCCGGTGGGACGGAAGGCGGGGAAGCCGGCAGCGAGGAGCAGGGGGCGGGCGCGGTCGAAGCGGCCGGCCGGCGGGTCCCAGGGCTCCTCCAGGACGGCGAGCGCCTCCGGGCCGCCCTGGCGCCAGGCGGCGACCGCGCGGGCCAGGTCGGCCGGGGTGCGGCCGGTCACGGAGGCGAGCGAGGCGTACAGGGCGCGGCCGGCGGCGGTCAGTCCGGAGCCGGGGCGGGCCGCGGCGAGCCGCACCGCGTCCTGCCACAGGGTCAGTTCACCGACCGGGTCGTGGCCGGTGGCGAGGAGGGCGTGGGCCCGGGCGGCGGCGTCGGTGGCCAGTTGGTCCAGCGCGAGGGGGTCCGGTCCGCCGGGTGCGGCCGGGTACGCGGGGGGCTGCTCGGGGTGCGCGAGGGGCGGCAACGGGGCGGGCAGCGGCGGCCGTTGACGCCGGGCCAGCACCTCGGTGGCGCGGACGCCGGGCGGTCCGGCCGGTTCCCGCTCCTGGGCGGCGCGGGCCGCGGCGGTGGCGTTGCGGCGGGACAGCGCGTCCAGCAGCGCGCGTTCGCCCCGGCCGCGCAGCAGAAGCAGCACGAACGGGTCGGCGTCGAGCAGCCGGGCCGTCTGGTAGCAGAGCGCCGCGGCGTGCTTGCAGGGGTGGCCGCGGTCGGGGCAGCTGCAGTGCGGCTCCAGCTCGCCCGGGCCGGGGAGCAGCGGCACCGCGCCGTCCGCGAGGGAGGGCGGCAGCTCCTTGTCGAGCAGCGCGGCGATGTGCGCGGGGCGCTCGGCGGCGGCGTCCAGGAACCGGTCCCAGTCGGTGTCCTCCAGCGTGCGCAGCCGTACCTGGACGCGGTAGGGGCGCGGGCGGCTGCCCTGGACGTAGGCCAGCACCAGCCCGGGGGTGACCGTGATGGCGTCCACGTGTCCCCCGGTCGCGTACCCCCTGCCCCGCACCAGCCGCCCGACGTCCAGCGCCCCTTCCTCCAGCGCGGCCACCCATGCGTTGCCCCACCAGGTCTCGGCGAGGGGGGCGTCCTCGGCGGGGCCGCCGCCGGGCGGTGCGGGGCGGGTGCGGTCGCGGTCGCGGTCTCGGAACGGGGGGAAGGTGCGGCGCAGGTCGGTGTCGCGGTGGGGGGCGGCCATGGACGGGGCGACGGGGTGCGGGGCGGTGGGGTGCGGGGCCTCCTGTGCGGGCACGGCGGGACCGGGCTCCGGGGCGTGCCCGGCCGTCGGCCCCTGCGCGAGCCCGGAGATCGGCCCCGGACCGAGCCCGGAAACCGGCTCCGGAACGGAACCGGGCCGACGGACGACCGCCGGATCCCGAGGAGAGACGGCCTCCTGCCCGAGCCCGGAAGCCGACTGCGGAACGGGCCCGGGCCGGCGGACGACCGTCAGGTCCCGGAGAGAACCAGCCCCCTGCCCAGCCCCGGAAGCCGACTCCGGAACAGGCCCGGAAACCGGATCCGGAACGGAACCAGGCCGGCGGACGACCGCCGGGTCCCGGAGAGAACCGGTCTCCTGCCCAGCCCCGGAAGCCGACCGCGGAACAGGCCCGGAAACCGGATCCGGAACGGAACCAGGCCGGCGGACGACCGCCGGGTCCCGGAGAGAACCGGTCTCCGGGGTGCCGCGTCGGCGGAGCGCGGCCGTGCGGGCGGGTGCCTCGCGCCGGGGCGGCTCGGTGTCCGGGCGGTCGTCCGTGGCCGGGGCGTCGGTCCGACACGCTTCGTCGCGGGCGGCCAGGGCGGCACGCAGCGCCGCGCGGGCCGCGTCGCCGGGCCGCGAGCCGGCCTGCGCGCCGTGTCCGCCGGTTCCGGTCGGCCCGGCCGGAGCGGAAGTCGTTGTGGGAGTCGCTGTGGGCGGTGTGCCGGCGGCCTCGGCCTCCGGTGCCGGTGTCCCGCGCCGCAGCGCCGCCCTGGCGGCGTCACCGGGACGGGGCGGGCCGCCCTCGGGCCGCACCCGGACCGCCGGGGTCCGCCGGAGCGGCTTCACGGCCTCCGGCTCGGGCGCCGCCCGGCCCCGCGCGGCCCGCAGGGCACGGCGGACCTCCTCGGCGGGGCGGGGCTGTGCACCGGACGAGTCGGGGGGCGTCCGCGGAGCCGCGGTGGTCTGCGGGGAGGGAGCAGGCTGCGGGGAGGAGACCTGGTCCGTCCCCTGGCGCTCCTCGCCGGGCTGTCCCGCCGTCATGGCGTCCTCCGCAGGGAGACGAGGTCGGCCAGCTCACGGTCGGTGAGTTCGGTGAGGGCCGATTCGCCGACGCC
Organism: Streptomyces sp. NPDC093094; assembly: GCF_044754345.1. Classification (NCBI taxonomy): domain Bacteria; kingdom Bacillati; phylum Actinomycetota; class Actinomycetes; order Kitasatosporales; family Streptomycetaceae; genus Streptomyces; species Streptomyces sp. NPDC093094. The sequence goes on along the minus strand of NZ_JBIVOX010000001.1, from coordinate 525,715 downwards.
GAGGACGGCGTCGGCGAGGGCGCGCTTGGCGGCGAGCATGTCGGCGATGCGGTCCTCGACGGTGCCCTCCGTGATGAGGCGGTGGACCTGGACGGGCTGGGTCTGGCCGATGCGGTAGGCCCGGTCGGTGGCCTGTTCCTCGACGGCCGGGTTCCACCAGCGGTCGAAGTGGACGACATGGCCCGCGCGGGTGAGGTTCAGGCCGGTGCCGGCCGCCTTGAGGGAGAGCACGAGCACCGGGGTGGCGCCGCTCTGGAAGCGGTCGACCATGCGCTCCCGCTCCGGTACCGGGGTGCCTCCGTGCAGCAGGTCCACCGGGATCGCGCGGCCTGCCAGATGGGAGGTGATCAGGCGGGCCATGCCCACGTACTGGGTGAAGACCAGTGCCGAGCCGTCCTCGGACAGCAGCGTGTCCAACAGCTCGTCCAGGAGGGCGAGTTTGCCGGAGCGCGCGGCCTGCCGGGCCGTGTTCGTGGGCCCGGGCTCCTCCTTGAGGTAGAGCGCCGGGTGGTCGCAGATCTGCTTCAGCGCGCCGAGGAGCTTGAGGACCAGTCCGCGCCGGGCGATGCCCTGCGCGGTCTCGATGGCCGCCATCGACTCGCGCACCACCGCCTCGTACAGCGCGGCCTGTTCGCGGGTGAGCGGGACGGGATGGTCGGTCTCGGTCTTCGGCGGCAGCTCCGGCACGATGCCCGGGTCGGACTTCCTGCGGCGCAGCAGGAAGGGGCGGACCAGGCGGGCCAGCCGCTGCGCCGCCTCCTCGTCCTCGCCGGTCTCGACCGCGCGGGCGTGCCGTGCCCGGAAGGACTTGAGGGGGCCGAGCAGGCCCGGAGTGGTCCAGTCGAGCAGGGCCCACAGCTCGGAGAGGTTGTTCTCCACGGGGGTGCCCGTGAGGGCCACGCGCGCGGGGGTGGGGAGGGTGCGCAGCGCCTTGGCGGTGGCGGAGTACGGGTTCTTCACATGCTGGGCCTCGTCGGCGACGACCATGCCCCAGGGCTGTTCGGCCAGGGCCGGGGCGGCGGAGCGCAGGGTGCCGTAGGTGGTGAGGACGAAGCCGCCGTCGAGGCCGGCCAGGCTGCGCTCGGAGCCGTGGAAGCGGCGGACCGGGACGCCGGGCGCGAAGCGGGTGATCTCCCGCTGCCAGTTGCCGAGCAGCGAGGCGGGGCAGACCACCAGGGTCGGTTCGGTGCGGGCCCGCTTGAGGTGCAGGGCGATGACGGTGACGGTCTTGCCGAGGCCCATGTCGTCGGCGAGGCAGCCGCCGAGGCCGAGGGAGGTCATCAGGTCGAGCCAGGCCAGGCCGCGGAGCTGGTAGTCGCGGAGGGTGGCGGCGAGTCCGGCGGGCGGTTCGGCGGGGCTCAGGCCGGCCGTCAGCCGGTCGCGCACGGCGGCGAGCGCCCCGAGCGGCACCGCCTCGACCGTCTCGCCGTCGACCTCGGCGCTGCCGGTGAGCGCGACCGAGAGCGCGTCGACCGGGTCGAGCAGGCCCAGCTCGCGCCTGCGGGCCTTGCGGACGAGGGCGGGGTCCACGAGCACCCACTGACCGCGCAGCCGGACGATCGGGCGGTGGGCCTCGGCGAGCGTGTCCATCTCGGCGTCGCTGAGCGGATCGCCGCCGAGCGCGAGCTGCCAGCGGAACCTCAGCAGTTCCTCGCTCTCGAAGAACCCGGTGCCGTCGGTCGCCGAGCCGGGCGCGGGCCGTACGACGGCGAGCGCGGTGAGGTCGCGGGCCAGGTCGCGGGGCCAGTGGACGGCTACGCCCGCCGCCGCGAGCCGGGTGGCGGCCACCCCGAGGAGGTCGGCGAGCTCCTCCTCGGACAGGGCGAGGACGTCCGGCACGTCCTGCTCGGCGAGCCGGTCCAGCGGCGGCCAGACGCGGGCCGCGCGGCGGACGGCGAGCGCGGCGTCCACGCGGGCGCGCGGGCCGAACGCCGTGTCGGCCTCCCCCGCCCACAGGGCGGCCGCGTCGGCGACGAGAGTGGGGTCGGAGAGGCTGTGGACCTGGACGATCGCGGCGCCCGCGCGACGGCCGTCCGCGTCGTCGTCCGTGTCGAAGACGTCGGACGCGGACAGGTCCAGACGCAGGGAGACGCGCACGCCCGCGTCCGTGCCGGCGGCGACCTCGGCGGCCCAGTCGTGGGCCGCGGGCAGGTACTGGGGGGTGTGGTCGGCGAAGGGCCGGCCGCAGGCGTGCGGGGCGGCGGGGGTGCGGGGCAGGGTGTCGGCGACCGCGTCGAGGAAGGCGCGCATCAGCGCCTCGGGGTCGGGCAGCCGCAAGGGGCCGGGGCCGGGCAGCGGGACGGCGTGGCCCTCGTAGGGCAGGGCGGCGGCGACCGCGCGCAGGTGCGCGATGTCGTCGGGGTCGAGGGGGCCGGCACGCCAGGCGTCGTGGCCCGACGGGGTGAGGCCGGGGAGCAGGCGGCCGCGGGCGGCGAGGCGCAGCGCGTGGACGGCGGCGGCGCCCCAGCAGGCGGTGGCGGGGTGGGCGGCGGGGTCGCGGCGGGCCCGTACCAGCAGCGGCAGGGCCCGGTCGAGCGGCAGGGTGAGCGCGGGGGTCCGGCCGCGGCGGACGCCCTTGCCGTGGGGCCGGACCACCGTCAGCTCGGTGTGCCGGCCGGGTGTCCGCGCGGTGCCCTCCGGGTCCCCGGACGGGGCCGGGTCCCAGAACGCGATCCGGCTGTCGCGCGGGAGGGGGGCGGGCAGGAAGACGGCCGCGAGGCGCACCGGGACGGCCGGCTCCCGGGGTGTGCCCGCGGCAGGCGCCGTCACCCTGTCGCTCATACGTCCTGTCACCTCCCGCCCGTCGTGTCGGATCAGATGTCTTCGACTCTACGGGCGGGGTCTGACAATCGGCCCCGGCGGCCGTCCGGGGCCGTGCGCTCAGGGAACCGTGCGGGAGACGACGTACACGAACGGGTTGTTCGGCTCCGCGAGGTTCACCATCACGTCCTGGGTGGGTGCGGGCTTCTTCTGCTCGTGGACGAGGCCGTACCAGAGGCCGGATCCGCCGAAGTCCCAGCCGGTGATCTTCTGGTCGCGGGCGCTGATGGTGATGTCGCCGCGCTTGAGCTGGGTCCTGCTGGCACCCATGCTGCGCAGGAACTCGTCCAGGTTCGCGTTGGGTGCCTGGAACTGGACGTAGAGACGGCTGGTCTTCCAGTTGTTCGTCTCGTAGTAGGCGACCTTGCCGGACGGGTGCGGGATGGGCACCTGGTAGAGGCGCAGCTGGATCTTCGACGGCCAGTCCTCGGTGAGGCCGCGCGCCGAGTAGCGCTCCTCCTTGTCCTTGCCGCTGGCACGGCTCTGGGCGGCGGAGATCACCAGGTAGCCGGCGGGGATGCCGATGAGCAGCACGATGGTGAGCAGGGTGAGGGCCCGGCGGCGGCGCCGGTGGCGGCGGTCCTCGGTGTCCGTGTCCGGCCGGTCGGCCGGTCCGGACTGGCGTGGCAGGGTTCCCGTCACAGCGACTCCTCCGGGCGGCGGGTCGCCGCGAACCGTTCGTAGCGTTCGTACCGCTCGACGCGGCGGCGCTTGGCGCGGCGGAAGCGGCGGGCGACCAGCCGGGCGAGGTCGGCCGCGCCGACCATGCCGGCCTCGGGGCCGAGCTGGGCGCGGACGATGCGGGCCTCGGGGCGGTAGCCGCGGCCGGTGAGGTGCCGCTTGAACGCGTCCCGCGCGGGGCCGATCAGCAGGTCGTCGGCGGCCGAGACACCGCCGCCGATGACGAAGCAGGAGGGGTCGAGGGCGGCCGCGAGGTTGGCGATGCCGACGCCGAGCCACTGGCCGATGTCCTGGAGCAGCTCGATGCACATGGCGTCGCCCTCGCGGGCCAGCTCGGTGATCATCGGGCCGGTGATGTCGCCGACCTGCCCCTTGACGTGCTCGATGATCCCGTACGCCACCGGGGAGTCGGCCGCGGCCAGCTCCTTGGCCTCGCGCACGAGGGCGTTGCCGGAGCTGTACTGCTCCCAGCAGCCGCGGTTGCCGCACGGGCAGCGGTGGCCGCCGGGCACGACCTGCATATGGCCGAACTCGCCCGCGACGCCGTACTTTCCGCGCTTGACCCGGCCGTCCTCCAGGATCGCGCCGCCGATGCCGGTGCCGAGCGTGATCATCACCAGATGGTCCTCGTCGCGGCCGGCTCCGAAGCGCCACTCCGCCCACGCGGCCGTGTTGGCGTCGTTGTCGACCAGCACAGGCACGGACAGACGTCCGGACAGGCGGTCGCGCAGCGGCTCGTTGCGCCAGGAGAGGTGGGGCGCGAACAGGACGCGGTTGCGGTCGGCGTCGACCCAGCCGGCCGCTCCGATGCCGACCGCGTGCACGTCGTGCCGGTCGGACAGGTCAAGCACCAGTTCGACGATGGTGTCCTCGACGACCTTGGGACTCTTGGACTTGTCCGGGGTCTCCGCGCGGACCTTCTCCAGGATGGTGCCGTCGGCGTCGACCACGCCCGCCATCACCTTGGTGCCGCCGATGTCGATGCCGACGGTCGGCACGCGGGGGGCGGTCAGGTGTGACCGGCGCTCCCGCGTGCCGACGGTTCTCAGGACCGGGGCTCGGCGGGAGCCGATGGGTGCAGTCAGGTCGCGGTAGGTGCTCATCACGGCCGATTCTGCCGCACGCTCACCCCGGGTGTGGCCCGGTGGGCGACGGGGTGGTAGATGTCGCACGCCGCCCGCGGACGCTTCGTGGCCGCTCGCGCGGTTCCCCGCGTCCCTGGCGGCGTTCCGGTTCGTGGCGTGGATCATCCGGCTCCGTTCCGCCCGCCATCTGCTGTGTCAGGGCGTCCGGGGAGATCTCGTCCCGGGTGCGGCCGCCCACCGTCGTGCCTCTCCTCAGAAGGACGAAGCGGTCCCCGACCAGGTGGGCGTGGTGCGGGCTGCGGGTGATCAAGACAACACCCGGGCCCTCGTCGTGTGCCGCGGCCACGTGCTCCGGGACCGCGCCGGACTGCTCGACGCCCGGGGCGGCCGTGGGCTCGTCGAGGGCGGGGGCCTCCGCGCCGAAGCGGACGGCGCGGGCGACGGCGGCGCACTGACGCCCGCCGCCGCAGAGGGTGCCGACGGGCCGGTCGACGTCGCGCAGGTCGGTGCTTGTCTTCTTGCCGTGTTCTGCCGTGCACGGGGCAGGTCGTCCCACCGGTCCCGGACGCCCCGGTCCCGGACGCCCCGGTCCCGGACGCCCCGGTGCCGGACACGGGGATCACGGCCCCGGCGGCCGGGGAGCGCGCGCCGGTCACATTGTCCGGACATGGCGGCCCGCGGTGTGGGGCGGCGGGCGGGACTCAGGGCCGCGCGAGGAGCTGGAACTCGAAGGAGTAGCGGCTGGAGCGATAGGTGTGGCTGCCGTGCTCGACCGCGCGGCCGGTGTCGTCGAACGTGGTGCGCTGCATGGTGAGCAGCGGCGTGCCCTCGCTCTCGCCGAACCGTTCGGCCTCGGCGGCGGTGGCGGCGCGGGCGCCGATCGACTGGCGGGCGCTGTGCAGGGTGATCCCGGCACCGCGCATCAGCCGGTACAGGCCGGTCGCCTCCAGCCGGCGGGTGTCCAGCTCCAGCAGCCCGGCCGGCAGGTGGTTGCACAGGTGGGCCATCGGCTCGTCGTGGGCGAACCGCAGCCTCTCCACCCGGTGCACATCGCCGCCCTCGGCGACCCCGAGGGCGGCCGCGACCTCGGGGGATGCCGGGACGACGGCGTTGACCAGGACCTTGGTGGCGGGGCGCTGCCCGGCCGCCTCCAGGTCGTCGTAGAGGCTGCTGAGTTCCAGGGGGCGCTTGACCTGGCTGTGCACGACCTGGGTGCCGACCCCGCGGCGGCGCACCAGCAGGCCCTTGTCGACGAGGGACTGGATGGCCTGCCGGACGGTGGGCCGGGACAGGCCCAGCCGGGCGGCGAGCTCGATCTCGTTGCCCAGGAGGCTGCCCGGCGTGAGGGTGCCGTGCGCGATGGCGGCCTCCAGCTGCTGCGACAGCTGGAAGTACAGCGGTACCGGCGAGTTCCGGTCCACGCCGAGCTCCAGCCGCACGGTCGGGTCCACTTCTGGTTTCGGCACGGCCCGAGCGTAGCTCCGTGAAGGGGTGACGGGAAGTTGTGTGGTCCGGTTGTCCGGACATACGCATTGACAGATGAACGGTCCGCCCTCACCTTGATTCCATGCGCATCGGGGTCATCGGTACGGGCCGCATCGGCACCTTCCATGCGAGGACGCTCAGCCGTCATCGCGACGTCGGCAGCCTGATCCTCACGGACGTGGACCCCGCACGGGCACAGGAGCTGGCGCAGCGGCTGGGCGAGACCGCGGCGCCGGGTGTGGACGAGATCTTCAAGTGGGGCGTGGACGCCGTGGTGATCACCACGACGACGTCCGCGCACGCGGAGCTCATCGGCCGGGCCGCGCGCTCGGGGCTTCCGGTGTTCTGCGAGAAGCCCATCGCGCTGGACCTGCCGGGCACCCTGCTCGCCATCGGCGAGGTGGAGACGGCCGGGACGGCGTTGCAGATGGGGTTCCAGCGCCGCTTCGACACCGGATACACCGGGGCGCGCGAGGCCGTCCGCTCGGGGCGCCTCGGGCGGCTGCACACCGTGCGGGCCATGACCTCCGACCAGACGCCGCCGCCGGCCGCGTATCTGCCGCTGTCGGGCGGGCTGTACCGGGACACCCTCATCCACGACTTCGACGCGCTGCGCTGGGTGACCGGCCATGAGGTGGTCGACGTGTACGCGGCCGGGTCCGACGCCGGGCCCGGCATGTTCCGGGAGGCCGGTGACATCGACACGGGCGCGGCGGTGCTCACCCTCGACGACGGCACGCTCGCGACCGCGACCGCGACCCGGCTGAACGGCGCCGGGTACGACGTGCGCATGGAACTGGCCGGGGAGCTCGACCAGATCACCGCCGGCCTCGACGACCGTACGCCGATCGCGTCCACCGAGCCGACCGGGCCGCCTGCCGCGTCCAAGCCCTGGACCGGTTTCCTGGAGCGCTTCGGGCCGGCGTACGAGGCCGAACTCGCCGCGTTCGTCGAGGTGGTGCGCGGAGAACGGGCCAACCCCTGTGACGGGCGCGAGGCTCTCCAGGCGCTGCGGATCGCCGAGGCGTGCGATCTGTCCCGGCGCGAGCGCAGGCTGGTCCGGCTGTCGGAGGTACCGGGCGGCAGGGACGTCTGAGCGGCGTCCCCGCGGTGCCCGGTTCCGTGGTCCCGGCCGGGCCGGCGGCTCTCAGACCGTGCGGGTCGACAGCACCGTCCCCTGGGCCACCGCGCACAGGGTCTCGGCGCCGTCCTCGGCGACGGTCAGCAGGTCGCAGCGGACGACGGCCTGACGCCGGCCCGCGTGCACGACCTCGGCCCGGGCGAGCAGGGTGCGGCCGACGGCGGGGCGGACGTACTGGATGGAGAAGCCGGAGGTGAGGACGGCCCCGCCGAGGGCGCTGCCGGCCGCGAAGGTGAGGGCGTTGTCGGCGGCGTAGGAGAGGACTCCGCCGTGCACGAAGCCGTTCTGCTGCTGGAGTTCCTTGCGGATGTCCAGGTCCAGGGTGGCCTTCCCGTCGCCGAAGGAGCGTATGCGGGTGCCGAGGAGTGCGCTGAAGGGCTGTGCGTCCAGGGTCTGTCGCGCCGTGGCGAGATCCAGCTGCGACGGGACGGAGGGTGTGGTCATGGGTGGGGGGCTCCCGGTGGTCGTACGGGTTCGGACCGGTGTCGCTACCAGCGCACCGGCAGGCTGCGCATGCCACGTATCAGCATGCCCGGCAGCCATGCGCCGGCCGGGCCGTCCGGGGCGAGGGCCGGGGCGCGCTCCAGCAGGGACCGGATCGCCGTACGGCCTTCCAGGCGGGCCAGCGGGGCGCCGAGGCAGAAGTGGATGCCGTGGCCGAAGGCGACATGGCCGCGCGGGTCCCGGCGGATGTCGAAGCGGTCGGCGTCCGGGTAGCGCTTCGGGTCCCGGTCGGCGGCGGTGAGGCCGACCAGCACGGACTGGCCCTGGGCGACGGGCACTCCGCCGATCTCCAGGGGCTCGGCGGCGAAGCGGAACGTGGCGTTCTCCACCGGGCCCTCCCAGCGCAGCATCTCCTCCACCGCCCCGTCGAGCAGGCCCATGTCGGCCCGCAGGTCGGCGAGCTGGTCGGGGTGGGTGAGCAGCGCGTGCACGCCGTTGGCGATGAGGTTGACGGTCGTCTCGTGGCCGGCGATGAGCAACAGGTAGGCCATGCCGCGCAGTTCACCGGGCGAGAGCCGGTCGCCGTCCTCGGCGGTGGTGCGGATCAGATCGCTGAGGAGGTCGTCGCCCGGGGCGCGGCGCTTGTCGTCGATCAGCTCGGTGAGGTACTCGGCGAGACGGATGACGGCGTCGTACTCGCTGTCGGCGCCGGAGGGGGCGACCACCTCCGTGGAGATCTCGCGGAACGCGGCCCGGTCCATCTCGGGGACGCCGAGCAGCTCGCAGATGACGGTGATGGGCAGCGGGAAGGCGAAGGACTCGACGAGGTCGCCGCTGCCGTGCGGCAGCATCGCGTCGAGCAGTTCGTCGGTGATCTGCTGGACACGCGGGCGCAGTTGCTCGACACGGCGTGCGGTGAAGGCGCGGGAGACGAGCGAGCGCAGCCGGGTGTGGTCGGGCGGGTCGACGCTCAGCAGGTACTTGCCTATGTGCTCCTCGTCGAGGAACGTCATGCCGAGCTTCGCGGGGTCCTTGGCGAGTCTGGGGTCGGCGAGCGCCGCACGGGCCTCCTCGTAACCCACGACCAGCCAGGTCTCGTGGTCGGCCGTGCCGCCCGGCGGGCGCACCCGGTGCACCGGTCCGCGGGCGCGCAGTTCGGCGTACACCGGGTGCGGGTCGGTGCGGAACGCGTCGCCGTACCCGCCCAGGTCGATCACCTCGGTCATGCTTCTTCCCCCGTTCATGACTGCCGGACTCCCGTGATTGCGCGGGTCCGCCGGTCCTCGTGGTTCCGCGAGTCCTCGTGGTTCCGCGAGTCCTCGTGACTCCGTGAATCCTCGCGATTCCGTACGTCCTCGTGCGTGCTCGTGCGTGCGTGCGCGTGAGTCCGTACGTCCTCGTGCATGCGCGTGCTTGTACCTCCCAACGGACGACGCGCCCCGCTAGTGCCCGGATTCCGGATCTTCCTCGCTCCTGTCGTCGTCGGTGAGTCCGGCGTCGTAGGCGAGAAGGGCGATCTGGACACGGTTGTTGAGGCCGAGCTTGGCGAGGACACGGGAGACGTGCGTCTTGACGGTGGCCACGCTCATGAACAGGCTCGCCGCGATCTCGGCGTTCGCCTGGCCGCGGCCGACCGCGACGGCGACCTCGCGCTCGCGGTCGTTGAGGAGGGCGATGCGCTGTCGCGCGCGGGTGCGCCGGATGTCGGCGGCGGTGCCGGCCGCGTGGGCCATCAGCTGCCGGGTGACGGTGGGCGACAGGACGGGGTCGCCGGCCGCGACCCGGCGGACCGCGTCGACGATCTCGGCGGGCGGGGTGTCCTTGAGGACGAATCCGGCGGCACCGGCACGCAGGGCCCGCAGCACCTGTTCGTCGGCGTGGAAGGTGGTCAGGACCACCACCTGCGGGGAGTCGTCGCGGCGGCGCAGCCGCTCCGTCGCGGTCAGGCCGTCCACGGCCGGCATCCTGATGTCCATCAGGACGACGTCGGGGCGGGTGCGGTCCACGAGAGCCTCCACCTCGGCGCCGTCGGCGGCCTCCCCCACGATCTCGATGTCCGGGGAGCCGCCCATCATGAAGGACAGCCCGGCGCGGACCAGGGGGTCGTCGTCGACGAGGAGCACCTTGATAGCGGTCATGGGGGTTACGTAATCACGTCGGAGGGCACGCCGAGGAGGCGGCGGCCGGCCGGTCCCGCTCACCCCCACGGCAGCCAGGCCCGTACCTCGAACCCGCCCGCGGGCGTGGGTCCGTGGTCCAGGCGGCCGCCGGCCAGGGTGGCACGTTCGGTGAGGCCGATGAGGCCCTGTCCGGAGCCGGGGACGGGCGGCACCTCGCCGTCGGGGGCGGGGTTGCGCACCGTGACGGTGACGCCGTCGCCGGGGGTGCCCGTGACGGTGACGGTGACCTCGGTGCCGGGTGCGTGCTTGCGGGCGTTGGTGAGGCACTCCTGGGCGATGCGGTAGGCGGTGCGGCCGACGGAGGCGGGCACGGCGGCGGGGTCCGTGACGTGCTGGGCGAGCGTGACCTTCATGCCGGCCTCACGGGACTCGGAGACGAGGGTGTCCAGTGCGGCGAGCGTCGGCTGGGGGCGGCCGGAGTCGTCGGACTCGCCCGCGCGCAGGACGCCGATGATCTCCCGCAGGTCCTGGAGGGCGTCGTGGGCGCTCTCCCGGATGACCCCGGCCGCCCGGGCGATCTCCTCCCGGGGCGCGTCCGGGCGGAACTCCAGTGCCCCGGCGTGCACGCTGAGCAGGGTCAGCCGGTGCGCGAGCACGTCGTGCATCTCCCGGGCGATGGCCTCGCGCGCCAGGCGCTGCGCCCGCTCGGCCCTCAGCCGCGCCTCGGTCTCGGCCCGGCGCGCGTGGTCCCGCAGGCTGAGCATGAGCTGCCTCTTGGAGCGTACGAGCAGTCCGCAGCTGACGACGGCGACGGTGATCACCGCGCTGAACGCCACGGCGACGAGATAGGGCAGGCCGGGTTCCGGCCGCAGCCAGTAGTAGAGCGGCTGGAGCGCAAGGGAGATGCCGCCGATCCAGGCGACGTAGCGGAAGGGCCGGTGCACGGCGAGCGTGAACACGGTGATCAGGACGGCGCCGCCGGCGGTGACCGACAGCAGCCCGACGGGGACCATGGCGACGGCCAGCCCGACGGGCCACCGGCGGCGCAGCCACACGGCGGCGCAGGCCAGCGCGCCCAGCACCTGGTCGAGGACGGCGACGGCGCCGGGCAGGTCCTTCTCGTCGGGCAGGGCGTCCGCGGCCAGCAGTCCGATGCCGACGGCCAGCAGGAAGCAGCTGAAGTCGACGAGCCAGTCGCGGGCGGTGCGCCGGGGCCGGCGGCCGGGCCGTACGGCGCCGGGGTCGAGCTCGTGGATCACGGCGGACGGGAACAGCCACCGGCGTCCCTCGAACGCCGGTCCGGTGCTCTGCGTGCCGTCGGTCCTCACGGTCGACAAATCTACGCAGGGAAGGAGCCCGGCACCTCCCCTCGCGGGCGACCGGCTACTTAAGTCGCGCGAGAGCCGTCTTTCGTCGCGGCGGCGGGCCGCGGCCGTCGACTTCCGCGGAGAGGGTCTCGCCCCGCGGCCGATGTGCGCGGGGGGTCCGCGGGGCGAGGGTCGTGTCCATGAAACAGCTGCTGGAAGTGCTCGGATTCCTCGCCCTGGTGCAGGGCGTCCTCGGTCTGCTGCACCAGTGGGTCCACTGGAACGTGGGCCTGGTGCAGCGCCTCGGTTTCCTGGACGGCTACGAGCTCTACGCGAGTGTCGCGCTGGTCGTGCTGGCGATCGCGCTGTTCGCCGCCGCGGAGAGCCAGAAGCCCTCGTGAGGGCTTCGGCGGATCGGCAGTCGTGGTCGATCAGGCCGAACGAGGCGTGGTGGTCGGCGGTGCGGTGGTCCTCCTCGCGGTCCCGCCCGGTGACGATCCGGCGGGCGCCGCGGGTGGAGACGCCGTGGGTCTTCACCGTGCACTCGTGGTGGTGGCCGGTCGACCGCGAGGGCAGGACGCCCTCGCGGTCGTGGAAGACGGCGCCGTCCCGGGAGCACGGGAAGGGTCCGCCCTGATCGGTCAGCCTCAGGGTGGTGTACGCCCGGGACGGCAGGTCGCTGTGGCAGATGCCCCCCGCCGCGGTGGGGGCGGCGGGGGACGTGGTGACTCAGACGGTGCCGCCCACGAGGACGGCGGGCAGGAGCGCCGCGGCGACTCCGGTGCGATGGATCCGTGGGGGGAATCTCATGACCCCCATGATGACGCGCGTAGAGCATGGCATGTCAATGACAAGTCGGTGGATATTCCGGGCACGTCCCATGAGTTTTCCGGGAGTTAACCGGCCGCCCGGCGTCCCCACGCCGTTCCCGCCAGCACCAGCGCCCCGCCCAGCAGTCCGAGCGCACCGAGCCGCTCGCCGCCGAGCGCGATACCGGCCGCGGCCGCCCACAGCGGCTCGGTGCCCAGCAGCAGGCTGACCCGGGACGGGGAGGTGCGGCGGACGGCCCACATCTGCACGAAGAACGCGAACAGCGTGCAGAAGGCGGACAGGAACAGCAGCCCCGCCCACTCACGGGCCCCGAAGTCCGCCGCGGCGGCCCACGGGGTCGTCTCCGCGCCCGCCGACAGCAGCGCGAACACGACGACGGCCGTGCCCAGTTGGACCGTGGTCAAGGGCAGCGAGCCCGCGTCCCGCACGGGCTTCAGCCGCGCCATGACCAGTACGTGCACGGTCCGGGCGAGCGCGGCGAGCAGCATCAGCAGATCGCCGGCGGCGGGCCGGGTGAAGCCGCCGCCCTGCGTGAGCAGGACGACGCCGAGCACCGACAGGGCGGCCGCGCCGAGGAAGGCCCGCGAGGGGAGGGTGCGGGTGACGGCGGCCTCGGCGAGCGGTGTGAAGATCATGGTGAGGCTGATGATCAGGCCCGCGTTGGTCGCCGAGGTGTGCACGACGCCGTACGTCTCCAGCAGGAAGATGCCGCTCAGCACCAGCCCGAGCAGCGCGGCACCCCGCCACTGCGCGGGGGTCAGGGCGCGCAGCGCCCGCCAGGAGGCGAGGACGAGGGCCGGCAGGACGAGCGCGAAGCGCAGGACCAGCACGGCGAGGACCGTGCGGGCGGTGGTGATGTCCTTGGCGGCGAGGTAGCTGCCGCCCCAGACGACCGCGACCAGCAGCAGCGGCAGATCGGTGAGCCAGGCGCGGCGGGGCGCGAGGGGGCGGGGTACGGCGATCGTCGACACGGCGGCTGCGGCTCCCGGTCTCCAGCGGGCGGATGTACGTGGAGACGGCGGTGGCTCGCACGGGAAGGGTCACCGTACCGGCGCGGTGGATCTTCCGGCCAGACCTTTCCGGCAGCCGGACGCCGGCGTGCGGCCCGCCCCGGACACCGGCGCCCGCGCCGAAGGGGCCGGGCGCCGGGCTGCGCGAGCGCAAACCCCCGCGGGCCGGGGCGGGGCGGCCGCCCCGGGATCGCCGACGCACGGCCGGACGCACGGCCTCGACGACGAGCGGGCGCAGGAACACGGGACCGGGGCGGATCCCGGCGGACAGCGCGGCCCACGGGCCCGCCCCGCGCCGGGCGGACCGGACCGGGGCGCCGGTGTCCGCACGCCGGACGGGGGCCGGGGACCGCCGACGCCCGGGCCGGGCGGTGAGGGCGCGAGCCTTCGGGCGGGCCCCTCACCCGCGCCCTCGGCGGCGGCCGGGGGCGGGACGGAGCGGGGTCAGGGCTGGTCCGGCAGGGCGTAGGTGCCGTACTCGGGGTCGCCCGCCCGTTCGTAGGTCTGGAGGGTGACGCCCGCGGACGTGACGCGGCCGGCGACGTGACGGAAGGCCGTCGGCAGGGAGCCCTCGCGGAAGAGGCGGCGGCCCGCGCCGAGGACCACCGGGAAGGTGAGCAGATGGAGCGTGTCGACGAGGCCGAGGTCGAGGAGGGAACCGACCAGGGCGCCGCTGCCGTGGATCTGCACCTCGCCGTCGATGCGCTCCTTCAGGGAGCCGACCTCCTTGGCGAGGTCGCCGCGGAGCACGGTCGTACCGGCCCAGGCCGGCTCGCCGAGCGTGGTGGAGGCGACGTACTTGGGCAGCGCGTTGAGCTTGCCCGCGACCGGGTCGGACGGGTCGGTGATCTTCGGCCAGTAGGAGGCGAAGATGTCGTAGGTGTGCCGGCCGAGGAGGAACGCGGCGGGGCGGGCGAAGACCTCGGTGACGAAGGCGCCGAAGTCGTCGTCGCCGTAGGGGACGCTCCAGCCTCCCTGCCGGAAGCCGTCGCGGGTGTCCTCCTCTGGGCCGCCCGGCGCCTGGTAGACGCCGTCGAGGGTGACGAAGACGGTGGAGACGAGCCTGGCCATGTGGGTGCCTTCTTCCGGACGCGGGTCGCTGTCATCAGGACAGACCCCGCGGGGGCCCGCAACTCATCGGCCGCGGCGGTGTGGTCGATGTCCGTTCCCCGCCAGCGTCCGCGGGCGCGCGCCGCTGGGATGGTCCCATGACGACGACGAACGACATGATCCTGAACAGCACCGAGGCACCTCTGGACGGCAGGACGGCCCTGGTCACCGGCGGCAGCCGGGGCATCGGCGCGGCGACCGCGCTGCGGCTGGCCCGGTCCGGGGCCGATGTGGCCCTGACGTACGTGAACGGCAAGGAGGCGGCCGAGGACGTGGTGCGGGCCGTCGAGGCGCTGGGGCGCCGGGCGGTGGCCCTGCGCGCGGACTCCGGCGAGGCGCGGGAGGCGGCCGGGGCGGTGCACGCGGCGGCCGACGCCCTGGGCCGGCTCGACGTCCTGGTGAACAACGCGGGCATCGGGGTCCTCGGGCCGCTGGCCGGTCTCGGCCTCGACGACATCGACCGGGTCCTCGCGGTCAATGTGCGCGGTGTGTTCCTGGCGTCCCAGGCGGCCGCGGCACGGATGCCGGACGGCGGCCGGATCGTCACCATCGGGACCTGCATGACCCAGCGTGTGCCCGGCCCCGGCGGGACGCTGTACACCACCGGCAAGTCGGCGCTGACGGGGATGACGAAGGCGCTCGCGCGGGAGCTCGGTCCGCGCGGGATCACCGCGAACGTGGTGCACCCCGGCCCGACCGACACCGACATGAACCCGGCCGACGGCCCGTACGCGGCCGGTCAGGCGGCCATGACCGCGCTGGGCCGGTTCGGCACGGCCGACGAGGTCGCCGCGATGGTGGCCTACCTCGCCGGGCCGGACGCGGCGTACGTCACCGGGGCCGAGTTCTCGGTCGACGGCGGGCACGCGGCGTGACGTGCCGCGGGGCGCACAGGATCCGGGTCCTGTGCGCCCCGCGGTCGTACGGCGCGATCCTGCCGGGTCAGCCGCCCAGTTCCTGGTGGCGGGCTGCCAGACCGGCCGCGCCCTGCTCGGTCAGGGAGCCGAACAGCCGCAGGCGGGAGATGCCGCCGTCGGGGAAGATGTCCACGCGCGCGTGGCTGCCGACGGCCGGTTCGGGCAGCACGAAGCGGTGGCAGGTGTCGGGCTGGAGGCGGGTGCGCGGGAGGATCTCGGTCCACTCGCCGTCCTCGCCGTCCTTGACCGACACCGAGGCCCAGCCGGCGCTGTTGCCCTTGAGGTAGGCCGTGTCGATCTCGATCGCGCGGATCAGGGACTCGGCCGCCAGGCGGTAGCGGATCCAGTCGTTGCCCCGGTCGCGGCGTCGCCGGGTCTCCCAGCCGTCGTCCATCTTGCGGGAGCGGCCCGGCTGGATGGTGTTGGTGGCGGGCGAGTAGAAGAGGTTCGAGGCGTCCTCGACCTGGCCGCCGTTCTCCAGCGCGACCACGTCGAAGGTGCCGAGCGTCGCCAGCCACCGCGGGTCGGGCACGACCTCGCCGTGCACGCGCAGCCGGGCGATGCCGCCGTCGGGGTGCTGGTTGACCCGCAGGTGGGTGAAGCGCTGCTCGGCGGAGACGGCGAAGCCGTTGGCGGCGTGCCCCCCGACCGGGGTGCGCGGGACCAGGGTCGTCCACTTCACGTCGGCGCCGAGGAGTTCCTCCGGGGAGGGCGAGCCCGCCACGGAGGCGGCCTCGACGGACACGGCCTGCGGGTAGTTGCCGCGGAAGTGGGCGGTGTCGACGACGATGCCGCGGATCACGCCGGGGGCGCCGAGCCGGACCAGGGCCCAGTCGTGGTCGTCGGCCGTGGGCCAGGGGTGCTCGGCGGAGACACCGCGGCGGCGCCGGGTCTCCCAGCCGTCCATGATCTTGCCCTTGTGGCCGAAGTGCTCGGGGTCGAACTCGGCGCGCTCGGGCACGAGGAGGTTCTCGCGCTGGGCGAAGAACTCGTCGTTGGCGGCGACGACACCGGCGCCGAGCCGCCGGTCGGCGAGGTCGGCGTACCGGGTGAAGGGGAAGTCGGCGGTGCGGTAGTCCGCGTACGGGTCACCGCCTCCGTAGGGGTTCGCGTCGCCGGTGAAGCCGGGGGTCGCCGTCACAGTGATCAGGTCTGCCTTTCGAAGGTCGGTGGGTGGGATTCAGCCGGTCCGGGTGAGGAGTCGTCCCTTCGGTTCGGTGAACTCGCCGTCGGCGACGATGCGTTCGCCGCGCAGCCAGGTGGACTTCACGACGCCGTACAGGGTCTTGCCGGCGTACGCGGTGACCGGGTTGCGGTGCTGGAGGGAGGCGGGGTCGACGGTGAAGGTCTCGTCGGGGGCGAGGACGGCGAAGTCGGCGTCGCGGCCGGCCTCGATGGCGCCCTTGTGCCGCAGGCCCGCCAGTTCGGAGGTGCGGGCGGACATCCAGCGGACCACGTCCTGGAGGGTGTGGCCGCGCCTGCGGGCCTCGGTCCACACCGCGGCGAGGCTGAGCTGGAGGCCGGAGATGCCGCCCCAGGCGGTGGCGAAGTCGTCGGTCTTCAGGTCGGCGGTGGACGGGGAGTGGTCGGTGACCACGCAGTCGATGAGGCCGTCGGCGAGGGCCTGCCAGAGCAGGTCCTGGTTGGCGGCCTCCCGGATGGGCGGGCAGCACTTGAACTCGCTGGCGCCGTCCGGGACTTCCTCGGCGGTCAGGGTGAGGTAGTGCGGGCAGGTCTCCACCGTGATGCGCACCCCGTCGGCCCGGGCGGCGGCGATCAGCGGCAGCGCGTCGCCGGAGGACAGATGCAGGACGTGCACGCGCGCGTGGAACCGCTTCGCCTGGGCGATCAGCTGGGCGACGGCCGTGTCCTCGGCGTCGCGGGGACGGCTGGCGAGGAAGTCGGCGTACCTCGGGCCGCCGTGCTGCGGGGCGGCGGCGAGGTGGTGCGGGTCCTCGGCGTGCACGATCAGCAGTCCGTCGAAGGAGGCGATCTCCGCCAGGGAGCGGGCGAGCCGGTCCTGGTCCAGGTGCGGGAACTCGTCCACGCCGGACGGGGACAGGAACGCCTTGAAGCCGAAGACCCCGGCCTCGTGCAGGGGGCGCAGGTCCTCGACGTTGCCGGGCAGGGCGCCGCCCCAGAAGCCGACGTCCGTGTGCGCCTTGTCGGCGGCGACCCGCCGCTTCACCTCCAGGTTGCCGACCGTGGTGGTCGGCGGGAGGGAGTTGAGCGGCATGTCGACGAGGGTGGTGATGCCGCCGGCCGCGGCCGCGCGGGTGGCGGTCCAGAAGCCCTCCCACTCGGTGCGGCCGGGGTCGTTGACGTGCACATGAGTGTCGACCAGGCCCGGCAGCAGCACGTCGTCGCCGAGCTCCTCCAGCCGGGCACCGGCCGGGACGGGTGCGTCGTGGGGCAGTACGCCGGTGATGGTGCCGTCGGCGACCACGACCGAGGCGGCGCGTGTCCCCTCGGGCGTGACGACGCGTGTCGAGCGCAGCACCAGTTCAGCGTCGGACACCCGGGCCCCCTCTCTGCCGCGGTTGCTTCCGCGCAATGAGATTCAACTTTTTGTTGAATCTGCTTCCGGAGTCTTCACCCCCGCGGAGGCTCCGTCAAGGGCGCACTTCTTCCACGGTGCACCCGGAGCCGCCCTCCTGGACGTTTCCACAAAGTGGAAATAGAATTC
Source organism: Streptomyces sp. NPDC093094 (assembly GCF_044754345.1). NCBI lineage: Bacteria > Bacillati > Actinomycetota > Actinomycetes > Kitasatosporales > Streptomycetaceae > Streptomyces > Streptomyces sp. NPDC093094. The sequence goes on along the minus strand of NZ_JBIVOX010000001.1, from coordinate 508,078 downwards.
CGCCAGACAGAACGTAGCTACGCACAAGCGGGGAGTCAACCGGCCGCCGGGTAGGCTTCTGCCCTCCCGCCAGGTCCCGAAAGGAACGTGCCGTGCCGACGTCCAGCGCCAGCACCACCGACTCCGCCAAGTCCGCCACCGGCGGGGTCCAGTCCCTCGAGCGCGCCTTCGACCTGCTGGAGCGGATGGCGGACGCCGGCGGCGAGGTCGGGCTGAGCGAGCTCTCGGCCAGCAGCGGGCTGCCGCTGCCCACCATCCACCGGCTGATGCGCACCCTCGTGGCCTGCGGATACGTCCGCCAGCAGCCGAACCGCCGCTACGCCCTCGGCCCGCGGCTGATCCGTCTCGGCGAGTCCGCCTCCCGGCTGCTGGGCACCTGGGCCCGGCCCTACCTGGCCCGGCTGGTCGAGGAGACCGGCGAGACGGCGAACATGGCCCTGCTGGACGGCGACGAGATCGTCTATGTCGCGCAGGTGCCCTCCAAGCACTCCATGCGGATGTTCACCGAGGTGGGCCGCCGGGTCCTCCCGCACTCCACGGGCGTCGGCAAGGCCCTGCTCGCCCACACCCCCGACGACGAGGTGCGCGCCCTGCTGTCGCGCACCGGGATGCCGGCCGCCACGGAGAGGACCATCACCACGCCCGAGGGCTTCCTCGCCGCGCTGGCGGACGTACGGCGGCTCGGTTACGCCGTCGACGACAACGAGCAGGAGATCGGGGTGCGCTGCCTCGCCGTCTTCGTGCCGGACTCCCCCACCGCCGCGGCGATCTCCATCTCCGGGCCGGCGGGCCGGGTCACCGAGGACGCCACGGACCGGATCGTGCCGGTGCTCCAGGAAGTGGCGGCCGAACTCTCCGAGGCCCTGGCCAGCACGGGAGCCTGAGGAAGCCGCGGCACCGCAGCGGCACGGGACCGCCCCGGCCGCACCCGCAGACGCCCGAGCCCAACGGAACCGCCGCCCGCCTGCGGCCGCGGAGCACCACAGGGCACCGCCCCGCCCGCGGACCGCGGGCGCCGGAACAGAACAGACCCACCACCCGACCGCGACCACGACCACGACCACGACCACGACCACGAGGCGCCACGACGGAACCGCCGCCCGGTCACCGCCGCAGGAGCCGGTTCACGGCGGAGCAACACAGGACACCGCCCGCCCCCCGGACCGCGGGCGCCGGAACACGACGAACCCACCACCGCCCGCGACCACGGAACGCCACGGCGGAACCGCCGCACGGTCTCCACCGCAGGAGCCGGTTCACGGCGGGGTGTCAACGGGCCGCGCCCACGACCGTCCGTCCGCCGGTCGCGCCCGGGCGACGCAGCCGCACGTCACCCCGGCCTCACCCTGCACCCCGCCCCGCACCTCAGGGCGGACCGCCGCGCCCCGGAGGGCTACCGCGCGGGCCCCCCGAACAGTTCCACCGCGTCCCGCACCTCCGCCAGTCCCCCCGACAGCGCGCTGACCGAGCCGACCGCGGCCGCGATCAGCAGCAGGGAGGCCCGCATGCGCGGGATCTCCGGGACGCCTCCCGCGGTCATGGCGGCCAGCGCGGCGAGTTCGTCCTCGGCGACGGCCCGGTCCGGGAAGTCGGCCGGATGCGCGGCGAGCGCGCGGCGCAGCCGCGACACCGCCGTCCGCAGTCCCGTCACCCTCGGATCCTCACCGCCGGCCGCCGGCCTCCGCCTCTGCCCCTGCCCCGAGCTCCGCAACACAGCCCTCCCCGGCCCGCCCTCGGCACCCCTCGGCCCGCGGGCCAGTAAACGCCCCCCGGTGCTCGCGCGCCACCGATGGGCGCGAAATTCCGTCCCTCCGGGAGCCCCGGGATTGACGCGGGGTCAGGTATGCAGGACGCATGACCGAACGTATCGAAGACCCGGTCGCCGGACTGGTGCTCGCCGCCGGCGGCGGACGCCGGCTCGGCGGCCGCCCCAAGGCGCTGCTGGTCCACCGGGGGCGCCCCCTGGTGGAACACGCCGTGGCGGCGCTGCGCGCGGCCGGCTGCACGCGCGTGCACGTGGTGCTGGGCGCGGCCGCCGGCACCGTACGCGCGCGTGCCGAGCTGAGCGGGTGCGTGCTCGTGGAGAACCCGGAGTGGGAGCGGGGCATGGGGTCCTCGCTGCGCGCCGGCCTGGACTCGCTCGACGCGACCGGGGCGCGGGCGGCGCTGGTGTCGCTGGTCGACCAGCCGGGCGTCGGAGCCGCGGCGACGGGCCGTGTACGGGCCGCGTACACCGGCGAACACGCCCTGGCGGCCGCCTCCTACGACGGCGTACGCGGCCATCCCGTGCTGTTCGGGGCCGCCCACTGGGCCGGCGTCGCCGCGGGCGCCCGCGGCGACCGGGGCGCCCGCGACTATCTGCGGGAACACGCGGCCGAGGTCACCCTGGTGGAGTGCGGCGACGTGGCCGCCGGGTACGACATCGACACCGAGGCGGACCTGCGCCACCTTGAGTGAGGGGCGTGGCACCGGGCGCCACCTTCCCTCGACCCGGAGAATCTCGACATCAACAAACCATTGAAGTTCCACGATGAGGAAACTACTATCCACTGATCAGAAGCACCCGGCCGCACGGCGGGTGCGGATTCCCCTCTTTCGTCCCCCCAGGCACCCGGTGCCACCGCTGAAGGAAGTGACAGCTCATGTCCGCAGCAGCGCCGTCTCCGTCGGCCGTCGTCGATGCCGAGCCCCTGCCCCGGCAGGAGGAGGTCCTCACCGATGCGGCGCTCGCCTTCGTGGCGGAGCTGCACCGGCGGTTCACGCCACGGCGTGACGAGCTCCTCGCCCGCCGGGCGGAGCGCCGCGCCGAGATCGCCCGCACCTCCGCCCTCGGCTTCCTCCCGGAGACCGCCGCGATCCGCGCGGACGACTCCTGGAAGGTGGCCCCGGCCCCGGCCGCGCTGAACGACCGCCGTGTGGAGATCACCGGCCCCACCGACCGCAAGATGACCGTCAACGCCCTCAACTCGGGCGCCCGGGTGTGGCTCGCGGACTTCGAGGACGCCTCCGCGCCCACCTGGGAGAACGTCGTCACCGGTCAGCTCAACCTGATCGACGCCTACACCCGCTCGATCGACTTCACGGACGAGCGCAGCGGCAAGTCGTACGCCCTGAAGGCCCCCGAGGAGCTCGCCACCGTCGTGATGCGGCCGCGCGGCTGGCACCTGGACGAGCGCCACCTCCAGGTCGACGGCCGTCCCGTGCCCGGCGCCCTCGTCGACTTCGGCCTGTACTTCTTCCACAACGCCCGGCGGCTGCTGGACCTCGGCAAGGGCCCCTACTTCTATCTGCCGAAGACGGAGTCCCACCTGGAGGCCCGTCTCTGGAACGACGTGTTCGTGTTCGCCCAGGACCACGTCGGCATCCCGCAGGGCACCGTGCGCGCGACCGTCCTGATCGAGACGATCACCGCGGCGTACGAGATGGAGGAGATCCTCTACGAACTGCGCGACCACGCCTCCGGGCTGAACGCGGGCCGCTGGGACTACCTGTTCTCCATCGTGAAGAACTTCCGCGACGGCGGGCCCCGGTTCGTGCTGCCGGACCGCAACGCGGTCACGATGACGGCCCCGTTCATGCGCGCGTACACCGAACTCCTGGTGCGTACCTGCCACAGGCGCGGCGCGCACGCCATCGGCGGCATGGCCGCGTTCATCCCGTCCCGCCGGGACGCCGAGGTCAACAAGGTGGCCTTCGAGAAGGTCCGCGCCGACAAGGACCGTGAGGCGGGCGACGGTTTCGACGGCTCCTGGGTCGCCCACCCCGACCTGGTCCCGATCGCCATGGAGTCCTTCGACAAGGTCCTCGGCGACCGGCCGAACCAGAAGGACCGGCTGCGCGAGGACGTCCGTGTCGAGGCGGCCGACCTGATCGCCGTCGACTCGCTGGAGGCGAAGCCGACGTACGGCGGGCTCGTCAACGCCGTGCAGGTCGGCATCCGTTACATCGAGGCGTGGCTGCGGGGCCTGGGCGCGGTCGCCATCTTCAACCTCATGGAGGACGCGGCCACCGCCGAGATCTCCCGCTCGCAGATCTGGCAGTGGATCAACGCGGGCGTGCAGTTCGAGAACGGCGAGAAGGCCACCCCGGAGCTCGCCCGCAAGGTCGCCGCCGAGGAGCTCGCGGACATCCGCGCCGAACTCGGCGAGGACGCCTTCGCGGCCGGCCACTGGCAGCAGGCGCACGACCTCCTCCTGGAGGTCTCCCTCGACGAGGACTACGTCGACTTCCTCACCCTGCCCGCGTACGAGCAGCTCAGGGGCTGACGTCCTCCTGCGCGGCCCGGTCGGAGTGGCCCAGGGGCTTTCCCGGGGCCACTCGGTCGCGTACGACGCGCTTGACCGCCGTCGGCTCGGGGAAGCCCTGCTCGCGGCGGTCCCAGACCACCTCGTCGTCGACCCGGACGACGAACACCCCGCCCGTGCCGGGCTTCAGCGACAGCTCGTCCAGCTCCGTCTCGAACGTCGTCAGCAGCTCCTGCGCCAGCCAGGCCGCGCGCGGCAGCCACCGGCACTGGGTGCAGTACTCGATCTGGACACGTCCGCTCATCCCAGGTGCACCGACCAATCCTGTTCCGCGGCCGGCTTGCCGTGCAGGTCAGGGACCCGCTTCAGCCAGTCCGGCCGGCCCTGCTGCGTCCTCGCCGCGCGCCGGGCCTCCTCGGCGGCGACCTCCTCCCGGCTGGGGAAGTCGGTGGGCAGCCACCGCTGCGACGCCCGCACGCGCGCGTGGAGGTGGGCCACGTACGCCTCGCGCGCCTCGTCGGGCGCGGCGAAGCGGGGGTCGTCGAGCCAGGTGTCCGGGACCTCCGCGACGATCCGGCGCAGCAGCTCCTCGGTCACCTTCGGCGCGAGTTCGGCGTCGGCGGCGCGCACGTCGGGGCCGTAGTGGCCGAGCGCGTGATGGCGGAAGTCGTACACCTTGGCCGGGTCCGTGCCGTCCCAGCGGTGGTGGAAGACGAGGGCGGCCCCGTGGTCGATGAGCCACAGACGCGGCGGTGCGGTGCCGAACGTCGGCCAGACCATCAGGTTGGAGCTGTGGACCGTACGGTCGACGTTGACGGTCAGCGCGTCCAGCCACACGATCCGGCCCGCCTGGAGCGGGTCCACGGGGAAGACCCCGGCGACCTCGGGGGTGAAGTCGCGGGCGCCCGGCAGGAGGTCCATGCCGAGGTTGAGGCCCGCGCTGGCGCCGTGCAGGTCGCGGACCTCCTGGTGGGGCTCGTGGCCGGCGACGGCAGGGTCGAAGTGGACCAGCACCAGCTCGGGGAAGCGCAGCCCGAGGGCCCGGGCCAGCTCGCCGACGATCACCTCGGCGACGAGCGCCTTGTGCCCCTGCGCGGAGCCGGTGAACTTCACGACGTACGTGCCCAGGTCGTCGGCCTCGACGACGGCGGGCACGGACCCGCCGGACCGCAGCGGGTGCACATATCGAACAGCAGTCACGTCACGGAGCACAACGGCAAGCCTAGGTCCTCGGTCCGGCGAGCGGGTTGGGCAGGGGGAGGTAGCGGGCGGCGGCGCCGTCGGCGCCGGTCCAGCGCAGCAGCAGGTTCGTCTTGCCGGGCAGGGTGGGTGCCCGGAGCAGGGCGGCGGCCTCGGGCAGGCCGTGGCGGGCCAGCTCGTGGCGTACGGCCGGCCAGGGGTCGAGGCCCGGACGGCGCTCGGCGAGGGCGGCGGCGATCTCCATGAGGTGGTTGACGACCAGGCAGTACACCAGCCGCTCCCAGCCGGCCCCCCGCTCCGTCCCGGGCAGCAGTTTCACGCCCTCGGCGTCCCGGAACAGCGCCTGCACCGGTGTGCCCGCGGCGTCGACCGCGACGAGCGTGTTCTGCAGATGCGCCTCCAGGACGACGCCGTGGTCGGCGAACGCCGTGAGGGCCGGCGGCACGACCGCGCGCAGGTACGCCTCCCACCAGCCGGCCGGATCCCCGGTGCGGTCCAGCGGGCTGCCCTCGAAGCCCTCCACGAGCCCGGCCGCGAGCAGCGGGGTCGTCCCGGGCAGCAGCCGGCCGGTGAAGCCCTCGCGGACCAGGACGGCCAGTTCCTCGAAGGCGGAGCGTGCGGTGCGGTAGCCGCGGTCGCCGAGCCAGGCGGCCGGGCCCGGGCCGGCCTCGAAGGCGCGGACGACGGCCGCGTCCGTGCGGCGCAGCCGCAGCAGGTCGTGGCGCCACAGCCGGCGGACGTCGTTGGTGATGCGCACGTCCAGGCTGAACTTCAGGAACAGGTCGTGCCCGGGGGCGTACAGCGTGCGGATCGCGGCCGTCGGCCAGAGCGGGAAGCCGGTCGTGCCGAGCCGTACCAGACGCCCGTCGGCGAAGGCGGGGGCCAGCTGCCGGGCGACGAGGTCCAGCTGCCAGGGGTGCGCGGGCAGCAGCCGGTAGCCGGACGGCGCCTCGCCGAGCGCGTCCAGCGCGGAGGTGTCGCCCTCCTCGACGGCCTCGTCCTCGCGCACCCCGAGCAGCACCACGGGGAAGCGGGCGTACGCCTCGGGCGCGTAGGGCAGCCAGGCGGACGCCGGGCCGCCGCCGCGCGCCTTGGGGGCCGGGTGGTGGGGATGGCCGGTGACCAGGGACTGCTCGGAGCGCAGATAGAGGTCGTCCGGCGGGGTGGCACACGCGCGTGCGGCGAGCAGTGCGGCGACCACGTCCCGGCTGTCGGTCATCTCGGCGGGCAGCTCGTGGTTGGAGCGGCCGGTGTGCAGGGTCAGTTCCTCGACGACGAGCCCGACCAGACCGGCGTGGTCCAGCCGGTGCCAGGCCCCGTCCGTGTGCACCTCGGGGTCGGTGGGGCGCCGGGTGCCGCGCACCCGCAGCAGACGGCCCGTGCCGGGCAGCCGGTGCACGGCCCGGCCGGCCCGGAGCTCCCGCGGCCCGGCCACCTCCCGCAGCAGGCAGTTCAGCAGCGGCGCGGCGGCACAGGCGTCGGCGCGCGCGGTGAGGTCGTCACCGGCGTGCGGGGGGAGGAGATCCACGCGATCCACTTCGTTCGTCACGGTCCGTTCGGGCGCAGACGATCAGTATCGCTGTCGTCACGCGACGCCGTGACCGGCGTACGCTCACCTCGTCCGTACCCGAGGAGAGACGACCGTGCACCGACCTGCCGTCGCCGAGGCGGTCATGGCCGCCGAGCTGGCCGCCGTACGCCCCGACCTGCTGTCCCGGTTCACGGCCGAACTGCCCGGCGCCCGTGCGGCGGTGCTCACCCGGCTGTGGCGGGGGCTGGCGTACGACCCGCTGCCGTGGGTGGCCGGACGTGAACGGGGCCCCGAGGAGCTGACGCTGCGGCTGCGCGACGGGCGCTCGCTGCGCGGTCCGGTGCCCGATCCGTATGCGACCGACGCGTACGTCACCGTCGTACGGCTGGACGGCGAACCCTACGACGATCCGGCGCGGCTCATGACGGCGCTCGGGGTGCCGCACGGCTCGGGTCTGGCGGCGGAACTCGACCACAGCGCGGTGTCGTCGGCGCTGTCGAGGGCCGGCCGGCCGGCCGGCACCGGGCGGGAGTGGCCGACGGAGGACTGGGCGTGGGAGCGGCGGGTCGTGGACGGGCATCCGTACCACCCCAACTGCCGTTCCCGGCCGGGTTTCTCGGCGGCCGACCAGCTCGCGTACGCGCCGGAGCACGGGCCGGTGGTGGAGCTGCGGCTGATCCCGGTGCCGGCGGAACGGTGTCTGGTGTCGGGGTGCTGGCCGGCGGAACTGCGCGACGGGGGACGGGTGCTGGTCCCGGTGCACCCCTGGCAGGCGGAGCACGTGCTGAAGCAGCGGGGCGGACCGGGGCCCGCCGCGCGGCCGCTGATGTCGCTGCGCACGCTGGAACTGCCCGGCGGGCAGCACGTGAAGACCTCGCTCAGCGCCCGGCTGACGTCCTCGGTGCGGGACATCTCGGTGGGTTCGGTCGCCGCGGCGGCCGCACTGTCCGCGTTCGGCGAGACGGTGGCGGCCGGCACGGACGGGCTGCTGCACATCACCCGCACGCTGGGCGCGGTCACGGCCGGCTCCCCCGATCTGGCGGCGCTGCTGCGGGAGTCGCCGCGGGTGTACGCGGCCGCGGGCGAGCGCGTGGTGCCGGTGGCCGCGCTGCCGACCACGGGCCTTCCCCGCGACCCGGCCTGGTCGGCGCGGTTCGCGCGGCTGGCCCTCACGGTGGGGCTGCGGCTGCTGGAGCGGGGGATCGCCCTGGAGGCACACGGGCAGAACCTGCTGGTCGTGCTGTCGGCGTCCGGGGAGCCGGTGCGGCTGGTCTACCGCGATCTGGCCGACATCCGGGTGAGTCCTGCGCTGTTCGGCGCGCAGCTGCCCGAGGGGATGCCCGAGCGGATCCTCACCGACGACGTGACGGCCCTGCGCCGCAAGCTGTTCGGGTCGCTGGTCGCGGGCGCGCTGGCGGCCACGGCGGGTTCGGGGCGGGCCCTGGCGGCGGCTCTCGCGGACGCCGTGCGGCAGGTGCCGGACACACCCCATCTCGCCGCGCTGACCGGTGAGCCACTGCCCGCCAAGGCGCTGACGCTGATGCGGCTGTCGCCCGGGACGCCCGGGGACCGGTGGACGGACCTGCCGAATCCGCTGAGGTGACGGCCGCCGGACGGGAACCGCTCCGCCGAAACGACAGCACCGCAACGAGACCCGCTCCGCCCGGGCGACAGCCCCGGGACGGGACCCGCTTTGATGCCCGGCACCCCGGATCAATAGGATCCGCCGATGATCACAAGAAAACGGCTGGCGACGGGCGCCGGAGCCCTGCTCGCCGCCCTGGCCGCCGGGATAGCCGTCCCGACCGGGGCCGTCGCCGACGAGACCACGGCCACCCGCCCGAAGGTGAACCTGGTCCTCGACGTGAGCGGCTCGATGCGCGCCCGGGACATCGACGGCCAGTCGCGGATGGCCGCGGCGAAGCAGGCGTTCAACGAGGTGCTCGACGCCACCCCGGAGGAGGTGCTGCTGGGCATCCGCACGCTCGGCGCGAACTACCCCGGCGACGACCAGAAGAGGGGCTGCAAGGACACCGCGCAGCTCTACCCGGTCGGACCGCTCGACCGCACCGAGGCCAAGACCGCCGTGGCAACCCTCACGCCCACCGGCTGGACCCCGATCGGGCCGGCGCTGCTGAAGGCGGCGGACGACCTCGACGGCGGCACCGGCTCCAAGCGCATCGTGCTGATCAGCGACGGCGAGGACACCTGCGCCCCGCTCGACCCGTGCGAGGTCGCCCGCCAGATCGCCGCGCGCGGCATCGGCCTGACCATCGACACCCTGGGCCTGGTGCCCAACGCCAAGATGCGTCAGCAGCTGAGCTGCATCGCGGAGGCGACCGGCGGGTCCTACACGTCCGTGGAGCACACCGACGAACTCACCGACCGGGTGAACCAGCTGGTGGACCGGGCGGCCGACCCGGTGGTGACGCCGGTGGCCACCGAGGGCGCGGAGGCGTGCGCGAAGGCGCCCGTGCTGAAGTCCGGTCTGTACACGGACCGTGTCGAGTCCGGGCAGCAGCGCTGGTACCGGGTGGACGTCGAGCCCGGCAAGGAGCTGCGCGCCTCGGTGAGCGTGGCTGCGGACCGGGCCGTCGCCCCCTCGTACGGCATGCTGCTGCGGGCCGTGACCGTGCACGGCCGGGAGATCGTGCGCGGTGAGGCGGCGGGCAACGGCCGTACCGATGTGATCTCGACGGGGCTCCGGTATCCGAAGGCGGAGAGCGACGAGGAGGACGCCCCGGCGGAGGGTGTCTGCCTCCAGGTGACCCACTCCTTCGCGGCCGCCTCCGGCGTCGGGACCACGCCCGGGATGCCGCTGGAGCTGACCGTGGACGTCGTCGACGGCCCGGGCGACTCCGACGACGTGGCCTCCTTCGGCCTCGGGCGCGGCTGGTGGCTGCTGGGCGCGCTGATCCTGACCGGGTTCGTGGCCGGTCTGCTGTGGGGCTGGCTGTCGCGCTGGCGGGTCGCGGTCTGGAGGACCAACTGATGCGTATCACCAGAATGTTCGGCACGGCCCTGCTGCTGCTCGGCCTCGCGGCCGCGCCCGCCGCGGCGGCCCCGACGCCGTCCGCGACCCCGTCCGAGGACGGCGGGGCCCCCACCGAGGCGGGCACCTCCTTCCGCACGGCGACCGAGATCGACCAGGGCCAGACCGCCACGGCGAGCGGCTCCACCGGTGACTACCTGTACTGGTCCTTCCCCGCGGACGCGGGGCAGCGGCCGACCGTACGGGCCACGGTGAAGCTGCCGGACACGCACGCCGCCGAGACCTGGCAGGTGGACGTCTACGACGGTCTGCGCCGGCGCCAGTCCTGCCAGTACGGCATGCAGACCCGGACCGCCGCCGAGGGCACGGCCTCCGTCGAGCTGGCGTGTGTGCTGCGCACGGTCCGCGCCTGGTCCGAGCCCTGGGCGAACGACCCGCTGCCGGGCACCTACTACGTGCGGCTCACGGCCGTCGGTCTGGGCACCGCCGACCGGGGTCTGCCCGTGCAGGCCGAGGTGCGGGTCGAGTCCAAGGACATCGGCGGGGCGGCCGCGGTGGACGGCTCGCTGGGCGAGCCGCTGGTGCCGGGCGTCGCGATGACGTCCGCGGGGTCCGACGAGGAAGAGGAGGACTCGGCGGTGCTGTCCGCCATCGAGCCCGACGACGGCTGGTCCTCCGGCTGGTGGTCCGACCGGTGGGTGTGGACCGCCGTGGGCGGCGCCCTGGCCGCGCTCGCGGGCATCGGCGGGTACCGGCTGACGCGAGGATCCGGGCGGCCCTCGCACGTCCCGCCGGGAGCCTGATCCCGCAGGATCCCCGCCCGCCGCCGGTCAGGGGCCCGTCGAGCGCTGCCGCGCCCGGCGGGCCCCTGGCCGTCTCAGACGTCCCGCAGGGACTTGGCGATCGCCCCGTCCCCGGTCACCTCGACCCGGCCGGCCCGTACCGCCTGCGCGAGGTCCAGTTCCCCGCGGGCGACGGCCGCGCAGGTCCCGGCGTCCATCGACAGCCGCGCGTCCGGTGTGCGGGGCGCGGGTCCGTCGCCGTGGACCGGGCCCTCCTGCGCGCCAACGTGGAGATGGAAGTCGCCCTCCTCCAGGCGCACTTCGACCAGGCCCTCGCCCTCTCCCCCGCCCTCTCCCGCCAGTGAACGCAGCAGCGGCAGCGCGAACCAGTGCGCGCGCAGCGCGTCCGTCGGCCTGCGCTCCCCCAGTTCACCGCTCCCCCACGCGCCGAGCGCGAGCAGCACCGGCAGCAGCTCACGTCCGCGCGGGGTCAGTTCGTACACGTAGGCCGCTCCGGGCGGCGGCAGCCGGCGCCTCGTCGTGAGCCCGTCGCGCTCCATGTCCTTCAGCCGGGAGGCGAGCACGTCCGTGCTGACCCCCGGCAGGTCCGCGTGCAGGTCCGTGTAGCGGCGGGGGCCGCCGAGCAGTTCACGGACGATCAGCAGGGTCCAGCGGTCGCCGACGACGTCGAGCGCGCGGGCGGCGGAGCAGAACTGGTCGTAGCTTCGGCGAGGTGGCATGCGACGCAGTCTAGACATGTCGTTGGACTTTCCAAGCAGCCACTTGGTAAAACCAAGTAGCCACTTGGCAGAACCGCACCGGAGGGCGCAGCGCATGGAGTTCCGGCAGTCGAACAAGCTCAGCGAGGTCTGCTACGAGATCCGCGGCCCGGTGATCGAGCACGCCGACGCGCTGGAGGAGGCGGGGCACAGCGTGCTGCGCCTGAACACCGGCAACCCGGCCCTGTTCGGCTTCGAGGCGCCGGAGGAGATCGTCCAGGACATGATCCGGATGCTTCCCCGGGCGCACGGCTACACCGACTCGCGCGGTGTCCTCTCCGCCCGGCGAGCGGTCGCCCAGCGCTACCAGACCCTCGGCCTGGAGGTGGACGTCGACGACGTCTTCCTCGGCAACGGCGTCTCCGAGCTGGTCTCCATGGCCGTGCAGGCACTGGTCGAGGACGGCGACGAGATCCTGATCCCCGCCCCGGACTTCCCCCTGTGGACGGCCGTGACGACCCTCGCGGGCGGCAAGGCGGTCCACTACCTGTGCGACGAACAGGCCGAGTGGTACCCGGACCTGGCCGACATGGAGTCGAAGATCACCGACCGCACCAAGGCCGTGGTGATCATCAACCCGAACAACCCGACCGGCGCGGTCTATCCGAAGGAGATCGTCGAGGGCGTCCTCGACCTCGCCCGCCGGCACGGCCTGATGGTCTTCGCCGACGAGATCTACGACCAGATCCTCTACGACGACGCCGTGCACCACTCGGCCGCCGCCCTCGCCCCCGACCTGGTGGTCCTCACCTTCTGCGGCCTGTCCAAGACCTACCGGGTGGCCGGCTTCCGTTCGGGCTGGCTGGTGGTGACCGGCCCCAAGCAGCACGCCCGCGACTACCTGGAGGGCCTGACCATGCTGGCCTCCATGCGGCTGTGCGCCAACGCGCCCGCCCAGTACGCCATCCAGGCCGCGCTCGGCGGCCGCCAGTCCATCACCGACCTCACCGCGCCCGGCGGCCGGCTGCGCGAGCAGCGCGACGTCGCGTGGGAGAAGCTGAACGAGATCCCGGGCGTGAGCTGTGTGAAGCCCAAGGGCGCGCTGTACGCGTTCCCCCGTCTGGACCCGAAGGTGCACCCGATCCACGACGACGAGAAGTTCGTCCTGGACCTGCTGCTGCGGGAGAAGATCCAGGTGGTCCAGGGCACCGGCTTCAACTGGCCGTCCACCGACCACTTCCGCATCCTCACGCTGCCGCACGCGGAGGACCTGGAGGCCGCGATCGGCCGGATCGGGCGGTTCCTGAGCGGGTACCGGCAGTAGCCGCCGGTCCGGCCCCGTGCCGGGACCGGTCCTGGGACCGGGTCGGTCCCAGGACCGCGGGAGCCGCCGCGGGCCGGCTGTCGGTGGCGGGCCGTAGTCTTCGAAGACGTCCGGCCGGTGACCGGCCGGCCCTTCGGCCGTTCGACCGGCCCGTCCCGGAGAGGAGCACGCCGTGACCCGGCCGCCCACCGCCGCCCAGCGGCGTGTCATCGACGCCGCCGAGCCGGTCACCGGCCGGCTGAGGGGGACGGAGGCGCAGCTCGCGGCACTCGTCCGGCACGGGCTGGCCTTCCGCCATCCGCGGCCGCCGCACGACCACTTCCTCACCCCGGCGGGACACCGGATACGCGAGGCGGTGCCGCAGGAGGCGCCGCGGCCCGCCCGGCAGCCCGACGACCCGGGCGTGTTCGCCGCCCGGGTGGGCGGCGAGGAGGATCCCCCCGGCTCCGGCCCCACCCGGACCCGCGAGGTGCACAGCGCCTGGCAGGGACTGCTGGAGCTGCGCCGGATGACCGACCCGGACGGCGCCGTGGACCGGCCCTGCGGCTGGGAGCGGAAGCATCTGGTGCGGGCCGCGGCTCTCGCACTGGAGGCCGCCGGACACACCCCGGCCGGCCCGGAGGGTCCCGGCTACCGGGTGCGGGCGACCCCGCAGCCGGACTCCGTGGCGGTGCACGAACCGGATCCGCAGGCCCTGCGGGCCTGCGCGGCCACGCTGGAGCGGGCGGGCTGGCAGACCGGGGAGCACACCGACACGCGCACCCGCACGCGGTACCTGCTCGCCTCGCCGCGCCGGGTGTGACGGACGGGACGGGCGTGACAGGATCGCTGCACGCACCACACAGGCACACAGGCACACAGGCACACAGGCACACAGGCACACAGGCACACAGGCACACAGCGTCCGACGTACATGAGGGGAAGCAGTGAGCGAGCCGTTCTCCGTCCCGGTGACCGTCCGCGGCTACGAGACCGACGTCCAGGGCCACCTCAACCAGGCCGTCTACCTGAACTACGCCGAACACGCCCGCTGGGCACTGCTCCAGGCGGCCGGCATCCGCCAGAACGACCTCGTGGCCACGGGGGTCGGGCCGGTGGCGCTGGAGACGACCATCCGCTACCGGCGCGAGCTGCTGGCCGGCGACGAGGTCGAGGTGACGTGCGAGTTCCTCTGGAGCGAGGGCAAGACCTTCCGCATCCGCCAGACCGTCCGCAAGGCCGACGGCACCGTCGCCGCCGAGATCGAGGCGGTCGGCGGGCTGATGGACCTCACGGCACGGCGCCTGGTGGCCGACCCCGGCGAGCGGTTCAAGGAACTCGCCTCGGACCCCGCGCTGTTCGGGCTCTAGAGGCTGTCCGTCCGGATCGGGCCGGCCGGGAAGGGGCTGCCCCCGGCCGCCTCAGTGCCGGGTGAAGGACGCCCGGTGGTCCTCGGCCCACGCACGGTAGCTCCGGGCGGGCCGGCCGAGGATCCGGCGCACGTCGTCGGTGACGGTCTCGTTGCGGCCCCGGCGCACGTACGCGTTGCCCGCCAGGATCGCCTCGACGGCCTCCTCGCCGAGCCCCCAGCCGCGCAGGAACTCCCGTGTCTCGTCGCCCGACAGCTCGCGGGCGGTGACCGGCCGCCCCAGCAGCGAGGCGAGCACGGCGGCCTGCTCGGGGACGCCGATCGCGGCGGGACCGGTCAGGGTGTACGTCCGTCCGGTGTGACCCGGCTCCAGCAGGACGCGCACGGCCGCCTCGGACACGTCCCGCGGGTCCACGACCCCCTGCCGGGCGTCGCCGGTCATGTTCGGCACCGGCTCGCCCGCCCGGACGGCCCGAGCCCAGCTCAGCGAGTTGGAGGCGAAGGCCGAGGGACGCAGCACCGTCCACTGCGCCCCGCTCCGCGCGAGGGCCTCCTCACCGGGCACGTGCCACAGCGCGGAGGGGCCGAGATCGGGGTCGCCGGTGGCGATGGCGGACAGCTTCACCAGACGGGCCACCCCGGCCGCACGGGCCGCCGCCACCAGACCCGGGTCGTGCTGCGCGTCCGGACCGGGCACGCCCACGAGGAAGGCGGCCGTCACCCCGGCCATCGCGGCCCGCACGGACTCCTGGTCGTGGTAGTCGCCGCGCACCACCTCCACCCCCGCGGGGACGTCGGCCCCGGCGGGGTCGCGGGTCAGGGCGCGCACCTTCTCGCCGCGCGTGGCGAGCTGTCGTACGAGTTCACTTCCGATGGTGCCCGTGGCACCGGTCACGAGGATCATGGGTCCAAGGTGCCGGGTG
This sequence comes from Streptomyces sp. NPDC093094, assembly GCF_044754345.1. Classification (NCBI taxonomy): domain Bacteria; kingdom Bacillati; phylum Actinomycetota; class Actinomycetes; order Kitasatosporales; family Streptomycetaceae; genus Streptomyces; species Streptomyces sp. NPDC093094. The sequence continues at coordinate 493,015 of NZ_JBIVOX010000001.1, read as the reverse complement.
CCCGTGCCGGTCCCATAGGAAATTCCGGCACGGCTCACGGGCCCCGCGCGGCACCGGCGGCGCATACGGTGAAGGGCATGAGCACCGCCGTGACCGACCGGTCCGACCAGCTGCCCGCCGAACTGCGCCCGTGGGTGGCGGACATGACGAGCACGGCCGCCGACGACGTGCCCGGGGAGCCGTACACCTTCGTCCCCGACCCGGCGGCGAAACTGGTCCTGCGGACCGGGGCGGGGGGCCGCCGTGACGCCATGGTCGTCGGTCCGCGTGCCCGCGCCTCGTACCACCTGGGCGAGCGCCCCGCGTCCTGTGTGCGGCTGAGCCTCGCGCCGGGCGCGGCCCGACCGCTGCTGGGGGTGCCCGCGGCGGACCTGGCCGGCCGGGTCGTGCCGCTGGAGACGCTGCCCGGGCGGACCGCCCGCCGGCTCGCGGACGTGGTGCGGGACCTGGCGCCGGAGGACCTGCCGAGGCGGCTGGCCGAGCTGCTGCCGCAACGGCCGCCCCGGGACGCGGAGCTGCTGCGCGCCGGGATCGCCGCGCTGTCCGTGGCGGACGGCGCGGCGCCCGCGCAGGTGGCGGAGGTGGCCCGCCGGCTGGCGGTCAGCGAGCGGCAGTTGCGCAATCTGTTCGCCGAAGGGGTCGGTCTCTCGCCCAAGCACTACGCCCGCGTCGACCGGGTCCGTCATGTCCTGGCCCGCGCGGACACCGCCTCCTGGGCCGAACTGGCCGCCGACACCGGCTACTACGACCAGTCCCACATGACGGCCGACTTCCGCACCCTCATGGGGGTTCCGCCCCACGCCTTCTTCACCGGGCGCCGACCGCAGGCGGGGCCCTGCCAGAGGGTCTCCCCGGGCTGAATTCGGATGCGGGGCGCCCTCCTGGCTGGGATGCTGCGGTCTCATGGCTCCACGACGCGTCAAGCCCAGTCTCTACATCTCCGTCGACATCGAGGCCGACGGCCCGATCCCCGGCCCGTACTCGATGCTGAGCCTGGGGGCGGCGGTGGCCGGGACTCAGGACGCCGACGGGTTCACCGCGGCCGACCCCGAGAAGCAGACCTTCTACCGTGAACTGCGGCCGGTCAGCGAGGACTTCGTGCCCGAGGCGCTGGCGGTCAGCGGTCTCGACCGGGAGCGGCTCAGTGCCGAGGGCGCCGAACCGGCCGTCGCGCTGGCCGAGTTCAGCGACTGGGTCCGCGAGGTGAGTGCCGGGGCGCAGCCGGTGATGTGCGGCTACCCGGCGTCGTACGACTGGACGTTCCTGTACTGGTACCTGATCCGCTTCACCGGCCGGAGTCCGTTCGGGCACTCGGGGTGCATGGACATGAAGACCCTGTTCGCCACGAAGGCCGGGCTGCCGCTGCGGGCGGTGGTGAAGGGGACCATGCCCCGGGAACTGCTCTCACGGCGCCGCCATACGCATCACGCGCTGGACGACGCCGTGGAGCAGGCCGAGCTGTTCGCGAACCTTATGAGGTGGCCGGGGCCCGGGCCGACGCGGGACTGAGCTCCTCGCCCGCCTCCATCGGGTGGGTGACGTCATGGGCGTCGCGGCCCTTGCCGAGGTGGTTGAAGACCAGGTTCAGCAGGACTGCGGCGACGCAGCCGGTGGATATCCCGGAGTCCAGGACGATCTTCGCGGTCTCCGGGAAGGCGTGGTAGAACTCCGGCTCGGTGATCGGGATGATCCCGACGGCCAGGGAGACGGCCACGATCAGGACGTTGTTGTCCTTGTCCAGGCCGGCCCTGACCAGGGTCTGGATGCCGCTGGCGGCGACCGAGCCGAACAGGACGACACCGGCGCCACCGAGGACCGGGCGCGGGACGACGGCGATCAGCGAGGCGGCCATCGGGCACAGCCCCATCAGGACCAGGAAGCCGCCGCCGGTCGCCACGACGAACCGGCTGCGGATCCTCGTCATCGCCACCAGCCCGATGTTCTGGGCGAAGGCGCTGCACATGAAGCCGTTGAACAGCGGGCTGAGCGCGGAGCCGAGGGTGTCGGCGCGCAGACCGGCGGCGATGGTCCTCTCGTCCGCCGGACGTTCGACTATCTCGCCCAGCGCCAGCATGTCCGCGGTGGACTCGGTCATGGAGACCACCATCACCACGCACATCGACAGGATCGCCGCGAGCTGGAACTGCGGGGCGCCGAAGTGGAAGGGCGTGGGGAAGCCGACGATGTCCGCGTCCGCGACCGGGCCGAAGTCCGTGACGCCGAACGGGATCGCGATGAGCGTGCCGGTCACCAGGCCCAGCAGGACGGCGATCTGCTTGACGAAGCCCCGGGTGAAGCGGCGCAGCAGCAGCACGATCAGCAGGGTCGCGGCCGCCAGGCCCAGGTGGGTGGCGGAGCCGTAGTCGTCCGCCGCGGGACTCGGGCCCTGGGCCCAGCCGAAGGCGACCGGGAGCAGGGAGACACCGATCAGGGTGATCACGGTGCCGGTCACCACGGGCGGGAAAAAGCGGACCGCCCTGCTGAAGAACGGGGCGGCGAGGAAGCCCAGCAGGCCCGCGACGATCACCGCGCCGAAGATGACCGGCAGGGCGTCGGACCTGTCCTCGGTGGAGGCGACGATCGCGGTCATCGGGGCGACGCCGGCGAAGGTGACGCCGTTGACGAACGGCAGACGCGCGCCGATCTTCCACACGCCCAGGGTCTGCAGGAAGGTGGCGAGGCCCGCGGTGAAGAGACAGGCTCCGGTGAGAAAGGTGAGTTCGGTGCCGGACAGCCCTACGGCCGCGCCGACGATCAGGGGTGGGGCGACGACTCCGGCGTACATGGCGGCCACGTGCTGAAGGCCGGTGGTCGCCATTTTGACGGCGGGGAGTTTTTCGTCGACGGGGTGTGCGGCCACTGCGGCTTCCTCCGGTCGGTTACACGTCGGCTCTGACGCGGGTGTCAGGGAGGTGGTGCTGGCGGTCGTGCGGGACCGGTGGTGCGGGGGACGGTGGTGCGGGGGACGGTGGTGCGGGGGACGGTGGCCGTCGCGACGTGTGTCTCGTGACGTGTGCCTGGCGACATGTGTCTCGTGACGTGTGTCCGGTGACGACGGTGACCGTTCCGGGGCGCGCGCGTCCACGCGCACCCCGGGGACGGCCGCCGTGGACCCCGCTCGGGTCCACGGCCGCCGGCCGGGAGCCGTCCCTCCCGGCCGGAGATCATCAACTGGTCAGCCCTGGGCTGCGATCCGCGCCAGACGCTGCGCCTCGGCGCGGGTGGAGCGGGCGACGGCGTCCTCGTCGACGGTGAGCAGCCTGCCGTCCTCGACGATCTGACGACCGTTCACGAAGGAGGCGGTGACCGGGGCGGCCGCGCCGAACACCAGGGCCGTGACGGGGTCGGCGATGGAGGCGTGGGCGAGGGTGTCCAGCTTCCACAGCACCAGGTCGGCGAGCTTGCCGGGCTCCAGGGAGCCGGTCTCGGCGGCCCGGCCGAGGACCTGGGCGCCGCCGTGGGTGCCCAGACGCAGGGCCTGACGGGCGTTCAGGGCCTTCTCGCGGTGCGCGCCGAGGCGGTTGATCAGCAGGGCGTTGCGCAGTTCGGTGTGCAGTTCGCCGGACTCGTTGGAGGCGGTGCCGTCGACGCCGAGGCCCACGGGGACGCCGGCCGCCAGCATGTCGGGGACGCGGGCGATCCCGGCCGCGAGGCGGGCGTTGGACGAGGGGCAGTGGGCGACGCCGGTCCTGGTGCGGGCGAAGGCGGCGATGTCGGAGTCGTTCATGTGGACGCAGTGCGCCATCCACACGTCCTCGCCGAGCCAGCCGGTGGACTCGAAGTAGTCGGTGGGGCCCATGCCGAACAGCTCGTGGCAGAACTTCTCCTCCTCCACCGTCTCCGAGCCGTGGGTGTGCAGGCGCACCCCGAGGCGGCGGGCCAGTTCGGCGCCCTGACTGAGCAGTTCGGTGGAGACGGAGAAGGGCGAGCAGGGGGCGACGGCGACCTGGGTCATGGCACCGAAGGAGGCGTCGTGGTGCTCCTCGACGGTGGCCTCGGTCGCGGCGAGGGCGCCCTCCAGGGTCTCGACGGCGAAGTCCGGGGGCAGGCCGCCGTCCTTCTCGCTGCGGTCCATGGAGCCGCGGGCGAGGGTGAAGCGGACGCCCGTCTCACGGGCGGCGCGGATGATCGCGCCGGACAGGTCGCCGGAGCCCCGCGGGAACACGTAGTGGTGGTCCATCGCGGTGGTGACACCGCCGCGGGCCATCATGGCGAGCGAGCCCTGCGCGGCCGCGTGCACCATCGGCTCGTCGATGCGCGCCCAGGTGGGGTAGAGGGCGACGAGCCAGTCGAAGAGGTTGTGGTCGGTGGCCAGGCCCCGGGTGATCCACTGGTAGAAGTGGTGGTGGGTGTTGACCAGACCGGGAGTGACCAGGTGCCCGGTGGCGTCGATGCGGCGTACGACGTTCTCCAGGCCCTCGGGGGCACGTCCGGCGCCGAGCGCCTCGATACGGTTGTCCGCGACGACGACGTGGCCCGAGGCGTACTCGGTGTCGTCCGCGTCCACCGTCGCGATCGCACAGTTCTCGATGACGATGCGCTGGGCTGCTGCCATGGTTTCGTCCTTTGCGCTTCAGGTGGGAAGGGCACGGCAGGACCCGGGAGATTTGAGTGCCGCGGCCGGGGGGCCCAAGGCCCGCCCGCCCGGCCGCGGGTGCCGAAGTTCAGTTGCCGGCCTACAGGTTGGAGAGATCCACCGGGATCCTCGGCTCGCAGCCGTCCCGCAGGACGGTCGCCTCGATCAGGCCGTACGGCCGGTCGGCCGCGTAGTACACCTCGTTGTCGTTCTTCAGCCCGAACGGCTCCAGGTCCACCAGGAAGTGGTGCTTGTTCGGGAGGGAGAAGCGGACCTCGTCTATCTCGCTGCGGTGGTTGATGATGCGCGAGCCCATCTGGTAGAGCGTCTGCTGGAGCGAGAGCGAGTAGGTCTCGGCGAACGCCTGGAGCATGTGCTTCCTCACCTGCTCGTAGGACTTCTCCCAGTGGGGCATCTTCTGCTCGTCGTCGGTCCAGTTGAACCGCCAGCGGCCGGAGACCTGGGTGGCCAGGATGCGGTCGTGGGCCTCCTGGAGCGTCGTGTACTTGTCCCTGACGTAGCCCCAGAACTCGGAGTTGGTCGAGTTCATCACGACCAGGTCCTTCAGACCGGAGACGATCTCCCACTTCTCGCCGTCGTAGGTGATCTGGGAGACGCGGATCTCCTGGCCCTTGCGCACGAAGGAGTGCTTGACCTCGTCCGCGCCGATGAACTTCGAGTTGGCGTCCGAGGTCTCGATGCGCTCCCAGGCGTACTCCTCGATGCGGATGCGCGCCCGGTGGATGGGCTCCTGCGAGGTGACGAAGTGGCGGGCGAGGTGGATGCCGAACTGCTCGGCGGACTCGATGCCGTACTCCTTGGCGAACGCGAACACCGTGTTCTTGGTGGTGTCGGTCGGCAGGACGTTGGCGTTGGAGCCGGAGTAGTGGACCTCCTCCATGTCGCCGCTCAGCGCGACGGAGACGTTGAGGTCCTTGATGTGGTGGGTGGCGCCGTCCCGCGTGATCTTGACGACTCGGTTCTCGGCCTTGCCGTACTGGTTCTGTCCCAGAATGGTGGGCATCTAGCTAGCTCCCTCGGTAAACGGAGTAGCCGAACGGGTTGAGCAGCAGCGGTACGTGGTAGTGCTCCCCGGGGTCCACGGCGAAGGTGATCGCCACCTCGGGGAAGAACACGGCACCGCTGTCCCGATTCGCGGGGGCGTCCTGCTGCGCATCGGCTTGCTTCTTCGCGGATCCTTCGAAGTACGGCTCCACCGCGAAGTCGAGCCGTACGTGGGTCGTCCCCTCCGGCAGGGCCGGAAGGTCCTTGCACCGGCCGTCCGCGTCGGTCGCGGAGCCGCCGAGCGCCTGCCAGTGCGCGTCACGCCCGCCGCGTGCCGCGAGCCGGACGGCGACGCCCTCGGCGGGGCGGCCGACGGAGGTGTCCAGGATGTGCGTGGACACGGAGGCGGTGGTGCTGGTGCTCATGCTCAGGCGTCCTCTTCGACGAGTCGGGCCAGTCGGATGCGGTTGATCCTGCCCAGCTCGGTGCGCACGGTCTCGCGCTCCTGCTCGGGCGAGTTGCCGATCCGCTCCCTGGCCGCGTCCCTCATCTGCTCGCCGGTCCTGCCGGTCGCGCAGATGAGGAAGACATGACCGAACTTCTCCTGGTAGGCCAGGTTCAGTTCGAGCATCTCCGCCTTGAGCTCCTCGGCGGCGCCGGCCATACCGGACTGCTCTCTGGCCGAGGTGGGGTCGCCCGGCCTGGGACGGCCGATCGGCGGGTGGCCGGCCATGGCCTCCGCGAGGTCCTGCGCGGTGAGGCCGGCCATGGCGGCGTCGCTCGCGGTGAAGAGGTCCTCGGGGGTGGCGTAGGGACGGGCGGCGAGCAGCCGGCGCGCCCATGCCGTGGAGGCGCACGCCTCGTGGAGCGCGGCGAAGGCCGCATGCTCCTCGACGGCGTTGAACCGGGCCAGGCCCGGTGGCGTGGAAGGGGAAGTCACGGGAACCTCCGTGGCCGGATACGGCCTTCGTGCTGAACGGGCTGCGGACAGCTAACGCCCTCCGAAACTCCACGTCAACACTTTGTTGAAAATTCCGGGTTACGGAACCGGTCCCCCGCACAAGGACCTCCCGGTCCCGGTCTCAGGGACTCCCTGCCCCGGACGCCCGGCCCCTCACACCCCCTTCTCACGGTTGAGGTAGTTGTAGACGGTGAAGCGGCTGACGCCCAGCGCGCTCGCCACGGTCTCCACACCGTGCCGGACGGCGAAGGCGCCGCGCGCCTCCAGGATCCGCACGACCTCCTGCTTGGCCTTGCGGTCGAGGTCGGCCAGCGGCACGCCCCTCCTGCGCTCCATCGCGGCCAGGATGTGATCGAGGGAGTCGGCGAGCTGGGGCAGCCGCACGGCGACCACGTCGACCCCCTCCCAGGCGAGCACGACATCGTCGGGTCCGGCCTCGTCGGGCGGGACCATCTCGCCGCCCATGGCGTCGACCAGCGGCTTGACCGCCGCGACGAAGGGCTCGTCCGCGCTCACTCGGCATCCTCCGCGAGAACGTTGACCTGGAGCGAGACCCGGGTGGCGCCGGCCTCCAGGGCCTTGCGCAGCAGATCGTCCACGGCCGACAGCACCGCGTCGGTGCCGCCCTCCGCCGTGTTGCCGAAGGGGCCGACGTCCACCGCGTCCAGCGCCGCCGCCTCGATCACCCGGCGGGCGGCGAGCGCATGCGCGGGGGCCTCGTCGAGGTCGAAGGGTTCGGTCGTGAACTCCACTCTCAATCGCACGCGCTCAACCTAACGCGCGGTGACGGTTTCCGCCGACCCCTCTTGACAAGCCCCGCCGCCCGGCGGCAATCTTCCAACAAGCAGAAACTGACTTCCGCAATACGGAAACACAACACGGAAGGGAGCGCGGCCCCGATGGGATTCGACGACCAGCGCTTCAACGTCAACCTGTCGATCCTCTTCACGGAACTCCCGCTCCTGGAGCGCCCCGCGGCCGCCGCGGCGGCCGGCTTCGGCGCGGTCGAGCTGTGGTGGCCCTGGATCGACGCCCCGGTCCCCGAGCGGTCCGAGCTCGACGCCCTGAAGAAGGCGGTCGAGGACGCGGGTGTACGGCTCACGGGCCTGAACTTCTACGCGGGACGGCTGCCGGGCCCCGACCGCGGCGCCCTGTCGGTGCCGGGCGAGGAGTCGGAGCGGTTCCGCGCCAACATCGACGTGGCCGCCGGCTTCGCGCAGTCGCTGGGCTGCACGGCGCTCAACGCGCTGTACGGCAACCGCGTCGAGGGTGTGGACCCGGCCGAGCAGGACGCCCTGGCCCTGGAGAACCTGGTCCTCGCGGCCCGCGCGGCCGACCGGATCGGCGCGATCCTGCTGATCGAGGCGCTGAACGAGCCCGAGTCGCCGCTCTACCCGCTGGTGAGCGCACCGGCCGCGGTCGGCGTGGTGGACAAGGTCAACGAGGCGACCGGCCTCGGCAACGCCCGGTTCCTCATGGACCTCTACCACCTGTCCGTGAACGGCGAGGACCTGCCGTCGGTGATCGAGGCGTACGCCGCGAGGACCGGGCACGTCCAGATCGCCGACAACCCCGGCCGCGGGGCCCCGGGCACGGGCTCCCTCCCGCTGGAGGACCTGCTCGGCCGGCTGCGCAGGGCCGGCTACGACGGCTGGGTCGGCCTGGAGTACAAGCCGGGCGACCGGCCGAGCGCCGACGCCTTCGGCTGGCTGCCCGCCGAGGCCCGCGCGGCCCGCTGACCACTACCGCATTCCAGAAAGGCCCCCTCTCATGAGCACGCTCCCCAAGATCGCCTGGATCGGCCTCGGCATCATGGGCTCCCCCATGTCCGAGAACCTGATCAAGGCGGGTTACCGGGTCACCGGCTTCACCCTGGAGCAGGACAAGCTGGACCGGCTGACGGTCGCCGGCGGCACCGCGGCCGGCTCGATCGCCGAGGCGGTCCGGGACGCCGACGTCGTGATCACGATGGTGCCCGCCTCCCCGCAGGTCGAGGCGATCTCCTACGGCCCCGAGGGCATCCTGGAGAACGCCCGGCCCGGCACCCTGCTGATCGACATGTCCTCGATCACCCCGCAGACCTCGATCGACCTGGCCGCCGCCGCCCGCGACAGGGGCATCCGCGTGCTCGACGCCCCCGTGTCCGGCGGCGAGGCCGGTGCCGTGGAGGCCGTGCTGTCCATCATGGTGGGCGGCGAGCAGTCCGACTTCGACGAGGCCGAGCCGCTCTTCGAGGCGCTCGGCAGGACCATCGTGCTGTGCGGTCCGCACGGCTCGGGCCAGACCGTGAAGGCCGCCAACCAGCTGATCGTCGCCGTGAACATCCAGGCGTGCGCCGAGGCCGTGGTCTTCCTGGAGAAGTCGGGCGTGAACCTCAAGGCCGCCCTCGACGTCCTCAACGGCGGTCTCGCCGGCTCGACCGTGCTGACGCGCAAGAAGGACAACTTCCTCGCCCGCGACTTCGAGCCGGGCTTCCGCATCGACCTCCACCACAAGGACATGGGCATCGTCACCGACGCCGCCCGCAATGTCGGCGCGGCCCTGCCGGTCGGCGCGGTCGTGGCCCAGCTGGTGTCCTCGCTGCGCGCCCAGGGCGACGGCGGCCTGGACCACTCGGCCCTGCTGCGCACCGTCGAGCGCCTCTCCGGCGCCCAGGTCTGACGCGGCCCGCCCCGAGACTTCCGGGCGGCGCCCCCGCCGACACCTGTCCTGTCGCGCCCAGGCGGGGGCGCCGTCCGGAACCGGCCCGGCAACCGGCCGCACGGCCGGGCCCGACCGACTTCAACAAACTGTTGACGCCCTCATCGCCCGAACCTAGGCTCCACGAAGCGGAAGTCGATTTCCGCTGACACCCGCACGGAAGGTCCACGATGTCGAAGCGCGTGCTCACCACCGAGTCCGGCGCCCCGGTCGCCGACAACCAGAACTCCGCCTCCGCCGGCGTCGGCGGCCCTCTGCTGCTCCAGGACCAGCACCTGCTGGAGAAGCTGGCGCGCTTCAACCGCGAGCGCATCCCGGAGCGCGTGGTGCACGCCCGTGGCTCCGGCGCGTACGGCTACTTCGAGGTGACCGACGACGTCACCGGCTTCACCCACGCCGACTTCCTCGGCGAGACCGGCCGCCGTACCGAGGTGTTCCTGCGGTTCTCCACGGTCGCCGACTCCCTCGGCGGGGCGGACGCGGTGCGCGACCCGCGCGGCTTCGCCGTCAAGTTCTACACGCGCGAGGGCAATTACGACCTCGTCGGCAACAACACCCCGGTGTTCTTCGTCAAGGACCCGATCAAGTTCCCCGACTTCATCCACTCCCAGAAGCGCGACCCCTTCACGGGCCGTCAGGAGCCGGACAACGTCTGGGACTTCTGGGCGCACTCCCCCGAGGCCACGCACCAGGTGACCTGGCTGATGGGCGACCGCGGCATCCCGGCCTCCTACCGCCACATGAACGGCTACGGCTCGCACACCTACCGGTGGACGAACGCCGAGGGCGACTCCTTCTTCGTCAAGTACCACTTCAAGACCAACCAGGGCGTGCGCAGCCTGAGCGCCGAGCAGGCCGCCGAGATCGCGGGCAAGGACCCCGACTCCCACCAGACGGACCTGCTCCAGGCCATCGAGCGGGGCGTGAACCCGTCCTGGACGCTGTACGTGCAGCTGATGCCGGCGGCCGAGGCGGCGGACTACCGCTTCAACCCCTTCGACCTGACGAAGGTCTGGCCGCACGCCGACCACCCGCTGCGGCGCGTGGGCCGCCTGGTCCTCGACCGCAACCCGGACAACGTGTTCGCCGAGGTCGAGCAGGCCGCGTTCTCGCCCAACAACTTCGTGCCCGGCATCGGCCCGTCCCCGGACAAGATGCTCCAGGGCCGACTGTTCGCCTACGCCGACGCGCAGCGCTACCGCCTGGGCGTCAACCACACCCGGCTCGCGGTGAACGCGCCGAAGGCCACCACGGCCCGCAACCACGGCCGCGACGGCCTCATGGCGTCCGACACCCAGGGCCGCGGCGCCAAGAACTACGAGCCGAACTCCTACGACGGCCCCGTCGAGACCGGCCGCCCGCTGTCGGCGCCGCTCGCCGTGACCGGGTACACCGGCACCCACGAGGCCCCGCAGCACACCAAGGACGACGACTTCTTCCAGGCGGGCGAGCTGTACCGGCTCATGTCGGCCGAGGAACGGTCCCGTCTGGTCGCGAACATCTCCGGGAGCCTGTCCCAGGTCTCCCGCGACGACGTGATCGAGAAGAACCTGGCCCACTTCCACGCCGCCGACCCCGAGTACGGGCGGCGTGTGGAGGAGGCGGTCCGCGCCCTGCGCGAGGACTGACAACCCCCAGGCGGCCCGCGGCTGCCGGACGGCCCGGATGAGGGGTGGCCGGCCGGCGGCACGCGGGCGGGCCGAGGACCGCGGCGGCGTGCGAGCCAGTGCGGTGGTGAAGGTACGGGGCCTCTTCTCGACCTGAGGGAGGAGACCCCGGAACCGTCGCAGCCGCCGCGGTCCCGGCGAACCGGCTCCGTCCGGCGGCGCGAACGTTCTGTCGCGCCCAGCCTCGTGCCGTCGGACGGCCACAACCGAAGACCTCACCGGCCGGAGAGCGCCGGGTGCGGACGGTCCCGCACCCGGCGCTCTCCGGCCTGCCGCCGTTTCGCCCGGACACCGTTTCGCCCGGACGCCGTTTCGCCCCGGCGCCGGGCCCCGGCCGGCCGCGCAGTTCACCGCGCCCCTTCCCGGAGGGCGGGCGCACAATACGACTATGGCTGAATTTGTACGGCATCCTCATGTCGTCGTTCATCCGCCGGCTCTCGACGGATCCCGGCGGGTCAGCGTCGACGACCGGGCGCTCGGTGTCGCCACGCATCTGGACGACGTCGTGGAGATCCTGCGGCTGGTCGACCTGGACCGGGTGGAGGTCGAGGAGACCGACCTCATCGACTGGCAGGGCGGCGGCGCGGAGGACTGGCCGGGGCTGTCCTGGGATCTCACCTAGCAAGAGCACAGGAAGGGCACGACGAAGGGGCCCGCGCCGTGCGGCGCGGGCCCCTCGTGCGGTGCGGCGGAGGTCAGACCTTCAGAGTCCTCACGGACGTGGGCGCATGGCCCGGCTCCGTGGCCGGCTCCTCGAACTCCAGCACGTCGGAGATGTCGTTCGTGCCGGACATGGAGATGTTGGTGACGCGCTCCAGGATCGCCTCGACGACGACCGGCACCCGGAACTCCGCGGCGAGCTTCTTGGCCTGCTCGAACGCGGCCCCCAGCTCCGCGGGGTCGGTGACCCGGATCGCCTTGCAGCCGAGGCCCTCGACGACCTTGACGTGGTCGACGCCGTAGACGCCCAGCTCGGGGGAGTTGATGTTCTCGAACTCCAGTTTGACCTGGAAGTCGATGTCGAACGCCCGCTGCGCCTGGCGGATCAGACCGAGATAGGCGTTGTTCACCAGGACATGGACGTACGGGATCCGGTGCTGCGCGCCGACCGCCAGTTCCTCGATCATGAACTGGAAGTCGTAGTCGCCGGACAGGGCGACCACCTGGGCCTGCGGGTCGGCCTTGGCGACGCCGAGCGCGGCCGGGACGGTCCAGCCGAGCGGGCCCGCCTGGCCGCAGTTGATCCAGTGGCGCGGACGGTAGACGTGCAGCATCTGCGCGCCGGCGATCTGGGAGAGGCCGATGGTGGTGACGTAGCGCGTCTCCGGTCCGAAGGCCCTGTTCATCTCCTCGTAGACGCGCTGCGGTTTGATCGGGATGTCGTCGAAGTGCGTACGACGCAGCAGGGTCGCCCTCCTCTCCTGCGCGGCCCCGGCCCACGCGGAGCGGTCGGGCAGCCGGCCGGCCGCCTTCAGCTCGCGGGCCACCTCGACGAACAGCTCCAGCGCGGCCCTGGCGTCGGAGGCGATGCCGTAGTCGGGGGCGAAGATCCTGCCGATCTGGGTGGGCTCGATGTCGACGTGGACGAACGTCCGCCCGGCCGTGTAGACGTCGAGCCTGCCGGTGTGACGGTTGGCCCAGCGGTTGCCGATGCCGAGGACGAAGTCGGACTCCAGGAAGGTCGCGTTGCCGTAGCGGTGCGAGGTCTGGAGGCCGACCATGCCGGCGTTCAGCTCATGGTCGTCGGGGATGGTGCCCCAGCCCATCAGGGTCGGCACGACCGGAACACCGGTCAGCTCGGCGAACTCGACGAGGAGGTCGCTCGCGTCGGCGGAGACGACGCCGCCGCCGGCGACGATCAGGGGCCGCTCGGACGCGCCGAGCATCCCGAGGGCCTTCTCGATCTGCGCGCGGGTCGCGGCCGGCTTGTAGACCGGCAGCGGCTCGTACGTCTCGGGGTCGAACTCGATCTCGGTGAGCTGGACGTCGACCGGCAGGTCGACGAGGACCGGGCCGGGCCGGCCGGAGCGCATCAGATGGAACGCCTGCTGGAAGACGCCGGGGACCTGGGCGGCCTCCAGGACGGTGACCGCCATCTTGGTCACCGGCTTGGCGATCGAGGCGATGTCGACGGCCTGGAAGTCCTCTTTGTGGATCACCGCGGTCGGCGCCTGGCCGGTGATGCACAGGATCGGGATCGAGTCGCCGATGGCGGAGTACAGGCCGGTGATCATGTCGGTGCCCGCCGGGCCCGACGTACCGATGCACACGCCGATGTTGCCCGGGTGGGTACGGGTGTAGCCCTCGGCCATGTGCGAGGCGCCCTCGACGTGCCGGGCGAGGGTGTGCTGGACGCCGCCGGCCGCCTTGAGGGCCGCGTAGAAGGGGTTGATCGCCGCGCCCGGGACACCGAACGCGGCGGTGACGCCCTCGCGCCTGAGGATCTCGACTGCCGCGCGGGCAGCGGTCATACGAGCCATGAAGTACTCCTGCTCCGGCTGTCGGACGGCCTCTCCGTCGCGCCCCGCGGTGAGACCTCTCCGTTTCTCTGCCGCCATTACTTCCGTATAGCGGAAACGATTTTCTACTATCTGGAAGCAATCTAGAGGGAGGGGTGAAGCCCGTCAAGAGACGGACAGGAGGGGCCCGGAAGGAGGACGATGGGGCGCATGTCCCAGAGCGTCCCGGTGCGCTGCCCCGTCTGCCGCCGCGAGCATCTCTACGCCGCCCCGTCCTACCCGTGCGCGTGCGGGGCGCCGGTCGCGCCCCCGCTGGACCGGACCGCCGCGGCCGCCGCCGTCACCCACCGCGCCTGGGACGAGGAGTGGCTCACGCTGCGCTGCGCGGCCTGCGGGCGCCGTGCCCAGTGGCCACGGCCGGAGCTGGGCTGCCCGTGCGGGACGGTCCTGCGGGTCGCCGTCGCCGAGGCGCATCCGGACGCCGCCTCCGGGCCCGCCTCTCCCCCGGTCCGCCGTCCCGCGTTCCAGCCGGTCACCATCCGCACCGCGCGGGACGCGGTCACCGCCGCCGCGCTGTATCTGCGCTGGCTGGGCTTCCGGGACATACGCCGTGCCGATCAGCGGCCGCCGTCCGGGACAGGGCTCGCCGCCCGCGGGATGCTCGCCCAGGTCGATCCGACCGTGCGCCCGGCCTCGCTGCGGGACGTGGAGTGCCTGTGGCTCACCGCGATGACCGAGTCCGCGGGCTGCGTCTACTTCTCCCTCGCCGGGTACACCGACGACGCCCGCGTCCGCGCCGACGCCCTGGGCGTGCCCCTCTTCGTCCTCGATCTGACGGGCACCCCGCAGCCGGTCAACGACCACGCCGACGCGCTCGCCTCCCCCACCGGCTGACCGGCCCCGGCGCACGGCGGCACCGGCCCCCGCGGTCGAGCGGGAACCGGCGCCGCCGGGACAGGGGTGCTACGGGGTGACGCAGCCGATCGAACCGACCGGGAGGTTGTTGCCGGTGGAGGTGGCGGTGAAGCCGAAGGTGACACTGCCGTCCGGCGCGACGGTCCGGTTGTGGTCGACGTTCCTGACCGTGACCGTGCCGTCGGAGCCGGTGCTCAGCGAGCCGTTCCAGACACTGTTGATCCTGGTGCCGGTGCCCGGCTGCCAGCGCACGGCCCAGCCGTCACGCGGTGCCGGGCTGTGGTTCATCACCTCGACGGATCCCTGGAAACCGCCGCTCCAGGAGTTCGTCACCGAGTAGACGGCCATGCACCCGGTGTGCGGGTCGGTCGGAGTGGGTGTGGGAGTCGGGGTCGGTGTGGGGGTCGGGGTGCCGCCGGAACCGCGGATGCCGGTCACCTCGCCGTTGCCGCCGTCGAAGACGATGTCGGAGCAGGAGAAGAAGTTCTCCTGGCTGTCCGAGCGCACCCACTGGATGAACAGCACGGCGTCGCCCGAACGGCCCGACGGCAGCCGCAGATCCCATTGGTAGTGGCCGGAGTCGGTGCCCGGCGACCCCAACTGGGCCGGGTTGGTGACCGTCTGGATCAGCTCCAGGTCGCCCCAGTCCAGCGCGGTCGCGGGCGAGTAGCCGGGCTTGGACAGATACACCCGGAAGTCGCCCGGGTGCGCGGCCCAGTTGCTGTAGCGGACCCGCATGCTCGCCCCGGACGTCAGGTGCGTGCGGGGCCAGTCGGCGCGGGCGGCGTTGTAGCCGGTGAAGTTGTACGGGGAGCGGTCACCGGCGCTGCACAGCTTGCCGTCCGGCACATAACCGGCCCCGCGCCCGCCCGCGTTGGAGTCGAGCACGGCGAACCAGTTGTACAGCGCGGTCGCGCCGCTCTCGGCGAGGGCGGCCCGGCAGGCCGGGTTGGTGGGGTCGAGCGAGCCGGTGCTGGTCCTGGCGTCCAGATAGCAGAGGTACGTCCGCGATCCGGGCATCATCGCCACACCGTGCGCCTGGGCGCTGCCCTGGCCGATCAGGGCCAGGCCGAGCCCGCTGAGCAGGGTGGCCAGCACCGCCAGTAACGAGAGTGATCGTCTGCTGCGTCGAGCCATGGTCTCTCCTGTGTGTCGGGGTCTGTTCCGTGTCCTCCGCGGTTGTTCTCGGGCCCGCCGGCGACCGCCGGCCTCGGCCGGCGGCGCGGCACGGCGCGGGGAGACGCACCGGCGGCACCGGTGACGGTGCGGCCGGACGAGACGGCGGATCCGCCGGGGAGCGGACCTGGGGCGGTGGCGCGGGTGACGGGGTCCTGCGTCCGCGGGGAAGGGGACCCGGGAGCGGGACCCCGGGGGCGGGGACCCTGGGACGGAAACCCGGGGACGGGGACCTGGGGGCGGGACCCCGGGGAAGGCAGGGGCCCGAGGGCAGGGACCCGAGGGCAGGGACCCGGGGGGGGCGGGGACCCGGGGACGGGGACCTGGGGGCGGGACCCCAGGGAAGGCAGGGACCCGAGGGCAGGGACCCGGGGGGCGGGGACCCGGGGACGGGGACCTGGGGGCGGGACCCCGGGGAAGGCAGGGGCCCGAGGGCAGGGACCCGGGGGCGGGGCCCGGGGCGGATCCGGGGGACGGGACGCGGACGGCGGGCGCCTGCGGTGCGGCGGCGGGGACCGGTGGGCGGGCCGGGAGCGGGCGGTCACGCCGTCGCGGGCGGCGTGACCGTCCGGACGGTGGGGAGGTGGTGCGCTCCGGGACCTCGCCCTGTCGGCGCGGGGAACGAGGGCGGGCCCCGGAGCGGTCCGGTGCGGCGCGGGTCAGGCGACGGAGCAGGCGGCGCCGTTCAGGGTGAAGGCGCCCGGTTCGGCGAAGGTGCCGCTGTAGGCGCCCTGGAACCCGAAGGACTGGCTGCCCCCGGCCGCGATCCGCGCGTTGTGCGGGGCGGCGGACGCGGTGACCGCTCCCGACGCCCCGGAGACGGTCGCGTTCCAGGCGTTGGTGATCCGCTGCCCGGACGGCAGCGTGAAGCCGAGCCGCCAGCCCTCGACGGCGGCCGAACCGGTGTTGCGGACCGTCACGTCGGCGGTGAAGCCGCCCTGCCAGACGTTGGTGCCGTACGTGACCTGGCAGGCCGTCACCGGGTCGGGGCCGCCCGGGTCACCGGGGCCGGTGCCGCCCGTGTTCACCGCCGAGGAGAAGGAGTTCACCGCGAGCCCGGCGCCGTTCTGCCACGGCTCGAAACCGGCCTGGACGCTCGTCAGGTACCAGGTGTTCCGGGCCATCCCGCGCGAGACCGTCTGGTCGACGAAGTCCATGACGTCGAAGCTCCAGCTGCTGATCGCCGACGGGGCGACGAAGGAGATCACGTCGTTGGAGCCGTTGCTGCCGGTCCACACCTCCCAGGTGCGTCCGCCCACCGTGGCGCTGCCGGTCCGCGACCCGATCGGCTGGATCGGGCCCACCCGGTTGAACCAGATCATGATCTCGGTCCGGTTGACCCCGTCGGTCCGGGGCGTCGGGTCCAGCCAGATGTCGTACGAGGCGTTGAACACCGCGTCGGAGACGAAGCCGTAGGAGATGCTGCTGGGCGCGCTGGAGACGGTGGAGAGCTGCGCGGGGAGGTTGGTCCCCGGTGAACAGTTCGTGTAGTGGCAGCCGTTGAAGACCGACGGATAGGACTTGGGGGCGCCGTTGGTGGGCGCCGAGCCGTCGGCCTGTGTCACCCGGAACCCGGTGTCGGTGGCGGTGACGCACTGGGTCGCGCTGGTGCCCCAGCGGTTGTTCTGGACCACGTAGCGGCCCTGGATCACGGTGGATCCGTACGGTTCGCAGACCGTGGTGTCGGCCTGCGCCGGAGCCCCGGCGCAGACGAGCGCCGCCACGGTGGCGAGCGCGGTGAGCAGCGCGCCCAGCAGGGCGCGGAGGGTGCGGAGGCGGTGCGGTGACGATCGCATGCGAGGGCCTTCCGGCGAGGGGGGTTCGACAGGGCCGTGCTGCGGACCGGCGGACTTCGGGAGCGCTCCCGCCTCCCCACTGATGGGAGCGCTCCCACCCACCGGTTTCGGGGGCGACTGTAGGAGCCGCCCCATGTCCCTGACAACCCTGTGGACACGAATCCGTCGAACGGACCTCGAAGCCGCAGGCGGGCCGGAACGACCCGGGAGGGACGCCGACGCGCGTAGCACGCGCCGGAACCGGGAGCGCTCCCGGCGCTGTGGGGGCGTGACGGTCACGCCGAGCCGCGCACCACCAGCCGGGTCCGCAGGATCACGTGCCGCCAGGCGGCCTGCGGCTGTTCCATCTCCTCCAGCAGCAGCCGCACCATCGTCCGGCCGATCTCCTCCAGCGGCTGGCGGACGGTGGTCAGGGCGGGCTCGGTGTGCTCGGCGAGCTGGAAGTCGTCGAAGCCGACGACGGCCACGTCCTCGGGCACCCGGCGGCCCGCGGCGCGCAGCACGTCGAGCGCTCCGGCGGCCATGGTGTCGGAGGCGGCGAAGACCGCGTCCGCCTCCGGGTGGCGGGCGAGGAGTTCGGTCATGGCGCGGCGGCCGCTGGCCCCGGTGAAGTCGCCCTCGGCGATCCAGGAGGGGCCGCCGGCCAGTCCGGCGTCGGCGAGGGCCTGTTCGTAGCCGCGTAGCCGGCACCGGGCGACGTACATGTCGAGCGGCCCGGTGACGGCCCCGATCGCCCGTCGGCCGCCGCGCACCAGATGGGCGACCGCGTCACGGGCGCCGCCCACGTTGTCCGCGTCCACGTAGGTGACCTGTTCGTCGCCGGAGCGGCGGCCCAGCAGGACGGTGGGGATGCCGGCGTCCGCGAGCATGTCGGGGAGCCGGTCGTCGGCGCGCACGGACATCAGCAGCACGCCGTCCACCCGGCCGCCGCGCGCGTACTCGACGAACCGCTGCCGTTCGGCGTCGGTGCGGACCAGGGTGAGCAGAAGCTGTACGGAGGTGTCCGTCAGGGCGTCCGCGACGGACCGGACGGTCTCGGAGAAGAACGGCTCGCCGAACAGCCGCCAGTCCTGCTCCGCCATCACCAGCGCGACCGCGTCGGCCCGCCGTCCGGCCAGGGAGCGCGCCGCCAGGTTGGGCACGTAGCCGAGTTCGGCGATGGCCTTGCGGACCGCCTCGCGCGTCGACTCCCTGACGCCCGTCTCGTTGTTGACGACGCGGGAGACCGTGCCCCGTCCGACACCGGCGAGCGCGGCCACCTCCTCCAGCGTGGGTGTCGTACCGGGCCGCCTTCTGACCATGCTCCACCCCCAAGGGCGTCCGATCCTACGGGTCCCGCCCGTCCGTGATCGAACGCCCGGGGGAGGTTCTCAGACGCCGAACCGCTCCCGCAGTTCCACCTTGCGCACCTTTCCGGACACGGTCATCGGGAAGGCGTCGAGGACCTGGAGGCGGCTGGGGATCTTGTAGTGGGCCAGCCGGCCGTCGCAGAACGCCCGCAGCTCCTCCAGCGTCACCGGGTCCGCCGGGTCGCGCGGGATCACGCAGGCCAGCACCTCCTCGCCGTAGCGCTCGTGGGGCACGCCGACGATCTGGACGTCGGCGACCTTCGGGTGCGCGTAGAGGAACTCCTCGATCTCGCGCGGGTAGATGTTCTCGCCGCCGCGGATGATCATGTCCTTGATGCGGCCGACGATCTCGACGTAGCCGTCCTCGCGCATCACCGCGAGGTCGCCGGTGTGCATCCAGCGGCCGGGATCGACGGCCTCGGCGGTCTTCTCGGGCTCGTCCCAGTAGCCGAGCATCACGCTGTAGCCGCGGGTGCACAACTCTCCCGCCGTGCCGCGGCGCCGCGTCGTCCCGGTCACGGGGTCGACGACCTTCACCTCGATGTGCGGCAGGGCCCGGCCGACCGTGGCGGTGCGGTGCTCCAGGTCGTCGTCCGTCCGGGTCTGGAGCGAGACCGGGGAGGTCTCGGTCATGCCGTAGCAGATGGAGACCTGCTCCATGTGCATCTCGGCGACCACCCGCTTCATCACCTCCACCGGGCAGGGCGAGCCCGCCATGATGCCGGTCCGCAGGGAGGTGAGGTCGTACGTAGCGAAGTCCGGGAGGTTCAGCTCCGCGATGAACATGGTCGGGACGCCGTACAGCGAGGTGCAGCGCTCCCGCCGGACCGCCTCCAGGGTGGCCCGCGGGTCGAAGGAGGGGGCGGGGACGACGATGCAGGCGCCGTGGGAGACGGCCGCCAGGTTCCCCATGACCATGCCGAAGCAGTGGTAGAACGGCACCGGTACGCAGACCCGGTCCTGCTCGGTGTAGCCGATCGACTCCCCCACGAAATAACCGTTGTTGAGGATGTTGTGGTGGGAGAGGGTGGCGCCCTTGGGGAAGCCGGTGGTGCCCGAGGTGTACTGGATGTTGATGGGGTCGTCGCAGGACAGTTCCTCGAACTCCTCGTCCCCGCGGGCCCGTCGGAGCAGCCGGGTCCAGCTCGGGTCGCCGAAGTGGACGGTCTCGCGCAGCTGCGGGCAGGCGCCCCGGATCTCCTCCACCATCGCCCGGTAGTCGCTGGACCTGTGGGCGAGCGAGGCGAACAGCAGGGACACGCCCGCCTGCTTGAGGACGTACTCGGTCTCGTGGGTGCGGTACGCGGGGTTGATGTTCACCATGATCGCGCCGACGCGGGCGGTGGCGTACTGGACGAGCACCCACTCGGGGCAGTTGACCGCCCAGATGCCGACCCGGTCGCCCTTGGCCACCCCGCTCGCGACGAGGGCCCGGGCCAGTTCCGTCACGTCGGCGGCGAGCTCCGCGTAGGTCCAGCGCCGTCCGGAGGGGACGTCGACCAGGGCCTCCCGGTCGGGCCAGGCGGCGACGGCCCGGTCCAGGGCGGCCCCGACGGTGTCGCCGAGGAGCGGGGTGTCGCCCACCCCGTGCGTGTACGAGTCCAGGGCGCTCACCGGAAGTCCTCCTCGCGGTACTCGGCGTCCGACCCGGCCGCGGTGGCCTCGCGCAGCTCGATGCGGCGGATCTTGCCGGACACGGTCTTGGGCAGGGGCGCGAACTCCAGACGGCGGATGCGCTTGTAGGGGGCGAGGACCTCGCGGGAGTGCTCGAACAGGACCTTCGCGGTGTCGGCGCCCGGTTCCCAGCCCTCGGCGAGGACGACGTACGCCTTCGGCACGGCGAGCCGCAGCTCGTCCGGCGCGGGCACGACGGCCGCCTCGGCGACCGCGGGGTGCTCCAGCAGGGCGCTCTCCAGCTCGAACGGGGAGATCTTGTAGTCGGACGCCTTGAAGACATCGTCACTGCGTCCGACATAGGTCAGATATCCCTCTTCGTCCCGCGAGGCGACGTCCCCCGTCCGGTAGTAGCCGTCCGCCATCGCCTCGGCGGTGCGCTCCGGGTCGCCGTGGTAGCCGGTCATCAGGCCGACCGGGCGGGCGGACAGGTCGAGCGCGATCTCGCCCTCCGCGGCACCGGGTGCGCCGGTGACGGGGTCGAGCAGTTCGACGCGGTAGCCGGGGCTGGGCCGCCCCATGGAGCCGGTCTTCAGCGGCTGGCCGGGGCTGTTGGAGACCTGGACGGCGGTCTCGGTCTGGCCGAAGCCGTCCCGGACGGTCACGCCCCAGGCCCGCCGCACCTGCTCGACGACCTCGGGGTTGAGCGGCTCGCCCGCGGCGACGGCCTCACGGGGCGGCGTGGCGAGCCGGCCGAGGTCGGCCTGGATGAGCATGCGCCACACGGTCGGCGGCGCGCAGAAGGTGGTGACGCCCGCGCGGTCCATCTCGGCCAGCAGCCGGGCCGCGTCGAAACGGGTGTAGTTGAAGAGGAAGACGGTCGCCTCGGCGTTCCAGGGCGCGAACAGATTGGACCAGGCGTGCTTGGCCCAGCCGGGCGAGGAGATGTTCAGGTGCACGTCGCCCGGCCGCAGGCCGATCCAGTACAGGGTGGCCAGATGGCCGACCGGGTACGAGGTGTGGGTGTGCTCGACCAGCTTGGGGCGTGCGGTGGTGCCCGAGGTGAAGTAGAGCATCAGGGTGTCGTCGGCCCGGGTGGGGCCGTCGGGGGTGAATCCGGCCGGGGCGGCGTACGCCTCCTCGTAGGCGTGCCAGTCTCCTCCGGTGCCGCCGGTGGCGATCCGGGTCCAGCCGCCGGGGACCTCGGTGAACTTGGCGGTGTCCTCGGCGCGGGTGATCACGTGCCGGACCTGTCCGCGCTCGACGCGGTCGCGCAGGTCGGCGGGGCCCAGCAGCGGGGTGGCGGGGATGACCACGGCGCGCAGCTTCATCGCCGCGAGGGCGGTCTCCCACAGTTCGGCCTGGTTGCCGAGCATGACCAGGATGCGGTCGCCGGCCGCCACGCCGAGGCCGCGCAGCCAGTTCGCGACGCGGTCGGAGCGGTCGGAGAGCTCGGCGAAGGACAGCAGGGTCTCGCCGCCGTCCTCCTCGACGATGTGCAGGGCGGTGCGGTCGTTGCCCTCCGCGATCCGGTCGAACCAGTCGAGGGCCCAGTTGAAGTGCTCGGGGCGCGGCCACGCGAAGCCGTCGTAGGCCGTGGCGTAGTCCTCCCGGTGCTCCAGCAGGAAGTCCCGTGCCCTGCGGAAGTCCTCCGTGGCCGTCGTCATCTGTCCTCCTTGGTTCCGGACCATTGCCGGGCGGCTCCCCGCCATCGTGTAATCCGTGATGCAGGTCTCACTACCCCCGAACGGGGGTGTGCGTCCCGAGGTCGCGGCCGGGTTCCGTCCGGCGGACCCGGGAGCGGGGGCCGGCGGCGGCCCGCCCGTGCGGGAGCGGGCCGGGAGGAAAGGGGCGAGCGGGTGGCTGCGGACACGATCACGGCCGGGGTGCCGGGGAGCGACATGCGCGCCGCGCTGCTGCGGCTGCGCCGGGCGACGGGGCTGCCCGTGGCGTTCGGCGGCCTGGTGGAGCCGGGCCGGCCGAGACTGCGGATCAGCGAGCTGAGCGGCACCGCGACGCCCGCGCTGCGGTCGCTCGCGGTGACCTCCGGCAACGGCCTGGGCGGCAGGGCCGTGGCGCTGTCCCGTCCGTGCGCGGTGACGGACTACTCCGTGTCACGGCAGATCAGCCACGAGTACGACGTGCCGGTCGCGACGGAGGGACTGCGCTCGGTGCTGGCGGTGCCGGTCGTCGTACGGCGCCGGGTGCGCGGGGTGCTCTACGGCGCCCTGCGCACGGCCCAGCCGCTGGGCGACCGCACCCTGCACACGGCGGTCCAGGTGGCGCGGGACGTGGAGCAGGCGCTGGTGGCGGCCGAGGAGGCGCGGGTCCTGCTCGCGGCCCCGGTCCCGGCCGCGGAGTCCGGCGCGGCGCGGGAGCGGACGCGGGAGGCGCACGCGGCGCTGCGGGCGCTGGCCCCGCGGATCACGGACGCGGCCCTGCGGGAGGAGCTGCTGCGGGCCTGCGGGCTGCTGGCGCCGCGGGAGCAGGACCTCCCGGCCGGCCGGGCCGGTCTCGCGCCGCGCGAGGTGGACGTGTTGGTCCAGGTCGCCGAGGGCGCCACCAACGCCGCCGCGGCCGCGCGTCTGGGGCTGCGCCCCGAGACGGTCAAGAGCTATCTGCGCTCGGCCATGCGCAAACTGGGTGCGCGGACCCGCGGGGAGGCCGTCGCGGCGGCCCGGCGGGCGGGGGCGCTGCCATGAGCCGGAGGCACACCGATGACAACTCTCCATTCCTATACCAGCGCCCCGAATATCCGTATGCTCCTCAGTTGTTATTTCCCTCACCACCTGGTCACTCCGAAATTCAATGAGTCGTTGCCTAGAATTTGGCACGGCCACGACACAGGGAGGGAGCGGTGACCGTGCGACGGGACTTCCAGGAGCCTTCCCGATGCCGCCCCGAGCTGGTCATCGGCCGGGAGGACCTCTTCGGCGCGGCCCGCGAGCAGCTCGGCCGCGGCGGCAGCGTGCTGCTGCACGGTCCCGCCGGAATAGGAAAGTCGACCGTGCTGCGGGCATTGGCCGCGGAATACGGCCGCACCGCACGGACCGTGCTGCGCTGCTCGGCCACCGAGTCCGAATCGCATCTTCCGTTCCTGGCCCTCGCGGACCTGCTCGGACTGGTGCTGCACGAGGTGTCCGACCGGCTGCCCGCGGCCCAGCGCACCGCACTGGAGTCGGCTCTCACGGGCCGTGGCGAGTCCAGCCTCCAGCGCGACGGCCTCGCCCTGCGCCTGGCGGTGCTGTCCGTGCTGCGCACGCTCGCCGCCGAGGGACCCGTCCTGATCGTCGCCGACGATCTCCAGTGGCTGGACTCCGCCAGCGCCGAGCTGCTCGGCTTCGCCGCACGCCGGCTCGGCGACTTCCCCGTGCAGCTGCTGTGCGCGGTGCGCACCGAGGGCCAGGAGTACGACCGCCATCTGCGGGCCACCCCGCCCGACACGCTCGCCCTGCGCCTGGGCCCGCTGACCCGCGCCCAGGTGTCGGCGCTGGTCGACCAGAGCGGCTACGCCCTGCCCCGCTCCACCGTCCGCGACATCCACCGCACCAGCGGCGGCAACCCGCTGTTCGCCCTGGAGCTGGGACGCGCCCTCGCCGAGAGCGCCACCCCGCCCCGGCCGGGCGAGCCGCTGCCGGTGCCGACCTCGCTGCGCGCGCTGGTGCTCAGCCGTCTGGAGATGCTCTCCGCGGAGGCCCGCGACACCCTGCTCGTGGCCAGCGCGGGTGCCCGCCCCACCCTCGCCCTGCTGCACGCGGCCGGCCGGGAGAACGCCGAGGCGGAGACCGCGCAGGCCGCGGCGCTCGGTCTGCTGGCCACCGAGCCCGAGGGACCCGCGGTCCGCTTCGCGCACCCGCTGATCTCGGCCGCCCTGTACGCGGAGGCGCCCGCGCAGTCCCGGCGTGCCGCGCACGCCGCGCTGTCCACGGCCGCCTTCGACCCGATCGAGCGGGCCCGGCATCTGGCACTGGCCACCACCGGCACCGACCCGGACGTGGCGGCCCGGCTCGGGGAGGCCGCCGCGCTGGCCCGGGACCGGGGGGCGCCGTCGGTGGCGGCCTCGCTCGGGCTGCTCGCCGCCCGGCACACCCCGGTCGGCATGGTCCCGAGTCCCGATGTGCGCCGGCTCCAGGCCGCCGAGGACGCGCTGACCGCCGGCGAGATGGACCTGGCCCGGGACATCGCCCGCGACGTGCTGACCCGCGTGACCGCGTCCGGGGAGCGGGTGCGGGCCTGGATGGTGGTGATCGAGGCCGCGGGGCAGGCGCTCGGCGAGGTCGACGCCGTCTTCCCGCAGGCCCTCGCCGACGCGGGCGACGACCCGCGGCTGCTCGCCCAGGTCCACTACCAGCTGGC
This sequence comes from Streptomyces sp. NPDC093094, assembly GCF_044754345.1. Taxonomy (NCBI): domain Bacteria; kingdom Bacillati; phylum Actinomycetota; class Actinomycetes; order Kitasatosporales; family Streptomycetaceae; genus Streptomyces; species Streptomyces sp. NPDC093094. The sequence continues at coordinate 468,441 of NZ_JBIVOX010000001.1, read as the reverse complement.
CTGGCGCGGTCTGATGGTCGAGGGCGACTTCGCCGAGGCCCGGCAGGAGGCCGAGCACGCCGCCGGACTGGCCGCCCGGGCCGGTGACCGGCGCACCGAGCTGCTCGCGCTGTCCTTCCAGGCGCAGTCCGAGACCCTGATGGGCCACCCGGACGCCCCCGCCACCATCAAGCGCGCCCTGCGCGAGCCGCAGGACCCGCAGGTGGCCTGTCATCACAACGGGGCCGGCGCGGCCCGCTTCCGCTGGCTGATCATGAGCGACCAGCTGCCCGAGGCCCGCGCCACGGCCACCGGTCTGCTGCGCGAGGCCCGCCGGCGCGGCGTCGTCGAGAGCGAGGTGCACTTCGTGCGCTTCGTCGCCGAGACCGAGCTGCGCTCCGGGCACTGCGGCCGTGCCCTGGACCTGGCCCGCGAGGCCCTGCGGCTGGCCCGGGACTGCGGCATCGCCGAGGGCGCCTCCGCCATGCTCACCTCCCTCGCGGAGGCATCCGGCGGGGACACCGGGCGCGCCCTGGAGCTGGCCCGGGAGGCGGTGGGACACGCCGAGGAGGACGGCGACCCGGTGTATCTGTCGCGGGCCCTCGCGGCACTCGGGCACGCCCAGCTGGTGGCCCGGGACGCACCGGGCGCGGTCCGCTCGCTGCGCCGGGTCCGGCAGCTGGAGGAGGGCCTCGGGGTGACGGACCCGGCCCGCGGCCGCTGGCACGGCGACCTCGCCGAGGCGCTGGTGCTCGTCGGGGAGCCGGGCGAGGCGCAGGAGCTGATCGACGTCACCCGCGAGCAGGCGCTGCGGCTCGGCCGCGAGAGCGTGCTCGCCGTCGTCGACCGGGCCGAGGCGCTGGTGCGGGCCACGCGCGGCGAACTGGAGGCCGCGGCCGCGCAGCTGACGTCCGTGCAGGACCGGCTCGCCAAGCTGGGCTACGGCCTGGAGGAGGCGCGCGCGGCCTTCTTGCTGGCCCGGCTGCGCCCCGGACGCCCCGGCCCCACCTCGTACGACGAGGCGGAGCGGCTGTTCCGCCGGTGCCGGGCGCTGCCCTGGCTGAAGCAGGTCGAGGCGGCCCTGGCGGCGGGCCCGGCGGAGACGGCCGGGCCGGTGCCCGCGCCCGCCGAGGCCGACGCGCTGGAGGGGCTCGCCTCGATGGAGCGTCAGGTCGCGGCACTGGTCATGGAGGGCAAGACCAACCGGGAGATAGCCGGCCGGCTGTTCATCAGCGTCAAGACGGTCGAGGCGACCCTGACCCGGGTCTATCGCAAGCTCGGGATCCGCTCGCGGGTGGATATCGTACGACTGGCGGCGGGGCGTCACGCCAAGTGAGCCCGGAGCGGGTTCACTTCAGGGGCACGTGCGAGTCGCACGACCGAGGGTTTTCCCTGCCCCAACTCCCTTAGGGGGTTCCCTCATTGGGGGCCTTCCGGGGCCGGTTCTACGGTAGGGGCGTGCCGCTCGCCGGGCACACGGAGGCCAGTCCCGGGGCCTTCGTGCCAAACCCCCCACCCCGTGCGACCCCCCACCGGCCACCCCCGAGGAGACTCATGTTCGGGTTCACCCGCGCAAGACGTTCCACCACCGCGAGAAAGTCCGCCGTGGCCCTGGCGGTCACCGCCGCTGCCGCCGCCGGCGCCCTCGCCGGTGCCCCCTCCGCGAGCGCCGCCCCCAATCCGATCGTCGGCGGCACCACGACCACGACCACCGCGTACCCCTTCGTCATGCAGATCACCGACGCCTCGCAGAACCAGTTCTGCGGCGGCACGCTGGTCTCCCCCACCAAGGTCGTCACCGCCGCGCACTGCATGGTCGGCGAGACCACCGATTCCGTCCGGGTGGTCGGCGGCCGCACCTACCTCAACGGCACCAACGGCACGGTCAGCCGGGTCAGCAGGATCTGGATCCACCCGGGCTACACCGACGCCTCCGACGGCGAGGACGTGGCGGTGCTGACGCTGTCGACGTCGATGCCGTACACGACGGCCCGTTACGTCTCCTCCACGGACACCTCCGTGTACGCGGCCGGCACCACCGCCCGGGTGCTCGGCTGGGGCACCACCCGGGAGAACGGCAGCTCCTCCAACCAGCTGCGGACCGCGACCGTGCCGGTCGTGTCCGACTCCAGCTGCCGCACCTCCTACGGCTCCGACTACGTCGCGGCCGAGATGGTCTGCGCCGGATACACCTCCGGCGGCGTCGACACCTGCCAGGGCGACAGCGGCGGTCCCCTGCTCATCGGGGGCGTCCTGGCAGGGATCACTTCCTGGGGCGAGGGCTGTGCGAGGGCCGGCTACCCGGGCGTCTACACCCGGCTGACGGCTTTCTCCAGCCTGGTGACCGCCCAGGTCACCTCGTGACCCCAGCGGACTCCTGAGTACCCCTCAGGGGAGTGACCAGGGGGGGGGGGGGGGGGGGGGGGGGGGGGGGCGGGGCGCGCGCGCGCCCCCCCCCCCCCGGCGGCCCCGGGCGGGGCGCGCCCGCGCCGCCCCCGCCCGCGGCCCCCCGCGCGCCGCC
>NZ_JBIVOX010000001.1:429102-465931 GCF_044754345.1 Streptomyces sp. NPDC093094 | reverse complement strand
GGCTTCTACCCCGGGCTGGGGGATTCCGCCCGCTTGGTCCCCGCCACGTACCCCTCGGCCCCCGACGGCACTCCTTTTACCCCCCCGGGGGGGGGCCCGGGGGGGGGGGGGCCCCCCCCGCCGCGCCCCCCAACGCCCCCTTTCCATGTCCGTCCGCCCGGGCGGCCCCGCCGGCCCGCACGGACGGCCCCGTCCGCTCACCCGATGACGGTCCCGAACCGGACGTCGTACGACGTGTCCTGACGGAGCGTGGCGAGCATCCGCGCGCCCTCCTCGGCCACCTCGGCGCGCAGGGCCCGGGTGAGTGTGCCGAACGGCTCGACGACGAGGGCGTCGTCGATGATCCGCCAGACGCCCGCGAGGAAGCCGTCGACGAGGAGCGGGCAGTAGAAGGTGTTGGCCTGCCAGGTGCGGCCCTTGTTCGCGGGCGGGATCACCCGGGTGCGGTCGGCGTGCGAGAGCAGCAGGTTGTCGAACTCGGGCAGGAAGCGCGGCGGGGCCGGGGTGTCCGGGTCGGGGCGCGGGGCCTCGGGCAGGTCGAAGAGCTCGGTGCCGCTGTCGTCGCGGAAGGTGAGCAGCCGGGGGCGGAGCCGTTCGAAGACGGGGCGCATCCGCGTCAGGCCCGACCAGGTCTGCATGTCCTTCACCGAGGCCGGACCGAAGGCGGCGAGGTAGCGCAGGACGGTGGCGTCGGCGGACGCGGCGGGCTCGGCGGGGCGGTCCAGCCAGTGCTCGGCGGTGGTGAGGGAGACCTGGGCGCTGCGGCCCCACAGCCCGCGCGGGGTGACCTGGACCAGGGGGAGCGTGCAGCGGGCGGCGACGGCCAGGGACTGCGGGTCGGCGTCCGGCCACTCGGCGCCGAGCGTCTCGCGCAGCTGCTTCATGGTGCGCGGCTCGGCCTCCACGAACTCCCGTGCGAGAGCGGCGAGCCGCTCCAGGTCCACTCCCGCCAGGCCCTTGCGGAAGTAGCCGATCTCCCGGTCCCGGGCGGGCTGCACCAGCGGACGCAGGGTCAGGGCGTCGTCGGCGGTGTGGAGATGGATCGTCGAGCGCATGGTGACGATCCGTACGGCCGCACGGCTCTCCAGCAGCGCGGACAGCTCCTCGGGCGCGAAGCCCTCCAGCCGCGCGGCGAGCGCGTGGTACGGCGGCTTGACCTCCTGGGCCTGGAGCCCCACGAGATGCTCCACCGCCGCGGCCGCGGACATCCGCGCCCGGCGCAGCAGCAGCTGCCTCTCCAGGGTGGCGCGGTTGAGGGCGCGGGTGCCGAGCACGGGGGCCGTCGAGGACGTCGTCTTCGTCATACGCGCACGGTAGCGGGGCTTGCGGACGACTTCTGTCCTCATTCGGCTCCGGGACGGGCCGCGCTCTCCCGGACGGGCCTCGCTCTCCCGGGACGGGCCGCGCCCTTCCGGACGGGCCTCACTCTCCCGGGACGGACCGGGTGCCCCTGCGGGAGGGGCAGCGCGGGCCGGATCCCGCGACGTCGGCGCGCCCCGGTCCGCGTCGCCCGGCGCCCTCAGGCCCCGGACAGCGACCCCCTCAGACCCCCGGACCCGCAGCCCCCTCGGACCCAGCCCTAGGGCCTTTCTGACGGATCTCCGCGGCGTCGCGAGGCCCGGCACGCCCTCCCCCACCGCCTCAAGGGCGTGGGAGGCACCCCCGGCCGCACGGCGCGAAGGGCCGGGTGGCTCCGCCGCACGACCCTCCGCACCGCACGCCGGTCGCACGCACCAAACGCCGCTCCTGCTCCCACGGAGATCCGTCAGAGGGCCCCTAGGCCCGCCGGTCCGCGTCGCGGTACAGATCCGTGAGGAGTTCGACGACCCGGGCGGTCGCGGGGTGGGGGTCGTCGCGCCACCAGGCGAGACGGACGGCGACCGGGGCCGCGTCGCGGACCGGGCGGTAGACGACGCCCGGGCGGCGGTACTGGTGCGCGGTGGACTCGGCGGTCATGCCGACACGGCGGCCGGCGGCGATGACGGTGAGCCAGTCGTCGACGTCATGGGTGTCCTCGGTGGCCGGACGGGACTCCGCCGGCCACAGCTCGGGCGTGGTCGTGCCGGTGCGCCGGTCGACGAGGAACGTGCGCCCGCTGAGGTCGGCGAGCCGGACGGAGCGGCGCCGGGCGAGGGGATCGTCGGCGGCCAGGGCGCACAGCCGGCGCTCCAGGCCGACGACGGCGCTGTCGAAGCGGCGGTCGTCCACGGTCCGCCGCACCACGGCGAGGTCGCTGCTGCCCTCGGCGAGGCCGGCCGTGGCGGAGTTGACGCGGACGAGCTGGAGTTCGGTCGCGGGGTGGGCGGCGCTCCAGCGGCGCTGGAAGGCGAGGGTGTGCCGGCCGAGCGCGGCCCAGGCGTAGCCGATCCGCAGCCGCTGCGCGCCCTGGGCCGCCTCGCGCACCAGGTCGTCCACCTCGGCCAGCACCCGCCGCGCGTGGGCGAGGACGCGCTGCCCGGCCCCGGTGGGCGTCACCGACCGGGAGGTGCGCCGCAGCAGCCGGGTCCCGAGGGCGTCCTCCAGCGCGGCGAGGGTGCGTGAGACGGCCGCCTGGGAGACCCCCAGGGCGAGGGCGGCGTCGGTGAAGGTGCCCTCGTCGGCGATCGCGACGAGACAGCGCAGATGACGCAGCTCCACATCCATGCGTCCAGCGTATAGATCGAGCCGCCCTTGCATTTTGCGCATGCGGACGCCGGTCGCACGCTCTGAGCATGCCAGCCGTGTCCGAAAGTCCCGCGGCAGCCGCCACCGGCTCCGTCGCCTCCGCCCCGTCCCGGCCGGGCCGCCTCCTCGGTGTCGCCGCCATGCTCGGCAGCGGGCTGTCGAACCAGGTCGGTGCCGCGCTCGGCGCGCTCGCCTTCCCGGTCGTCGGCCCCGTCGGTGTCGTCGCGACCCGGCAGTACGTCGCCGCGGCCGTGCTGTCGGCCGTGGCCCGGCCCCGGCTGCGTTCGCTGACGGGCCGGCAGTGGCGGCCGGTGCTGCTGCTGGCGCTGGTGTTCGGGACGATGAACCTGTCGCTGTACACCGCGGTGGACCGGATCGGTCTCGGACTCGCCGTCACGCTGGAGTTCCTCGGACCGCTCGCGCTCGCGCTCGCCGGGGCCCGCCGCCGGGTGGACGCCTGTTGCGCGCTCGTCGCCGCCGCGGGTGTCGTCACGCTGATGCGGCCGCGGCCGTCGGCCGACTATCTGGGGATGGGGCTCGGGCTCCTGGCGGCCGTGTGCTGGGCCTCGTACATCCTGCTCAACCGCACCGTCGGGGAGCGGATCCCGGGTGCGCGGGGCGCGGCGGCCGCGGCCGTGGTGTCGGCCGGGCTGTTCCTGCCCGTCGGCGCGGCCGTCGCGATCGCGCGTCCGCCGACGGCGGGGGCGATGGGGTACGCGGTGGCGGCCGGGGTGCTGTCGTCGGCGGTGCCGTATCTCGCGGACCTGTTCACCCTGCGGCGGGTGCCGCCCCAGGTCTTCGGGCTGTTCATGAGCGTCAACCCGGTGCTGGCCGCGCTGGTCGGACTGGTCGTCCTGGGGCAGCGGCTGGGGCCGGCGGAGTGGGCGGGCGTGGGGGCCGTGGTGACGGCGAACGCGGTCGGCATGGCGGTCCGGCGGGGTTGATCCGCCCCCCTTTCCGGACGAGAAAGCGCACGTCAAACCGCTATACACTGCGTATATATACTGTGTGTATAGTCCCCGCATGCCTTCTCTGACCAAGAAGCTTCCGACCCGGAAGATGAAGAACACGGGGACCGGGTTCCGTACCGCCGCGATCGGCGCGATCACCGCGCTCACGCTCGCGCTGACGGGATGCACGACCCTGGAGACGACCGCGCCGAGCAGCGAGCGCGCCCGGACCGCGGCCGGCGCACCGGCGCGGTTCGGCACCGTCGACTGCCGCGAGGCCAGGTGCATCGCGCTCACCTTCGACGCGGGGCCCAGCGAGAACTCCCCGCGGCTGCTGGACATCCTGAAGCGGGAACAGGTCCCGGCGACCTTCTTCCTGCTGGGCAGACGGCACATCGACACCTACCCGGAGCTGGTGCGGCGGATGGCCGACGAGGGCCACGAGCTGGCCAGCCACACCTGGGACCACCGCATCCTCACCGAGCTGGGCCCGGACGAGATACGCGAGGAACTGCGCCGCCCCAACGAGGAGATACGGCGGCTCACGGGCCGCACCCCGACCCTGATGCGCCCCCCTCAGGGCCGCACCGACGACACCGTGCACGAGATATGCCGCGAGCTGGGCCTGGCGGAGGTCCTGTGGAGCGTGACCGCCAAGGACTACCGGACGAACGACTCCGCGCTCATCCGCGAACGCGTCCTGGAGCAGGCGTCCCGGGACGGGATCATCCTGCTGCACGACCTCTACCCCGGCACCGTCCCGGCCGTCCCCGGCATCATCAAGGACCTCAAGGAACGCGGCTACGTCTTTGTGACGGTCCCTCAGCTGCTGGCCCCCGGAAGGGCCGAGCCCGGAAAGGTGTACCGCTAGGGCCCTTCTGACGGATCTCCGCGGCGATGTCGCGGCGCACGGCACGGCACGGCACCAGAGGGTGCACCTCGGGCACCACGCCTCGGCCCGGGCGCGCGGTCCCTAGGATCGTCACGTGGCTCTCTTCGTCCTTCAGCGCACGGTGCCCCTCCCCCTCGACGAGGCGTGGCGCCGGCTCACCGAGTGGCCCCGGCACGGCGACGTGGTCCCGCTGACCCGGGTCACGACGGCTCCGGCCCCGCCCACCCGGCGGGGCACGGTCGTGGTGGCGCGTACCGGTGTCGGACCGCTGGCCTTCGACGACCGGATGGAGGTCACCGTGTGGCGGCCCCCCGCGGACGACGGGCCGGGGCTGTGCCGGCTGGAGAAGCGCGGCCGGGTGGTGCGGGGCTGGGCCGAGATCGAGGTGCTGCCGGGCCCCGGCGGACGGACCCGCGTGCTGTGGCGCGAGGAACTGCACGTGCGGTTCCTGCCGGGCGTCCTCGACCCGCTGCTCGGCGCCGCGGGCCGCGCGGTCTTCGGCCGGGCGGTCAACCGGCTGCTGAGAAAGGCATGAGCGCACCGCCGGCCGGGCAGGACCAGGCACGCCCTCGGTGAGACGGCCTGAACACACCGCCGACCGGGCAGGTCCGGGCACGCTCTCGGTGAGACGGGCCTGAACACACGGCCGGCCGGGCAGGTCCGGGCGCACCGCCGGCCGGGCGGCCCCGGTCACGCCGCCGCGCGGAGGGGCCCGGCCCCGTCACCACGCGGAGGCCCCCGGCCGCGGCGCCGGCCGGGAGGGCCCGCTCACGCCACCGAGCCGATCCGCCCGGACGGTGCGGACGCGAGGTCGCGGTGGATCGGTGTGTGCGCCCCGGTGAGCGGGACCCCGCTGCCGCCCCGCCGGTTCGCGACGATCTCCGCGCCGATGGACAGGGCCGTCTCCTCGGGTGTGCGGGCGCCGAGGTCCAGCCCGATCGGGGAGCGCAGACGGGCCAGTTCCAGCTCGGTGACACCGGCCTCGCGCAGTCGTCCGGCGCGGTCCAGGTGGGTGCGGCGCGAACCCATCGCGCCGACGTACGCCACCGGCAGCCGCAGCGCGAGCTCCAGCAGCGGGATGTCGAACTTGGCGTCATGGGTGAGGACGCACAGGACGGTACGGCCGTCGACGTCGGTGCGCTCCAGGTACCGGTGCGGCCACTCGACGACGACCTCGTCCGCCTCCGGGAAACGGGCGCGGGTGGCGAAGACGGGCCGGGCGTCGCACACCGTGACGCGGTAGCCGAGGAAGGTGCCGACGCGGACCAGCGCGGAGGCGAAGTCGATGGCACCGAAGACGATCATGCGGGGCGCGGGGACGCTGGACTCGACCAGCAGCGTGAGCGGTGCTCCGCAGCGCGAGCCCTGCTCACCGATCTCCAGGGTGCCGGTGCGGCCGGCGTCGAGGAAGGCGCCCGCCTCCGCCGCGACCGTGCGGTCCAGCTCCGGACGGCCGCCGAAGCCGCCGTCGAAGGAGCCGTCGGGACGGACCAGCAGGGCCCGGCCCATGAGCTCGGCCGGGCCGGACACGATCCGCGCCACCGCCGCCGCCTCCCCTCTCGCGGCGGCGGTGAGCGCGGTCGCGGCCACCGGCCGGACGGCGTCCCCCGCCCGGACCGGTGTGACCAGGATGTCGATGACGCCGCCGCAGGTCAGCCCCACGGCGAAGGCGTCGTCGTCGCTGTAGCCGAAGCGCTCCAGGACGGACTCGCCGTCCTGGAGCGCCTGCCGGCACAGCTCGTACACCGCGCCCTCCACACATCCGCCGGAGACCGAGCCGACCGCCGTGCCGTCGGTGTCCACCGCGAGGGCGGCGCCGGGCTGGCGGGGTGCGCTGCCGCCGACGGCCACCACGGTGGCGACGGCGAAGTCACGGCCCTGCTCGACCCACCGGTTCAGCTCCTCGGCGATGTCCAGCATGTCTCGGTCTCCTTAACAGCGTCGGTGGGAAGGTGCGGGGCGGTGGCCCGGGCAAGTGGGGTGCCCGGACGGCCGCGGTCCGTCAGTGGACGCCCAGCCAGCCCTCGATCGGACTGAGGGCGAAATAGACGAGGAAGATCCCGGTCAGACCCCACATGAACGCGCCGACCTCACGGGCCTTGCCCTGGGCGATCCTGATGGCGACGTAGGCGATGACGCCGGCCGCCACACCCGTGGTGATGGTGTAGGTGAACGGCATCAGCACGACCGTGAGGAACACCGGGATCGCGGTGGCCCGGTCGGACCAGTCCACATGACGGGCGTTCATCATCATCATGGCACCGATGACCACCAGGGCGGCCGCGGCGACCTCGCCGGGCACGATCGCGGTGAGCGGGGTGAAGAACAGACAGGCCGCGAAGAACAGGCCGGTGACCACGGAGGCCAGGCCCGTGCGGGCGCCCTCGCCGACGCCGGTGGCGGACTCGACGAACACGGTCTGGCCGGAGGCTCCGGACACACCGCCGATCGCGCCGCCCGCGCCGTCGATGAACAGCGCCTTGGACAGGCCCGGCATACGGCCCCGTTCGTCGGCGAGCCCGGCCTCGGTGCCGACGCCGATGATGGTGGCCATCGCGTCGAAGAAGCCGGCCAGCACCAGGGTGAAGACGATCATGCCGACGGTCATCGCGCCGACCTCGCCCCAGCCGCCGAACTCGACATGGCCGAAGACCGAGAAGTCGGGCATCGAGACCGCGCTGCCGTGCAGTTCGGGGGCGCCGGACGCCCACTGCTCCGGGTCGACGACCCCGGTGAGGTTGAGGACCACGGCGAGCAGGGTGCCGCCCACGATGCCGATGAGGATGGCGCCGGGGACGCCGCGCGCCTGGAGCATGAAGACGGCCAGCAGCGTGACGGAGAACAACAGCACCGGCCAGCCCGCGAGTTCCCCCGTGGGGCCGAGCAGCACGGGGCCGCCGCCGGGCGCCGGGTTCTCGTGCACGAAGCCGGCCTTCACCAGGCCGATCAGCGCGATGAACAGGCCGATGCCCATGGTGATCGCGTGCTTGAGGGCGAGCGGGATCGCGTTCATGATCATCTCGCGCAGGCCGGTGACGACCAGCAGCATGATGACCACGCCGTACATCACGCACATGCCCATCGCCTGCGGCCAGGTCATCTGGGGCGCGACCTGCGAGGCGAGCACGCCGGAGACGGAGAGGCCGGCGGCGAGCGCCAGCGGCACCTTGCCGACGAAGCCCATCAGCAGCGTGGTGAGGGCGGCGGCGAAGGCCGTCGCGGTGATCAGGGCCTTCTGGCCGAGGGTGTCCCCGGCCGCGTCCTCGCCGGACAGGATCAGGGGGTTGAGCAGGAGGATGTACGCCATCGCCATGAAGGTGGTGACGCCGCCGCGCACTTCACGCGCGACCGTGGATCCCCGCTGGGATATGTGGAAGTACCGGTCGAGCCAAGCGCGTCCGGCCGGGACTCGGGTTCCTCGGCCCGAGTCCTCCGCGACGGTCTTGGGCTCCAGTGACTGCTGGGTCATGTGGGCCTGCTCCCAAGGTTCAAAGGGGCACCCGTGTCAACCGCTTGTGCGGCTGCGGGATTTGGGAAGGTGGTGCGGCCGCACGACCCGGGGGACGGCCCGAGGCGAACGATCGGTCTGTTCTTCCGGCCGCCGCGAGCGGTGCGGCGGCCGGCTGCTCCGGGCGGCGCGGCGGAGTGTGTGACGTTCCCTGCGCCGCCCGGAGAGTTCGGGTGTTACGCGGTGCCCGTGAGGTGCTCGGGCCGCACGGGCGTGCGGTCGAGCTCCAGCCCGGTCGCGCTGCGGATCGCCGCGAGGACGGCCGGTGTCGACGACAGGGTGGGCGCCTCGCCGATGCCGCGCAGCCCGTACGGGGCGTGGTCGTCGGCGAGTTCGAGCACGTCGACCGGGATGGTCGGCGTGTCGAGGATGGTGGGGATCAGATAGTCCGTGAAGGAGGGGTTCCTGACCTTCGCCGTCCTCGGGTCGACGATGATCTCCTCCATCACCGCGACGCCGAGGCCCTGGGTGGTGCCGCCCTGGATCTGGCCGATGACGGACAGCGGGTTGAGCGCCTTGCCGACGTCCTGGGCGCAGGCCAGTTCGACCACCTTCACCAGGCCGAGCTCGGTGTCGACCTCGACGACCGCGCGGTGCGCGGCGAAGGAGTACTGGACATGGCCGTTGCCCTGGCCGGTGCGCAGGTCGAAGGGCTCGGTCGGCCGGTGCCGCCACTCCTCCTCGACCTCGACGGCCTCGTCCTCCAGCACGTCGACGAGGTCGGCGAGGACCTCGCCGCCGTCGGTGACGACCTTGCCGCCCTCCAGGAGCAGCTCCGCCGTCGCCCAGGCCGGGTGGAAGGAGCCGAACCTGCGGCGGCCGATCTCCAGGACCCGCTCGCGCACCAGCTCGCAGGCGTTCTTCACGGCGCCGCCGGTGACGTACGTCTGCCGGGAGGCCGAGGTCGAACCCGCCGAGCCCACCTGGGTGTCGGCCGGGTGGATGGTCACCCGGGCGACGCCCAGCTCGGTGCGGGCGATCTGCGCGTGGACGGTGACACCGCCCTGGCCGACCTCCGCCATGGCGGTGTGCACGGTGGCGACGGGCTCGCCGCCGACGACCTCCATGCGCACCCTGGCGGTGGAGTAGTCGTCGAAGCCCTCGGAGAAGCCGACGTTCTTGATGCCGACGGCGTAGCCGATCCCGCGGACGACGCCCTCGCCGTGCGTGGTGTTGGACAGACCGCCCGGCAGCTGCCGTACGTCCGCGCCCTCGCTGGACTCCCACTGGCGCTCGGGCGGCAGCGGCATCGCCTTGACCCGGCGCAGGAGTTCGGCGACCGGGGCCGGGGAGTCGACGGGCTGCCCGGTCGGCAGGAGCGTGCCCTGCTCCATGGCGTTGAGCTGCCGGAACTCCACCGGGTCCATGCCCAGTTCCTTCGCCAGCTTGTCCATCTGCGCCTCGTAGGCGAAGCACGCCTGGACCGCGCCGAAGCCGCGCATCGCGCCGCAGGGCGGGTTGTTGGTGTAGAGGGCGACGGCCTCGATGTCGACGTCCTCGACGACGTACGGGCCGACCGAGAGGGAGGAGGCGTTGCCGACGACGGCCGGGGAGGCGGAGGCGTAGGCGCCGCCGTCCAGGACGATCCGGCACTTCATGTGGGTGAGCTTGCCGTCCCTGGTCGCGCCGTGCTCGTAGTGGAGCTTCGCCGGGTGACGGTGGACGTGGCCGAAGAACGACTCGAAGCGGTTGTAGACGATCTTGACGGGCTTGCCGGTGCGCAGGGCCAGCAGACAGGCGTGGATCTGCATCGACAGGTCCTCGCGGCCGCCGAACGCGCCGCCGACACCGGCCAGCGTCATGCGCACCTTCTCCTCGGGCAGGCCGAGGACGGGCGCGATCTGGCGCAGGTCGGAGTGGAGCCACTGGGTGGCGATGTAGAGGTGGACGCCGCCGTCCTCCTCGGGCACGGCGAGGCCGGACTCGGGGCCGAGGAACGCCTGGTCCTGCATGCCGAAGGTGTAGTCGCCCGTGACGATCACATCGGCCCGCCTCGCGGCCTCGTCGGCGTCGCCGCGGACGATGGGCTGGCGGTGGACGATGTTGGGGTGCGGGACGTGGCCGGCGTGGTGGTCGTCCCGGCCCTCGTGGACCAGGATCGCGTCGGGGGCGGTGGCGGACGCCTCGTCGGTGACGACGGGCAGCTCGCGGTACTCGACCTTGATCTTGGCGGCGGCGCGGCGGGCCGTCTCCGGGTGGTCGGCGGCGACGATCGCGACCGGCTCGCCGTGGTGGCGCACCTTGCCGTGGGCGAGGACCGGGGTGTCCTGGATCTCCAGGCCGTAGTTCCTCACCTCGGTGGGCAGGTCGTCGTACGTCATGACGGCGTACACGCCCGGCACGGCGAGGGCCTCGCCGGTGTCGATGGAGACGATCTCGGCGTGGGCGACGGTGGAGCGCAGGATCTGGCCCCAGAGCATGTCCTCGTGCCACATGTCGGACGAGTACGCGAACTCGCCGGTGACCTTGAGGGTGCCGTCGGGGCGGAGCGTGGACTCGCCGATGCCGCCCTTGGTCGGGGAGCCCTGCGTGATCTTCGTGGGAGCGCCGTTGGTCGGCATGGTGGTCAGACTCCCTCGGACTGCCGGGCGGCCGCGAGGCGGACCGCGTCCATGATCTTCTCGTAGCCCGTGCAGCGGCACAGGTTGCCCGACAGCGCCTCGCGGATGTCCGCGTCGGTCGGGTTGGGGTTGTGCTCCAGCATCTCGTCGGCGGCGACGAGCAGACCGGGGGTGCAGAAGCCGCACTGGACGGCGCCGGCGTCGATGAACGCCTGCTGGACCGGGGAGAGTTCCCCGCCCTCGCCGGTCTGCGAGTCGGTGCCCCCGGCGCTCCACTGCCGGGCGTCCTGGAGCGAGGTGCCGCAGGCGCCGGTCGCGCAGCCGCCGTGCTCGGCGCGCTGCCTGGCGAAGTCGGCGAGGCCCTCCACGGTGACGACCTCGCGGCCCTCGGCCTGGCCGGCCGCGACCAGGCAGGAGCAGACCGGCACGCCGTCGAGACGGACCGTGCAGGAGCCGCACTCGCCCTGCTCGCAGGCGTTCTTGGAGCCGGGCAGGCCGAGGCGCTCGCGCAGGACGTAGAGCAGGCTCTCGCCCTCCCAGACGTCGTCGGCCTCCTGCGGGCGTCCGTTGACGGTGAAGTTGACGCGCATTACGCAGCTCCCTCCGAGAGGCGGCGGGTGCCGCGGTACGACTCCCAGGTCCAGGTGAGCGTCCGGCGGGCCATGACGCCGACCGCGTGGCGGCGGTAGCTCGCGGTGCCCCGGACGTCGTCGATCGGGTTGCAGGCGCCGGAGCACAGCTCCGCGAACTGCTTGGCGACCGACGGGGTGATGATCCTGCCGTTGTCCCAGAAGCCGCCGTCCTCCAGCGCCGCGTTCAGGAACTCCTCGGCCGCCTCGGCCCGCACGGGGGTGGGCGCGGCCGAACCGATGCCGGTGCGGACGGTCCTCGTCGAGGGGTGCAGGGCCAGGCCGAAGGCGCACACGGCGATGACCATGGCGTTGCGGGTGCCGACCTTGGAGTACTGCTGGGGGCCGTCCGCCTTCTTCACGTGGACGGCCCGGATCAGCTCGTCCGGGGCCAGTGCGTTGCGCTTGACGCCGGTGTAGAACGCGTCGATCGGGATGAGCCGGGAGCCCCGTACGGACTCGGCCTCCACCTCGGCGCCCGCGGCCAGCAGGGCCGGGTGGGCGTCACCGGCGGGCGAGGCCGTGCCGAGGTTGCCGCCGACGCCGCCGCGGTTGCGGATCTGCGGGGAGGCGACCGTGTGCGAGGCGAGCGCCAGGCCCGGCAGCTCGGCACGGAGATTTTCCATGATCCTGGTGTACGGGACCGAGGCGCCCAGCCGCACGCTCTCCTCGCCGACCTCCCATTCGCAGAGGTCGCCGATGCGGTTGAGGTCCAGGAGGTACTCGGGCCGGCGGTGGTCGAAGTTGATCTCGACCATCACATCGGTGCCACCCGCAATCGGCACAGCGGTGGGGTGCTCTGCCTTCGCGGCGAGCGCCTCCTCCCAGCTGGCGGGGCGAAGGAAGTCCATGACCGGCTCTCTTCTTCGTCTCGTGGGTCGTCCAGATTGAGCCAATCCGTGTGCGGCGGGCCCGGCTCGTTCATGTCCTGTTAACGCGGAGTGGGGTCAGTACACAGCGCAGTCGTCCGGTCGGGTCAGTCACCGAAACCATGAAGGAGTTGGCTGGCCAGGGAGACCATCTTGTAGATTCGTATGAACGGAGGGCATCGGCAACCTCCCCGTTCTCCTGTGGAAACGTGAGACACAGCCCATGTGACCTGGGACACGGTCCGGACCGACGGTCCGGCGACGGCGAGCACGGCGGTCCGACCGCCGGACGGGCCCGGCCCGGCTCGACCCCTCAAGATTCATCGTAGTTTTCTAGACAAAGAACGGCGGCGACGAGAATGCGGCTGCGCGCACTGCTGGACACCGACGCGCTGGGCCTCAGGCTGCTCGGCGGCGAGGACGAGCTGGACCGCACCGTGCGCGGGGTCATGACGACCGACCTGAAGGACCCCAGCCGCTATCTGTCGGGCGGCGAACTGGTCCTGACGGGCCTGGCCTGGCGCCGGGACGCCGACGACGCGGAGCCCTTCGTGCGGATCCTCGCGCAGGCCGGCGTGGCCGCGCTCGCGGCCGGCGAGGCCGAGCTGGGGGACGTGCCGGAGGACCTGGTCCTGGCCTGCGCCCGGCACCGGCTGCCGCTGTTCGCGGTGCACGAGTCGGTGGCCTTCGCGACGATCACCGAGCATGTCGTACGGCAGGTCAGCGGCGAGCGCGCCGGGGACCTCGCGGCGGTGGTGGACCGGCACCGGCGGATGATGACCTCCGGCCCGGCGGGCGGCGGCCCGGACGTCGTCCTGGACCTGCTCGGCTCCGACCTGGATCTGCGGGCCTGGGTGCTGTCCCCGGCCGGCCGTCTGATCTCGGGCCCCAAGGCGGCGGGCCCGGCGCTGCCCGCCGAGGTGTGCGCGAAGCTCGCGGGCGAGCATCTGGCGGCCGTGCGCACCGGACGGCGCGGCCCGCACCGGGTGCAGACCGCCGGGGCGACGTACAGCCTGTTCCCGATCCGCAACGGGGGTCACCGCCCGGGCGGGGCCGCCGCGGGACGCCCCGCGCAGCCCGCGCGTGACGTGCGCGAGAGCGTGCTGTCGGACTGGCTGCTGGCCGTCGAGGCGGACGCCGGCGACTGGCCCGAGGAGCGGCTGGACCTGGTGCACGGGGTCACCCAGCTGATCGCGGTCGAGCGGGACCGCAGGGACGCCGCCCGCACGGTCCGCCGCCGTCTCGCCCAGGAGGTCCTGGAGCTGGTGCAGTCGGGCGCGGCGCCCGCGGAGATCGCGGCCCGGCTCAGGGTCGCGGCACCGGTGCTGCTGCCCGGGCTGGGGGCCGCGCCGCACTGGCAGGTGGTCGTGGCCCGCGTCGAGTGGGAGGGCGGGGACCCGGACGGCGGTCCGGTCGCGCAGTCGCTCCTGGAGGAGATCCTGGTCGACCCGCTGAGCACCGGCCCCGAGCCCTCCGACCGCATCGCCGTCGCCCACACCGGCGACGAGGCCGTCGCGCTGGTGCCGCTCCCCGCGGTCGGCGGCGAGTCCGACGGCTCCGGTTCCGGGATCCTCGCCGACGCGCTGCTGGCGGCCGTACGGGAGCCGCTCTCGGGCGGACTCGACGGCGACGGACGGGTCACGGTCGGCGTCAGCGCGTCCGTGCACTCGGCGGAGGGCCTGCGGGGCGCGCTGGAGGAGGCACGGCACGCACGCCGGGTCGCGGCGGCCCGGCCCGGCCCGGTGTGCGCGGCCGGCCACCAGGAACTGGCCTCCCACGTGCTGCTGCTGCCGTTCGTGCCCGACGACGTCCGGCGCGCCTTCACCGCACGGCTGCTGGACCCGCTGCGCGACTACGACCGCCGCCACCGCGCCGAGCTGATCCCCACCCTGGAGGCGTTCCTGGCGTGCGACGGCTCCTGGACCCGCTGCGCCTCGCGGCTCCACCTCCATGTCAACACGCTGCGCTACCGCGTCGGACGCATCGAGCAGTTGACGAGCCGCGACCTGTCCCGCCTGGAGGACAAGCTGGACTTCTTCCTGGCCCTGCGGATGAGCTGAGACCTCGGGGATTCCCGGGGCGGGGACCCGGGAATCCCTCAGGTCGGGGCCTCAGTGGTTCCCCGGGTCCCGATGAGCCGAAACCTCGTCGGGCCCCGGGGCCCACGACTTTGTGAAATCCTTCACCCACCCCCTTGGCCGGGCCGGGTGATCCATGCTGAGATGCGGCCACCACTCAACAGCTCGATGGCGTGCTCGGGGAGGGCGAGGTGGCGTATACCGCCATGTCTGGTTACGGAACGACCGCCGGTGACGATCCACTCCAGACCGC
Source organism: Streptomyces sp. NPDC093094 (assembly GCF_044754345.1). Classification (NCBI taxonomy): domain Bacteria; kingdom Bacillati; phylum Actinomycetota; class Actinomycetes; order Kitasatosporales; family Streptomycetaceae; genus Streptomyces; species Streptomyces sp. NPDC093094. Next base: position 451,527 of record NZ_JBIVOX010000001.1, on the reverse strand, counting down.
GGTATGGCGGCTGCGCTCGCGCGCCTGCTGGGCCGACGCGGCCGCGCTGCTCCAACCGGCCTCCGCGGCGGCCTCGTTGCAGCGGGCCGCGCTGCTGGTGGAGCGGTGTCTGTACACCGAGCAGGGCTGGGAGGACGCCGAGGAGGCCCTGCGGCTCGCCGAGGCGCTCGCGCACAGCGACGAGGAGCGGGGCGCGGCGGCTTGTGAACGGGGGCACTTGGCGTACGCCGCCACGCTGCTCGGTGTCCGTGACCGGGCCGACGAGGCACGGGCCGCGCTCGGCCGGGCGGCCGCGCTGATCCCGCCGGACACCGCGGAACGGGCCCTGCTGGACTACCGGCGCGGCCTGGTGGCGCAGAACCTGAGCGGCTCGGCACCGGCCGCGCGGGCCGCGTTCCGGCGGGCCCACGCGGGGGCCGTCGCGCACACCGACACGCTGCTGCTGTCCTCCACCTGGCGCCATCTGGCCGGACTGGCCCTCAGCGAGGGCGAGTTGGCGGAGGCGCGGCACGGCTTCACCGAATCCCTGCGGCTGCGCGAGGAGTTGGGCTACCTGGTCGGTACGGCCCCGGCCCTGGCCTCCCTCGCCGACGCCGAGAGCGAGCCGGAGGCGTCCCGGCTGCGCGAGGAGGCCCGCAGGCTGTTCCGGCTGCTGGGCGGCGTACCGACCTGGCTGGCCCGCCAGCTGACCCCGCCGGCGGCGACGGCCTGACGTCCGGCCGGCCGGGCGGGCTGTCCGGCCGGGCGGCGCGGTGTCCGTCCGGACCGTGGGAGTCCGTCCGGGCGGTGCCGTCGGCTAGGCGGTGAAGTGCTCCGCCACCAGTGCCCGTATCCGCTCCGTGTCGTGGTGCGCCAGGGCGTCCAGCAGGGCCGCGTGCTGGGCGGCGTCGGCCATCAGCTCCGCGCGGACGGGGCGGGGCCACTGGGCGCGGCGGTGGAGGTCGTCGGCGATACGGACGAGCTGCTCGTTGCCGGCGAGGCCGAGCAGGGCGCGGTGGAAGGCGCGGTCGGCCTCGGCGTAGGTCGCCCGGCAGCCGGAGGACGCGGCGCGCACGGTGGCCTCGGCGAGGGGCCGCAGCTCGGTCCAGCGCTCGGCGGGGACCGTCGTGGCGAGCCGCAGCAGCACGGGCGCCTCCAGCAGTGCCCGGACCTCGGCCAGCTCGGCCAGTTCCCGGGCGTCGCGCCGGACGACCCGGAACCCTCGGTTGGGGACGACCTCGACCGCGCCCTCCTGGGCCAGCTGCTGCATGGCCTCGCGCACGGGCGTGGCGGAGACGCCGAACCGTTCGCCGAGCGCCGGGGCCGAGTAGACGACGTCCGGGACCAGCTCACCGGTGACCAGCGCGGTGCGCAGGGCGTCGAGGATCTGGCCGCGCACGGAGGACCGCTGCACGACGGCCCGGGGGTGCGGCACGGGAGCCTCGGCGGGCGGGTGCTCGCCCCGCACGGCGGAGTCGGCCGCACAGCGCTCCCGGGCCGCGGACGGGCCGCGTACGCCGTCCGGGACGGCGCCCCGCTCACGGGCCGGGCCCGTGCCGCGCTGCCGGGGGACCTGGCCGGCGTCCTGCGCGCCCTGTTTCACGGGTCCTCCTCCGGGCTTGTCGGCACTTGGGGTCATTACGGCGGGTTGTCACTCACCCGTCAAGCACCTTAGGGGTACAGCCCGACAGTTCAAACTTCGAACGGACACAGTAAGGTAAGCCTTGCCTTCTCTCGTTGCCCTCGCCCGGTGAAATCGGTGGTCCCGTCATGTCTGCTCCCGCGTCGGCCCTCCTGGACGCCCACGCCCGCCTCACCGAGGCGTGCCCGAGCCTGACGGTCACCGAGCTGCCCGCCTCTCAGCCGCTCCCGGAAGGCGGCGGCTGGGTCACGGCGGCCTCGCTCGCGGCGGGCGGTGACGCCCTGGAGGAGTTCCTGGCCTGGGACGCCGACCAGATCCTGCGGGACTACGGCCGGCCCGGCCGCCCGGACGTCGTGGCGAGCTTCGGGCTGCACCGGTACGCCTGGCCGGCCTGTCTGCTGTTCACCGTGCCGTGGTTCCTGCACCGCCGGGTGCCCCGGCACCGTGTGACGGACGTCTCCTACGACCGCACCGCCGGCCGGATGGCCGTCCGCACGGCTTCCTTCGCCTGCCTGCCCGGCGACCCGGCCGCGGCCCTGCCCGGCGCCCGCGTGGTGGCCGGCGAGGAGGCGCTGCGCGCCGAGGTGCGCGCGGCGGTGGCCGAGCACCTGGAGCCGCTCCTCGGAGCCTTCGGCCCGCGCATGCGGCGGCGCGGCCGGGCCCTGTGGGGCATGGTCACCGACGAGGTGGTCGAGGGCGTCTGGTACATCGCCGGCCGGCTCGGCGAGGGCGAGGAGCGGCGGGCCCGGCGCGAGCTGGGACTGCTGCTGCCGGGCGCGACGGTGCCCTACGTCGGCTCGGCCGCCTTCCGCGAGCTGGCCGGACCGGCCGGCGAGCCGCTGCCCACCCGGGACCGGGCCAGCTGCTGCCTCTTCTACACCCTGCGCCCGGACGACACCTGCACCACCTGCCCGCGCACCTGCGACGCCGACCGGATCACCCGGCTGACCGCCGCCGCGGCGGCCTGACGGGTCTTCAGCCGCCTTACGGAAAGCGGATCCTGACCATCCTTCACAAGAGGGTGGCGGAACTGCGCGCGGGCACTAAGATCACCCGCGAGCGACACCCCGGCTCGATCACGGTTCTTTCACATCCCCCTCACCCGTCGCGGGAACTTTCCGATGAACCACCCGTACGGGTAGTCTTATTCGAACTCAACTCCCGCACCTCAAGCGGCAGTTCGAGCAGAACGCCGTCTCGGGCATCCCCTTTGCACTTCGTTGGCGGCCTCTTGCCCCGAAACCCCCTGAGGTCCGGTGGGTCTGGGCCACTATGGCGGGCGTTACGCCCTATCCCAATGCAAGGGACCCCTAGATGAGACTGACCGACATATCGCTGAACTGGCTGCTTCCGGGCGCCGTGCTGCTCCTGGGGATGCTGGCGGCGGTGGCGGTGCTCGCGCGCGGCAAGCGCTCCTCGGGGAAGGACTCTGGCGCGGAGGACTCGTGGGAGCGCAGCGAGGAGCGCCGCAGGCGCAAGGAAGCCCTCTACGGCACGGTCTCCTACGTGCTGCTGTTCTGCTGCGCCGCGGTGGCCGCCGCGCTGTCCTTCCACGGCCTGGTCGGCTTCGGCGAACAGAACCTCGGCCTCACCGACGGCTGGCAGTACCTGGTGCCGTTCGGCCTGGACGGGGCGGCCATGTTCTGCTCCGTGCTCGCCGTGCGTGAGGCCAGCCACGGTGACGCCGCCCTCGGCTCGCGGATACTCGTGTGGACCTTCGCCCTCGCCGCGGCGTGGTTCAACTGGGTGCACGCGCCCCGGGGTCTGGGCCACGCCGGCGCGCCGCACTTCTTCGCGGGCATGTCCCTGTCGGCGGCCGTCCTGTTCGACCGTGCCCTGAAGCAGACCCGCCGGGCGGCCCTGCGCGAGCAGGGGCTGGTGCCCAGGCCGCTGCCGCAGATCCGTATCGTCCGCTGGCTGCGGGCGCCGCGCGAGACGTACAGGGCGTGGTCGCTCATGCTCCTGGAGAACGTGCGCAGCCTCGACGAGGCCGTCGAGGAGGTCCGCGAGGACAGCCGCCAGAAGGAGCAGAACCGGATGCGCCGCCGCGAGGCGGAGCGGCTGGAGCGCGCTCGGCTGAAGGCGATCAGCCGCGGCCACCGCGGCTTCGTCGGCCGGGGCGGCGGCCGTCAGGCGGAGCTTCCTGCCGCGGAGCAGGGCGCCGAACGAGTCTCCGCGGAGCCTGCCATATCGGCGGAGCAGCTGCCGGTACGCTCGCGGCCCTCCCTGCAGCCCGTCCGCCGCGCCGGTGACCCGGTCACCGTCGACCTCACCGCCGAGGACGACACCATGGGCCTGCCGCGCCTGGACGACCTGGAGCGCAAGCTGAAGGACCTGGAGCAGCAGTACGGCTGACCTGTGGTCAGGGGGCGTGATCCGGGACACGCGGCAGGGGCACGGCTCGTCGCAGCCGTGCCCCTGCCGCGTTCAGCCGGTCAGACGCCGTCCGTGTCCGGACCGTCCGCGGCCAGCTCGAACCAGACCGACTTGCCCACGCCGTGGGCCCGTACGCCCCAGGCGTCGGCGAGGGCCTGGACGAGGACGAGGCCCCGGCCGTGCGTACCGTCGTCGGCGGTCGGTACCCGCGGCCGGGGCCTTCGGCCCACGAAGTCCCGCACCTCCACGCGCAGTCCGCGCGGGGTGACGGTGGCGTTCAGGACCGCGTCGCGGTCGGTGTGGACGAGCGCGTTGGTGACGAGCTCGCTGGTCAGCAGTTCGGCGATGTCAGATCGTCCCGGCCTCCCCCAGTGCCGTAACAGTTCCCGCAGCTCCCTGCGGGCCTCGGGCACCGCCCGTAGGTCCGCGTGGGTGAGCCTGCGGCTGAGCTGTGCCGAGGGCGCCCCTACGGTCGTGGGACCGCCCCCTCGTACGTGCCTTCTCATGACCCCCGCCTGCGCCGACGCCGGTTTCCCTCCTGCTCGAACACCTTCACGGGAATCCATGCCCGGTCGGCCCGGGGACAGTCATGTCGAATGCTCAACAACCGGATGTCGGGACGTCTTCCGGAGGTCGACGTCTCAGGGGCGGGGCACGTTGCGGAGGTTGGAGCGGGCCATCTGGAGCATCCGGCCCACCCCTCCGTCCAGCACGATCTTCGACGCGGACAGGGCGAAGCCGGTCACCATCTCGGCTCTGATCCTCGGCGGGACGGCCAGCGCGTTGGGATCGGTCACGATGTCCACGAGCGCGGGTCCCTTGTGCTTGAAGGCACCCTTGAGCGCTCCCGCGAGCTGCTTCGGCTTCTCCACCCGCACCCCGTAGGCGCCGCAGGCCCGGGCGACGGCCGCGAAGTCGGGGTTCTTGTTCGCCGTGCCGTACGAGGGAAGGCCGGCCACCAGCATCTCCAGCTCGACCATGCCGAGGGAGGAGTTGTCGAAGAGGACGACCTTCACCGGCAGGTCGTGCTGCACGAGTGTGAGGAAGTCGCCCATCAGCATGGAGAACCCGCCGTCGCCGGACATCGACACGACCTGCCGGCGACGGTCGGTGAACTGGGCGCCGATCGCCATCGGCAGCGCGTTGGCCATCGAGCCGTGGGAGAAGGAACCGATGATCCTGCGCCGCCCGTTGGGCGAGAGGTACCGGGCGGCCCAGACGTTGCACATACCGGTGTCGACGGTGAACACCGCGTCTTCGTCGGCGAGTTCGTCCAGCACCGAGGCCACGTACTCGGGGTGGATCGGCACGTGCCTGTCCACCTTGCGGGTGTACGCCTTGACCACGCCCTCCAGCGCCTCGGTGTGCTTCTTCAGCATCCGGTCCAGGAAGCGCCGGTTCTCCTTCACCCTCACCCGCGGGATGACGCAGCGCAGGGTCTCCTTCACGTCCCCCCACACCGCGAGGTCCAGCCTGGAGCGGCGGCCGAGGCGTTCGGGCCGTACGTCGATCTGGGCGATGGCCACGTCGTCGGGCAGGAAGGCGTTGTACGGGAAGTCCGTGCCGAGCAGGATCAGCAGGTCGCACTCGTGGGTGGCCTCGTAGGCGGCGCCGTAGCCGAGCAGGCCGCTCATGCCGACGTCGTAGGGGTTGTCGTACTGGATCCACTCCTTGCCGCGCAGGGCGTGCCCCACCGGGGACTTGATCTTCTCCGCGAACCGCATCACCTCGGTGTGGGCGCCCGCGGTGCCGCTGCCGCAGAACAGGGTGACCTTGTCGGCGCGGTCGATCAGCTCGACGAGCCGGTCGATCTCGGCGTCGCCGGGCCGCACGGTGGGCCGCGTGGTGACCAGGGCGCTCTCCACGGGCTTGTCGGGCGCGGGCTGTCCGGCGATGTCGCCGGGCAGCGCGACGACGCTGACGCCGCCCTGGCCGACGGCGTGCTGGATGGCCGTCTGGAGCAGCCGGGGCATCTGCCGCGGGCTGGAGATCAGCTCGTTGTAGTGGCTGCACTCGCGGAACAGCTGGTCCGGGTGGGTCTCCTGGAAGTAGCCGAGGCCGATCTCGCCGGAGGGGATGTGCGAGGCGAGGGCGAGGACCGGGGCCATGGAGCGGTGGGCGTCGTACAGCCCGTTGACGAGGTGCAGGTTGCCGGGTCCGCAGGAGCCCGCGCAGGCGGCGAGCTTCCCGGTGATCTGCGCCTCGGCGCCCGCGGCGAAGGCGGCTGTCTCCTCGTGGCGCACATGCACCCAGTCGATGCCGGAGTGACGGCGGACCGCGTCGACGACGGGGTTCAGGCTGTCGCCGACGACGCCGTACAGGCGTCTGACCCCGGCACGGGCGAGGATGTCCACGAACTGTTCGGCGACGTTCTGCTTGGTCATGGCTGTCGTGTGCCCTTCGGTCTCCCGGTCTCCGGCAGGATCCCCGTGACTCCGCGACTTCCATCAATCCACACCCGGCGCCGCTACGCCTCCCAGACCGCCGCCGCCGTACGGTCGTCGGCGTACCCCTTGACCCGGACCTGGGTGTCGGCGAGGAACTCGGCCAGGCCGGGTGCCCGGGCGCCCGACCACCGGTCCGTGAGGTGCGCGCACAGTCCGGGTTCGCCGCGCAGGGGCTCGGCGAGACCGTCGGTGCACAGCAGGAGCGTGTCACCCGGCCGGGCCACCGAGGCGCGGAAGCGGAAGGGCTCGCGGGGCGGCGCGGGGGCCGGTTCGTAGGGGCTCGGGGGCAGGGGGACGCCGAGGTCCATGGTGAGCCGGTCCCCCTCGGGCGTCTCGGCCGGCGCCAGGGCGGGCGACGGACCGGGCGTCCCGGCGGGCGGCGACCCGAAGCCGACGACGGGCTCGCCGGTGACCTCCCCGGCCGGGGGCTCGATGTCCTGCCAGACGCCGTCCCGCAGCCGGAACAGACCACCGGTGCCGACACCGAAGAACACACGCGTACGGCATTCCGGGTCGGCCGGGAGCAGCAGACAGCGCAGGGTGGCCGCGTACTCCTCCGGGGAGAGGCCCTGCTCGGCGGCGCTGGCGCGCAGCCTGCCCAGGCTGCGGTCGGTCAGCCGGTGCAGGCCGGACTTGAGGTCGCCCCGCCGGGCCGAGCGGATGTCCTGCGCCAGCCGGACGTGGCTGCGGCCGACGGCCCGCCCGATCCACCGGCACACCTCGGCCGCCGCGCGGTGCGCGCCCTCGGTGGCGCGTGCCCCGGTGGCCATCGCCACCAGCACCAGCGCCTGCTCCCCGGTCCCGAACCTGGCGACCATCAGCGAGTCCCGGCGCGGCTCCCCGCGGTAGCGGGCGGAGTCCCCCCGCACGGACGCGGCCCGCAGGGTGCCGGTGCCGCATCGCGCCCCGTCCAGCACGGTGTCGGCGACCAGCTCCGCGAGGTCGTCGGGGTCGGCCGGGGGCAGGGCCGTGGGTTCGGCCTCGTAGGTGGGCGGCCCGGACCCCACGTGGGCGACCCGTGGGACGGGGGGCACGGAGAGCCGGGGTCCGTCGTCGGCCGGCGGTCCGGGCCGGGCACCGGCACCGGTCCCCGCAGCGGTGGGCCCCGCCGGCACCCCCGACTGCGGATCCCTCGGCCCGGCCCCCGGCCCGGGCACCGGCCCGGAGAGCGGGTCGGGGACAGCCGACCCGGAGACCGAGCCGGGCCCGGAGACCGGGGGCGGCCCGGAGACCGGGGCCGGGGCGAAGACCGGGCCGGGCCCGGAGGCCGGGGCCGGGGCGGAGCCGGAGACGGAGACGGCGGGCCCTGAGACCGGAGCAGGCCCGGAGGCCGGGGCGAAGCCGGGGACGCCCGACCCGGAGACCGAGCCGGGCCCGGAGACCGGGGGCAGCCCGGAGACGGCCGGGCCGGGCCCGGAGGCCGGAGCAGGCCCGGAGGCCGGAGCAGGCCCGGAGGCCGGAGCAGGCCCGGGGGCCGGAGCAGGCCCGGGGGCTGGGGGCGGCCCGGAGACGCCCGGCCCGGAGGCCGAGCCGAGCCCGGAGACCGGGGGCAGCCCGGAGACGGCCGGGCCGGGCCCGGAGGCCGGAGCAGGCCCGGAGGCCGGAGCAGGCCCGGGGGCTGGGGGCGGCCCGGAGACGCCCGGCCCGGAGACGGCGGGGCCGGGCCCGGAGACGGCGGGCCCGGAAACCGGGGCAGGATCGGAGGCCGGGGAGAACGTGGTGGGGCCCGTCGGCCGGGGCGACGGGGGCTCCCCGGGCGCGTGGCGCGGCGCGGCGCGGATGCCGCCACGAGGGTCCTCCTCGCCTCCGGCGGCGCCCCGCGGCCCGGGGACCGGTGGCCCGGGGACCGGTGGTGCCGCGGCGACCCGGCCGCCGTCCGCGGCGCCGGGCACCGCGTCGGACACCGCACCGGGCACCGCGCCGGGCCGCTCCCCCGGTGTGCCGGGCACCGCACCGGCCGGACGGGTCCCCGGCAGGGACATGCCCGGTGCCCGGTCCCACGGTTCCGCGCCCGACGGCCCGTCCACCGGCACGGAGTACGCCCCCGGCGACACCGCGCCTGGCCCCGCGGCCTCGCCGGGGGCGGAGCCCTTCGCGGCGACGCCCGAGGCGGAGGCGTAGCGGTCGTCCAGGGAATCCGGGGTGGCTGTCGGGCCGGTGTCGTGGGCGATGTCGTCGTACAGCTGCCGCCACCAGTCGTCCTCGGGACCGGGACCGGTGGGCCTTCCCCCCTGCTGACTCATGACCCTCATTGTCCACCGACCGGGCCGGTTGAAAACGGGGCATCAGGAAAATCCCGTACGGGCGGACCCTGCTGACGGCGTGTCGGGGAATCCTCGAACGGCGGTGCGAGGGTGGCCACCGGACGGTTACCCCCACGGGAGAACCGCCCGGCGGCGTGGGAACGGCCCGGATCCGGATCGCCTGCGCAAGAACGCGGCTCGGGACCGGGCCGCCGTCCCCGGGACGGCGGCGGGCGCGTCGTCGTGGCGGGCGGACGCCGCCCGGGAGAACAGGCCCCGAAGGGCCCGCCGCTGCCGTGGACCCCCCTCGGCAGAGTGATCGTCGGCGCGGGGATGACGGACGAGGCGGGTTTGCGCCGTGACCTGTTCCCGCCACGGCCGGACCATACGGAGTCGATGATTCCGGTGAGGACGACGCCTGATGCCGACGGCGACAGGGCTGGACGAGACACCCGAGTCGGCGTATCGGGCGCTGGTGGCCGTGGGCGCGGCCGACCTGCCGGACCCGGCCCGGCCCGGCGGCCGGCGCTCGGCGAGCGGGACGCCGACCGGGTGCTGCACGGGCTGGAGCGGCAGGGGCCGGCCGCCCGGTCCCCGGCCCGTCCCGTCCCGGCCGCCGGGTCGCCGCCCCGCCCGGTGTGGCCCCGGGCGCCCTGCTCACCCGGCGGCGGCACGAGCCGGAGCAGGCCGAGCCGGCGGCGGCGCTGCTCGCCACTGAGCCCCCGGGGCACCGCGCCGACCTGCGCGTTCCCGCGTCCTCCTGCACGCTGGGCAGATGGGCGTGTGGGAGCTGCTGCTGGTCGGCACGGTGATCCTGCTCGGCCTGGTCGGGGTGCTGGTGCCCGGTGTCCCGGGGTCCTGGCTGGTGTGGGCCGCGGTGCTGTGGTGGGCGCTGAAGGACCCGCAGCCGGTGGCGTGGGCGGTGCTGGTCGGGGCCACGCTCGCGCTCTTCCTGTCCCAGGTGGTGCGCTGGGCGCTGCCGCCCCGGCAGCTGCGCGAGAGCGGCGCCACCCCCCGGATGGCGGTGTACGCCGGGGCGGGCTCCTTCCTCGGGTTCTTCCTGGTTCCCGTGCTGGGGTCGATCCCCGGCTTCATGGGCGGCATCTATCTGAGCGAGCGGCTGCGCCTGGGCCGGTCCGGCGAGGCGCGGGCGGCGCTGCGCAGGGCGATGCGCTCGGGCGGCTCCAGCGTGCTGGCGGAGCTGTTCACCTGCCAGCTGATCGCGGGGGCCTGGCTCGGGGCGGTGATCTGGGGCTGAACCTTCTGGAGCGCGCCTTCCAGGGTGAGCAGCAGACGCTTGCGGTCGAGACCGGCCGCGTAGCCGGTGAGACCGCCGTCCGCGCCGATCACCCGGTGGCAGGGGCGCAGCAGCAGAAGGGGGTTGGCGCCGACGGCGGTGCCGACGGCGCGTACGGCGGCCCGGGAGGCGCCGATCTCCGCGGCGATCTCACCGTAGGTGACGGTCGAGCCGTAGGGGACGGAGTCCAGCGCGGCCCACACCCGCTCGCGGAACGCGGTGCCCTCGCCGCGCAGCGGCAGCGAGAACTCCTTCAGGTCCCGCCGGAAGTACGCGGCGAGCTGCTCCTCGGCCTCGCGGAACAGCCCGGGGTCGTGCAGCCAGTCCTCCTGGACGGTCCGGCCGCCCTTCTGTCCGGGCAGCGACAGCGAGGTCAGGTTGCCGTCGGGGCCGGCGGTCAGCAGGACCGGGCCGAGGGGACTGTCGAGCCGGGTCCAGTGGATCGGGGCGAGGGCGGTCATGCGTTCTCCAGTTCCTGTGCCGTGCGCAGATGGCGTACGGCGTAGCTGCGCCAGGGGCGCCAGCCGTCGGGGACGTCCGCGCCGGGCGGCGCGACGTCGGGGTCGCCGAGGGCGCGGGTGCGGACGGCCGCGACGGTGACGGGGTCGGCACCGGGCAGTGCGAGCAGCCCGGCCTCGGCCTCGTCCCGGTCCGCGCCCCCGTCCAGGCGTACGGCGCCGTCGGCGAGCGCGGCGCACAGCGCGCCCGCCCGGCCGTGCGGCTCGGCCTCGGCGAGGACGGCCGGTTCGGGGAAGAGGTGGGTGAGGGTGCCGCAGGGCGCGTCGAGGGCCTTGCCGCAGAGCTGGACGAGCCGTGCGGCCTCCGCGCGCCCCACCAGGGCCCGTACGGCCAGTTCCTCCGGATCGGCCGCACCGGGCGAGCGCAGTCCCGGCCGCAGGGCGACGAGGGGGGCGAGCCGCGGATCGGCGCCGAGCCGCTCGTCGACGGCGTACGGGTCGGCGTCCAGGTCGAACAGCCGGCGCAGCCGCTGCACGGCGGTGGTCAGGTCGCGCGGGTCGGTCAGATGCAGACGGGCGTCCAGCCAGCCGCCGGGATGGGCGGCGGAGGGCCCGGCGGAGGCGCCGCCGGGGCGTTCCTCGACGGCGGCGATGCCGGTGCCGTAGGGCAGCCGCAGCGTACGCCGGTAGGTCCGGGCGCCCGCCGGGCCGCTGACCTCCTCCACCGCGGGCACGGCCTCGTGGGCGAGCAGGTCGAAGACGGCGGCCGCGTGGTAGGGCCCTCGGTGGGCGAGCCGCAGCGGGATCCCGGCGGTCGGGGTGCCGCCGCGCCGGGGCCGGTGGCCGCCCCGGGGCGCGGTGGCACGCAGCCCGCTGGGGGTCAGCGCGTACACCTCTTTGACGGTGTCGTTGAACTGCCGCACGCTGGCGAACCCGGACGCGAACGCGATCTCCGTGACCGGCAGCCCGGTCGTCTGGAGCAGCACCCGCGCGGTGTGCGCCCGCTGGGCCCGGGCGAGGGCGACCGGACCGGCTCCCAGTTCGGCGGTGAGCTGGCGCTGCACCTGCCGGGCGCTGTAGCCCAGGCGCGCGGCGAGCCCGGCGACGCCCTCGCGGTCGACGACGCCGTCCCCGATCAGCCGCATGGCCCGGCCGACGACGTCCGCGCGCGCGTTCCAGCCGGCCGATCCCGGCACGGCGTCCGGCCGGCACCGCCGGCAGGCCCGGAAGCCCGAGCCCTGCGCGGCGGCGGCCGTGGCGTAGAACCGCACGTTGCGCCGTCTGGGTGTCACCGCCGGGCAGCTCGGCCGGCAGTAGATCCCGGTCGTCTCGACGGCGAAGAAGAACTCGCCGTCGAACCGGGCGTCCCGGCTGCGTACGGCCTCGTACCTGCTGTCCTCGTCCATCACGCTCTCCAGTGTCCGCGCCGCGGCGGACACCCGCTGGCGGAAATCGGACAGGGAGTGCGTGCCTGTCGGGGGGCCGGGGAGTGCGTATCCGTCGGGCGCGGGCAGTGCGCGCCCGACGGGGGAGCGGGAGAGCCGCGCCCGTCGAGGGGCCGGGAGAGCCGCGCGGCCGGTCACGGCGGACCGGCATGCGCGGCACCGCCGCAGCCCTCAGTGACGCCCTCGCTTGAGGTCCATCGCCGCCCGTCCCTCGGCGCCCCGGCGCTTCCACTCCTTGCGGATCTCCGCCCGGAGCCGTGCGTCGGTCTTCGCCACGATCCGCTCGTTCTCCCGCAGCAGCTTGCGGTAGCTCTCCAGCCGCCGCACCGGCAGTTCGCCGGTCTCCACGGCCTCCAGCACGGCGCACCCGGGCTCGGCCTCGTGCGCGCAGTCCTGGAAGCGGCACCGTCCGGCGAGGGACTCGATCTCGGAGAACGTCTGCCCGACGCCGCTCTCGGCGTCCCACAGTCCGACGCCCCGCAGTCCGGGGGTGTCGATGAGGGTGCCGCCGCCGGGGAGCAGCAGCAGGTTGCGGGTGGTGGTGGTGTGGCGGCCCTTGCCGTCGACGTCACGGGTGGCCTGCACGTCCATGACGTCCTCCCCGAGCAGCGCGTTGGCCAGGGTGGACTTGCCCGCGCCGGACTGTCCGAGCAGCACGGACGTGCCGCCCGCGACGATCGCGGCGAGGACGTCCAGGCCGTCCCCGTCGCGGGCGCTGACCGGCACCACGGTCACGCCGGGCGCGGTGGTCTCCACGTCCTGGACGAGGTAGGCCAGCGCGGCCGGGTCCGGCACGAGGTCGGCCTTGGTGAGGACGACCAGCGGCTGCGCCCCGGACTCCCAGGCGAGGGCCAGGAACCGCTCGACGCGGCCGAGGTCGAGCTCGGCGGCGAGGGAGACGGCGACGATCGCGTGGTCGACGTTGGACGCGAGGATCTGCCCCTCGGACCGCTTGGAGGAGGTGGAGCGCACGAAGGCGGTGCGGCGGGGCAGATACGCGCGCACATAGCGGGGGTTGCCGCCGGGCTCGACGACGACCCAGTCGCCGGTGCACACGACCCGCAGCGGGTCGTGCGGGGTGACGAACGCGGTGTCGGCCCGTACGACGCCGTCGGTGGTGGCGACGTCGCACTGTCCGCGGTCGACGCGGATCACCCGGCCGGGCAGCAGGTCCTGGGAGCCGTACGGGGCGAACTCGTCCGCCCATGCCTCGTCCCAGCCGTAGGGAGCGAGAGCGGAGAAAGTCTCAGCGGTGAAGCTGGAGGTCAAGGGGGAACCCTTCGAAGGGCGGCCCCGGCACGAGAAGTGGAGTCAGCCGGTGGCCACGGAGATGGTCATGATGATCTGGATGCGGGCAGCGCTCGTCGCAGTGACAGCCATCGGTCGACACCTCCTGGAGAGCTCACGGAGAACTCACAACTCGCTCGGCAAGAACACGCACACCGTATCCGGGCCCCCCTCGGGGTCGTCAACGGGTTTTCCGGCGGGCCCGTGGACCGGGGCGGGTCCGGCCCGCCGGAAGGACCCGCCGGCGGGGCCCGCCGGTCAGACGACGGTGCAGGTCCGTCCGTCGAGCGTGAAGTCGTACGCCGGTGTGTTCGCCCCCTGCCAGGAGGCGAGGAAGCCGACGGTGACGGAGCCGCCCGCGGGGACGGACCGGTTGTAGTCGGCGGCGTCGGCGGTGACCCGGGAGCCGGACTGGCCGTGGCGCCCGTCCCACATCTGCGTCACCCGCTGGCCGTCGCGGAAGGTCCAGGCCAGACGCCAGCCGTCGAGGGCGCGCTCGGTGGTGACGGTGACGGTGGCCTGGAAGCCGTCGGGCCACTGCCCGGCGAGGTGGTACGCGACCGTGCAGTCGCGGGGGGCGGGGCGTTCGGCGGTGGTGGCGGTGCCGTGCGGCTCGGGTGCCGGGCCGCCGGGCGCGGGGGTGCGCGAGGGCGTGTGCCCGGCGGTCGGCGCGGCGGACGGTGTGTGCGCGGCCCGCGAGGGCGTGGCCCGCGGGTGCGCCGCGGACGGCGTCCGCGGCGGCGCGGACTTCGGCTCGTCCGACGGCGTGCCCCCGGGAGCGGGCACCGAGGTGCGTCCGGCCGCCACCGGCTGCCGGTCGTCGAAGCGGCCCGGCGCGGCGCCGTCGTCGGTGCCGTCGGCCGGCATCAGGGTCACGGCGAGCGCCAGCAGGGAGACGAGGACGGCGGCCACGATCAGGCCGCCTCGCAGCACGCGCGCCCGGTGCGCCCTGTCCCGCTCGGGATCGTCGGGCAGGTCGGGGCGGCCGGGACCGAGCCGCACCTCGGCGGCGCGGCGGCGGCGTTCCAGGTAGGCGAGGCCGCCCCAGCCGATGACGCCGCCGGCGAGCGCGTCGGGCAGTCCGCCGCCGTGCAGCCGCAGACAGGCGGCCGCCTCGGAGCAGGGCACGCAGCGGGCGAGATGGCGGGAGAGGTCGGCCGGGGTCTCGACGGCCGGCGCGCGGGTGACGGCGTCGAGGAGCCGGGCGTAGGGGCGGCAGGCGGCGTCCAGGGGCCGGTCGAGGTGGCCGCGCAGACAGCGGTCGCGGAACAGGCCGCGCACCTCGGCGAGTTCACCGGCGAGGCCCGCCGGGTCCAGGCGCAGCCGGCGGGCCACGACCGCCGAGGGCAGGGACTCCACCTCGGCCAGCCACAGCAGTGCCGCGTCCGCCTCCTGCATGTCGCGCAGGGCGCGCAGGGCGAGGGGGCGCCGCAGGGGCGGCCCGGTGTAGCGCGCGGCCTGTTCGGAGTTGAGCCACAGCCGCAGTTCGGGGGCGAGCCGGTGGCCGTGGCCCTGGGTCTCCCAGGCGGCGGCGGTGGTGCGTACGGCGGTCAGCAGCTGGGGGATGTCCGGCAGGCGCGGGACGCGGCGGCCGGTGTGGGCGCCGGTGCGGTGGGCCTCGGCGCGGACCTCGCGCAGGCCCTGGTCGAGCGCCTCACGGGCGAGTCCCTGTGCGGACTCCGAGCCGGAGGTGCACAGGTCGGCGTACGACAGGACGGTGTCCCAGTACTCCGTGAAGAGGGCCGCCTCGGTGGCGTTCCGGGCGGTCGGCAGGTCGGGCATGGGTCTCCTGCGATGCATGCGAGGTCAACTCACCGCAGGGGATAGGGAGTTGTGGGGAACCTCGGGGCGCAACGACCCTTTCACGGTTCCCCCACAACTGACAAGCGCGCTCTTCGGAAGAGCCCGCCGGCCGCCCTCAGCCGACGGCCGCGGGCTCCTCGGCGGCCGGGAGGCTGTCCATGAAGGAGCTGACCGAGAACACCGCGCGGCCGGGCCCGGGTTCACCGTAGCCGGGCGGGGAGCTGAGGCCGAACTCGTCCATGGTGGCGCGGTACGCCTCCAGCAGGCGGATGTGGTACTCCAGCGGAGCGCCCTGCGGGTTGGCCTTGCCCAGCGGGGTGGTCGGCTCGGGGCACCAGGTGGTGAAGCGGGGCGTGATGCCGTGGGACATGAAGAAACGCAGGCCCTCGGTGGTGGACGCGATGGCCTCGTCGACGGTGGTGAAGCCGAAGGGCTCGGCCATCTCCACGCCCGCCACGAAGTTGGGGATCACGTTGCGGGCGCCGAAGACCTCGGCGGAGTCGAGGATGCGCCGGTGCCACTCGTCGCGGCCGACGTAGCGCTCCTTGCCGGGGCAGTACAGCTCGAACAGCCGGCGGTCCCACACCTCGTAGTTGGGGTGGTAGATCTGCACGCCGTAGTCCTTGAAGCGCTGCACGTCGTCGCGCGGCAGGGCCTGGGCGACGACCTTGCCGATCCAGCGGCCGGGGAAGCGCTCCTCGATGGCCTTGGCGTACATGCCGTAGAAGTCGGCCTCGTCGCGGCCGCCGACGGTCTTGGTGATGGCACCGCCGGTGAGGGTGTACGCGGTGGACGCCTTCTGGGTGTCGTACCGGTCGATGATCTCCAGCGCCTCCAGGACCTCGTCCACGTCCTTGACGCCGGTGTAGGGCCGGCCGGCCGCCTTGTGCTGGCGCCAGTTGTGGTTGATGTCGCAGTACTGGCACTCCTCCTTGGCGCCGAAGTACTGGCAGACCCGGAAGACGGTGAGGTAGATCAGGTAGCCCCACTGGATGGTCGGGGCGACCTCCATGACCGACTTCCCGTTGGAGAGCTTGTGCCGGTAGTACTCCGGCATGGGCGGCACGCCCACGTCCGCGATCCGGCTGCCGTCCAGGTACAGGCCCAGCAGGCCGTCCTCGCCGGCGGCGACGCGGTAGGGCGAGGCGGGGTTCACCCGCACGGAGACCACGGTCCGGCGCAGGCCGTAGGGGCCGCCGGTGAGGATGATCTCCTCGGGCGGCCGGCGCAGGGCGGCCTCGCCCAGCTCCGGGAGCGTGCCGTGGTCGAAGGAGAAGATGAAGTAGGACTTCGGTTTCACCTCGCCGCTCTCGTTGTCGCTGAGGGCGGACGCGTCGAAGGCCACACCTCCGCGGAGCAGGTCCTCCTTGAGGACCGCCTCCCGCGGTACGTGCGGGAAGCGCTCCATCAGATCCTCGACGAGCGCGGTGCGGCTGCCCATCCCGTGTCTCCTCCCGATTCGGTCGTACGACTCCTCACGGTATGCCCCTTCCTCCGGCGACGCGCAGCCGGGTCCGTACCGACGGCGCGGGGCGCGGTGGTGATCTGATGGAGCCGACGTTCTCCACACCCCGGGAAGGGGACGGTATGACCGGGTCCACGGCCGTGACGAACTGGGCGGGCAACATCACCTACGCCGCCGGGGAGCTGCACCGCCCGCCCACGCTCGACGCGCTCGGGAAGCTGGTCTCCGGGAGCACGGCGGTGCGGGTGCTGGGCAGCGGGCACTCCTTCAACGGGATCGCCGAGCCCGGCCCGGACGGCGTGCTGCTGTCGCTGGAGGCCCTGCCCCGCGAGATCGACGTCGACACCGGCGCGCGGACCGTGCGGGCCGGCGGCGGGGTGCGGTACGCCGAGCTGGCGCGGGCCGTGCACGCGCGGGGGCTGGCGCTGGCGAACATGGCCTCGCTCCCCCACATCTCGGTGGCCGGGTCGGTGGCGACCGGCACCCACGGGTCGGGGGTGCGCAACGGCTCCCTCGCGGCGGCCGTGCGCGAGGTGGAGCTGGTCACGGCCGACGGCGGGACGGTGGTGATCGGGCGGGGCGAGGAGCGGTTCGGCGGGGCGGTCACCGCGCTCGGGGCGCTCGGGGTGGTCACGGCGCTGACGCTGGACCTGGAGCCCGCGTTCGAGGTCGAGCAGCATGTGTTCACCGGGCTGCCCCTGGCGGGGCTGGATTTCGAGCGGGTCGCCGGGGCCGCGTACAGCGTGAGTCTGTTCACCGACTGGCGTACGCCGGGCTTCGGGCAGGTGTGGCTGAAGCGGCGCACCGACGAACCGCCCGCCGCCTTCCCCTGGGCGGCGCCCGCCCGGGAGCGGCTGCATCCCGTGCCGGGCATGCCCGCGGTCAACTGCACGGAGCAGCTGGGGGTGGCGGGGCCCTGGCACGAGCGGCTGCCGCACTTCCGGGCCGAGTTCACGCCGAGCAGCGGGGAGGAGCTGCAGAGCGAGTACCTGATGGCACGCCGGGACGCCGGGGAGGCGCTGGCGGCGCTGGACGGGATCCGGGAGGTGATCGCGCCCGTGCTCCAGATCTGCGAGGTGCGCACGGTCGCCGCCGACGCGCAGTGGCTGAGCCCGGCGTACGGGCGTGACTCGGTCGCCGTGCACTTCACCTGGGTCGCGGACACCGCGGCCGTGCTGCCGGTGGTGCGGCGGGTGGAGGCGGCGCTGCAGCCGTTCGCCGCACGGCCGCACTGGGGGAAGGTGTTCGGGGTGCCGGCCGCCCGGCTGCGGGAGCTGTATCCCCGGCTGGGCGACTTCGCGGCCCTCGCCCGCGAGCTGGACCCCTCGGGCACGTTCACCAACGCCTTCGTCCGCGAGGTGCTCTGAGGCGCACCTCGCGGACTCCGGCTCAGTGGTCCGCGCAGCAGGGTGTCGGATGCGGGACCTCGAACGGGACGAGGACTCCCCCGGCGGCGGGCTGGAGCGTGAGCACCAGGGTGCCGTCCCGCCACCGGGGACGCACATGGCCGCGGGTCACCACAGGGGTCTCCGGAGGCGGTGCGTCCGGAGCGCCGAGGACGGTGACCCGGTCGATCGCGCTGCGGGCGAGCAGCCCGGTGACCGTGAGCGTGCCGGTGAGCGAGGCGGCACCCCGGTGGAGGACGGCCCGGCCCGGTGTGCCGCGTGGGGAGGATCCAGCTGGAGGATGAACGCTGAACGACCGGGGCATGAGGGGCGGATGCCACGTGCACGACGGGTCGGTCCGCCTTCACCGGTCCCAGAACTGCCGCGCGTGTCACGCCTGTTGACGTAACGTCACCCGCACCCGCCGGCCGACGAGGGGACGGGACGAGCTGCTCGCCGGGCCGGACGGATCGGCACGGCTGCCGAGCGGCAGGGCGGTACGAGCCGGAGGCCGGGCGCACGGCCACCGCACTGCCGGACGAGGCCGTGACGGCCGCCCGGCGGGCGGTCGCCGCCCCCGAGAGGGATCCGGACCGCCACGGGAAGCGCCGCCGGACAGGAGGCGTCCCCGAGGCCCATTAGGCTCTCGCCGGACACCGCAGGTTTCTCCGAGGAGGTTGCATGGCCCGGGCCGGCGTCACCGTGGAGCGGCTGGTGGCCGCCGCGGCCGAGCTGGCGGACGAGGAAGGGTTCGAGCACGTCACCCTCTCCGCGCTCGCCCGGCGCTTCGGGGTCAAGGACGCCAGCCTGTACGCCCATGTGCGCGGCCTCCAGGACCTGCGGACGCGGCTCGCCCTGTACGCGGGCGGCGAGCTGATCGACAAGATCGCCGACGCCGTGGCGGGACGCGCCGGGAAGGACGCGCTGGTGGCCTTCGCCGACGCCTACCGGGAGTACGCCCTGACGCACCCGGGGCGGTACGCGGCGACACAGATCCGCGTCGACCAGGCCATGATCGCCGGCACCCCGGCCATGCGCCGCACCGCCGACATCACCTACGGCATGCTGCGCGGCTACGGTCTGGCCGAACCCGACCTCACCGACGCCGTCCGTCTGCTGCGCAGCACCTTCCACGGGTACTGCGCCCTGGAGGCGGCCGGCGGCTTCGGCGCGCCGCGCGATGTGCGGCGCTCCTGGGAGCGGGCGGTCGACGCCCTGCACATCGCCCTGGAGAACTGGCCCCGGGATGCCTGACGTCCGTCAGAGGGTGAGCTGGTACTCGTACGCGGTGTGGGTGGGCCGGTAGCCGAGCCGGTCGTTGATCCCCCGCATGTGCGCGTTGGTGTCCGCGGTGTCCGTGAGCAGCCCGGCCAGCCGTGGATGCCGCTCACGGGCGTGCAGGACCGACGCGGCCTTCATCCAGGCGCCGAGTCCGTGTCCGCGGTGCCGGGGCAGGACGCCGGTGCCGTAGTGCTGCGCGTCGCCCTCGCCGCCGCCGGGGACGACCAGTTCGGTGAATCCGGCCAGGGACCCGTCGGACAGGTCGACGGCGGCCACGGTGTGCAGCAGGTCCCCGCGGGCGGCGACCGCGGCGGCCGCCGCCCGCACCCGGTCCAGGTCCCAGACGACCGTGCCGTGGTCGACGGCCCCCATCGGCATGTCGTCCATGGCCGGGCGGGAGGCGACGTAGCTCTCGGCCAGCTCGTCGGGGACCGTGCCCTCCCAGGAAGTGAGCCCGTACCCGGCGGGCGCGGCGTCCACGAGCGCGGTGAGCGCGGGCAGGTCGGCCCCGGCGAGCGGCAGACGGGCGTGGACCAGCGTCAGCGCGACACCGAAGCCGCGGGCGGCGAGGAACGCGGCGCCGGGGCTGTCGCCGTCCGCCTGCGCGACGACGCTGCGCCGTCCGTCGCCCCGGGCCGCGTCGACGGCGGAGTCGAGCAGCAGAGACCCGACGCCCCTTCGCCGCTCGGCCGGATGGACGGCGACCTCGGCCTCGGCGAGGTGCCGCTGGCCCTCCTTGTCGAAGAGACGCAAGGACGCGGTGCCGAGCGGGCTGCCGTCCGGGGCCGAGGCCAGCCAGACGAGCCGGCGGCCGGAACCCGGCGCGGGATCGGCCAGGGCGGTCAGACGTACGGGCTGGTCGGTGCGCGAAGCAGTCACGGGCGCAACTCTGCACACACCGCGGCCCACCCCTCAACATCATTTCCGGGGCGGCGCCGAGCCGCTACCGCACCAGCCCCTGGACCTCCCCGTACGACGGCAGTTCCCCCTGCGGCGGCTCCCGCCCGGCCATCACGTCGAGGGCCGTCTCCAGCGCGGCGCCCAGGGCCCGCCGGTAGAGGAGCGAACCGAGGCTGACACGGTGGACGCCGAGGTCGGCGAGACGGGGGACGGAGGGCCCGGCGGGGGTGTAGAGGACGTTCAGGGGGACGTCGAGGTCCCGGAGCAGGGCGGTGATCCGTGCCGGGTCCGCGAGACCGGGGACGAACACCCCGTCGGCACCGGCTTGCCGGTAGGCGTCCAGCCGCTGCGCCGTGCCGCTGCCGTCCCCCAGCCAGTACGTGTCCGTGCGGGCGTTGACGAAGAGCCCGGGTGCGGCCGC
Source organism: Streptomyces sp. NPDC093094 (assembly GCF_044754345.1). Classification (NCBI taxonomy): domain Bacteria; kingdom Bacillati; phylum Actinomycetota; class Actinomycetes; order Kitasatosporales; family Streptomycetaceae; genus Streptomyces; species Streptomyces sp. NPDC093094. The sequence continues at coordinate 431,098 of NZ_JBIVOX010000001.1, read as the reverse complement.
CTTGACCGCGGCGATCTTCTCCGCGTGCAGGGCGGTGGGGCCCAGGCCGTCCTCCAGGTTGATGCCGACGGCGCCGACGGCAGCCAGCTCCACCGCGAGACGGGCCACCTCCTGCGGGTCGTCGCTGAACCCGGACTCCGCGTCCACCGACAGCAGGAACGGCTCCGGGCCGAGCATGAGAGCGATCCGGAGGGTCTCGTCCCGGGTCGCCGACGCCCCGTCGGGCAGCCCGGCCGCCGCGGCCACCCCGAGAGACGTCGTCCCCACCGCGGCGAAGCCCCGCGCGGCGAGGGCGCAGGCGGAGGCGTGGTCCCAGGCGTTGGGCAGCAGCAGGGGCGTGCCCGCGCGGTGCAGCGCGGCGAAGGTGTCACGGCCGGTCGTGTCCATGGGGCCACCGTAGAGGCGCCTCCCTTCGGCGAGCGCCGAAACGACGGCAACCTCCTGCGGCCCCGCGGCGACCCAGGACCATGACACGAGCACCCCGCCCCGGCCGCGCCAACGCCCACCAGTGGACGCGGCAACGGACTAGCGTCGGGACATGAGCACCGACAGCACAGCGCACCTCGCGGACGCCCTGGCCGCCGGGCCGGTCGTCCTGGACGGCGGGATGTCCAACCAGCTGGAGGCCGCCGGACACGACCTGAGCGACGAACTGTGGTCGGCACGGCTGCTCGCCGAGCGGCCCGAGGCGGTCACCGAGGCGCACCTCGCCTACTACGAGGCGGGCGCGAGCGTGGCCATCACCGCCAGCTACCAGGCCACCTTCGAGGGCTTCGCCCGGCGCGGCATCGGACACCGGGAGGCAGCCCGGCTCCTGTCCCTGAGCGTGGAGTCGGCCCGCGAGGCGGCCGGACGCGCCCACGCCCGGGGGATCACCAGGCCCCTCTGGGCAGCGGCGTCGGTCGGCCCCTACGGGGCCATGCTGGCCGACGGTTCCGAGTACCGGGGCCGCTACGGCCTCGGCGTCGCCGACCTCGAACGCTTCCACCGCCCCCGCATCGAGGCCCTGGCCGCCGCCGCGCCCGACGTGCTCGCCCTCGAAACGGTCCCCGACACCGACGAGGCGAAGGCCCTGCTGCGTGCCGTGCGCGGGCTCGGCGTGCCCGCCTGGCTGTCGTACACCGTCTCCGGCGACCGCACCCGTGCGGGCCAGCCCCTGGAGGACGCCTTCGCCCTCGCCGCCGAAACCGACGAGATCATCGCCGTCGGCATCAACTGCAGCGCACCCGAGGACATCAGGCCCGCCGTCACCACGGCCTTCCGCGTCACGGGCAAGCCGGTGGTCGCCTACCCCAACAGCGGAGAGACCTGGAACCCCCGCACCCGCACCTGGACCGGCAGTCCCACCTTCACCCCGGCCCAGCTCACCGCCTGGCACGCAGCAGGCGCCCGCCTCATCGGCGGCTGCTGCCGGGTGGGCCCCCGGACCATCACCGAGATCGCCCGGACCTTCCGGCAGTCCTGACCGGCCCCCCGGCGGCAGGAAGAAGCGGATCCGGTCTGCCACGCAGGACGGAAGAAACGACAGCACCACCGACGGAACACGGCCACGCACAGCGGGGGCGACCACATACAGCTGAGGGAACAACCACTCACGACGGAGAGCACCACGCACAGCGCGGGGGCGACGACCGCACACGACGGAAGGCAACCACGCACGACAGGCGGGAGAGCCGCGCACGGCAGACGGACATGGCCACGCACGACAGACGGGAAAGCCACACACGACAGACGGGGATGGCCACACACGACAGACGGGAAAGCCACACACGACAGACGGGGATGGCCACACACGGCGGGGAGGGGGCGGGACGGGGGGTGCCCGCCCGCAGCGGCCGGCGGGAACGTCCCCGAGCCGCTGGAGGAGGCCGATCGCCGGACCGAGGACGGACACCCCCCGGCCCGCCCCCCGCCCCCCCCCCCCCCCCCCCCCCGCCGGGCCCCCCCCCCCCCCCCCCCCCCCCCCCCCCGCCCCCCGGGCCCCCCCGCCGCCCCC
>NZ_JBIVOX010000001.1:395596-429092 GCF_044754345.1 Streptomyces sp. NPDC093094 | reverse complement strand
GTCTTTTTTTTCTGGCCCTCCGCGCCGCCCCCCCCGCCGGGGGGGCCCCCCCCCCCGCCCCCCCCGGGCGGGGGGGGGGGGCGGGGGGGGGGGCGGCCCGCCGCCGCCGCCCCCCCCCCCCCCCCCCCCCCCCCCCCCCCCGGCCCACCCCCCACCACCGGCGCCACAGCACCCCCACCGGACAGCCGCGGGCCGCCGCAGGCACCCCGTCAACGCCGGCGCACAGCAGCCGACCGCCGCAGCCGGCTGATCACCGCCCGCAGCTCCGCCCCGTGCAACGCGGCCTCCTCCGCACCGGCCTCCTCCGCCCCCGCGCCCGCCCCCGACCCCGACCCCGGCCCGGACCCGGACCACAACGCAAGCTCCCGGTCCCGCGGACCGAGCACCGTACGGGCCGGCAGCACCTCGCCGTCCGCCCCCTCCTCCCCGAACACCCGCACCGGATGCTCCGCGTCCCACGCCCGCCACCCCGGCCCCCCGCCGGAGGCGAACCGCACCCACGCCCCGTGCATCTCCCGCGACAGCTCCCCCGGCGCCCCTTCCCCCGCCAGTTTCGCCGACTCCCGCGTCTCCCCCGTGTCGAACACGAACCCCAGCTCCAGCGCATGACACGCCCCCAGCCCCGGCAGCCGCGACGGCCAGGCGAACTCGTACACGTACGCCGTCCCGGCCCGCGCGTCGGCCAGCCGGTGCAACGGCAGCCGCAGCAGATGGTCGGTCACCATCTGCCCCACGGCCTCCGCCGCCCCGGCCTCCGGATGCAGCATCCGGTACCCCCGCGCCACCTCCGGCCCGCACCGGCACCGCGCCCGCGCCCCCGCCAGCGCGACCGCCCCCAGCCGGTCGACCCGCTCCAGCAGCCCGCCCGGCACCAGCCACAGCCGGTACTCGTCCCGGGTCCACCCCAGCAGCAGCTCCGCCCCGGCCGCGGCCGACCCGTCGGTCAGCGCCTCCAGCGGATCGCGCGGCACGAGGTCCCCGTCGACGACGATCCCGAAGGCGGGCCCGCCCAGCACCGGACTGCTCAGCCGCCCCACCTCGGCCTGGGCGCGCAGCAGCAGCTCCCGGTCGACCGCGGCGAACGCCTCCGCGGTGGCCGGCACCTTCAGCCGGGCCGCCATCCGGCGGACCATCCGCCGCACCTTGTCCCGTTCGCTCGCCTCGGGCGGCCCGCTCTGCAGCACGGCCCGCCGGAACAGCCCCTGCGCCTGCGGTGCGGCGATCAGCGCGCCGACGCTGATGGCTCCGGCGGACTGCCCGGCGAGGGTGATCTGTGCGGGGTCGCCGCCGAACGCCGCGACGGACTCGTGCACCCATCGCAGCGCGGCGAGCTGGTCGCGCAGCCCGGCGTTGGGGGGCGCGTCGGGGAACAGCCCGTAGCCCTCGACGCCGAGCCGGTAGTTGACGGAGACGACCACGATCCCGTCGCGCGCGAAGCCGTGCCCCGCGTACACGGGCACGGCGGAGGATCCCCTGGTCAGGGCGCCGCCGTGGAACCAGACCAGCACGGGCAGCCGGGCGCCGGGGTCCGGCCGGGGTGTCCACACGTTGAGGTTCAGGCAGTCGTCGCCGGCGACCACGGGATCGGAGAGGTACTGCGCGAACGCGTCCGAGTAGGGCGGTTTCGGCGGTGTCGGCCCGAACGCGCCGGCGTCGCGCACGCCGTCCCACGGTTCGGGCGGCTCGGGCGGCCGGAACCGCCGGGGCCCGAAGGGGGGTGCCGCGTAGGGGATGCCCCGGAACACCGCGACACCGTGCTCGTACCGGCCGCGCACCGCCCCGTGGGGCGTCGCGACCACTGGTTCCGACCGGCCTTCCGACATGCGCCCCACCAGCCCTTCGCCACAGTGCCGCACCGCAGAGCCCCGCTGCATTTCTGCACCGTTCACATCAGAGCATCACATCGCACGCCTGTATTCCGGTGGAGGGGATCCCGGTTGCGCCACCCGAGGGACCCAGGGGGCACCGGACCAGGCACGACAGCTCCGCACCCAGGAACGACGACCACGAGACCAGGCACGGCAGCCCCGGAACCAGGCACGACACCCCCGGGCCGCACCGGGAGATCACCGCGCTCTTCACGTCCTTCCCCGCCCCACCCAAGACAGGAAGCGCTTTCTATCCAGTGACGTCCGACGGCCCCGGCCGGGATCGGGTACCGCCCGCAGCACGTCCGGCACACGGACTTCGACGCGGCGTCGGCCCGCCGCCGCACGCACGAACTGCCGGCCCTGCCGGAGCCGCCCACCGCGCCGCTCGTCCGTCCGGACCGGATGGCGCCCGGGGTGTACGACGCGCCGGGCGAGCGGGGGCCGAGGATCCCGCACGACGTCGGCGCGGTCGGCCTCGACGACCTGCCGGAGTCCCGCCGGACCGCCCCGCCGCCGACGACGGTCCGTCAGCCGGTCGCCGAGATGGCGGTGACGGCCCTGCGCCTGCTGGTCCGCCTGATGGACGGCGACCGTCCGGAGAACACCCGCACGGAGCTGTCGACGACTCCGGTGGAGCGGGCGAGCGCGGCGGCACCGCGCATCTGACGGATCCTGCGGCGGGACACCACAACGCCCTTCCTTCCAGGGCCACTTGAGCGACCCGCGCCCGGGCGCACGTCCGGGCGCGGTCCACTGTGTCCCGGTCCATCCGCGATTGCGACTCCTGTGCGGTGGGTGAGTCCGGATGCGTACCGAGGCCCGTGAGGTGCGTATCGTGCACGGTCGCAGCGCACGACCGTGGTGAGTCGCCGCGCACGACCGCAGGTGAAAGGCACGACCGATGAAGATCCGTTCGGCTCTGGGCAGCGGCGTCGGCCGGGCCCTCGCCGCCGCACTGGCCACCGTCGCCGTCGTCACGGGTGTGGCGGCCGTCCCCAAGGCCGTACGGGAGGGCGAGCAGGCCGCGTCCGGCGAACTGCCGCTCGGGCCGGGGACTCTGACGGAGACCCGGTCCACGCGGCAGCTGGCCGAGGGGCTGACCCACATCGCGATCGAGCGCGGCGAGGTGTCGGCGGACGACTTCTGGACGGTCACGGTCGGCGTCGGCACGACCGAGGCGGAGGTCGCCGAACTGGAGGGCAGGGTCCGCGCCGCCGGTCACGAGCCGCGGCGGGACGCCACCGCGGGACCGGATCCGGCCGGGCCCGCCGACCGGCCGCTGGGCTGGTTGGTGCGGGTGGGCCGGTACGCCGACCGGGCCGCGGCCGACCAGGTCAGGAGCGCCCTGGTGGGGCAGGGGCTGACCGCCGCCGTGCAGCACACCAGTGAGGACGGCAACCCCACGACCGGCCCCTGGTCGTTGGACGTCCTGATGATCGACCCCGCGCTGTTCCGCGGCCGGCTGCGGTCCGAGCTGGCGAGCGGGATCGTGCCGGGCCGCGAGACCACCTCGTCCGTCGCGCGGCGCACCGGCGCGCTCGCGGCGGTCAACGGCGGCTTCTTCGTCATCACCGGGGACCGGACCACTCCCGGCAACTGGACGGCCGGCACCGAGGGCGACCCGGCCGGAGTCTCGGTGGTGGGCGGCGACCTCGTCTCGGAGGCGGTGAACGGCAGGCCCGCGCTGATCCTGCCGGACGAGTCGGGGCGGCGGGCCGCGGTGCGCCGGACCAGGACCAGTGTCACGGTCCGCACGGCGGACGGGATCACCCGCGAGGTGACGGGCCTGAACCGGCAGGCGGGGCTGATCGTGAACTGCGGCGGCGTCGGCACCCTCACGCCCTTCTCCCACCCCGCGCACGACTTCACCTGCGGCAACGACAACGAACTGATCGCCGTCACACCGAAGTTCGGCACCAGGGCTCCCGAGGGCACGGGGCACCAGGTCACGCTCGACGCCGACGGCGTGGTGACCGCCGTACGGACGAGCCGGGGCGGGTCCGTGCCCGCGCAGGGCTCGCTGCTCCAGGGCACCGGCACCGAGGCGGCCTGGCTGCGCGCGCACGCCCCCGTCGGCGCGCGGCTCATGACCCGCGGGATGGTGGTGAAGACGGACACCGACACCCGGGTGGCGCTGTCGTCGGACTCCTCCGTGGTGGGCGGCGGTCCGCTGCTGCTGCACGACGGTGCGGTGGCCCTCGACCCGGTGCGGGACGGCTGGAGCCCCGAGGACGTCCAGGGCTCGGACCGTGCCCTGCTCTACAACAACTGGTATCTCCAGCGCGCCCCGCGCACCGCGGCCGGTGTCACCGCCGACGGGCGGATCGTCCTGGTCACCGCGGACGGCCGCCGCCCCGGCCACAGCGCCGGCCTGACGGTCGAGGAGACCGCGGCGGTGCTGCGCAGCCTGGGCGCGGTGGAGGCGGTCAACCTCGACGGCGGCGGCTCGACGGCGATGGTGGTGGACGGCGAGCTCGCGGGCATCCCCAGCGACCGCGCGGGCGAACGCGCCGACGGGGACGTCCTCCTCGTCCTGCCCCCGGCAGCCTCCTAGAGCCTGGAGCCGGCACGCCGAGAGCACGCACCTGACGGCGCGCGGCCGCCCTTCGGGCGACGACGCGAATGGTCGGACAGGCCCTAGCCGCCGGCGCCGACGCTGTTGTCGGGGGCCCCGTCGCCGGCCGGGGGGAGGTCGCCTCGTTCCAGGGGGCCGGTGGCCGCCGGGGTCTCGGGGAGGAGGGCGTCGAGCTCGTCGCCGCCGGGGCGGTGGGCGCCGAGGGCGGCCTCGCGCAGGGCGTCGCGGGGGACGTCGCCCTCGGCGGCGAGGCGCAGGACGTGTCCTTCCTTCGGCACCGCGTACTCGCGCCGGGCTCCGGACACCCGGTACCAGGCGTCGCCGTCGCGTTCACAGGCGGCGGGTTCGCCGGACGAGGCGGCGGGCAGGGTGGGGCAGTTCGCGGCGGTCATCGTGCCCCGGTCGACGGTGAGGGTGATCCGGCCGCCCCCTGACCCGCTGTCGACATAGGCGGCGGAGAAGCCGTCGCCGCCGAACACGCCGACGGACTGCCGGGCGAGGACGAAGCCGGGCGGCGCCTCGATGGCGTAGACGTGCTCCGGTGCGATGCCCAACGGCTTGGAACGGGAGGCCAGTTCGGCCCGGGAGGCGGGTGCCGCAGGGGCGCCGGCCTTCCGCTCGGTGCCGCACGCGGTGAGCAGCAGGGGGGCCAGCAGCAGGACGAGAGGCACGCGCGCGGTGGGTCTCATGCACCCATCCTGCCGCACACATGTTCGTGCCCGGGCTCCCGGCCCGTGTCCGTTTCCTTCAAGACGGCCCCGGCGGTCCGTGGCTACGGTGGCCGCATGACTCCACGATTCGACGCCATCGGCCTGGTCGTCGGCGACATGGCCGCCTCCGTCGCCTTCTACCGCCGCCTCGGCTTCGTCTTCCCCGAGGACGCCGGGCGGCAGCCGCACACGGAAGCCGCGCTGCCCGGCGGTACGCGGCTGCTGCTCGACACCGAGGAGACCGTACTGTCCTTCCACCCCAGCTGGCGGGCCCCTTCCGGCGGCGGCCGGGCCGCCCTGGCCCTGCTGTGCGACGGCCCCGAGGAGGTGGACGCCGTGTACGAGGACCTGGTCGCCGCCGGGTACCACGGCGAGCTCAAGCCGTGGGACGCGTTCTGGGGCCAGCGTTACGCCGTGGTCCACGATCCCGACGGCAACGGCGTCGACCTGTTCGCCCCGTCCGGCTCAGCCTCGTAGCCGGCCGGGCGTCGTCCCGGTCAACTCCCTCACCTCACGGCTGAGATGCGCCTGGTCCGCGTAGCCCGCCCGGGCGGCGGTGTCGGCGAGCGGCGCACCGGACCTCGCGAGCGCCAGGGCCCGCTGGAGCCGCAGGATCCGCGCGAGCGTCTTGGGCCCGTAGCCGAAGGCGGCGAGCGACCGGCGGTGCAACTGGCGTGCTCCGAGGCCCAGTTCGTCGGCGAGTGCGCCCACCGGACGGCCGGCGTCCAGGGCGGCGACGATCATCCGCAGGACCGGGTCGGGCGGCTCGACGGCGCCCGACCGCAGCAGCACCGCCTCCTCGAGTCCGCGCGCGGGATCCCCGGCGGCCCCGACCCGCTCGGTGAGCCGTCTCACCTCCCGGGCGGGCCACAGATCGGCCAGCTCCACCCGCCGGTCGCGCAGCTCCCGCGCGGGGACGCCCAGCCACGCGGGTCCGTCGCCGGGCCAGAAGCGCAGCCCCGCCCAGGGGCCGTCCGCGCCGTCGGTGACGTAGGCCCGGGTGTCGGGCCCGGCGACGAGCAGCCGGCCCTCGTGCCACAGCAGGTCCATGCAGCCGTCGGGCAGGACGCGTCCACCGCCGGCCGGGGACGGTGTGTTCGTCCAGACGACGGCGCCCGCGACAAGAGACGGCCTCTCCTCGTACACAGGGACCAGCGTAGGCGTGCCGGAAGGAGCGCGGGGAACCGCGCGGACGGGCACGGACCACGGCGCGTCCGCTGTCACACCCCTCGCAGCCGGAACTCCTGCGGGCTCACGCCGTACGCCCTCTTGAACGCGCTGGACAGCGCGAAGGCGCTCCCGTAGCCGACTCTCCTCGCGATGGCCTCCAGGGTGTCGCCGGTGTCCCGCAGCGCGTCCGCGGCCAGGGCCAGCCGCCACCCGGTGAGGTAGGCCATCGGCGGCTCCCCGACCAGTTCCGAGAACCTCCGGGCCAGGGCCGCCCGGGAGACCCCCGCCTTCGCCGCGAGGTCCGCGACCGTCCAGGGATGCCCGGGATCGTCCTGGATCAGCCGCAGCACCCGTCCCACGACCGGGTCGGCCAGCGCCCGGTACCAGGCGGGCGACTCCGCACCGGGCCGGGAGAACCAGGCCCGCAGCGCGGCGATCACGAGCAGGTCCAGGAGCCGGTCAAGGACGACCTCCTGTCCGGGCTCGTCGCGGACGATCTCCTCCATGAGGACGGGCGTGAGCGGACAGTCCCAGGTGTCGGAGGCCAGGGTGAGCAGCGGCGGAAGCGCGTCCAGCAGCCGCCCGCCGACCTCGCCCGGCCACAGGTAGGTGCCGATCAGGATCAGCGCCTCGCCGTCCGCGGCGGAGCCCCAGGTGCGCACACCGAGGTCCATGGAGCCGTTGAGCGGCCGGCCGTCGGGGTGGCTGCACCCGCCGCCGGGCAGGATCAGCGCCTGCGGGGCGGTGCCGGGGTCGTCGGCGCAGGTGTAGGCGTCGGGGCCGCGCGCGACGGCGAGGTCGCCGGCCCGCAGCCGCACCCCCTCCCCGCCGTCGGGCAGGATCCAGGCGTCGCCGCGCGCCACGAGCATCACGGTGAGCGGCGCCCGGTCCTCCACGCGCACGCTCCACGGCGGGTCGAAGCACGCCCGGATCATGAAGGCGCCGCGGGCGCGGGGCCCGTCCAGCAGGCCGGCGAGGGCATCCATGGGGTCAGCGTAGACGCGCGCTTATGGGAACGAGCCGTTCACCGATGGGCCCGTGCCCGGAGGGCGAGTTGACTGAGGCCATGACGCAGAACACGCAGAGCACGCAGGACACCCAGGACACGCGGAGCGCCCAGGACACACGGAGCACGCGGAGTGCCCAGGGCATGACCGTGGTGGTGACGGGGGCGTCGGGCCGCACCGGCAGCCGGGTGGCCGAGGCGGCCCGGGCCGCGGGGCTGACCGTCCGGGCGGCCTCCCGGGCCCACGGTTTCGACTGGAGCGACCGCTCGACCTGGGCGGACACGCTGCGCGGCGCCGATGCCGCCTATCTCGTGCACCCCACCGACGTGGGCTCGCCGCAGGCCACGCGGGAGGTGGGCGAGCTGGCCCGCGAGGCGGCCGGGCTCGGCGTACGGCGGCTGGTGCTGCTGTCGGCGCGCGGCGAGGACCAGGCGCTGCCGACGGAGGCGGCGGTCGGGGAGGCGGGGACGGACTGGACGGTCGTACGGGCGGCGTGGTTCATGCAGAACTTCAGCGAGGGCCCGCTGGCGGAGGAGCTGCGGGAGAGCGGGCGGCTGGTGTTCCCGGCGGGTGAGGTGCGCGAGCCGTTCGTCGACGTGCGGGACGTCGCGGACGTGGTGGTGGCCGCGCTGACCGGCGGCGACCGGTACGCCGGGGAGACGATCGAGGTGTCCGGGCCGCGGCTGCTGTCGTTCGGGGAGGCGGTCGCCGAGGCGGGGCGGGCCGCCGGGCGGCAGCTGGAGTACCGGGCGGTGCCGGGGGCCGAGTACGGCGAGGTGCTCACCGCGTCCGGGCTGCCCGCGGAGGAGACGGGGTTCCTCGTGGAGCTGTTCGGGACGCTGCTGGACGGGCGCAACGCCCGCCTCTCGGACGGGGTGACACAGGTCCTGGGCCGCGCGCCGCGCGACTTCGCGGACTACGCGCGGGAGACCGCGGCGGTGTGGAGGCGCTGAGCCGCGGTCATGTCCTTCGCGGTCACTTCTCCGGCGGCCGCTGCGGGCCCGGGGGCTTGCCCGGGCTCTTGGCGTGGGTGCGCAGACGGGAGGACACGTCCTCGGGGGGCAGGAAGCGCGACCAGCGCTCGGGGAACTCGGAGGGCATGTCCGGGTCGTCGGGGTCGCTCTCCAGATGCGCGGCGGCGCGGGCGACGTACTCGGCGACCTGCGCCTGGCGCACCCGCTCGTTCGCCTCGCGGGCGGCCGCGGTCGCGGCGGCGGGCCACACCCGGTCGATGGCGGCGTTGACGGCGGCGCCGACCAGCACGGCGAAGGCGGACACGCCGATCCACAGCAGTACGGCGACGGCGGCGGCCAGCGAGCCGTAGATCGTGGCGCCCTCGACGGTGTTGGTGAGGTAGATGCGCAGCAGGAAGCTGCCCAGCACCCACATGCCGAGGGCGACCAGGGCGCCGGGCACGTCCTCGATCCACGGGGAGCGGACGGGCACGGAGACGTGGTAGAGCGTGGTCAGGAAGGCGATGGAGAGCACGATGACCACGGGCCAGTACAGCGCCTGGACCAGGGTCGTCGACCAGGGCAGGACCCGCAGGACCGCGTCCGGCCCGGCCACCATCAGCGGCAGCGCGACCGAGCCGATCAGCAGGGCCACGAGGAACAGCAGGAAGGCCAGCAGCCGGGTCTTGACGATGCCGCGGACGCCGTCGAGGCCGTACATCACGGTGATGGTGTCGATGAAGACGTTCACCGCGCGCGACCCGGACCACAGGGCGAACAGGAAGCCGATGGAGATGATGTCGGGACGGCCGCCCTTCATGACGTCGTCCAGGATCGGCTGCGCGATGTCGTGCACTCCCTTGTCGGACAGGACCGTGCGGGATGCCTCCAGGAGGTTGGTCTCCAGACTGGTGATGGTGTCGGTGCCGGTCCAGTCGTCGACGTAGCCGAGCATGCCGATCATGCTGAGCAGCAGCGGCGGCACGGACAGCAGGGTGAAGAACGCGGCCTCCGCGGCGAGGCCGAGGATGCGGTACTCGATGCACGAGTTGACGGTGTCCTTCAGCAGCAGCCAGGCGGTCCTGCGCTTGGAGACGTTCCGGTAGAGGGCACGCGCGCGGTGGAGACGCCCGGAGGGCTGCCTCGGAGGAGTCGGTTCACTTGCTGGCTGCACGACCCAAAGGTATCCGCCGGAAAGGACTGCAATCACCCTGGTGGGACGGCGGACCCCGACGGGACCGTGTCCCGGGGGTGAGCACTCCGCTACCTGGGGGTAGGTTCCCGGCATGGCACGCAGCACCCACACCGTGACCAATCAGCCCCCGCCGCTCGTCGGCCACGACGTCTTCGGCACCGATCGCGCGCTGGTGGAGGCCGTCGGGCGGCATCTCGGCCCCGACCTGCTCGACGAGTCGCTGGAGGAGCTGTCGGCGCTCGGCCGGACCTCGGGGTCGGCCCAGGTGCAGGAATGGGGGGTGCTGGCCAACGAGCATCCGCCACGGCTGCGCACCCACGACCGGTACGGCAACCGTGTCGACGAGGTCGAGTTCCATCCGTCCTGGCACCGGCTGCTCGGCAAGGGGGTGTCGGCCGGACTGACGTCGGCCTGGTCGAGGCCGGGCGGGCATGTCCGCCGGGCGGCGGCGTTCCTGGTGTGGACGCAGGTGGAGGCCGGCAACGGCTGTCCGCTGTCGATGACGCACGCGGCCGTCCCCGCCCTGCGCACCGATCCCGCGCTGGCCGCCGAGTGGGAGCCGCGGCTGACGTCCACCGTCTACGACCGTGACCTCAGGCCCGCGCGGCTGAAGGCGGGCGCCCTGTTCGGCATGGGCATGACGGAGAAGCAGGGCGGCAGCGACGTCCGTGCGAACACGACGGCCGCACGGCCGCTGGCCGAGGCCGGGACGTACGGGCTGACCGGGCACAAGTGGTTCTGCTCGGCCCCGATGTCCGACGGCTTCCTGGTGCTGGCGCAGGCCCCGGAGGGCCTCACCTGTTTCCTGGTGCCGCGGGTGCTGGACGACGGCTCGCGGAACACCTTCCTGATCCAGCGGCTCAAGGACAAGCTGGGCAACCGTTCCAACGCCTCCGCCGAGGTCGAGTTCGACGGCACCTGGGCACGCCGGGTCGGCGAGGAGGGGCGCGGGGTGCGCTCGATCATCGACATGGTGGCGGCGACCCGGCTGGACTGCGTGCTGGGGTCGGCGGGCCTGATGCGGCAGGCCGTCGCGCAGGCCGTCCACCACTGCTCGTACCGCGAGGCGTTCGGCGGACGGCTCGCCGACAAGCCGCTGATGCGCAATGTGCTGGCCGATCTCGCACTGGAGTCGGAGGCGGCGACCGCGCTGGCGCTGCGGCTGGCGGCGGCGTACGACGACGGCGGTGAGCAGGAGCGCGCGTTCCTGCGCCTGGCGGTGCCGGCGGCGAAGTACTGGGTGACCAAGCGGTGCGCCCCGCTGGCGGTGGAGGCCGCCGAGTGCCTGGGCGGCAACGGGTACGTCGAGGATTCGGGCCTGCCCCGGCTGGTGCGCGAGTCGCCGCTGAACTCGGTCTGGGAGGGCGCGGGGAACGTCCAGGCGCTGGACGTGCTGCGGGCGCTCCGGCGCGAGCCGCAGGCGCTGAACGCCTACCTGCACGAGGTGGGCCGGGCGCGCGGGGCGGACCACCGGCTGGACGCGGCGATCAAGGGGCTGCTGACCGAGCTGGCCGACCTGGACGGCATCGAGGCGCGGGCCCGCCGGCTGGTGGAACGGCTGGCGCTGGTGCTCCAGGGGTCGCTGCTGGTGCGGTTCGCGCCGCCGGCGGTCGCCGACGCGTTCTGCGCGGCCCGGCTGGGGGGCGACGGGGGCGCGGCGTTCGGGACGCTGCCGCACACACTGGATCTGGCCTCGATCGTCGAGCGGGCGCGGCCCGTCGCGTGAACCGGGCGGGGCCGCCGGGTGACGCGCCGGCGGCGGGGGTGGTGCTGCGCCGACACGGCACCACCCCCGCACAACTGGCCCGTGAAGAGGCCACGGAACGCCGCACGGGCGGCGTCGGTCAATGTTCAACCACCGCACTGCTGTTCACCAGGGTTGCAGAGGGTTGCAACTTTCCGGGCGCGGTGACCGGACTGCACCCCTCCGTCCCGAACGGGCGGCACTATGGACACACCATCAGTACACGACCGGAAACCGTCGCCCCCGGGGCTTGACATCCGGTCGCCGTCGGCCCATCCGGGGAGGATCCCGTGGCGAACCCGCCGCTGAACGTGACGCAGCTGGCCGCCGTGGACGCGGCACGGGTGCTCAGCGAGGTGCGCGAGGCGACGCTCTCCGGGCAGCGGACGCGCGTCGCGCCCCGGCCGGTGATCGAGGACTCGTGGGAGCGCATGCTGCGCAGCGGGGTGGATCCGGACCGCGGCTGCCGGTCGGGGCTGCTCCCGCCGGAGGAGGTGCTGCGGCGCCGGGAGGAGTCGCCGCTGCGCCTGGTGCTGCCGGTGCTGCGGGAGGGGCTGCTGTCGGTCGCGGACACCGCCCGGCACATCATGGTCGTCGCCGACGCCGACGGGTGCGTGCTGTGGCGGGAGGGCAGCGCGTCCGTGCTGCGCATGGCGGACCATCTGGGTTTCGAGCCGGGCGCGGACTGGGGGGAGGACGTGGTCGGCACCAACGGTGTGGGCACCCCCGTGGTGGTGCGGCAGCCCGTGCAGGTGTTCGCCTCCGAGCACTTCGTGCGCGCGCAGGCCGGCTGGACCTGCGCGGGGGCGCCGCTCACCGACCCGCGCGACGGCCGGCTGATCGGCGTGGTGGATGTGAGCGGCCCGCTGGAGACGATGCATCCGGCCACGCTCTCCTGGGTCGACGCGGTGGCCAAACTCGCCGAGGCGCGGCTGCGGGAGCTGCATCTGGCCTCGCTGGAGCGGCTGCGGGCGGTGGCCGCGCCGGTGCTGGCCCGGATCGGCGGGCGCGCGCTGGTGATGGACCGGGACGGCTGGACGGCGGCGGTGACCGGGATGCCGTACACCCGCCGGACCGCGCTGCCCGCCTCCCTGTCCGCGGGGCACCGGTGGCTGCCCGGTCTCGGGCTGTGCTCGCTGGAGCCGCTGGGCGGCGGGTGGCTGGTGCGGGCCGCCGCGGACCGGCCCCGGGCGCGGGGCGGCAGCCGGATCGTGCTGGACCTGACGCAGCCGCGCCGCTGGACGGTGACGGTGTCCGGCGAGGCGGGCGAATGGTGCCGTGAGCTGAGCCCGCGCCACGCGGAGCTGCTGTATCTGCTGGCCCGGCGTCCGGGCGGGCGCAGTGCCGCGGGACTGGCGGAGGATCTGTTCGGCGACTCGGGGCGCACGGTGACCGTGCGGGCGGAGATGTCACGGGTACGGCGTTATCTGGAAGGCTTCCTGGAGCACCGGCCGTATCGTTTCTCCGCCGCGGTGGAGGTGACGGTCCTGCTTCCGGACGACCCTCTCGACCTGCTGCCCCACTCCACGGCCCCCGCGGTGCGGGAGGCCCGTCGGCAGTCCGCGGGCTGAAACCGGTTCCGGTTCCGCCTTGGCCGACTTCGTCCGTGAATTTGCCCGGTCCACGCCCCCCGGCACACCCCGCTGACGTAGCATCCCTACGGGCCGCCACAGCCGCTCCTGGATCAACACACGGATCACCAGGCGCAGTTGACCCGGCCCGGGCGGGCCTGGAGAGGGAGCTCATGAAGCAACGCGGCAGACATCGCCGGCGCAGACGGGGCAGGGCGCTGCGCGCGTTCCTGACCGGCACCGCCCTCGCGCTGACCGCCGCCGCCACCATGATCAGCGCCTCCCAGGCCACGGTCGAGGAGGACCCCGGCTCCCTGCGGCCGCTCGCCGCCGACGGGGCCCGGCTGACCGAGGACCTCGTACCGGCCGGTGCCCTGCGCCGGCTCACCGCGTCGATGGGCCGGCCCGTCGGCGTCGCCACCCTGCTCGCCGAGGCCGACCGCACCCTGCGCCCCGCCGCCGAGTGCACCCCCGCCGAGCGTGCCGCGCTGCCGGCCGGGCCCGCCGCGGCCAGCGCGCACTGCTGGGACGCCTCCGGCGGCCGCGCCCTGCGCCCGGGAGCCGTGACCACCTCCGGCGACGCGGACGGCGACGGCCTGTGGGGAGCGCACCGGGTGGTGCTGGCAGGCCGTACCGCCGGCGAGCGGGGCACCCGCCTGCCCCTGCTGTCCTTCGTCGACGCGGACGCCTCCGGCCGGCTCCCCTACGCCTCCGCCCTGCTCGTCGTCCCGGTCGACGGCGGGCGGGACTACCGGGCGCTCCCCTCCGACCTGTCCGGGCTGGTCTGGTACCGGGACAAGCTGCTGGTCGCCGCCGACGACGCCGTCTATGTGTACGACGTGAACCGGACCCTGCGCACGAGCGTCGCCGCGCCCGCGGTCGGCCGGGTGCCCGGCGGCTTCTCGGCGCACGGCCTGCGGTACGTGCTGCCGGCCGTCGGCGCCTACCGGCCCGCCTCCGGCGGCACCCGCCTCGGCGCTCTCGGCCTGGACCGCAGCACGACGCCCGACACCCTGGTCGCCGCCGAACGGACGGCACCGGGCAGCGAGGCCGGAACCCGGCTGTGGCGCTACCCCTTCGGCACGGACCCGGCCCGGCCCGGCCCGCTCGCCGCGGACGCCGAGGGGCGGGTGAGCGCCGTGGAGGCGTACCGGACCGAGGCGTCCGACGTGCGCGGCGTCCTGGCGCACCGCTCCGGCTGGTACGTCAGCCGCGCGGCGGCCGGGGACGAGACCCACGGCACGCTGTGGCGCCAGGACACGGACGGCGCCCGGGCCGCCCGGTGCGGCTCCGAGAGCTCTCCGCACTGCTGGAGCCCCTCGGCGGCGTCCCTCTCCTACTGGGCGCGGACCGGCGAGGTCTGGGCCCAGTCCGGGCGGATGCTGTTCTCCGTGCCGCTGCCGGAGATCGACAGGGCACTGCGGTAGACCGGCGTGGCCGTCGGGTCCCGGCCGCGCCCCGACGACGGACCCGCAGGGACCGAAGACAGCCCGGCACCGCCCCGGCAGACCGACGACGGTCCGACACCACCCCGCCAGCGGACCGGCAGGCACCGACGGCGAACCGCACCGCCCCGGCGACGGACCGGCAGGGCGGCGGCAGACCCACAGGGGCCGACAGTGGACCGGCAGCGCGACGGCAGACCCACAGGCACCGGCGACGGACCGGCACCACCCCGGCGACGGACCCGCAGGGCGGCGGCAGACCCACAGGGGCCGACAGTGGACCGGCAGCGCGACGGCAGACCCACAGGCACCGGCGACGGACCGGCACCGCCTCGATGGCAGGCCCGCAGGGCGACGGCAGAGCCGCAGAGGCCGGCGACGGAACAGCGGGCACCCGCGGTGGACCGGCACCGCCCCGATGACGGACCCGCAGGGCGGCGGCAGACCCGCAGGCGCCGGTGGCGGAACAGCGGGGCGTCGCTCCGGCGGTGCCGCCCGGCTCCGTCCGGGGCCGCGATCGACAGACATCCGGACCAGATGATTCCCTGGCGGGCATGACCCATATCGCCGTGACCACCTGGTCCCTGGAGCAGACCTCGCCCGCCGACCTCCTTCCGGCCGCCGCGCCCGAGGGTGACGTGCGGATCGTGCGCGCCGAGGTGCCCTCGCCCGAGTTCAGCCGCTTCCTGTACGCGTCCGTCGGCGGGGACATCCTGTGGACCGACCGGCTCGGCTGGACCTACGCCCAGTGGCAGGAACATCTGGAGCGCCCGGGCGTGGAGACCTGGGTCGCCTTCGACCGGGGCACACCCGCCGGGTACGTGGAGCTGACCCCGCGGGACGAGGGCGTGGTCGAGATCGAGTACTTCGGGCTGATCCCGGCCTTCCGCGGCCGGCGCATCGGCGGCCATCTGCTGTCGTACGGCGCCGCGCGCGCCTGGGACCTGGCGGAGCGCTGGCCGGACCGTCCGGCGACGAAGCGGGTGTGGCTGCACACCTGCAGCAAGGACGGCGAGTTCGCGATGGACAACTACCTGCGCCGCGGCTTCACGCTGTTCGACACCAAGGTCGAGGAGGAGCGGGTACGGCCCACGCCCGGCCCGTGGCCCGGTGCATACCCTGCCTGACCTGCGCCGACAAGCCTGCGCGCAGATGTTGTGACCGACGACACCCTTGTCTCGAATTTCGGGACAAGGGTGTCCACATTCTGGATGAAGCTGGACTGTGTCCAGATCGCCGTGACACGCTTCCGTCATGTCTGGAACTGGAATTGCCTTGGTGAGTCGGCGACACGTCGACCTCGGCCGCATGTCCAGCGCCATCTGTCCGGCGAGCTGACAGCACAGCGCCCCGCGTTCCCGTTCCCTCGCCTTTTTCCCCTGCGCAATGACGCGCAAGTATGCCCTCGCGCGCCCGCATGCGCAGGTCAGAGCAGCTTTCCCCCGGTCCCGAAGGACGTAACAACCATGGCCGCCAACCCGCAGAACCCCGCCGCCGCGACTCCCCGCCGCAAGGTGAGCCGTCACCGTGGCGAGGGTCAGTGGGCCGCGGGGCACTTCACCCCGCTCAACGGCAACGAGCAGTTCAAGAAGGACGACGACGGTCTCAATGTGCGGACACGCATTGAGACGATCTACTCCAAGCGGGGCTTCGACTCGATCGACCCCAACGACCTGCGCGGCCGGATGCGCTGGTGGGGGCTGTACACCCAGCGCAAGCCCGGGATCGACGGCGGCAAGACCGCGGTCCTGGAGCCGGAGGAGCTGGACGACGAGTACTTCATGCTGCGCGTCCGCATCGACGGCGGCCGGCTCACCACCGAGCAGCTGCGGGTGATCGGCGAGATCTCGCAGGAGTTCGCGCGCGGCACCGCGGACATCACGGACCGGCAGAACGTCCAGTACCACTGGATCCGTATCGAGGACGTGCCCGAGATCTGGAACCGCCTGGAAGCGGTCGGCCTGTCCACCACCGAGGCGTGCGGCGACACCCCGCGTGTGATCATCGGCTCCCCGGTCGCGGGCATCGCCGCCGACGAGATCATCGACGGCAGCCCGGCCATCGACGAGATCCAGCGCCGGATCATCGGCGACAAGGCTTTCTCCAACCTGCCCCGCAAGTTCAAGTCCGCCATCTCCGGCTCCCCGCTGCTGGACGTGGTGCACGAGATCAACGACGTGGCGTTCGTCGGCGTCCGTCACCCCGAGCACGGCCCGGGCTTCGACGTGTGGGTCGGCGGCGGTCTGTCCACCAACCCCAAGCTGGGTGTGCGCCTGGGCGCCTGGGTGCCGCTCGACGAGGTCCCGGACGTCTACGAGGGCGTCATCTCGATCTTCCGCGACTACGGCTACCGCCGGCTGCGCAACCGCGCCCGGCTGAAGTTCCTTGTCGCCGACTGGGGCCCGGAGAAGTTCCGCCAGGTGCTGGAGGACGAGTACCTCGGCGGCCGCCGGCTGATCGACGGGCCCGCCCCCGAGCAGCCCTCCCGGCAGTGGCGCGACCACATCGGCGTCCACCGCCAGCAGGACGGCCGCTTCTACGTCGGCTTCGCGCCGCGGGTCGGCCGGGTCGACGGCGCCACCCTGACGAAGATCGCCGACCTGGCGGAGGCGCACGGCTCGGGCCGGCTGCGGACCACCGTCGAGCAGAAGATGATCGTCCTCGATGTCGAGGAGGACCAGGTCGAGTCGCTGGTCGACGAGCTGGAGGCACTGGACCTCACCGCCCGGCCGTCCTCCTTCCGGCGCGGCACCATGGCCTGCACCGGCATCGAGTTCTGCAAGCTCGCCATCGTCGAGACCAAGCAGCGCGGCTCCCAGCTGATCGACGAACTGGAGCGCCGTCTGCCGGACTTCGACGAGCCGCTCACCATCAACCTCAACGGCTGCCCGAACGCCTGCGCCCGTATCCAGGTGGCGGACATCGGTCTCAAGGGCCAGCTGGTCCTCGACGACGAGGGCCGCCAGGTGGAGGGCTACCAGGTGCACCTGGGCGGCGCCCTCGGCCTGGAGGCCGGCTTCGGCCGCAAGGTCCGCGGCCTGAAGGTCACCTCCGAAGGACTGCCCGACTACGTCGAGCGGGTGCTCAGGCGGTTCCAGGCCGGGCGCGAGGACGGCGAGCGGTTCGCCGTCTGGGCCGCGCGCGCCTCCGAGGAGGACCTGTCGTGAGCGAGCGCGCCGCCCCCTTCTACTGCCCCTACTGCGGCGACGAGGACCTGCGTCCGAACGAGCAGGGCCACGGCGCCTGGGAATGCGCGGCGTGCAACCGCGCATTCCAGTTGAAGTTCCTCGGGCTGCTCGCCCAGGGACTTCAGACCGACTCATCGGGAGGGGACCGCACATGACGACGGCTCAGGACGTGCGTACGGCCGAGGAGCTCAAGGCGCTCGCCGAGCGGGCGGGCCGCGAACTGGAGGACGCATCCGCGCTGGAGATCCTCCAGTGGGCGGTGGACACCTTCGGAAAGCGCTTCTGCGTCACGTCCTCCATGGAGGACGCGGTGGTGGCGCACCTCGCCTCACGGGCCATGCCCGGCGTGGACGTCGTGTTCCTGGACACCGGCTACCACTTCGAGGAGACCATCGGCACCCGGGACGCGGTCGCGGCCGTGATGGACGTCAACGTCATCACGATCACCCCGCGCCAGAGCGTCGCCGAGCAGGACGCCGAGTACGGCCCCCGGCTGCACGACCGCGACCCCGACCTGTGCTGCAAGCTGCGCAAGGTGCAGCCGCTCCAGGAGGGGCTGACGGACTATCAGGCATGGGCGACCGGCCTGCGCCGCGACGAGTCCCCCACCCGGGCGAACACCCCGGTCGTCGGCTGGGACGAGAAGCGGCAGAAGGTCAAGATCTCGCCGATCGCCCGCTGGACCCAGGACGACGTGGACGCGTACGTCACCGAGCACGGCGTCCTGACCAACCCGCTGCTGATGGACGGCTACACCTCCGTCGGCTGCGCCCCGTGCACCCGGCGTGTCCTGGAGGGCGAGGACGCCCGTGCCGGACGCTGGGCCGGCCGCGGCAAGACCGAGTGCGGGCTGCACGGATGACGAACGACCAGATACAGGAGAACCACGTGACGACCGGAGCCACCGTCTGGCTCACGGGTCTGCCGAGCGCCGGCAAGACCACCATCGCGTACGAGCTGGCCGGCCGGCTGCGCGAGGAGGGCCACCGCGTCGAGGTGCTCGACGGCGACGAGATCCGCGAGTTCATCTCGGCGGGCCTCGGCTTCACCCGTGAGGACCGGCACACCAACGTGCAGCGGATCGGCTTCGTCGCCGAACTGCTGGCCCGCAACGGCGTGCTGGCCCTGGTCCCGGTCATCGCGCCGTACGCCGACAGCCGCGACGCCGTGCGCAAGCGGCACGAGGCGCACTCCACGCCGTACGTCGAGGTGCACGTGGCCACTCCGGTCGAGGTGTGCAGCGTGCGGGACGTGAAGGGCCTGTACGCCAAGCAGGCCGCGGGCGAACTGTCCGGCCTCACCGGGGTCGACGACCCCTACGAGGTGCCGGAGAGCCCCGACCTGCGGATCGAGTCGCAGAACCAGACCGTGCAGGAGTCCGCGGCGTCGCTCCACACGCTGCTCACCGAAAGGGGCCTGGCATGACGACCGTCGCCTCCGTCCACGAGGACACCGACACCCCGTACGCCCTCTCGCACCTGGACGCCCTGGAGTCCGAGGCCGTCCACATCTTCCGCGAGGTGGCGGGCGAGTTCGAGAAGCCGGTGATCCTGTTCTCCGGCGGCAAGGACTCCATCGTCATGCTGCACCTGGCGCTGAAGGCGTTCGCCCCGGCGCCGGTGCCGTTCACGCTGCTGCACGTCGACACCGGGCACAACTTCCCCGAGGTCATCGAGTACCGCGACCGCGCGGTGGAGAAGCACCACCTGCGGCTGCACGTCGCCTCCGTGCAGGACTACATCGACCGCGGTGTCCTCAAGGAGCGCCCGGACGGCACCCGCAACCCGCTCCAGACGCTGCCGCTGACGGAGAAGATCCAGTCGGAGAAGTTCGACGCGGTCTTCGGCGGCGGCCGCCGCGACGAGGAGAAGGCCCGGGCCAAGGAGCGGGTGTTCTCGCTGCGGGACGAGTTCTCGCAGTGGGACCCGCGCCGCCAGCGGCCCGAGCTGTGGAACCTGTACAACGGCCGGCACGCCCCGGGCGAGCACGTCCGCGTCTTCCCGCTGTCCAACTGGACCGAGCTGGACGTGTGGCAGTACATCGCCCGCGAGGGCATCGAGCTGCCGGAGATCTACTACGCCCACCGCCGTGACGTGTTCCGGCGCAGCAACATGTGGCTGACGGCGGGCGAATGGGGCGGGCCCCGGGAGGACGAGCAGGTCGAGAACCGGCTCATCCGCTACCGGACCGTCGGCGACATGTCCTGCACCGGGGCCGTCGACTCCGACGCCGACACGATCGAGAAGGTGATCGCCGAGATCGCCGCCTCCCGGCTGACCGAGCGCGGCGCCACCCGCGCCGACGACAAGCTCTCCGAGGCCGCGATGGAAGACCGCAAGCGCGAGGGGTACTTCTAAGCATGAGCACGACCACGACCGAGGAGCTCTCGGCCACCACCCTGCTGCGGTTCGCCACCGCCGGCTCCGTCGACGACGGCAAGTCCACGCTGGTGGGCCGGCTGCTGCACGATTCCAAGTCGGTCCTCGCCGACCAGCTGGAGGCCGTGGAGCACGCCTCCCGCAACCGGGGCCAGGAGGCCCCCGACCTCGCGCTCCTCACCGACGGCCTGCGCGCCGAGCGGGAGCAGGGCATCACCATCGACGTGGCCTACCGCTACTTCGCCACGGCGCAGCGCCGGTTCATCCTCGCCGACACCCCGGGTCATGTGCAGTACACGCGCAACATGGTCACCGGCGCCTCCACGGCCGAGCTGACGGTCATCCTGGTCGACGCCCGCAACGGCGTGGTCGAGCAGACCCGCCGGCACGCCGCGATCGCCGCGCTGCTGCGCGTCCCGCACGTCGTCCTCGCCGTCAACAAGATGGACCTCGTGGCCTACCAGGAGTCCGTCTTCGCCGCGATCGCCGAGGAGTTCACGGCGTACGCCACCGAGCTCGGTGTCCCCGAGGTCACCGCGATCCCGATCTCGGCGCTGGAGGGCGACAACGTGGTGGAGCCCTCCGCCCACATGGACTGGTACGGCGGCCCCACCGTCCTGGAGCACCTGGAGACCGTGCCGGTCACCCACGACCTGGCCCACTGCCACGCCCGGCTGCCCGTGCAGTACGTGATCCGCCCGCAGACCGCCGAGCACCCCGACTACCGCGGCTACGCGGGCCAGATCGCGGCCGGCACCTTCCGGGTCGGCGACGCGGTCACCGTGCTGCCCTCCGGCCGCACCACCACGATCTCCGGGATCGACCTGCTGGGCGAGCCGGTCGACGTGGCCTGGACGACGCAGTCGGTGACGGTGCTGCTCGCGGACGACATCGACGTCTCGCGCGGCGACCTGATCGTGCCGACCAAGGACGCGCCCGCGACCACCCAGGACGTGGAGGCGACCGTCTGCCACGTCGCCGACCAGCCGCTGGCCGTCGGCCACCGGGTGCTGATCAAGCACGGCACCCGCACGGTCAAGGCGATCGTCAAGGACATACCGTCCCGCCTCACGCTCGACGACCTGTCCCTGCACCCGCACCCGGGACAGCTCGTCGCCAACGACATCGGCCGTGTGAAGATCCGCACCGCGGAGCCGCTGCCCGTCGACTCCTACGCCGACTCGCGCCGCACCGGTTCGTTCATCCTGATCGACCCGGCCGACGGCACCACGCTCACCGCGGGCATGGTCGGCGAGTCCTTCGCCGCTCCGGAGCCGGTCAAGGACCGCGCCGAGGACGACGGGTGGGACTTCTGAACATGAACTCAACGGACTACTACTCCACGTTCGCCAAGGAGGGCGGCCGCGTCGGCAGCGGCGCCGTCGGCAGCGGGCAGGGCGGAGTGGCGCGATGTGTGCGTTGACGTACGCGCACCGCTTGCGCGCCCTCACCCCCCACCGCCGTAGACGAAGACCTGCCGACTTCCCGGCCACGACCTGAGAGACCGTGACCGCCGGGCCTCCGAGAGGAACACCTCCCGTGCCTGCTACATCCGCTCTTCGCCGTACCTTCGCGGTCGTCACCGCTCTTCCCCTGCTCACCCTCGCCGCCTGCGGCTACGGCTCCGAGGCCAAGGACGACGCCGCCCCGCAGGCGAAGGTCGCCGCCGGCGCCGAGAAGACCGACGGACTCGACTCCGTCAGGATCGGCTACTTCGGCAACCTGACCCACGGCACCGCGCTGGTCGGCTTCCAGCAGGGCTTCTTCCAGAAGGAACTGGGAGCCACCGAGGCCAAGCCGACGATCTTCAACGCCGGCCCGTCCGAGATCGAGGCGCTCAACTCGGACTCCATCGACATCGGATGGATCGGCCCCTCCCCCGCGATCAACGGCTACACCAAGGCGAACGGCACCAACCTGCGCATCATCGGCGGCTCGGCCTCCGGCGGCGTGAAGCTCGTCGTCAACCCTGACAAGATCAAGTCCCTGAAGGACGTCAAGGGCAAGAAGATCGCCACCCCGCAGCTCGGCAACACGCAGGACGTGGCGTTCCTCAACTGGATCGCGGACCAGGGCTGGAAGGTCGACGCCGAGAGCGGCAAGGGTGACGTCTCGGTGATCCGTACCGAGAACTCGATCGCCCCGGACGCCTACGCGTCCGGCTCCATCGACGGCGCCTGGGTGCCGGAGCCGACCGCGTCCAAGCTGGTCGCCAAGGGCGCGAAGGTGCTCCTGGACGAGGCCGACCTGTGGCCGGACAAGAAGTTCGTGATCACGAACATCATCGTGCGGCAGGACTTCCTCAAGGAACACCCGAAGGCCGTCGAGGCCGTGCTGAAGGCCGCGGTCGAGGCCAACAAGTGGATCAACGCCGACCCGGACCGGGCGAAGGCCGCGGCGAACAAGCAGCTGGAGGCGGACTCGGGCAAGGCGCTGCCGGCGGAGGTCCTGGACCCGGCCTGGAAGTCGATCCAGTTCACCAACGACCCGCTGGCCTCCACCCTCAGCACCGAGGCGGAGCACGCGGTCAAGGCGGGCCTGCTGGAGAAGCCCGACCTCAAGGGCATCTACGACCTCACTCTCCTGAACAAGGTCCTCGCGGCCGAGGGTGAGAGCACGGTCGACGACGCCGGTCTCGGCGCGAGCTGATCAACGACCCGACAGTTCCCAGGAGGTGACGACCATGGCCACGACGCTCGCCCAGGCCGCCGACGACACGAGGTCGGCTGAGCACGCCGCCCGGCTCGAGCACGTCTCGAAGTCGTTCGCGGGCCCCGCCGGACAGCAACTCGTACTGGACGACATCACTCTCGATGTCGCACCCGGCGAGTTCGTCACCCTCCTGGGGGCCTCGGGCTGCGGCAAGTCCACGCTGTTGAACCTGGTGGCGGGGCTCGACAAGCCCACCGCCGGGTCCATCACGACGGACGGCCGCCCCGCCCTGATGTTCCAGGAGCACGCCCTGTTCCCGTGGCTGACCGCGGGCAAGAACATCGAACTCGCCCTCAAGCTCAGGGGGGTTCCGAAGAACGAGCGGCGCGACAAGACCGATGCGCTGCTCGAACTCGTGCGGCTGAAGGGGGCGTACGGCAAGCGGGTGCACGAGCTGTCCGGCGGCATGCGCCAGCGGGTCGCGCTGGCCCGTGCACTCGCGCAGGAGAGCCGGCTGCTCCTGATGGACGAGCCGTTCGCGGCGCTCGACGCCATCACCCGGGACGTGCTGCACGAGGAGCTGACGCGGATCTGGGCCGAGACGGGCCTGTCCGTCCTCTTCGTCACGCACAACGTGCGGGAGGCCGTGCGGCTCGCCCAGCGCGTCGTTCTGCTGTCGTCCCGGCCCGGCCGGATCGCCCGCGAATGGACGGTCGGTATCCCCCAGCCGCGGCGCATCGAGGACGCGCCCGTGGCGGAACTGTCCATCGAGATCACCGAACAACTGCGTGGGGAGATCCGCCGTCATGGCCAGCACTGAGACCACCCCGGCCCAGGACGCCGGGAGCATCGAGGCGGGCCTCGACGCGCTGGAGAGCCCGGTCGGGAGCCGGCCGCCCTTCCGGCAGACCCTCCGCGAGAAGATCCTGCCGCCGGTCGTCGCCGTCCTCGTCGTCCTCACGGTCTGGCAGGGACTGATCTCGCTGAAGATCGTCGACGATCCGACGCGGCTGCCCTCGCCCGGTGCGGTGTGGGCCGAGATCGAGGACGCGTGGCTGAAGGGCACGCTGCTCGAGTACATCTGGACCAGCGTCTCGCGGGGCCTGTTCGGCTTCGCGCTCGCCCTGCTGATCGGCACACCGCTCGGTCTGGTCGTGGCGCGGGTGAAGTTCGTGCGCGCGGCGATCGGTCCGATCCTGTCCGGCCTCCAGTCGCTGCCGTCGGTCGCCTGGGTGCCGGCCGCCGTGATCTGGCTGGGTCTGAAGCCCGAGATGATGTACGCGGTGATCCTGCTCGGCGCGGTTCCGTCGATCGCCAACGGTCTGGTGTCCGGGGTCGACCAGGTGCCTCCGCTGTTCCTGCGCGCGGGCCGGACGTTGGGGGCGACCGGTCTGCGCGGTATCCGGTATGTCGTGATGCCCGCGGCACTGCCGGGTTATGTGGCGGGCCTGAAGCAGGGCTGGGCGTTCTCGTGGCGCTCACTGATGGCCGCCGAGATCATCGCGAAGGCGCCGGACCTGGGCGTCGGTCTGGGACAGCTGCTGGAAGTGGGCCGTACGAACAGCAGCATGCCCACGGTCTTCCTCGCCATCCTGCTCATCCTGTTCGTCGGCATCGCCATCGACCTGCTGATCTTCAGCCCGCTGGAGCGGTGGGTGCTGCGCAGCCGCGGTCTGCTGGTGAAGAACTGAGTCGATGCCTCCCATGAAGCCCGTCCTCCTCGTCATCGCCCACGGCAGCCGCGACCCGCGGCACGCCGCGACGGTGCACGCGCTCGTACGCCGGGTGCGCTCACTGCGCCCGGACGTACGGGTGGAGACGGGCTTCCTGGACTTCAACATCCCCTCCGTGCGGGGGGTGCTGGAGTCGCTGGCGGCGGAGGGCGTCCGCGATGTCGTGGCGCTGCCGCTGTTGCTGACGCGCGCGTTCCACGCGAAGGCGGACATCCCCGCCGTCCTGCGGGACGCGCCGCCGCAGCTGCGGATCCGGCAGGCGGACGTGCTCGGCCCGTCCCCGCTGCTGCTGTCCGCGTTGGAACGGCGCTTGTACGAGGCAGGGTTGAGCCCTGCCGACAAGTCCTCGACCGGGGTCGTGCTGGCCTCGGCGGGGTCCACCGACCCGGAGGCGATCGCGGTGATCGCAGAAATCGCGCGGGAGTGGCGGCACACCGGCTGGTGCGCCGTGCGGCCCGCGTTCGCCTCCGCGTCCCTGCCGCGCACCGAGGACGCCGTACGGGAGTTGCGGGCGCTCGGCTGTGAGCGGGTCGCTGTCGCGCCCTATGTACTGGCGCCCGGTTTCCTGCCGGACCGCATCGCGCGGGGCGCGGCGGAGGCGGACGTGCTGGCGGAGGTGCTGGGAGCGGCGCCGGAGGTGGCCGGCCTGGTGCTGAGCCGTTTTCGCGCCGCGGCGGCGGATGTGCCTCTGACGCGCATCGCCTGACGCCTTGTTTCCACCGTGTGAACGAGTTCGGAATTAGCTCAGGAGATCCTCAACTCCGTTGAGCACCGTCCTGCCCGTGGGCAAGGATGATGTCAATCAGAAAAACGGGGAAGGGATTCGTCTTGAGAATCACGAAGAAGCGCACGGCCGCAATCGTCGCACCCCTGGCCGCCGCGGTCATGCTGGCCGGTATATCCACTCCCGAGGCCGTCGCCGCCTCGAAGTCGACCGTCTGCTCGGCGTCCATCAACCCCACCTCGGACGCCAAGATCACGGTCAAGACGTACTACGTCAAGAAGACCAACACCACCTGGCGGCACGACTCCCGCTACTACTACCCGGAAAGCCACGGCTTCAGCAAGAGGCGTTCCGACTTCGCCATCACGTCCTACCTGCTCGACGGCGGCCAGACCCGGAAGGGCGTGGACCGGCGGAAGAAGGGCGAGGTGCGCTGGGACCTGGTGTCTTTCAGCACCCAGTTCCCCCTGTCGGGGCGGCCTGTCACCAAAAAGGGCAGGACCCGCCTCGTCGCCGAGGCATGGTACAACATGGACGGAATCAACGGCTGGCCCGTCGACTGCAAGGCGAAGTCGTTCGCTTTCTGACGGCTGAAAACGGATACGGGTGTGGGGCTTCGGCCGCACACCCGTCATCGTTCGACGGGGGAGACGCATGAAGCAGAAAAGGCGCGTGGTCGCGCTTCTCGCCGCGGCCGTTTCGGTGGTGCCGGTGGCCGGCTGCTCGGACACGGACGGCGGCCGGCCCGGGGCGTCCGCGCCGCCGAGCAGCCTGGTCCTGGTGGACGCGGACACTCATGGGTATCTCACCTTCGACACCGACCGCGAGGTGCTGCGCGGTCATACGCGTGACGGAAAGCAGGTGTGGGAGGAGAAGGGGTATTTCCCCGCCGATGTCCAGTGCGCCACGGCATGTCCGGATGCGGCGATATCGGCCACCGCGGACATGAACCGCTCGGCGTCCGGGACCCATGTGATCTGGAAACACGGTGGAACGTCTACCACCCGGTCTTTCAGAGATGACTCCCTGGTCGTGCAATGGGCCCGGAACAAGGACACCTGGGTGGCCACATCGGAATCCGCCGTCATCTGGTCGGACCACGGCAGGACCCGCACGAAACCCTTCACCAAGGGTATCGAGGATTCCATGGGAAGGGTTTCGGAGGACGGCAGCACACTGGTGATCTCCGTCCAGCAGAACGGCGGCACCTCCTGGAGCGCCTTCCGGTTCCCCCTCACCGGGAATCGTCTTTCCCCTTCGCCGCTGTCCGTCGACCTCCCCGGAAGCGTCGGATGCCTTTCTCCGGAGAACGGCACGATGTGGACCCTGGGCAATCGTGCGTCCGAGTTCGATCTGGTGACCGGCAAGAAAATCCGGGAGACCGAGCAGTTTGCGAGCGATTGCGCGAGCTCCGGCACCTCCACGATGCTCGGCGCGTTCTCCGCGCAATCCGACGGCTCGACACAGGACATCTCGATCACCTCCGGCAGCCGGCTTGCTCCGTTCGAGAAGATTTCAGTCCGGAGCGCCGGGGAGATCGGACTGTTCCAGGACTGCGGTGTTCTTCTTTCCGACGGCAGACTGACCTCGTTCTCCGCAGGGGGGAGAGCGGACGAGACGGAGATCAGTGCCCACAGTGTGCTGACCGTCCCGGACGGGCACCTCTACAGCATCGGCCCGTCGGGCGAGGTGGAGCAGCACACCGTCACCGCCACGGGCGGCAGCTGCCGGATCGGCTGACCGGCGGGTGCCGGGCCTCTACCCGAAGGAAAGCCCTCCCGTACGGGTGCGCTTGAGCTCGAAGAAGTCGGGGTCGTTCGCCAGCACCCGGAAACTGTCGAAGAGTTCGGCGGCCCGGGTGCCGCGCGGGACGGCCCGCAGCACCGGTCCGAACCACACCGTGCCGTCGACGTGCAGGGTGGGCGTGCCGACGTAGCCGCCCGTCTCCGGCTCCGCGCCCGCCTCGTGGCTGCGGCGCACCGCGTCGTCGTACGACGTGTCGTGCGCGGCCGCGGCCAGGTCGGCGTCCAGGCCGAGTTCGGCGAGCGCCCCGGTGATCACGGCGTCGAAGTCGGTCTCCTTGCGCTCGTGGATGCGGGTGCCGAAGGCGGTGTAGAGGTCGCGCAGCACCTTCTCGCCGTGCCGGTCGGCGGCGGCCACGGCGACCCGTACCGGGCCGATCGATTTGTCGACCAGTTCCCGGTACCAGCCGGGGAGGTCGTTGCCGGTGTTGTGGAGGTACAGGCTCATCGCGTGGAAGCGCAGGTCGAGGAGGCGTTCACGCTCGACCTCCAGCAGCCAGCGGGAGGTGATCCAGGCGAAGGGGCAGGCGGGGTCGAACCAGAAGTCGACGCGGGTGGGCGATCCGTTGCTCATGACGTCGACCGTAGGGGCGGACCGGCGCAGGGGCACGGTCCACTTCCGCCTCGTCCCACTGGTCCACTTCCGCCGCGGGGATCACGGTCCGCGTCCCCTGCGGGGGTCACCGGTCCGTGCCTGCTGCGGGGGCACCGGTCCGCGTCCGTCACGGGGGGCACCGGTCCGTGCCCCCCGTGGGGGTCACCGGTCCGCGTCCGTCTCGGCGACCGCCTTCGCGGCGAGCCCGGCCAGTTCCGCGACGCTCAGGGAACCGGGTTCGCGCCGTTCGCGCGCGAAGGTGTCGGCGAGGTGCTGGAGCAGTTCGTTGAGCGGGGTCGGCACGCCGTGCAGCCGCCCCAGGAGCGCGATCTCGCCGTTGAGGTAGTCGGCCTCGATGGTGCCGGTGCCGCGGGCGAGGGACTGCCAGGAGGAGCCGCCGCCGCGCGGGGCGCCCTCCAGCGGGACGAGGGTGACCTTGTCGCCGCGTACGGCCCGCTGCTCCTCGGGGCCGGCCCAGGAGATGCCGGCGGCGTCCAGCACGGCCACCGCCTCGGCGCGCACCCGCTCGTACAGCGCGACGGCCTCGTCGGAGGCGACGGGCCCGGTGACGGCCTCCAGCGCGTTGCCGAGGTTGCTCAGCAGCTTGGCGTACTGCCAGCGCGTCACGTCGGGGACCACGGGCGCCTCGAAATGCGACCGTTCGAGGTCGGCGGCGATCCGGGACAGGGTGTCGTCGGTGCCGTGCGGGTGGCGTCCGAGGTGGAGGATGCCGGTGAGCGGGGCGCCCGCGGCGGAGACGACACCCGGTTCGACGTAGGTGCACGGCAGCCAGACACAGACGCCGTACACGCGCCGGAACAGGCGCAGCGCGAGACGCTGGCTCTCGACGCCGTTCTGGGCGCACAGGACGGGCAGTCGCTGCGCCGCGGTGCCGCCTCCGGCGACCGGGCGCGGGGCCCAGGCGGCGAGCGCGGCGGCCGAGTCCTGTGTCTTGACGGTGAGCACGAGCACGTCGTCGGGGCGCAGTTCACCGAGGGGTTCGGGGCCGTCGACGACCGGCAGGCGGTGGGTGCGGTCGCCGTCCGGGGTCAGCAGCCGCAGTCCGTGCTCGCGCAGGGCCAGATGGTGGGCGCCGCGGGCGACGAGGACGACCTCGTGTCCGGACCGGGCCAGCCGGCCGCCGATGGTCCCGCCGACCGCTCCCGCTCCGATGATCACATAGCGCATGGGTCCGAGCCTGTCACGCCTCGGCGGTCAGCTCCACGAGTTTGCGTACGGTGTTCCAGTTGCGGCTGGTCGCCACCAGGCCCTTGGTGAGCCGGGGCCGGGCGAGGTCCCCCGCCAGTCTGGAGCGGCCGAGGCCGTCGGGGGCGTACAGGTACAGGACACGGTCGCCGAGCCGGAACTCCTCGGGGAGGTAGGCGTCCCGGTCGAGCTCCGCGAAGCGGTCCTCGCCGACGGGGGCGGAGAAGTAGGTGACGTGGAGCTGACGGGGCTCCAGGTCTCCTGCCGGGAAGGGGCAGTTGTCGGCGACCGCCTTCAGATAGGCGTGGTCGCGCACGAGCACGTCGACGGTGAACCCGAAGTGGCGGTCGATCGCGGCGGCGAGGGAGGCGGCCAGGGAGTCCTCGTCGCCGTGGCCGCTGGTGAACACGGCCTGTCCGCTCTGCAGATACGTCCGCACCCCGTCGAGCCCGAGCCCTTCCAGGACCGCGCGCAGCTCGGCCATCGGGACCTTCCTGCTGCCACCCACGTTGATCCCGCGCAGCAATGCCGCATACGTCGTCATGGGCCTCACCCTAGGCGCTGCCGTCCGGCCGGGTCGGCTGTGCCGCGGCGCCGGTGCGACCCGGGCGGCAATCCCCGACGGCCGCCGTGCCCCGTGGGGGCGGGCGCGGCGGCCGCGCTGGGTGTCTCCCCTGCTCGCGGGCCCGGGGAGGCTGCGCGAAACTCTGGCCGATGGGAAGCATGTGGATCAACACCTACACGCATCTGTGACTTGTTCAACAAGGTTTCGTAATCACAAACGGGATGTCTGCACCCTGATCACCTCCCCCGAGACCCTCGAACAGTTGTAGGGGACACCCTCCTCCTCGAAGGGGAGGGCCGGGCCTCCGAGCGGATGATCCCGGGCTCCGCCACTTCACCGGGCAGCACGAGGAGATGCTCTTATCCAGGCCATACCTTCGAAGCGAAAGGTGACGGCAGGGGGCTGTCACCGCTCACGAGGGGGCAAGCCCGTCATGGCGAACGGAGAGACGAGAGTGCGCGGCCTGGCCGCGCGGGCCGGCGTCTGGAGCGCCCGCCATCGATGGGCGGCCGTGGGTGTCTGGGTACTGTTCGTCGTCCTGGCGATGGGGCTCGGCTCGGCCGCCGGCCAGGTCGAGGTCAAGGACAGCGACCAGCTCAAGGGCGAGACGCACACCGCAGCCAAGATCATCGAGGACGCCGGGGTCGAGGAACCGGCGAGCGAGACGGTCCTGATCCAGGGGAAGGACGGCTCGCTCAAGGCCACCGACGCCGAGTTCCGCGCCGCCGTCGACGCCGTCATGAAGGCCGTCGAGGCCACCGGCCGCGTCACGGACGTCACCTCGCCCTACGAGGCGCGGACGATCTCCCGGGACGGCCGCAGCGCGCTGGTGCAGTTCGACATGCGCGGCGAGTCGGACACCGCCGGCGAGCGCGTCGAGCCGGTGCTGAAGGCCGTCGAGAACGTCCAGAAGGACCACGGGTCGCTGCGGATCGAGGAGATCGGCGGCGCCAGCATGATGAAGACGTTCGACGACGCCTTCGGCGACGACTTCCAGAAGGCCGAGCTCTCCGCGGTGCCGGTGGCCCTCGGGATCCTGCTCATCGCCTTCGGCGCCCTGGTGGCCGCGCTGCTGCCGGTCGCCCTCGCGATCACCGCGATCATGGCGACGATGGGCCTGATGGCGGTCGTCAGCCACATCCAGCCGATGAGCGAGACCGCCGGCTCGGTGATGCTGCTGGTCGGTATGGCGGTCGGCGTCGACTACTGCCTGTTCTATCTGCGCCGCGAGCGCGAGGAACGGGCCGCGGGCCGGGACGCGCAGACCGCGCTGCGGATCGCCGCCACCACCAGCGGCCGGGCCATCGTGGTCTCCGGCGTGACGGTGTGTGTGGCGATGGCGGGCATGCTGTTCACCGGGCTCGCCGAGTTCGAGGCGATGGGCCTGGCCTCGCTGATGGTCGTGGCCGTCGCCATGGTCGGCTCGGTCACCGTGCTGCCCGCCCTGCTGTCGCTGCTGGGCGAGCGCGTGGAGAAGGGCCGCATTCCGTTCCTGCGCCGCCGGCGTACGGACGGCAGCAGCGAGAGCCGCTTCTGGGGTGCCGTGCTGAAGCGCGTGCTGGCCAGGCCGGTCCTCTCGGTGGTGGTCGCGACCGGTGCTCTGCTGGCCGTCACCGCGCCTGCGGTCGGAATGAAGACCCAGCAGCTCACGCTGGACCAGGAGTTCGGCGACTCGCTGCCCATCGTGCAGACGTACAACCGCCTCAACGAGGCGTTCCCCGGCGGGTCCGACCCGGCCGAGGTCGTGGTCAAGGCCGACGACATCAACGCCCCCGAGGTGAAGGCCGCGCTCGCCGACTTCCGCGAGCAGGCGGTCAGTTCGGGCGCCTCGCGCGGCCCGGTCGAGATCAAGCTGCACGACGCCCAGGACCTGGCCTTCGTCTACGTCCCGCTGGTCGGCGGCTCCGACATGGACAAGGCCGCCGAGAGCCTGGACAAGCTGCGTGACGAGGTGCGGCCCGCGACCCTCGGCAAGGTCGACGGTGTCGAGGCGCCGATCACCGGACAGGTCGCCGGTTCCAGCGACTTCAACGACCAGCTGATCGGCTCGGTCGTGCCGGTGTTCGCCTTCGTGGTGGTGTTCGCCTTCCTGCTGATGCTGCTGTCCTTCCGCTCCCTGACGGTCGCGATCACCTCGATCATGCTCAACCTGCTGTCGGTGGGCGCCGCCTACGGCATCCTCGTGGCCGTGTTCCAGCACGGCTGGGGTGCCGCTCTGGTCGGCGCGGAGGGTGTCGGCGCGATCGTCAGCTGGCTGCCGCTGTTCCTGTTCGTGATCCTCTTCGGCCTGTCGATGGACTACCACGTCTTCGTGGTCTCCCGGATCCGCGAGGCCCGGCTGCGCGGCCGTACGACCAAGGACGCGATCACCCACGGCGTGGTCACCACGGCGGGTGTCGTCACCAGCGCCGCGATCATCATGGTCGCCGTGTTCGCGATCTTCGGCACCCTGTCCATGCAGTCGATGAAGCAGATGGGCGTGGGCCTCGCGGCCGCGGTCCTCATCGACGCGACGATCATCCGCGGTGTGCTGCTCCCGGCGGTCATGGCCCTGCTGGGCGAGCGCAACTGGTACTTCCCGGCGTGGCTGAACCGGCTGCCCGACCTCACCCACGACGAGGCGCCCGAGGCCGTCACGGCGAAGGACGCCCCGGAGAGCGAGCCCGTCCGCGTGTGACGCCTCACCCTGCGGCGCAGGGCCCGTCGGTCTCCCGGGGGAACCGACGGGCCCTGCGCTCGTGTGTGCCCGGACTCCGGACGGCCCCGCCTACGCGGGCAGTTCGGCCTCGACGAGGTCCGCGGCCCGCCGGGTGCCGCCCTCGCCGGCCATGCCGGCCCGGATGTCCTCCAGACGGCGGGCGACCTCGGGGTCGTCGACCAGGGCGAGGGCGGCCGACCGGAGGTTCTCCGCGGTGGCCTCCGCCATCGGCAGATGCCGGGCCACGCCGAGCGCCTGGAGCATGTCGGCGTTGCCGAACTGGTCGACCGCCTGCGGCACGGCGACCATCGGCGTCGCGGTCGCCAGCCCCTCCTGGCTGCCGCCGGCCCCGGCGTGCGTGACGAACAGATCGGCCTGCCTGAGGACCGCGAGCTGCGGGACCCAGGAGCGGACCTCCACGGAGTCGGGGATCTCCCCCAGCTCGGCCGGGTCGACGTTCCTGCCGATCTGGAGCACCAGGTGCCAGCCGGGCAGGTCCGCGAAGGCATCGACGCACGCGCGGTAGAAGGCGGGCTGCTTGGTGAAGGACGAGCCGAGCGAGACCAGGGCGACCCTGGCGGCACCGGCCGGCCGCTGCCAGTCCCCCTCGTTCGAGCGGTCGCCCTGGCAGGCGCCGACGAACGTGTGCACCTTCTCGTCGACCCGGTCGGCGTTCGGCTGAAGCGCCCTCGGGATCAGCACCAGCGAACGGTCGGGGCGGCCGACGAAGGGGTCCGGGTGCATGTCCAGCCCGTTCTCCTTCAGCCATGCCTCGAAGCGGGCGTAGTAGGCGCGGCCCCGCTCGGTCCTCCTCGGCTCCTCCCACATGGGCTCGGCGATCTCCTGCTCGTAGCCCTCCCAGGCGACGAGGTTCGGGGAGAGGGAGATCGCCGGGACACCCCAGCGGTGGGCGAGGACCCGGGCCGGGTAGGAGGTGATGTCGTGCAGCACGAGGTCGGGTTCGTCGCCCTCGTACGCGTCGATCAGCTGCGGCAGGGCCTGGATCGCGTCGTTCAGGAACGGCTCGACGTTGTCCAGCAGGGTGGTCCCCCACGCCTCCGGGTCGTCGTCCGGTGTGGGCAGGGTGGAGTTCCACGGCTTCACCTCGGCCCCGGTGGCCGCGACCTTCTCCGCGAACAGCGGCGGGATCGCGTACGTCACGCGGTGACCACGGGCGACGAGCTCGCGGATCACCTCGAGGCTGGGGTTCACATGGCCGTGGGCGGCGATGGAGAACATGGCGATGTGTGCGGGCTTCGTCGTCATGTCCCCGAGACTAAACGAGACGAGACGTCTCGTGCAACTGAATGGGCCCGTGCTCCGGCCGGCCTCCGGGCACGGGCCGGCTCAGCACCGGCAGCGGGCCAGGACCGGGAACCGGGCACCGTGGCCCACGGTCCGCCGCTCCCCCGGCACCCGGCCCGCCTCCTCACCGGGCCCCTCACCCCGGTCACCACGGCCATGTGCGCCCCCTTCACCCGGCCCGGACGGCGGACCGGACCCCGGAGAGCCGGACGGCGGCGGACCGGACTGCGGACCGGCTGACGAGCCGGAGGGCCGGACGGAAGGCCGGCCGGAGGCCCGAACGGCGAAGGACCGGACCCCAGAGAGCCGGAAGGCCGGAAGGCCGGAAGGCCGGAAGGCCGGAAGGCCGGAAGGCCGGAAGGCCGGAAGGCCGGAAGGCCGGAAGGCCGGAAGGCCGGAAGGCCGGAAG
>NZ_JBIVOX010000001.1:337592-395498 GCF_044754345.1 Streptomyces sp. NPDC093094 | reverse complement strand
AGGCCCGGACGACGGGCCGGACGACGGGCCGGACCCCGGAGAGCCGGACGGCGGCGGACCGGACGGCGGACCGGACGGCGGCGGACCGGACGGCGGACCGGACGGCGGCGGGCCGGCTGGCGGGCCAGAGGCCCGGAGAGCCGGACGGAGGCCCGGACCCCGGCGGACCGGACGGCAGGCCGGGGCCCGGTGGAGCCCGGACGTGGGCGGGTAGAGGGTGCGTGCCGTCAGGGCACCGCGCACACGGCCCGACCTCGGCGAATGCGAGACTGGCCCGCAGGACGACGAGATCCGGACAGGCGCGGGCGCGGCCCCGGGGCGGCTCCCCGGCGGCGGACGGCGACACGGCAGGCACGGAGGCGGAACGCATGGACGAGGCACGGGCACGGGACGTACTGGCCGCGGCGGGAGCGCTGCCCGGCCGCGCCGGGGACGCGCGACTGCTCACACTCGGCGAGAACGCCGTGTTCGCCGCGGGCGACCTGGTGGTCAAGGTGGGCCGCGACGCCGAACTGCTGGACCGGGCCCGCCGCGAGCTGGCCGTCGCGGTCTGGCTCGCCGACGCGGACGTCCCCGCGGTGCGCGCCGCGTCCGGGGAGGCCCTGCTCGTCGACGGGCATCCGGTGACGGTGTGGCACCGGCTGGCGGATCCGGTGCGGCCCCCCGAGCCGCGAGATCTGGCCGAACTGCTACGGGTCGTCCACGCGCTCCCCTCCTCCTCCTTCGCGCTTCCGCCCCGCGACCTGCTGGACGGAGTGGAACGCTGGCTGCGGCTGGCCGGGGACGCGATCGACCCCGCGGACGCGGCGTATCTGCGCGAGCGCCGCGACGGCTTCGCCGCGGCCGCGGCGGCGCTCACCCCTCATCTGCCGCCGGGC
Organism: Streptomyces sp. NPDC093094; assembly: GCF_044754345.1. Taxonomy (NCBI): domain Bacteria; kingdom Bacillati; phylum Actinomycetota; class Actinomycetes; order Kitasatosporales; family Streptomycetaceae; genus Streptomyces; species Streptomyces sp. NPDC093094. The sequence continues at coordinate 394,620 of NZ_JBIVOX010000001.1, read as the reverse complement.
CCCATCCACGGCGACGCCCTGCCGCGCAATGTCCATGTCGGCCCCGACGGACCCGTCCTGGTCGACCTGGAGACGGTCTCCTGCGATCTGCGGGAGCACGATCTGGTCGTCATGGCCCTCTCCCGCGACCGCTACGGCCTCCCGGCCGAGGCGTACGACACCTTCACCGCCGCCTACGGATGGGACGTCCGGGCGTGGGAGGGCTGCGCCGTGCTGCGGGGCGCCCGCGAGACGGCGAGCTGCGCCTGGGTGGCCCAGCACGCGCCGAGCAACCCGAAGGCGCTGGCCGAGTTCGGACGACGGGTGGCGTCCCTGCGGGACGGCGACGAGTCGGTGCGCTGGTACCCCTTCTGAGCGGAAGGACGCTACGAGGCCCGCTCGGCGTCCGCCAGCAGCTCCCTCAGGGGCCAGGTGCCGTCCACCACGGCGGCCTCGTCGCCCTTGCGGCGCAGGAAGCTCTGGAAGTCCGCGGCCCAGTCGGCGTACCACTCGATCTGCCGGCGATGCAGTTCGGCCGGTGCGAGGGCGGCGACCTTGCCGTGGCGGTCGCCTATCGCGCAGGCGAGTCTCGCGGCGGCGAGCGCGTCGGCCGAGGCGTCGTGCGCGGAGTCGAGCGGGACGCCGTACTCGGCGCAGACCGCTTCGAGGTTGCGCTTGCCCCGGCGGTAGCGGTCGGCCCAGCGGTCGATGGTGTACGGGTCGACGACCGGCGCCGGGTCGCGGCCGCCGAGGCGGTCCCGCAGGGACGGCAGACCGTGCCGGTGCAGTTCCGCGGAGAGCAGGGTCAGGTCGAAGGCGGCGTTGTAGGCGACGACGGGGACGTCTGTCCTCCAGTACGTCACCAGGACGTCGGCGATGGCGTCGGCGACCTCGGCGGCGGGGCTTCCCTCGGCGGCGGCCCGCTCGTTGCTGATGCCGTGCACGGCGACCGCGTCGGCGGGGATCTCCACACCGGGGTCGGCGATCCACTCCCGGCGCCCGAGCTCCTGCCCGGCCCTGACCTCTGTCACCGCGCCCGTGACGATGCGCGCCTCGCGCGGATCCGTCCCGGTCGTCTCCAGGTCGAATCCGATCAGCAGCTCACGGTGCCAGCCCATGGGCGGTCCCCTCCTTGGTGGTGCTTTCCCCCGGTGGCCTCCACCTTCGCACGGACCACTGACAACGAGAGGAACGCGCTCCGCCCCACCGGGGGAATATTCAGGACACAGGCCGCGAATCAGCCCATGCCGTGTCGAATTCCTCGCGATAGGTCGGGAACAGCCCGGCCTCCTCCTCCTGCCCCGGCTTGACCACCCGGCTCCCGGCCCGCAGCACCAGCACCGGCGCCTCCATGCCGCGCGCGCGGCGCAGATAGGACTGCACGACCGCTATGCCGTCGGAGCCGTCGCCGTCCACGAGGTACGCGGTGGAGCGGGGGGTCTCGTCGTAGACCTGGATCTCGAAGGCACCGGGATCACGGAGCCGGGAACGCACCCGGCGCATGTGCAGGATGTTCATCTCCACGGACCGGCTCAGCTCGCCGCGCCTCATGCCGAGCTCGCGCTCGCGCCGCTTGACCGCGCTGGAGGCGGGGTTGAGGAAGAGCAGCCGCACCCGGCAGCCGGCCTCCGCCAGCCGGACCAGCCGGCGGCCGGAGAAGTTCTGCACGAGCAGGTTCAGGCCGATCCCGAAGGCGTCCAGGCGGCGGGCCCCGCCGAAGAGGTCCTCGGCCGGGAACTGGCGCAGCAGCCGCACCCGGTCGGAGTGCACCGCGACCACGTCCGCGTACCGGTCGCCGACCAGGTCCTCCACGGCGTCGACGGGCAGCCGGCGCGCGGAGGGCACGTCGCCGCCCGCCCCGAGCGTCTCCAGCAGCCGCGCCGAGGCCCGCTCGGCCTGGTTCAGCACGGCCTCGGACAGCGCCCGGTTGCGGGAGACGACGTTGCGGGTCACCTCCAGCTCGTCCAGGGCGAGTTCGACGTCACGGCGGTCGTCGAGGTACGGCTCGAAGCACGGCCAGTGCTGCACGATGAGCTCGCGCAGCTGGGGCAGGGTGAGGAAGCTGAGGACGTTGTCGTCGGCCGGATCGAGCAAGTAGCCCTTGCGGCGGCTGACTTCGCGCACGGCGACCGCGCGCTGCACCCACTCCTGCCCGGCGGGTCCGGCCGCGGCGACCACCCAGTCGTCGCCGTGGACCGGTTCGTAGATCGGCCGCAGCACCGCGGCGACGACCGCGCGCAGCCGCTGCTCGACCAGGTTCAGCCAGATGTAGGCCCGGCCGGCCCGCTGGGCGCGGGTGCGCACCTCGCGCCAGGCATCGGCGTCCCACTCCAACTCCGGCCCGATGGAACCCGTCTCCATGGGACGGGCCAGTGACACCGTGCCGGGCGGGACCTCTGCGGAGTCCCCCGCGTGACCCTCGTCACCAGGGGGCAGCTCCAGCCCTCCCGAGCCCACCCGCGCACCGCCTTCCGCTCCCCCGAGCTCTCCCCGTCCCAACGATCAAGGAAGGGTACTCCGGGAGCGGTCGGCGATGCAGCCCGATGGGCAGGGTCGTTTCTCAACTGCGCGGTCGCCAGTGGCCGTTCTGCCATTCGAGCTCACCGGGAGTGAGCGGATTCATAGCGGTGACGTCACGCGGGACGACGGAGAAGCCCTGCCAGTGGACCGGCATCGGCTGCTGGTCCTCGTCGCGGGCTATGTGGTGGAAGCCTACGTTCATCCACACCACGGGGTGCGTGAGGGTCTGTCCGTTCACCCACTTGTCCACGGACTTCGCCTGTCCGGCGGGGCAGCCGGGGTTGTGGCTGGCGAACTTCTCGCACGCGTTGTACTGGGTGACGTACATGTCGTGCTTGGTGTAGCTGCGGCCCGGGTACTTGGTGGTGGTGCCGGGGACGATCTCGTACGAGCGCGGGTGCAGGTCCTTGTTCTTGCCGGTCGCGCTGACGACCCGCCACCAGCGGTACGCCTTGGCGTCGCCGGCGAGTTCCTTGGTGACCTTGGTGCGGGTGGTCTTCGTGGTGGGGGCGCGGTTGCCGGCGACGGGCGCGGAGACGGCCGAGTCGTACTGCTCGACGCCGTTCTTCGTGGAGCCGTCCAGGGCGAAGTCGAGCCGCCAGAAGACGTTGTGGCTGTGGCTGGTGGCCTTGGCGCGGTCGCCCTTGCCGATGGGCCAGCCGCGGCCGTCCCCGGCGTCGTAGTCCTCGTAGGACAGGCTGCCGGTGGCACCGACGTTCATGGTGACGGTGCCGTCGTCCTGGAACCGCCACTCCGTCATGTACTCGTACCAGCCGACCTGGTTGACGGTGTAGACGAGCAGGTCCTTGCCCTGGGCCTGGAAGACCTTGTTGGCGGTGTCGCCCTGCATGCGGTAGGCGTGGCCGCGCGAACGGGTCGTGGTGCACAGGCCCTTGACGTTCGGGTCCTGCCAGGCGTCGGGGACCTTGACGGTCTTGATGGTGCCGCCGGGGCACTCGCCGGGCGCGAGGTTCATCAGGCCCTGGGCGAAGCCGAAGCCGGTGAGGTCGTCGTACTCGACGCTGCCGTCGTCGTAGGGGACGTGGATCTGGCCGAGGCGGGCGCTGTTGAGGACCTTGATCGGCTTGGTCTCGCCCTTGGGCTGGTAGGAGATCTTCTCCAGGACCAGGCCGGCCTTGCTGTCGTAGCGCCAGCACATGCGCCAGGTGGTGCCGCTGGTGAGCTTCTGCTGGATGCGGTAGGCCGCGCTGCAGTCGGCGGCGGGCGCGGGGGCGGCCTGCGGCCGGGCGGCGGGCTGGGCGGAGGCCGGGCCGGCGGCGGTCGTCGCCCCGGCGGCCAGCGCGGCCACGGACAGGCCGACGGCGGCCCGGCGGGCACGGCGGATTCGGTTCGCGCGCATGAAGAAATGGCTCCCTAGGAGGAAGTGCAAGTCGGTTTGAAAAGCGGACCGGGACGGCTCAGCCGAGATCGAGGCGGCCGACCTTGCGGGCGCTGAGGTCGACGACGAACGCCCGGGCGTCGATCCACGGGCCGTTCTTGACCTTCGGGAACAGCCGCACGCACCGGTGCTCGCCGCACTTGTCGAGCAGGGCCGGCTGGGCGCCCTGGGCCGCCCGGTACACGGCGCCGTTGAGCAGCAGCTGGTCCGGCCCGGTCAGTTCCTTGCCGGTGGCGTCCTTGTAGTCGGCCTTGAGGTCGGCGCCGAGCGGGTCGGCGATCAGCAGCCGGGCCGCCTCCGTGTACTCGGCGCGGCTCAGCGGCGGCTGGACGCCGCGCTCGGTGGCCGTCCTCTCGACCTTCCCCGTGTCGAGGTTGACCGTCTTGGTCACCAGGGTGTCGTTCTTGTAGTCGTAGAACGACACCTCCGCGCGACGCGCGGCGGGCGCGTCGGCCTCCGGTTCGGCGAGGTCCACGGCGAGACGCTGCGGACCGCGGTCCCCGTCGACGTCCTGGGCCACGTTGCTCAGCTGCGGGCCCGCCGCGAGCTTCGCGACCCGCTCGACCTCGTCGTCGGTCAGCGGGTCGCTGCCGGTGCCTTTCTCGCCCTCCTCGGGCGCCGCCTCGACGACGCCCGGCGCGACGGCCGGGGCCTGCCCGGGCGCCCCCTGGCCGCCCTCCTGGCCCGCCGCCGCGGACGAGCCGTTCCCGGCGCCCGTGGCGCCCCCGTTCTCACCGGCCCCGGCCGTGCCGGGCAGGGTGACGCCGACCATCACGGCGGTCCCGGCCACGGCGATGGCGGCACCGGCCACCACCTTGCCCAGATGGCGGTGCACTATCGTGCGCACATCTTCCCCCTACTCCCCGTACGTCCCCGGGAGTACCTGTTTGCCCCACAGATTCGGCATACGTCGTATGCACTGGTCGTTCGGTAAGAGGGACGTAAGTCATAGGTGGTTCCATCACTTTCCGGGAGACTCGGAGCCAAGGCGACCCCAGCCGGGGCTCACACCTGAAAGAGTCGTATCCATGCAGGTCTGGCCTGGAGAGGCGTACCCCCTCGGTGCCACGTACGACGGCGCCGGCACGAACTTCGCGGTGTTCACGGAAGCCGCGGACCGAGTAGAGCTGTGTCTGCTGCACGACGACGGCTCGGAGACGGCGGTGGAGCTGCGGGAGAGCGACGCGTTCGTCCGGCACGCGTACGTGCCGGGTGTGATGCCCGGACAGCGGTACGGGTTCCGGGCGCACGGCCCGTACGCCCCGGAGCGCGGGCTGCGCTGCAACTCGGCGAAGCTGCTGCTCGATCCGTACGCGAAGGCGATCAGCGGTTCGATCCAGTGGGGCGAGGAGGTGTACGGCTACCACTTCGACGCACCCGAACGGCGCAACGACCTGGACTCGGCCCCGCACACCATGTCGTCCGTCGTGGTCAACCCGTACTTCGACTGGGGCGACGACCGGCGCCCGCGCACCGACTACCACCACACGGTGATCTACGAGGCCCATGTGAAGGGCCTCACCATGCGGCACCCGGGACTGCCGGAGGAGCTGCGCGGCACCTACGCGGCCCTCGCGCACCCGGCGATCATCGAGCATCTGACCGAACTCGGGGTGACCGCCCTGGAGCTGATGCCCGTACACCAGTTCGTGAACGACCACCGACTGGTCGACATGGGACTGAACAACTACTGGGGCTACAACACCATCGGCTTCTTCGCCCCCCACAACGCGTACGCCTCCTGGGGCGACCGCGGGCAGCAGGTGCTGGAGTTCAAGTCGGCCGTGCGCGCGCTGCACGAGGCCGGGATCGAGGTCATCCTCGACGTCGTCTACAACCACACGGCCGAGGGCAACCACCTCGGCCCGACCCTGTCCTTCCGCGGCCTGGACAACCCGTCCTACTACCGGCTCACCCAGGACAAGCGCTACTACATGGACACCACGGGGACCGGGAACTCGCTGCTCATGCGGTCCCCGCACGTCCTCCAGCTGATCATGGACTCGCTGCGGTACTGGGTCACCGAGATGCATGTCGACGGGTTCCGCTTCGACCTGGCGGCCACCCTGGCCCGGCAGTTCCACGAGGTGGACCGGCTGTCGTCGTTCTTCGACCTGGTGCAGCAGGACCCGGTGGTGTCCCAGGTGAAGCTGATCGCCGAGCCCTGGGACGTCGGCGAGGGCGGCTACCAGGTGGGCAACTTCCCGCCGCTGTGGACCGAGTGGAACGGCAAGTACCGCGACACCGTGCGGGACCTGTGGCGGGGCGAGCCGCGCGCGCTCGCGGAGTTCGCCTCCCGGCTGACCGGATCGTCCGACCTGTACCAGGACGACGGACGCCGCCCGCTGGCCTCCATCAACTTCGTGACCTGCCACGACGGGTTCACGCTGCACGACCTGGTGGCGTACAACGACAAGCACAACGACGCCAACGGCGAGGGCAACCGGGACGGCGAGAGCCACAACCGGTCCTGGAACTGCGGAGCGGAGGGCGAGACCGACGACGAGGAGGTGCTGCGGCTGCGGGCCCGCCAGATGCGCAACTTCGTCGCGACGCTGATGCTCTCCCAGGGCGTGCCGATGATCAGTCACGGCGACGAGTACGCCCGCACCCAGGACGGCAACAACAACGCCTACTGCCAGGACAGCGAGCTGGCCTGGGTGCGCTGGCCGGAGCCCGGGGACGAGGAGGACGGCACCGGCCTGTTCGACTTCACCCGCGCGATGGCGCGGCTGCGCAAGGAGCACCCCGTCTTCCGGCGCCGGCGCTTCTTCCACGGACGGCCGGTGGAGGGCACGCACGACGACCTGTCCGACATCGCCTGGTTCACGCCCGAGGGGCGGGAGATGACCCAGCGGGACTGGGACTCGGCCCAGGCGTCGGCGCTGACGGTGTTCCTCAACGGCAACGCCATCTCCGAACCGGGCAGCCGCGGGCAGCGGATCTCCGACGACTCGTTCCTGCTGATGTTCAACGCCTCGCCGAAGGAGCTGGACTTCGTGGTGCCGGTCGATCACGGGCGGCAGTGGCAGGTCGTCGTGGACACCTCCAGCGTGGAGGGCGTCCCGCCGGGCAGCGGCCCGAAGGTGGCGGCCGGGGAACGTCTGACGCTGGCGGACCGCAGCCTGACGGTGCTCCAGCGGCCCGCGTAGGCGTCCGTCCGGACGGGGCCGGCAGACCCGCACGCGGGTGCGGCCCGCCCGGCGCCGACGGTGCCGCACCCGCGGGTGACACCGTCGGCGCTCACCCGTCCGGGCGACCTCGCCGCCCGGATCCGGCCATGCGCACGGACCCGGGTGGCGGGGGCGATGACAGAGAAGGCCGTCGGGCGGGTACGTAGGTCTGCATGACACCTGAGCGATCCGTCCCGCCGGTGCCCACGTCCACCTACCGGCTCCAGCTCCAGCCCGCGTTCCCGTTCGCGGCCGCCGCGGCGACCGTGCCGTACCTGGCCTCGCTCGGCGTCTCGCATCTGCATCTGTCCCCCGTGCTGGAGGCCGTCCCCGGCTCGACACACGGCTACGACGTCGTCGACCACGCGCGCGTGCGCGAGGAACTCGGCGGCGAGGACGGCCTGCGCGCCCTCGCGCACACCGCGCGGGAGCACGGGCTGGGCCTGGTCGTGGACATCGTGCCGAACCACATGGCGATGGCCCCGGCCCACAACCACGCCCTGTGGGAGGTGCTGCGCGAGGGGCCGAAGTCGCCGTACGCGCGCTGGTTCGACATCGACTGGGAGGCGCAGGGCGGCCGGCTGCTGCTGCCGGTGCTCGGGGGGCCGCTCGGCGCCGAGCTGGACGCCCTGCGGGTCGACGGCGACGTGCTGCGCTACTACGACCACTCCTTCCCGCTGCGCGAGGGCACCGGGGACCTGCCCCTGCCGCAGCTGCTGGACGCGCAGTGGTACCGGCCGGCCTGGTGGCGCCTGGCCCGTACGGAGCTGAACTACCGGCGCTTCTTCAGCATCTCGGAGCTGATCGGGGTGCGGGTGGAGGAGCCGGAGGTCTTCGACGCCACCCACGGCAAGATCCTCGCGCTGCTGGAGGAGGGCGTGATCGACGGGCTGCGGGTGGACCACCCCGACGGGCTCGCCGACCCCGACGCCTACCTCGCGCGGCTGCACGAGGCCACCGGCGGCCGCTGGACGGTCGTGGAGAAGATCCTCGCGGACCACGAGCGGCTGCCGCTCTCCTGGCCGGTGGCGGGCACCACCGGCTACGACGCGCTGCGTCGGATCGACGGGCTGTTCACGGACCCGGAGGGCGCCGCGGACCTGCTCGGCCACTACCGGCGGACCGCGGCCCCGCAGACGGACCGCGGCGGCGACTGGGAGGCGACCGTGCGGCGGGCCGCCTACGGCGTGGTCGGACACGAGCTGGCCGCCGAGCTGGACCGGCTCCTGCGGGTGGCGGTCCGGGTGTGCGCCTCCTCGCCCGACCTGGCGCTGCGCGACCGGGCCCCCTGGGCGCTGGCCACGGCCCTGCGCGAGCTGCTGGTCCGCATGGAGGTGTACCGCCCGTACGGGCCCGGGGACGCGGCCGCCGTCGTCACCGAGGAGGCCGCCGCCGAGGCCCGGCTCGCCTTCGTGGTGCCCGAGGAGGCCGGTGCCGTGGACGTCGTACGGGATCTGGTCCTCGGGCGGTACGGGGACGGGCCGGACCAGCTGGAGTTCCGTACCCGCTTCGCGCAGCTGTCGTCGGCGCTGCGGGCCAAATCCGTGGAGGACACGGCGTTCTACCGGTACGTGCCGCTGCTGTCGGCGACGGAGGTGGGCGGCGACCCCGGTGCACCCGCGGTGTCGCCGCAGGACTTCCACGCCCACTGCGCGCGCGTGCAGCGCGACTGGCCCGTGGCGGGCACGGTCGTCTCCACGCACGACACCAAGCGCAGCGCGGACGTGCGCGCCGCGCTGGCCGTGCTCACGCAGGTCCCCGGCCGCTGGGCGGACCTCCTGGAAGGGGTGTCGCGCACCGAGGACCACGTGCCCGACGGGCAACTGGCCTGGGCTGCCTGGCAGACGGTGTTCGGGCTGGGCCCGGCGGACCCGGAGCGGGTGCGGGACGCGCTGCTGAAGCACGTCCGGGAGGCCGGGCTGTACACGAGCTGGACCGAGCAGGAGCCGCCGTACGAGGAGGCGGTGGCGGCGTTCGTGACGGAGGGCCCGTGCGGGGTGCCGGGCGAGCGGGTGGCCGCCTTCCGGGCCTCGCTGGAGCCGCATGTCCGGGCGAACGTGCTGGGCACGGCGCTGGTGCATCTGACGATGCCGGGCGTGCCGGACCTGTACCAGGGCACGGAGGCCGAGTACCGGGCCCTGGTGGACCCGGACAACCGGCGGCCGGTCCCGCTGCCGCCGGACGAACCCGGCGACAAGGCGGCGGTGACGGCGGCCGCGCTGCGGCTGCGGTCGCAGCGGCCCGAGGCGTTCGGGGAGACGGCGACGTACGAGCCGCTGCACGCCGAGGGTCCGGCGGCGGCGCACTGCGCCGCGTTCGCGCGTACCAGGCAGGTGGTCACCGCCGTGACACGGCTGTCGCTGCGGCTGGCGGAGGCGGGCGGCTGGCGCGACACCGTGCTCCCGCTGCCGCCGGGCCGCTGGGCCGATGTGCTCACGCCGGGAAGGGAGTTCACCCGGCACGTGCGCGCGGCGGAGCTTTTCGGACGGCTTCCGGTGGCCCTGCTGGAGCGGGTCGGGGAGGAACGGTAGACGAGGGCGGCCGGCGGACCGCGCCTCCGGACGCCCCCCGGTCGCCCCTGCTCACATTCTTGACAGAGGCTCAACTCCGTGCGGTACTGCGGTTCCAAGGGCAGGCCGGACCAATCGGGGGTGAGTCTCCTGCCTGAGCTGCGCTACCCCAGTGTGCCCGAACTCGTCTCGTCCGCCCGGGCGCTGGCCGCTCTCCATCCCGGCCTGTGCGCCCTGCGCGAGGTGGGCGTGTCGCGGGAGGGGCGTCCGCTGCACCTGCTGTCCGTGGGCCGGGCCCGGCGGACCGTGCTGGTCGTCGCGGGCGCCCACGCCAACGAGCCGGCCGGTGGTCCCACGCTGCTGTCGCTGGCCGGACAGGTGCTGTGGGACAGGGCGTTGCGTGACGGCGTGTCCTGGCACTTCCTGCTGTGCGCGGACCCGGACGGAGCGAGTCTGCATGTCACGCCCGCGCCGCGCAGTCTGCTCGACTACCATCGCGGCTTCTTCCGCCCGGCCGGGCCCGAGCAGCCGGAGTGGTCGCCTTCGGTGCTGCCGCCGGACCGGCTGCCGCCCGAGACGCTGGCGCTGACCGGGGTGATCGACGAGCTGCGCCCCTATCTCCAGGTGACGCTGCACGGCACCGATCTGGGCGGCAGCTGGGTGCAGCTGACCAAGGACATCCCGGGGCTGGCCGAGCCGTTCGCCAAATCGGCGGCGGAGCTGCACATCCCGGTGGAGACGGGCGCGTCGGACGCCGCGGGCTGGCCGGCCTCGGGTCCCGGGGTGCATGTGATGCCCGCGCGGGGGTCGGGGACCGCGTACCCGAGCATGCCGGACGACGCACGGCACAGCACCTGGTACCACGCCCACCGCTACGGCGGTCTCACGGCGGTCGTGGAGGTGCCGATGTGGGCGAGCGACCTGGTGGACGACGTGGCGCCGCATCCGGATCCGGCCGCGGCGCTGCGGCTGCTCGCCGGGCGGCTGCTGCGGGACACGGCGCAGGTGGAGCGGGTGCTCGCCGACGCGCTGCCCCGGCTGGAGGGGCCGGAGGGTCCGCTGCTGCGGGCCGCGAAGTGGGCGCTGGAACTGGTGCCGGGGCTGGCCGCGGACTGGATCCACACCCCGCCCGCGGAGGACTCCCGGGCGTACGTGGGCAGCGTGGACGCCTTCGCGCGGCGGCTTCCGCTGCGGGCCGCGGCGATGCTGCTGCGGGTGCTGCGGGAGACCGACGACCCTGCGGCCCCGCTGCTGGAGCGGCTGGTGGTGGAGTGGAGCGACTCCTTCGCCGAGCGGTTCCACGCGCGCTGGGTGCCTCTGGAGCACCAGGTCGAGCATCAGTCGCGCACGGTGCTCGCGGCGGCGCTGCACGCGCGCGAGCGGGCGGCGTGACAGGTCCCACCACCCGCCCGTGACACCGGCGGCCGGCCACCCGGGACGCCGGCGACCGCCCGCCCGGAACGCCGGCGACCGCTCGCCCGGGACACCGGGGCGTCCGACTCCCCGTGGCACCTACGTCCGACCACCCCCGTGACACCGGTACCCGGTGCCCCTGACATCGGCGCCCCGTGACACCGGCGCCCGGCGGCGCGGGCGCCCGGCCGCTCAGCCGTCCAGGGCGAACACCGGGCCCGTCCGGGCGGCCAGCTCGCAGTCGTTGCCGAAGGTCCGTTCGTAGGCGACGGGCCTGCCGTGCCAGCGCCCGTGCGCACGGACCGTCACCGGCGCGTAGACCATGGTGCACAGGGTGTCCCGCACCGGGATGCGGTCGATGTCGCCGCCGGCGGCGTCGAGCCGGTCGCACGCCTCGGCGGCACGCGCGTGGCCCCGGGGCGGGTCGCACAGCAGCAGGGTGCCCCGGGTGCCGCCGGGCCACGCGTCGCCGTGGGTGACGGTGAGGCGGAGCCAGTCGCCGGGGGAGGTCTCCTGACGGGCCGCCCGGGCCGGGGCGGCGGCGGCGAGCAGGAGAGCGGCCGCCAGCAGCACGCCGCGTACCGCTGTCGCGGTGGTGGTGTACGTCATTCCCGGTGCATCGGCACGACGGCCTGCGCACCCCACCCCGGCTCACCCGAACGGGAACCCGCGCGGGTGTCCTGTGCGGCGGCGAGCTCGAACGCGTCGAGGACGACACGGGTCTGGAACTCGGTCTGGAGCGCGACCGGGATCCAGCGCGCCCGGCAGCTGTCGCGGTAGTCGGCGCACCGCTGGTCGATGAGCCGGTCCAGCTCCGTCAGGGTCCCGGCCGGGACGTGTCGGGCGGCCCGCGCGAGCCGGCGCAGCAGCCCCGCGGTGCGCAGGGCGAGCCGCAGCCCGGCGATGCGCAGGGCGGCGAGATGGGCGTTGCTCAGGGCGGGAAGCGGGCGGGCGCCGGGGCCGGCGACGGTGTCGGGGTCCCAGTCGGCGGCGAGCCCGGGGCAGACCAGTAAATAGTCCTCGACGGGAGCCAGCAGGCGGGCCGCGTCCGGGACGGCGGCCAGATGCGGCCTCAGGCGGGTGAGGAGCAGTTCGAGGAGGCGGGTGTCGTGCCGCAGGGTGGTGGTGACGGCGCGCAGCACGGCGGCGGCGTCGGCGGGCTCGGAGTCGTCCTCGACGGCGGCCACGCCCCACATGGGGGCCTCGACGACGGCGGTGAGGGTGCCGTGGCGGTGCGGGTGGTACCAGGTCGACTCCACGGCGGCCTCGGTGATCGCTGCGGCCAGGTCGCCCCTGCTGGGCGGGGGGATCAGGTAGACGGCGGGGCCGAGCCGGGGCCAGTGCAGGGCGTCGAAGCAGCCGAGTTCGCGGGGGATGCCGAGACGGGCGGCGGTGCGGGCCAGCCGGCGGTCGAGTCCGGGCAGGTCGCGGGTGATCTCGACGAAGCCGCCGCCGACGTCGACTCCGTGCAGCGAGACCTGGAGGAAAGGTTTCAGCTCGTCCTGGAGGCGCAGCAGCGTGCGGGTCTCCGGCAGCGCGGCCGCGGCGGCGCCGTCGGGCAGCCACTCGGGCTGCTCCAGGAAGCCGGGCCGGAAGAAGTGGCGGAAGTAGTTGCCGAGGGTGTACGGACCGTGCAGCCAGTCCTCGTTGCGGCGCAGACCGTCCGGGTCGACGCAGAGCAGCAGGTTCCAGGTGACCCCGTCGGTGAGTTCGGGACGGGCGAGCACCCGCTCGGCCAGCCGCAGGGCGGTGGCGCCGCCCACGGGTTCGTTGGCGTGCGGCCCGGCCACCACGAGGACCTGGCGCTCGCCGTGCCCGGCGGACAGCAGCCACAGGGGTTCGCCGGCGCGGGAGGTTCCGGCCGGGGCCAGCCGGGCGTCGCCCGCACGGCGTTCGACGAGCGCGGCCGCGCGGGCGGCCAGTTCGCCGGCGGTGGGATAGCGCGGGAGGGGCGGCAGGGCACACCTCCACGGCGTGGGACCGGCAGTTCACCTGCTGTGCATGACGTACGCACAGTGAGTCACGAGCCGACCGGGTACGTCAACACCGCGGAAGGGGGCGAACTTTGCGGAACGGTCAGTTCACCGAGAGCCGGAACGCCATACGGCCGAAGCCGACCTGGTCGCCCTCGCGGACGACGGCGGAGCCGATCACCCTGCGGCCGTTGACGGTCGTGCCGTTGGTGGAGCCGAGGTCGCGCAGCACCCACATGCCGCCCTGGCGGGTCAGCTCGGCGTGCACACGCGAGACCGTCTCGTGGCTGAGCCGGAGCCCGCAGGCGGGGTCGCGGCCGATGCGCAGGGCGTGTCCGGTGGCCGGGTGGGGCAGCAGCAGCTTCGGCAGCCGCTCGGCCTGCCAGGCCCGGCGCAGGCGTTCGGTGAACCCGGACACCGCCTCGACGGTCCCGAACACCAGGCGGGAGACCCTGCCGCCCTCCTGGGGCAGATCGGCGGTGAGCGCCGCGAGCTCGTCGGGCCGGCGGGCGGCCAGCGCCAGCTCCATGCGCCGGACGAACGTGTCGTGCGACAGCCGTCCCATGGCGGCGCCGTCGCGCAGCACCTGCAGCGCCTTGTCGCGCTCCGCGTCGGACAGCCGCGCGGGGTAGACCGGGAACTCGAAGGACGACGTCACGCACGTGATTGTCGGTCAGTGAACCCCGGGTGTCCAGAAAACGGGGGACGGCCGCACGTGCGCACACCTCAGGACACCTGCGGGGAAAGGGGGGATTTCGAGCCCGGATCTCCCGTGGTTGGCGCACCATGGTGGGGCTACATCACGGTGAGCAGACGAAGGGGAACCGTCCGTGCAGTTCGAGGTGTGGGCACCGCAGGCCGGCCGAGTGACGCTCCAGTGCGACGGGGGCACGCACGCGATGGAACGCGATCCGCGGCGCGAGGGGTGGTGGACGGCACAGGCGGAGGCCGCCGACGGCTCGCGGTACGGCTTCGGCGTGGACGACGGCCCCGTGCGTCCGGACCCGCGCTCGCGGCGTCAGCCGGACGGCCCGCACGGGCTGAGCGCGGTCGTCGACCAGGGGCTCCACACCTGGCGCTCGCCCTGGGAGGGACGCCCGTTGCAGGGGGCGGTCCTGTACGAGCTGCATGTGGGGACGTACACGCCCGAGGGCACGCTGGACGCGGCCGCGGGGCGGCTGGAGCATCTGGCGGAACTGGGCGTCACGCACGTGGAGTTGATGCCGCTGTGCCCGTTCCCCGGGCGGCACGGCTGGGGGTACGAGGGGGTGTCGCTGTGGGCGGTGCACGAGCCGTACGGCGGCCCCGCGGCGCTGAAGCGGTTCGTCGACCGGGCGCACGGGCTGGGGCTCGGGGTGGTCCTGGACGTCGTGCACAACCATCTGGGGCCGGACGGCAACTATCTGCCGGTGTTCGGGCCGTACTTCACGGACACGCACCACACGCCGTGGGGCCAGGCGGTCAATCTGGACGCGCCCGGTTCCGACGAGGTGCGGGCGTATCTGCTGGGCAGCGCGCTGGCGTGGCTGCGCGACTACCGGCTGGACGGGCTGCGGCTGGACGCCGTGCACACGCTGGCGGACACGCGCGCGTACCACTTCCTGGAGGAGCTGTCGGCGAACGTGGACGCGCTGGCGGCGGAGCTGGGCCGGCCGCTGTTCCTGGTGGCCGAGTCCGATCTGAACGACCCGAGGACGGTCACCTCGCGCGAGGAGGGCGGGCTGGGGATGCACGCGCAGTGGAGCGACGACTTCCACCACGCGCTGCACGCCGCGGTCACCGGCGAGTCGCAGGGCTACTACGGCGACTTCGCGCGCGCCCCGTTCGCCGCGCTGGCCAAGACGCTCTCGGGCGGCTTCTTCCACGACGGCACGTACTCGAGCTACCGGGGGCGCCGTCACGGCCGCCCGCTGGACCGCAGCCGGGTCGCGGGGCACCGGCTGCTCGGCTACACGCAGACCCATGACCAGGTCGGCAACCGCGCCCAGGGCGACCGTCTCGCCGCGCTGGCCTCCTCCCCCGGGCTGCTGGCCTGCGCGGCGACGCTGGCGCTGACGGCGCCGTTCACGCCGATGCTGTTCATGGGCGAGGAGTGGGCGGCGGGCACGCCGTGGCAGTTCTTCACCGACCACACCGACCCGCAGCTCGCCGACGCCGTACGACGGGGCCGGCGGCGGGAGTTCGCGGCGTACGGCTGGCCCGAGGAGGACGTGCCCGACCCGCAGGACCCGGCGACCCGGGACCGTTCCTGCCTGGACTGGACCGAGCCGGGACGTGAGCCCCACGCACGCATGCTGGCCTGGTACCGGCGGCTCCTCACCCTGCGCCACGAGCTGCCCGACCTCACGGATCCCGACCTCGCCGACACCAAGGTGGCCTTCGACGAGGACGCCCGCTGGCTGGCCTTCCGCCGGGGCGACATCTGCGTGGCCGTCAACCACGGCAAGTCGTCCGCCGCGATCCCGATCGGCAGCCGTCCGGCCCGTCTGCTCGCCGCGTGGGAGCCGGTCGAGATGCCCGGCGACGACGGGGTGCTGCACCTGCCCGCCCAGTCGTGCGTGGTACTGGCCCGGGACTGACACCCCGGCGGACGACGGCCCGCCGGACAGGCCCTGACGCGCGGCGCCGGACACCCCACCGCACGCGACGGCCCGCCCGGCGGGCCCCGGCACGCGGCGCCGGTGTCACGCGGCCGCCGCAAGCCTCCTCCCGGGCGAAGCCCCGGCGCACACGCCCCGGCGGAGACCTGGAGTGTGCGCACCGGGCGCCGCCCCGCCCCGTGCAGCGGTCCGCCGGACAGGGCCGGGCATGCGGCGGGCGGGAGTCGTCCGGACCGGGTCCGGTGCGCGCGTGCCGGTGCGGTGTCCGGCGGGAGGCCGCCGGACGGAGCCTAGGGCCCTTCTGGCGGATCTCCGTGGGAGAAGGAGCGGCGTTCGGTGCGTGCGATCGGTGTGCGGCGCGGAGGGTCATGTGGCGGAGCCACCTGGCCCTCCGCGCCGTGCGGCTGGGGGCACCTCCCGCGCCCTTGAGGCAGTGGGGGAGTGCGTGCCGGGCGTCGCGACGCCGCGGAGATCCGCCAGAAGGGCCCTAGTACGCCTCGTCCTCCTCCTGCGGGCCCGGTTCCAGGTCCTCCCCGCGGAGTTCCGTGACGCGTTCCAGCAGGATCGCCTCCCAGGCGTGACGGAGCTGGGTGCGCAGCAGGGGCAGGGGAACGGCGGTTTCGTGGCCGTCGAGGTGGGCGGCGAGGCGGAGCACCGCGTCGCAGCGGGCCAGCCAGAGGCCGCGCAGACAGGGGCGGGCCCCGTACCCGGCGAGGGTGGCGGCGCGCACGGCGGCGGGCGAGCCGACGGCGAGGGCGAGGCCGGCGATGTCCTCGGCCGGGTCCCCCAGGATCGCGAAGCCCCAGCCGAGGGCGCCGCGCACCCGGCCCTCGCCGCTGACGACGAGGTGGTCGCCGGTCAGACCGTGATGCACCAGGACGGCGCCACCGGGCTGCACGGCCAGCTGGACGGCGGCGGGCGGTGCGAGCTGCTGCATCCGCACCGGGTCGAACTCGTCGGCCCGGGCGAGCCGTTCCGCGGCCCGCACGGCCGCGCGGCGCAGCGACTCCAGGGAGCGCGGGGCCGTGCGCGGCACGCCGAGCACCTCGGCCTGCCGGGCCGGCACGTCGCGCAGCCCGGTGAGCAGCCCGGCCAGGTCGGCCTCGCCGACCGCGGAGACGTCCTCCCGGTCGCCCGAGCCGCCGGGCAGCAGGGTGTCGAGCGTGCAGGCGAGGCCGGGCGCCCACTCGCCGTGCGCCACGCACGCCGGCACGGCGACGGGGACGTGCGCCCGGACCAGGTCGCGCAGGCGTGCCTCGCGGCGCAGCCGGACGGATGCCTCCGGGTCGGGGGCCAGGCGCAGCACATGGCGGTCGCCCACCCACCAGGTGGTGCGCCGGCCGCTCTCGTCGACGGGCCGCACCTCGGGTCCGGACGCGTCCTGCGTGCCGTCCCTGATGAGGGTCCGGACCAGTCTGCGGACGGTGTCCGCGGTGGGTGTCGGTGCCTGGGTCATGGTCGCGCCGTCCGTCGCTCGGGGATGTGGTCGGCCGGGGGACCGGGTGCCCGCGGGGGTGCCCGGTCAGTCCGTTATGACCAGCTCGCGCGGGGAGCCGGCGAGGCGGCGGCCCCCGTCCGGGGTGACGGTGTCCTCGATGCCGGTCATCCGGGCCTCCCTGGACGGTGAAAGGGCTACGGGCAGCATCCTGCCCGGCCGCCGGGGGCGACGCGAGCCGGTCGGCGGCCCCGCCCCCACACCTAATGCCGGACACTTGCACAACCATTAGGGCTAATGTTTTGATCACCTCACACCATTAGCCCAGGGCGGAAGGACGCGCCACCGTGCTCGTACTCGCACACATCAGCGATCTGCACCTCGACGGGACCCCGCGCGCCACCGAGCGCGCCGAGCGGGTCCGCGACCGGCTGTGGAGCCTGCCGGGCCGGGTGGACGCGCTGCTGGTCACCGGCGACATCGCGGACCACGCCGCGGAGTCGGAGTACGAGGAGGCCGCCCGCGTCCTGGGGCTGCGCGACGGCGACGCGCCCTTCCCGGTGCTGACCTGCCCGGGCAACCACGACAGCCGGGCGCCGTACCGCAAGGCGCTGCTGGGCGGGGCCGCCGGCGAGGGGCCGGTCAACAGCGTCCGGGTGTTCGACGACGCCGCGGTGCTGATGTGCGACTCCAGCATCCCGGGCGAGGACGACGGGGCCCTGGACGAGGAGACGTACGACTGGATCGAGACCACGCTCGACGGGCTCGACGCGGGCCTTCCGGCGCTGCTCGCCTTCCACCACCCGCCGGTGGCGCTGCACCACCCGCTGCCGGACTCCTACCGGCTGGCCGACCCCGACCGGCTCGCCGCGCTGCTGGAGCGGCGGCCGCGGATCGCGGGGCTGATCACGGGGCACGCGCACAGCCCGGCCGCGACCGTGTTCGCCGGGCGGCCGCTGCTCGTGGGGCCGGGTGTGACCTGGACGCTGAATCTGCCCTGGGAGAGCGAGCAGGTCGCCGACCGGGACGCCCCCGTCGGGCTGGCCTTCCACGTCCTGGACGACGCGGGCCGGCTGACCAGCCACTTCCGGGTGGTCAGGTGACGATGCCCGGGACGACCGTCAGCCGCTGACGGACCCCGTTCTCATGACGCACCGTCACGGTGACCTCCCCGCCCGGGCGGGCCTTCTCCACCGCGCGGGCCAGGTCCTCGGCGGTGCCGACGCGGGCGTCGCCGAAGGTGAGCAGGACGTCCCCGCGGACCAGGCCCGCCGACCAGCCGGGCCCGGGCACATGGACGCCGACGAGCAGGGCGCCCTCCTGCCGCGCGTCGACGGCCTCCACCCCGAGGGTGGCGGGGGCCGCGCGGACCGGGGCGGGCGAGGGCCTCGCGGAAGGCGCGGGCGGACGGGGGGCCGTCCGCCCCGGGAGCACGGCGAGCCCGCTCGTGCCGATCACGGTGGTGCCCACGGCGCCGAGACCGACCCCGGACAGCACCAGCACCGTGCCCGTGAACAGGACGAACAGCAGGGTCCTGAGCCGCCGGCCGCGGCGCCGCACGGCATGCGGGCGGCGGACGGGCACCGGGTCGGTACCCCCGCCGGGCTCCTGGCCCGGCATCGGCTTGGGACGCAGCGCAGTCTGTTCCATGGTTCGCCTCCGGCCGGTGCTCTACCCGGCGCACCGGGCCGCGACGATCCACGAACGAGTGAGACTGGCCCGCGGGCGGCCGCGGGAAGCCTTACGTGTCACCCGCGCCCGAGCAGCACGTCCACGGCCCGCGCCGCCGCCCCGCGCGGAGTCCCCGCGTACACCAGCTCCGTACGGTGCACCAGACGCGGCTCCACCAGCACGACCGCCGCGGCACCGGGGACGTCCGCCGCGACGGAGTGCGGAAGCAGGGCCAGGCCCCGGCCCGCTGCGGCCAGGGCGGTCAGCACCCGCAGGTCGGTGCCGTCGTAGCGCAGGGCCGTCCGCAGGGCCCGGCCGCCGAACGCCGCGCTCAGCTCCGCCGTGGGCAGACCGGCCTGCGGGGCGTCGAGCCACAGGGCGTCCGCGAGGTCGCCGAGGCGCAGGCCCGGACGGCGGGCCAGGGGGTGCGCGGCGGGCAGCAGCACGCAGACGGGCTCCTGCGCCACGCCGTGGGCCGTCAGCGGCGCCACGTCGGGCAGCGGAAGCGGGTCGCTGGGTGCGGCCGCCCCGTCCACGAGGCCGAGGTCGGCGGCTCCGGTGGCGACCGCCGCGGGGATCTCCGCGCGCGGCAGCACCCGCAGGGTCACCCCGGCCCTCGGGAGCGCGGCGAGGACGTGCGGCCCGAAGGCCGTGGGCGTGAGGGCGAGCGTCAGGCCCTGCCCGGGCGCCGCCGCGATACGCGCCACGTCGGCACGGGCCGCCTCCAGGCGCAGCAGCAGGGGACCCGCGTGCTCCAGCAGCCGCTCGCCCGCCTCGGTCGGCACGACCGGACGGCGGGTCAGCAGCGGTGCGCCCAGGTCCCCTTCGAGCGCCGCGATGTGCTGGGACACGGCGGACTGGGTGTAGCCGAGTTCGCGGGCGGCCCCGGAGAAGGAGGCGAGCCGGGCCACGGCGACGAAGGTGCGCAGGAGATGCGGGTCCATGGGGAACCAGTATCAGTGCTGCTCATGGAACGACCGTGAATCATCGTTGGACGTGAACGGGCGGGGGCCCGGAGCATGACCCGTATGACGTCCACACCTCCTGTCGCCCGGATCGCCCTCGTCGGGGACCGCTCCCCCGGTGTCGTCTCGCACACCCGCGTGCCCGTGCTCCTCCAGGCCCTCGCCGAGCGGGACCTCCTCGTCCTCGACGCCTACTGGATCCCCTCCGAGGACGCCGCCGACGAGGAGGCGGTGCGCGGCTTCGACGCGGTGTGGGTGCTGCCGGGCAGCCCCTACCGCAGCGAGGCCGGTGTCCTCGCCGCGATCCGGGTCGCCCGCGAGGAGGGCATCCCCTTCCTCGGCACGTGCGCCGGCTTCCAGCACGCGCTGCTGGAGTTCGCGCGGGGGGTGTGCGGGCTCACGCGGGCGGCGCACGCCGAGAACGACCCCGGCGCGGCCGACCTGCTCATCGAGCCGCTGGCCTGCTCGCTCGTGGGCCACCAGGGCACCGTGGTGATCGAGCCGGGTTCCCTGGCCCATCGGGTGACCGGCGCCGAGCGGACCGTGGAGCGCTACCACTGCGCCTACGGGCCCTCCCGCCACCTCGGCACCCTGCGGGCCCATGGCATGCGCTTCTCCGGGCACGACGAGAACGGCGGCGTCCGTGTCGCCGAACTCCCCGGCCACCCCTTCTTCCTGGCCACCCTTTTCCAGCCCGAGCTCTCCGGCGGCACCCGTCCCCACCCGGTCGTCCGCGCCCTGGCCCGGGCGGCGGCGGAACACGCGGCACGCCGCCCGGGCGTCTCACCGTCTCAGCCCGCGAGCAGCGACAGGGCAGGGGCCGGAGGATGATCCGGCAGGAAGCCGTGGGTGCGGCGGGCCAGGTAGTCGGCCCGGTAACGGGGCACCGAGCGGTGCCAGTTGAGGATCCCTGACATCCAGTTCTGAAGTGCCGTCACATATCCCGCCATCGCCGCGCGGTCCTCGGCGGACAGCTCGAAGTCGTCGTACAGGAGCGGCAGTTCGACGGCGGCCACGTGCTCGAACTGCTCCATGCGCTGGTTCATCAGGTCCGCGACGACCCCGAGGCCGGTCGGGTAGTCGCAGCCGAAGAAGTTCTGCACCACCAGGACCGCGTTGTGCACCTCCCCCTCGTACTCGATCTCCTTCTGGTACGAGAAGACGTCGTTGAGCAGGCACGCGAAGTCGATCGCGGCGTTCTCCAGGGAGCGCACCGGGCCGCTGCGGCGGACCTCGGGCCGCACGTCGGGGACGTGGCCCATCCGGCACAGGCTGAGGGTGAGGTCGGAGCCGAAGGTGGCGCGGCGCATCTCCAGGTAGTCGACGGGGTCGGGGACACGGTGGTGGATCTGGTTCGCCAGCTCCCACAGCCAGCTCTCCGTCATCACGTCCACCGACGCCTTCAGGCTGCGTCTGGCCTCCTGGTCCATGCCCGCGGTGGTCCGCGCCCACAGGTCGGTCAGACCGTGCTCCATGGCGCTCACCGGCGGCAGCGGGTCCTCGCCGTCCAGCGGCATGCAGGCCGACAGGCGTGCCGTGGTGAGGCGGGCGGCGGCGAGGTCGCGGCGGTGCCCGAACACCAGCGGGTAGTAGTCGTCGCCGTAGGTGCCCCAGGCGAGCCAGTGGGCGCTGAGGTCGAGCGCCTCCTGGCTGCCGTCCGGGTCGAGCCCGGCCGAGCACAGCGCCAGGTCGCAGGAGCCGAGCTTGTCCTCGTCCCAGACGCCCTCGGTGAGGATGCCCGTGCTGTGCGACCAGGCCACGAGGGAACGGCGGGCCTCGTCGAGGCCGGGGTTGAGACGCAGCGCGAACGGCATACGGATGTCGGGGACGACGGACGGGCCGACCTTCCGGAACGGCGTGTGGAGGTGGGCCCGCAGCCGTTCGGCGCCGGCCGAGGCGAGCAGGGCGCGGATGCCGGCGGTGCCGCCCGGGGCGCCCGGGGCGCTCCACGCCGGGGCGGTGACGGCGTTCTCGTTCATGTACCGGCTGGAGCGCAGATGCCACTCGTGGCCGCCGGACTGCCAGTCCTGGAGGCCCTTGGCGTACGCGGCGACGGCGGCGACCTCGGCCGGGGCGAGGCCCTTCTCCAGCGCGACGGCGGGCACCTCGGTGAACGCGGTGTGCTCGAACTGGTGGAGGCGTGAGGTGAGGACGTCGTTGACGGTGTCGGCGGCCTCCTGGGTGGTGCAGCCGAAGAAGGTCTCCAGCACGAGCACGCCGTTGCTGTTCTCGCCCTCCTCCTCGACCTCCCGCTGGTAGGAGAACAGGTCGTTGCGCAGATGCACGGCGTCGGAGAAGGTCTCCATCAGCACACGCAGCGGCCTGGAACCGGCGACGGCGGAGGGCACCTCGGCGGTGGCGTACTCCACGAGTCCGGCCGACCAGGGGGCGCCGCCGACCTTGCGGCGCATCTCGATGTACTCGACCGGGTTGGCGATCCGGCCCTCGTTGATGTTGGACAGCTCCCACATCGACTCGTTGAGCAGGTGCTCGGTGGCGACGGCGAAGCGGCGGCGCCAGTCGGCGGACATCGCCGGGACGGTGCGGGTCCACAGGTCGGCCAGGCCCGCCTCGACCGCGTTGACCGGCTCCGGCATCGGCGTCGCCGGGTCCATCGGCATGAACAGCGGCAGCCGGTCCAGATACGCCTTGCCGCCGGTGCGGTCCTGGCTGCGCTTGAAGGTCTCCAGGAAGTGGTCGTCGAAGAAGAACACCCACACGTACCAGTCGGTGATCAGCGACAGGGCGGGACCGTCGCAGTCGGGGTGGGTGTAGGCGCAGAGCAGGCCGTAGTCGTGCGCGTCGAGGTCGGCCTGCTCCCAGATCCCGGACCCTTCCAGCATGCCCATCTCCCGCGCCCACTCGGTCGAGTGGGTCCGTGCCTCGTCGAGGTGCGGGTTCAGGCGCGCGGGATGCGGCATGTAGAAGTGCGGGAGTTCGAACGGCTGGGTCATGGCCGGGGCCCTACCCGTGGGCCGCCGGGCGCATCCGTCCGGGCCCACATGATCACACCATCGCGTGAATCGCCCCCGGAACCAGGGAGGTTCCCGGCGCGCGGGCCTGCGCGTGCGCCCTTGCCGAGCCGCTTCCCGCCGGTCACCTTGGTCGCATGACCTCCTTCACCCTCCCTCATGAGCTGCACGGCGAAGGCGCCCACAAGGTGTTCGCCGTGCACGGCTGGTTCGCCGACCGCTCCGCGTACGCGGCCGTCGTCCCGGACCTGGACGTCACGTCCTTCCAGTACGCGCTGGTCGACCTGCGCGGCTACGGCCGGGCCGCGGACGCCCAGGGCTCCTGGACCACCGGGGAGGCGGCGCTGGACCTGGTGGAACTGGCCGACCGGCTGGGCTGGGAGCGGTTCTCGGTGGTGGGGCACTCGATGGGCGGGGCGGTCGCCCAGCGGCTGCTGGCCGTGGCGCCGCAGCGGCTGCGCCGGATCGCGGGCGTCTCGCCGGTCCCGGCGTCGGGGCTGGCGCTGCCGCCGGAGCAGTGGGAGCTGTTCGCGGACGCCGGGCACCGGCCGGAGAACCGGCGCGCGATCATCGACATCACGACCGGCGGGCGCCGCCCGGACGCGTGGCTGGACCGGATGGTGGCCCGGTCCCTCGCGGTCAGCGACGCCAAGGCGTTCCGCGCGTGGCTGGACTCGTGGGCGCTGGACGACTTCCACGCGCGCGTGGAGGGCGCGCAGGTGCCCGCGCTCGCGGTGGCCGGGGCGCTGGATCCCGCCCTGTCGGCCGAGGTGATGCGGCAGACGTGGATGGCCTGGTACCCGCGCGCGGAGCTGGCCGAACTGCCCTGCGCCGGGCACTACGCCATGGACGAGACACCGCTGGAGGTGATCCGTGCGGTGGAGGACTTCCTGCGCGCGGACGGGGAGGACGGCGGGGCGTGACCGTGCGCGACGCCGCTCCCGCGGTCCCCGACGTCTTCGATCCGCGCCGCTACGCCGCCGGGGTCCCGTACGACGACTACCGGGTCCTGCGCGATCATCACCCGGTGGCCCGGCAGGAGGAGCCGGAGGTGCTCGGCTGGCCGGCCGGGCCGGGCTTCCGGGCGGTGACCCGGCACTCGGACGTGGTGCGGGTGCTGAAGGACGCGGCGGTCTTCTCGTCGTACGCGGGCGCGACCCAGATCCGCGATCCCGACCCGGCCGATCTGCCGTTCCTCCGGCGGACGATGCTCAACCAGGATCCGCCGGAGCACGGCGGGCTGCGGCGTCTGGTGAGCCGCGCCTTCACCCCCGGACGGATCGAGCGGTTCGCCGCGGTCGCCGGGGAGCGGGCCCGCGCCCTGTGGGCGGACGCGCTGCGGCGGGCCCGGGAGGAGGGCGGCACGGTCGACGTGGTCGCCGCGGTCACCGACGAGTACGCGCTGCTCAACCTGGCCGATCTGCTCGGCGTTCCGGAGAGCGACCGCGGGCTGCTGCTGCACTGGACCCGGCGGGTGATCGGCTACCAGGACCCGGACGAGGCGGACGTGCCGGTGCTGGACGACGGGGGCCGGCCGGTGAATCCGCGCTCGCCCGCGCTGCTGGGGGACATGTTCGCGTACGCACGGGAGCTGGCCCGGCACAAGAGGCGCCGGCCGGGCGACGACGTGCTGACCGTGCTCGCGCACGACGGTGAACTCGACGGCGCGGAGCTGGAGATGTTCTTCTTCCTGCTGACGGTCGCCGGGAACGACACCGTCCGCAGTGCCGCCCCGGGCGGACTGCTGGCGCTGGCGGAACATCCGCGGGAGTACCGGCGGCTGTACGAGGGGGAGGTGGAACTCGGCACGGCGGTGGAGGAGTTGCTGCGCTGGCATCCGCCCGTGCTCAGCTTCCGGCGTACCGCGGTGCGGGACACCGAGCTGGCCGGGCAGAAGATCCTCGCGGGCGAGAAGGTGGTCGTCCTCCACGCCTCCGCCAACCGGGACGAGCGGGTCTTCGCCGATCCCGGCCGGCTGGATCTCGCCAGGACACCCAATCCGCACGTGTCCTTCGGGCACGGACCGCATGTCTGTCTGGGCGCGCATTTCGCACGGCTCCAGCTGCGGCTGCTGTACCGGGAGGCGCTGCGGGCGCTGCCCGCCGGGTGGACGGCCGGGCCGCCGCGGCGGCTGGTGTCGAACTTCATCAACGGCGTCAAATCACTCCCCCTGTCAGTGACTTGACGCCGTCGATCCGCCTTCCCGGGGCCGCGGGCCCGGGCCCGGGAAGGCGGAGGCGTGCCGGCCGGCGCCCATCCGCACCGGCCGGCACGCCCGTCAGGGGCCGGCCTCGCTCAGAAGGTCAGGTTCCAGCTGTTGAGCGTGCCGCTGTCGGCCGAGTAGACGTCCTGGACGCGCAGCTTCCAGGTGCCGTTCGCGACCTCGGAGGAGGCGTTCACCGTGTAGGTGGTGTTGACGTTGTCCGCGGAGTCCGAGGAGCTGGAGGACTTCAGACGGTAGCTCGTACCGTCCGGGGCGACGAGGTCGACGACCAGGTCACCGCGGTAGGGGTGGGTGATGTTCACCCCGGCCTTGAGGGTGGCGGGGGCGTTGCCGGAGACGCCGGAGACGGTGATCGGGGACTCGATCGCCGCGCCGCCGTCCGGGACGGCCACCGCGGTGGTGCTGGAGAAGACGGTGCCGGTGCCGGTGCCGCCGGCGACCGCCTGGACGGTCTTGGCGGCGTCGGCCAGACCGGCGCCGCAGCCGCCGCTGCACGCGCCCGGCAGCGGGCGGGCGTTGGCCTTGAGGGCCGACTCGATCTGGGCCGGGGTCAGCGCGGGGTTCGCCGCCTTCATCAGCGCCACCAGGCCCGCGATGTGCGGGGTGGCCATGCTGGTGCCCTGGTAGTAGGCGTAGGACTCGGTGGACGGCGTCCTGGTGCCGGAGTTCAGCGTGGAGTAGATGCCGTTGGCGGTGCCGGTGCTGGTCTGGCCGCCGGGCGCCGAGATGTCCACGAGGGAGCCGTAGTTGGAGTAGGACGCCTTGGCGCCGGTGCGGCTGGTGGCGGCGACCGAGATGACGTTGCCGCAGTTGCCCGGCGAGTGGTTGGCCACGTTGTCGTTCTCGTTGCCCGCCGCCACGACGACCGTGGTGCCGCGGTTCACGGCGGCGGTGATCGCGGACTGGGTGGCGGAGGTGCAGGCGCCGTCGCCGCCGAGGCTCATGTTGATGACCTTGGCGACATTGGTGTTGGCGGGCACGCCGGAGACGGTGCCGCCGGACGCCCAGGTGATGGCGTCGATGATGTCGGAGTCGTAGCCGCCGCACTTGCCGAGCACCCGCAGCGGGGAGATCTTGGCGCCGTACGCGATGCCGGCCATGCCCTTGCCGTTGTTGGTGGCCGCGGCGATGGTGCCGGCCACGTGGGTGCCGTGCCAGGAGGAGTTGCCGGCCGGGACGCCCGCGCCGCAGTCGCCCGCGTTGTACCAGTCGCCCGGGTCGGCCGGGTTGGAGTCGCGGCCGTTGCCGTCGACGGAGACAGCGGTGTCGGAGATGAAGTCGTAGCCGCCGACGATGTTCGCGGCGAGGTCGGAGTGGGCGACGTAGCCGGTGTCGATGACGGCGACGGTCACGCCGGTGCCGGTGGTGGTGTTCCAGGCGCCGGGCACGTTCATGCCCGCGGTGGCCTCGAACAGGTCCCACTGCTTGGCGTAGTCGGTGTCGTTCGGGTCGGCCTTGGGCTTGTTCAGACGGTCCGGCACGACGTAGGCGACCTGCGGGTCCGCCCGGTACTCGGCGATGACGTCGGCGACGTCCGTGCGGGTGAGGTCCTCGCCGAGGTCGACGAGGGCGGCGCCGGTGCCGAGACGGCGCCGGAAGTCCAGGCTCTCGCCGGCCTCCTTGCCCTTGGCGACGGCGTCGGCCTCGGCGGCGGTGTTGGAGGTGGCCTCGGCGGCACCGGACTTGTAGCCGACGATCAGACGCTCGGCGGGGGCGCCGGGGGCGGCCTCGGTGCGGGCCGCGAGGTCGGCGGGGGCGGCCGGCGCGGCGGTGTCCTGGGCGACGGCGACCGTCGCGGTGGCGGCGGTGAAGAGCGCCGCGGAGACCGCGGCGGCGGATATGAGTCTGCGGCGGGTGGAGGGAGAAGTGCGCAAGGGCTTGCCTTTCGTGGCCGGACTCCGGGCAGCGCGGAGCGGCGGTCGAGCGCTTCGTCGTCGAAGCGGTGGGGGCTGTTCGAAAAGCGGTTCGCGATGGCCGGCCAGACCTGGTGCACCGACCCGGTGTGGGGGTTACCTGTGGGTCGGCGGTGCTCGAACGATAGGGAACGAGACGCGCGTAGGGGTACAGGGGAAACCCTTGATCAGGCCGGAAACCCACCCTCGCCGTCGGCTGCTTGAGCGGGGATGCACCCTTTGGTCCGGGCTTCGCGCGCGCGTTCGCGCCGCGGCGGCGGCGCGATGCGTGCCCTCGTGTCCGGCCGGCACTGAACGCTCGGGGCGCGAGGGCCGTACTGCCTTCGGAAGCCCGTACGCCCCACGAACCGGAGGAGGCCCGTATGCCCGGCGCCCCCACCACCGCAGCCACCGCCGCGGCAGCCGCCCTGCTGCTTCCCGCGCTGGTCCTCGCCGCGTCGGCCCCGGCCCACGCGCACGGCGCTCCGACGGACCCCGTCTCCCGGACGGTGGCCTGCTCGCCCGACGGCGGCGACCGCGCACGGTCGGCGGCCTGCCGGGCGGCGGTCGCGGCGAACGGCGGGCCCATCGCCGCGTGGGACAACCTGAGACTGCCGGACGTCGGCGGCCGGGACCGGCAGACCCTCGCCGACGGCCGGCTGTGCAGCGCGGGACTGCCCGGTTACCGGGGCCTCGATCTGGCCCGCGCCGACTGGCCGGTGACACGGCTGACGCCGGGCGGCACGATCACGGTGTCGTACGAGTCGACGATCCCCCACGCCGGGACGTTCAAGTTCTTTCTGACGAAGCCTGGTTACGACCCGACGCGGCCGCTCACCTGGTCCGCCCTGCCGGAGCGGCCGTTCGCCGAGGTCCGTGACCCGGCCCTGGAGGACGGCGCCTACCGGATGCGCGCGACCCTGCCGGCGGACCGGACAGGGCGGCATGTGCTGTACACGGTGTGGCAGAACAGCAGCACCCCGGACACGTACTACTCCTGCTCGGACGTGGAGTTCGCGCGGGCTCCCGGGACCGCGGCACCGACGGCCGCCGCCGGGGGCACGGCCGGGACCGGGAAGGGCGGTCCGGCCGGCGCCGGGACTCCGTCCGGGAGCGGGGCGGCGCCGGAGGCCGGGAGGAAGACCCCCGAGGCCGCGGAGCCGTCCGTGTCACGGCCCGCGGCCACCGCGGAGGAGGCCGCCGGGACCGTGAAGGACCCCGCGGACGGGAGCACTCACCCGCCGATCGCCGCGACCCCTGTGGCCCAGGCCGAGTCCGGCCCCTCCGCCCCCTGGATGGCGGGCGCTGCCGCCGGTGTGCTCGCGCTCACCGGCGGCATCGCCCTCGCCCTGCGACTGCGCCGCGGGGCGTGAACCGGGCGCGGAGGGACGTCAGTTGACGTAGACCGCCGCTCCGCCGGTCGTCACCGGCGCGTACTTGGCCGTGAAGTGGGCGTTGGCGAAGCACAGCGACGAGCCGGAGACCTTGCTGAAGGGCTGGTTGGAGAAGGCGATGCTGTTGTCGGTGTTGCTCGCGGTGCCGGTCAGGCTCGCGCCCTGGTAGACGCAGGTGATGTTGCCGAGCAGGGTGCGCAGCGAGACCGTGGTGCGGACGGCGGAGCCGCTCGGCGGGGTGACCGAGACGACGCCCTCGGAGGTCACGGTCGCGGTGTACGGCAGGTTCTGGAGCGTGATGCCGTTGACCCCGAGGACTCCGGTGACGTTGCTGGTGCAGCCGCCGAAGGTGTGCGCGGTGAGGGACTCGGTGGCCGTGCCCGGCGCGGTCGGGTTGCCGGTGACGGTGGCCGAGAACTGCGAGGACGTGCAGGTCACACCGCTGGTGCCGGTGGAGCTGGAGTAGAACGTGGCGGCTGTGCCCGCGGCCAGGGACGCGTTCAGGACGGCACCGGTGGCGACGGGCGTGCCACCGGCTCCCCCCGTGGTCAGCACGGGCCCGGCGGCCGCGCCGGCGGGCCCGGCCGCCGGAAGGGTGAACGCGGCCACCGCGGCCGCGAGACCGATGAAGGTGCGTATACGCATGTGGATGCCTCTCCTGCGGATGGGGGTGGCGGCCGTGCCGGTCCGGGTACGCGGCCGTGCCGCGGGACGGGCCGGATCCGGCGCCACGGATCCGGGCGAAGCAAGGGAGGTTGTAGAGCTGATGCTCCGTCAACGTCAAGGCTTCGAACATAAGTTGACGCCACATCAAGTAAATGTGTGCAGCCTGCTGACAACGGGTTCAACAAATGCGCACGCACTGTTGACCGGTGCATGTAACCGCCGGTAACTTCCCGGTACGGCCACTGCGGGGCGCGGGAAAGCCCTTGCGAACACCGGGAGTCGCAAGCGGGCGCACCGCCGTGGCCGCCGTCCGCGCCAGGACACCGCGCCACTGGAACCCACTCCGCACGCGTCTGCACCTGGGAGCAGTCATGGCCTCGTCCTCGGACCACACGCCGCACCCCGGCACCACCCCCGAACCGCCCGTGAACGATTCCGCCGAAGCGCCGGCGGTCCCCGAAAGACGCGGCCGGGTCCGGCTGCGGCGTGCCGCGCTGCCGGCCGTCGCCGCCGTCGCAGGTCTCGCCGGGCTGGCGGTCCTCACCGCCGAGGGAGCCCTCGGCGTGCAGTTCGCCATCTCCGGCATGCCGTTCACCGTCACCGCGACCGAGCTGAAGGGCACCGGCTTCGAGCAGTTCGGCGCGCTGGACAACATGGCGGAGGGCAGCCCCAACGCCGGCGACACCGGCGGCCAGGTGCTGGTCGTCACCTCCGTGATCAAGAACGCCACGCTGACCGATCTGTGCCAGAGCGTCGACCTCGGCGGCACCAACCTGCTGATCACCGCGGGCAGGGGCGAGCAGAAGGTGCAGGCGACCGATCTGACCACCGACTCCACCCAGCTGTCGGGCGACGCCCGGTTCGGGAACATCGAGATCGGCAACGACGCCAGCACCCTGACCAAGGGCGGCGTGCAGGGGCCGATCGGCGTGTTCAGCCAGCAGGCCGACACCGTACGCATCGACGATCTGCGGCAGACCAACTACGCCACCACGGCGGGAGTGTTCAAGCTGCCCGGCCTGAAGCTCCGCTTCAGCGAGTCGGGCTGCTGAGCCGATGGCACCGGATCGCGAACGCCCGCGGCCCCGGGCCGCCTTCCGCCGCTGGCGGGGCAGCCGGCCCTTCTGGGGCGGGCTGCTGCTCACCCTCGGCGGGGCGGAGATCCTGCTCACCATGAAGGCGTCGCTGAAGGTCGTGCTGCACATCGGCATGCAGGGGCTGGCCGGGTATCTGCTGCCGGTGCTGATGGTGCTGTGCGGTCTGCTGATCCTCTTCAGCCCCGCCCAGCGGCTGTTCTACTCGCTCACCGGCCTGCTGCTCTCGCTGGGCAGCTGGCTCACCTCGAACCTCGGCGGCTTCCTGCTGGGCCTGCTGCTCGGAGCCGCCGGGAGCTGTCTGGCCTTCGGCTGGCTGCCCGACCAGGAGCCGCGCCGCCGCCGGGGGCTCCGTCACGGCAAGGCACGGGCGGCCGCCGCCCGTTGAGCAGAACGGCCGCCGCGCGGTGGGCGCCGGGGGCCGCGGGAAAGCGGTGGGCACCGGGGGCAGGGCCGGGGACCGCGGGCCGCGGGGAAGGTGCACGCCACCGCGTACGCCGCTCCCCGCGGCCCCCGGCCCGCGCCGCCCGGCTCCTCCAGCCCGACCGGGACGGGCCGGGCGCCGGGCGTCAGACGTCGGGCGCCGGGCGTCAGACCAGACCGGCCGACTTCAGCCACGCCTTGGCCACGTCCAGCGGGTCCTTGTTCTCCAGCTGCACCTGGGAGTCCAGTTCGAGCAGCGTCTCGGTGTCGAGCTCGGCGGAGACCGCGTTCAGCGCGGCGACCCCCTCCTCGGACAGCCCGCTCCTGTGGACCAGCGGAGTGACGTTGGCGAAGCCGAAGAGGTTCTTCGGGTCCTTCAGGACGACGAACTTCTCCTTGGTGATGGTCGGGTCGGTGGTGAAGATGTCCGCGGCCTGCACGGTGTTCTTCTTCAGCGCCGCCTGGGTGAGCGGGCCGCCCGCGTCCAGCGCCTTGAACGACTTGAACTTCAGGCCGTACTCGGCCTCCAGCCCGAGCAGACCCTGGTGACGGGTCTGGAACTCCGGCGATCCGCCGATCACCAGCTCGGGCGCGGCCTCCTTGAGGTCGGCGAGCGTGGACGCGTCGGTGAGGCCGTACTTCTCCGCCGTCTCGGCGTTGACCGAGACCGAGTCCTTGTCCTCGGCGGGCGAGGACTCCAGCAGCGTCAGCTTGGGGTCCAGCTTCGCCTCGGCGGCGGCGTTGACCGCGTCGGCCGACTTCTGCTCGGCCTTGGGGTCGAGATAGGCCAGCAGGGAGCCGTTGTACTCGGGCAGCACGGTGATCGTGCCGTTCTTGAGCAGACCGTAGGTGGTCTCACGGCTGCCGATGTTGGGCTTGTAGGTGACCTCGATGCCCTTGGCCTTCAGGGCCTCGCCGTAGATGTCGGCGAGGAGGATGCTCTCGGCGAAGTTGTTCGAGCCGACGACGACGGAGTCCCCCTCCGCCTTGTCCTCGGCGAGCGGGTTGTCGGAGGTGCCGTCGTCCGAGCCACATCCCGCAGCGAGGGCCGCCATGACGGCGAGCGCGACGGCGGCCGCGCCGGGGTGTCTCGTGCTGGTCCAGCTGCTCTTCTCGGTTGAAGTCACAATTCCCGTTCCGGGCTCGGAGGTTGATGGGCAGGGCTGGGCGAACGCTGTCGAGGTGCGGGGTGCGGGCTCCGCACCCGCCGATCCAATCCAGCGGATTCTCGGTCAGTCAAGTGCTTCCCGGTGACCGATCGAGCGCGCAGAGTGCCGAGTCGGGCGGCCTGCATGAACGAAACGTCATCGGACGACGGCGGTTCGTAACGGAGTTTTGATCCGGACTCACGCCGCCCGCCTCCTCAAGAGGCGGTAGTCTCCCGGGAGTTGGCGTCCGCCACGGCAGTGCCGCGGCGCCGCGTCCACCCTTTCCCGTACCGGTCGGAACCGGTCTGCGACAGTCACATGAAATCTTCCCGAGCCCGGCAGGCCCGAAGGAGGCGCCGTGTCCCCGAAGGAACGGAGCGGCCTGCGCGGACTGCGCGGCCTCGCCGACCGGTGGCCCTTCCGCCGCAAGCTCAATGTGCTGCTGGGTGTTCCGCTCGCCGTCATCGCCCTGCTCCTCACCTATCTCGTCACCGACCTGCTCCAGGAGTCCGACCGGGCGCGGTCGGCGGCCCGGCTGGTGCGCGACAGCGGTCAGGTGGCCCGGCTGGTGGACCGGCTGGAGGCGGAGCACATGCAGGCGATCCTGCTGTCCGTGCGCCACGAGGCCGCCGAGGGCGTTGCCGCGCCCTCCGTCACGGCCTACCGCGACGCCCAGAAGGTCGTGGACCGGCAGATCGCCGAGGTGCGCGAGGCGTTCGGGGACCGGCTGCCGCCCACCGAGGCACGGGCGCTGCGCGAGGTCGAGGGCCTGGACGGGCTGCGCGCCACGATCGAGCAGGGCTATCTGCCCGCCGACAACATCGACCCCGCGTACGCGGGCGCCGCCCAGGGGCTCATCGACGGGCTCGGTCTCGGCCGTGACTCCGTGCTCGCGGCCACCCGCACCGGCTCGCTGCTGGAGTCGCTGCTGCGCGCCGGTGCCGCGCACGGCTCCTTCGAGACCGGCGTCTTCGCCGCGGGCACCCGCGACTCCAACGCGCTGACCCAGCTCCTGGGCGCCGTCGGCTCCTACGAGCTGTACACCTACCACGCGGACCGGTTCACCCGGCTGGCCACCGAGCAGCAGGCCGACCGGCTGCGCGGCATGGAGCACAACCCGGCCCAGGCCGCCATCGCCCTGAGCTACGCCGAGCTGCTCATCGACCCCAGCGGCCTCCAGGCCGGCTCCCTGCCCGAGATACGGACCGCGTTCCGGCGTGCGCTGTCCGCCTACCCCGACTTCCGCACACAGGCCGGGATCCGGCTCGGCGTCACCACCGCGCTGATCGGCCAGATCGCAGGCCGGGCGGACACCGCCGCCGACGACGCCCAGTGGCGCGCGGGGCTGCTGCTGGGTCTGGCGCTGCTGGGCTGCCTGGTGTGGTTCACCCTGTCCGTCGCCGTGCGCCGGTCGGTCGTACGGCCGGTGCAGGCGCTCACCGGCGCGGCGCGGCAGGTCGCCGAGGCGACGGGGCGGGAACTCGCGCGGGTGGCCGCCGACGACACCGCGGACGAGGGGCCGCCGCGGCTGCGGGCGGTGCCCGTCACCGCGCGCGACGAGATCGGCGACCTCGCCGAGGCGTTCAACCATGTGCAGACCACCGCGGCCGCGCTGCTGGAACGCCAGGTGCTCAGCCGCCGCAACGTCGCCGAGATGTTCGGCAACGTGGGCCGCCGGGTCAGCAATCTCACCACCCGGCAGCTCGCCCTCATCGACGCGGTCGAGCGCGGCGAGACCGATCCGGCGCTTCTCGAACGGCTCTACGGCATCGACCACATCGCGGTCCGGCTGCGCCGCAACGCCGACAGTCTGATGCTGCTGGCCGGGCTGCGCGAGACGGTCCTGGACGCCGGGCCGGCGAGACTCACCGACACCGTACGGGCCGCGCTCGGCCAGATCGAGGGCTATCAGCGCGTCGAGCTGCACGCCGGCACCGAGGCGACGGTGGCGCCCGACGTGACGGGCGACCTGACGCTGATGGTGGCCGAACTCCTCGACAACGCGGTCAGGTTCTCGCCCGCGGGCACCCCCGTGGAGGTGACGGTCGCCGCCGGCTCCGGTGCCGCCGGAGCGACGGTGACGGTCGTCGACCACGGCCTGGGGCTGAGCGGCGAGCGGCTGGCCGAGGAGAACGCCCGCCTCGTACGGCGTGAGCGGCTGGACCTCGTGCCGACGAAGGTGCTCGGTCTGTTCGTGGTGGGCACGCTGGCACGCCGCTGGGGCATCGGCGTCCGCCTCTCCCGCACCCGCGGCGGCGGGGTGACGGCCGAGGTGACGCTCCCCGCGGCCCTGCTGCCCTCGACCGGGCCCGCCGCACCTGCCTCCGTACCCGCCGAGCCCGCTGTACCCGCCGGACCCGGCGCCTCCACGGACGCGACCGGCTCCGGCGAGGACACCGGCCCGGCGGCCGGGCCCGAGGACGTCCCCGGGAAGGCGGTGAACGCCGCCGTCGAGGCGCACGGGCCGCCCGACGGCGGGGACGGCACCCGTGCGGACGAGCCGCGCGACCCCCAGGACGGCAGCGCGCTCCCCCGCCGGGTCCGGCGTCCGCAGGCCCCGGGCACGGGCACGGGCGGCACCCCGCTCATCCCCAAGGCCCGCACCGAGCCCGCCCCGGCGGCCGAACGCACGGACCCCGGCCCCGCACCCGAGGACCCGGACCCGGCGCGGCCCCGCGACGAGGCCGGCCGGGCCGCCTCGCGTCCCCTGCGCCGGAGGGTCCGGGGGGCGACCCTGCCCGCGTCGGCCACCGGGTCCGCCGGCCGGCGGTCCACGGACCGCGACAGCACGGCCCCCGCCGACGCGGACGCGGTGCGCAGCGAGCTGGAGGAGTTCGAGGCGGCCGTGGAACGCGCCCGCCGGGACAGCGCCCGGCGGCCCGGCACCGCCCCGGCGGACACCCACCCCACCGGCGGCCGTCCCCACGGCGCCGGCCCCGGCACGACGCGTCCCGGTGACGCGGACCCGGACCACAACCCCCCGGAAGGAGCGGAGCAGTGAGCACGTCGACAGAGGGCAGTGCGGCGGGAGGCGGCTCGGCGGAGGAACTGCGGGCTGCCGCGGCGGACTTCACCTGGCTGCTCAACCGTTTCGCGACGGAGACGGCAGGCGTGGTCGACGCGATCGCGGTGTCCTCGGACGGGCTGCTCATCGCGGTGGCGCAGCTGCGTGAACGCGCCCACTCCGAGCGGCTCGCCGCGATCGTCTCGGGCCTGACCAGTCTCGCCGCGGGAGCGTCCGGCAACTACGGCCTCGGCGCGCTGAACAAGGTCATCATCGATCTGGAGGGCGGCCATGTCCTGGTCTCCGCGATCGGCTCGGGCGCGGTGCTCGGCGTGGTCGCCGACAAGGCGGCCAAACTGGGCAACATCGCCTATGAGATGACCCTGTTCGCCAATCGCGCCGGCACCGCGCTCAGCCCTCAGCTCGTGCTGGAGCTGAAGAACAGCGTCGGCGTGGCGCAGTCCGGCTGACCGGCGGAAGAGGACGCGCGCGCCCATGACGGACGGCCGCACCGCGAGCGGGCCGGGCGGGGACGGCCCACCGTCGGAACCCGCCGGTCCGGTTGTCGCGGCTCCCGTGCCCGGCCCGGATCCGACGGGCCCGGCACCCGGGAGCCCGGCGTCCGGCCCCGCCACCACCGGCCAGGAACCCGCAGACCCGGCCCCCGCTCCCGCACCCGGTCCGGAACCCGTCGAGCCGGAACACGAGAGCCCGGCACCCGGTCCCGCCACCACCGGCCAGGAACCCGCAGAGCCGGCACCCGGTCCGGAACCCGTCGGCCCGCAACCCGGGAGCCCGGCGTCCGGCCCCGCCACCACCGGCCAGGAACCCGCAGACCCGGCCCCCGCTCCCGCACCCGGTCCGGAACCCGTCGAGCCGGAACACGAGAGCCCGGCACCCGGTCCGGTTCCCGCCGTACGGCCGTTCCTGGTCACCGCCGGCCGGGTGGCGCCCACCGCGTCCGGGCGGCCGATGCCCGTCGAGACCCAGGTGGTGGCCACCGCCGAGGGACTCGCCGCGCTCGGCCGGCTCTCCTTCGAACGGCACGACATCGTCGCCGTCTGCCGTCGGCCGCAGTCGATCGCGGAGATCGCCGCCCGGCTGCGGCTGCATCTGAACGTCGTCCGGGTGCTGGCCGAGGACCTGCGTGCGGCCGGGCAGCTGACGGTGCACGTGCCCGACACGGCGGCCACCCACGACGCGTCCGTCCTGCGCAGGGTCATCGAGGGCCTGCGCGCCATCCCCGACTCCCGAGGGGTACCGCGTGACTCCGACTGAGCAGTTCGCCGCCCCCGCCACGGCCGGGCCCGCCGGTGTGCGGCCGCCGCTGCCGGTGAAGGTGGTGGTCGCGGGCGGTTTCGGCGTGGGCAAGACCACCGCCGTCGGCTCGATCTCCGAGATCGAGCCGCTGACCACCGAGGCCCCGATCACCGAGGTCGCGGCGGGCGTGGACGACCTCACCCACACCCCGCGCAAGACCACGACCACCGTGGCGATGGACTTCGGCTGCATCACCATCGACCCCACGCTGAAGCTGTATCTGTTCGGCACCCCCGGGCAGGAACGGTTCGACTTCATGTGGGACGACATCGTCGAGGGCGCGGTCGGCGCGCTGGTCGTCGTCGACACCCGCCGCCTCGACGACTGCTACGCCGCCGTCGACTGGTTCGAGCACCGCGGCATCCCGTTCGCGGTCGCCGTCAACGCCTTCGACGGGCGGGTCGAGCACACCCTGGAGGAGGTCCGCTGGGCGCTGGACGTCTCCGACGGTGTCCCGGTGCTGGTCTTCGACGCCCGTGAGCGCGGCTCCGTGCGCGACGCCCTGCTCGCCGTGCTGGAACTGGCCCTGGCCCGGCAGGAGACCGGGCCCTGACCGTGCCTACGCGGTTCTGCGCACGCCCGGCGACACCGCGACGCGGCCCGCGGCCCAGAACAGCGCGAGGGTCACGAGGGCCAGTCCGGCCACCAGGCCGGCGCCGCCGACGACCTTCTCGTAGTCGCGCTGGTAGAGCCCGTCGACGATGTAGCGGCCGAGGCCGCCGAAGCCGACGTACGCGGCGATGGTGGCGGTGGAGACGATCTGGACGGCCGCCGTGCGCAGCCCGCCGAGGACCAGCGGGAGGGCGTGCGGCAGTTCGACGCGCAGCATGATGTCCTGCTCCCGCATGCCCATGCCGCGGGCGGCGTCCACCGGCGAGGGATCGACGGAGCGTACGGCCTCGTACGTGGTCACGAGGATCGGCGGCACGGCGAGCACGACGAGCGGGATCATCACCGGCAGCATGCCGAAGCCGAGCAGCATGGTCATCAGCACCAGCAGACCGAAGGTGGGCAGGGCCCGGCCGGCGGTGGCGATCAGCGCGAGGACGTTGCCGCCGCGCCCGTAGTGTCCGGTGACCAGGCCGACGGGCAGTCCGATGACGGCGGCGAGGGCGAGCGCCTCCAGCGTGTACCGGACGTGCTCGGTGACCCGTACGGGGATGCCGTCGTAGCCGTGCCAGTGGGCGCCGTCGGCGAAGAAGGCGTGGGCGAAGTCGATTACGTTCACCGGGCGGTGTCCTTCGCGGCAGACCTGGGGCGCCGGCCGCCGCGCGGCATCCAGGGGGTGAGCAGGGCGCGTACGCCGACCAGCAGCGCGTCGGCGAGGACCGCGAGGACGGCCATGGTGAGCACGGCGTTCCAGGCGAGTTCGGGCCGGTTGTAGATGCTCGCGTCGTGCAGCAGATTGCCGAGGGCGCCCTGGTTGCCGATCAGCGTGCCGACGCTCACCAGGGAGATGCTGGAGACGGTCGCCACCCGCAGCCCCGCGATGATCGCGGGCACCGCGATCGGCAGCTGCACCTGCGCGTAACGGCGCAGGGGACCGAGGCCCATGGCCCGGGCGGCGGCGAGGGTCTCCGGCGGCACCGAGCGCACGCCGTCCACGATGGCCGGGACGAGGACGACGAGGGTGTAGACGGTGAGCGGGATCATCACCGTCAGCTCGGTCTGCCCGGTGTAGTCGATGAGGACGACGAAGAAGGCCAGCGAGGGGACGGCGTAGAGCACGGTCGTCACCGCCAGCACGGGCGGGTACAGCCAGCGCAGCCGCACGCACAGCTGGGCCAGCGGCAGTGCGAGCAGCAGTCCGGCGAGGACGGGCAGCAGGGCCTCGCGCAGATGCAGGGCGATCAGACCGAGCCAGCTGTGCTGGAGGTCGCTGGGGATGTCGAAGAAGCGGTTCATCCGGCGACCCCGGCCTCGGCGACCCCTGCCTCGGGACGCCCTGCCTCGGGACGCCCGGCGGCGTGGGCGCCCCGGATGGCCTCGCCGATGGTCTGCTGGGACACCACACCGGCGGCCCGCCCCTCGGCGTCCACGGCGACGGCCCAGCCGGTCGGCGACAGCACGGCGCAGTCGAGCGCGGCCCGCAGCGAGTCCCTGCCGTGCACGAACGGCCTGCCGTGCGACAGCAGCCGGCCGGGGTCGATCGCGCCCGCGACGAGGTCCTCGGGCGCGCTCCAGCCGAGCGGGCGGCCCTCCAGGTCGGTGACGAGCAGATAGGGGGATCCGCCGGCGCCGCGGGCGGCGAGCTGTTCGGCGGTGGAGTCGACGGCCACGACCGGGGCGGTGAGCAGGTCGAGGCCGGAGGAGCCGAAGAAGGACAGCCGGCGGATGCCCCGGTCGGCGCCGAGGAAGTCCTCGACGAAGGCGTCGGCGGGGTGCGAGAGCAGTTCGGCGGGCGGGGCGAACTGGGCGAGCCGGCCGCCGGTGCGCAGCACGGCGACCATGGTGCCGAGCTTGACGGCCTCGTCGATGTCGTGGGTGACGAAGACGATCGTCTTGCCCAGCTCCCCCTGGAGCCGCAGGAGTTCGTCCTGGAGTCCCTTGCGCACCACGGGGTCGACGGCGGAGAACGGCTCGTCCATCAGCAGCACCGGCGGGTCGGCGGCCAACGCCCTTGCCACACCCACGCGTTGCTGCTGGCCACCGGAGAGCTGGTAGGGGTAGCGCCGGGCGAGCGAGACGTCCAGGCCGACGCGTTCCATGAGCTCACGGGCGCGTTCACGGGACCGCGCCCGGCCCCAGCCGAGCAGCCGGGGCACGGTGGCGATGTTGTCGAGGATGGTGCGGTGCTGGAAGAGGCCGGCGTTCTGGATGACGTAACCCATGGACCGGCGCAGGGTGTTGACCGGCTGCCGCCGGATGTCGTCGCCGTCGAGGAGGATCGCGCCCTCGGTCGGTTCGATCATCCGGTTGATCATGCGCAGGGTGGTGGTCTTGCCGCAGCCGGAGGGGCCGACGAGGACCGTGATCGACCGGTCGGGTATGTCGAGGGAGAGCCGGTCGACCGCCACCGTGCCGTCCGGGTACCGCTTGGTGACTGAATCCATCCGTATCAAGACGGACACCCTCCGGGGGTTGGGCAGGGGGCTGTTGACGGTCGAGTCTAGAGGGCGGGCGTTGCGGCGGTGTGGAGCGCGCGTGAGGCCGCCGGGTGCCGCCGCGTCCGGGCCGCGGGCGCGTGGTGACCGGTCGCGCGCGCGGGTGCGCGGCACGCGCGCGGCGGCCGGCCCGCGGTGAACTCCCGCCGGTGGACGGGGCCGTGGGTCCGTGTGGCGTCGGACGTCATGGGCCGGCCGGTTCGGGCCCGTGCCCTTCGGCCGTCTCCGCCGTGCCCGGGCGGGGCCGCAGCCGGGCCGCGAGGACGGCCACGTCGTCCTCGGCGTGTGCCGCGTCCAGCTCGGCGAGGACGGTCTCCAGGACCGCCTCCACACCCGGTGCGCCCGTGAAGCGGAGCCGGGCCAGACGGTCGAGGGAGAGGTCGATGTCCTCGCCGCGGCGCTCGACGAGTCCGTCGGTGAACAGCAGCAGCGTCTCGCCCGGCCCCAGCCGGCAGGTGGCGGGTTCGTAGCCGCCGAGGCCGGTGCCCAGCGGCGGGCCGACCGGGACGGGCAGCACGGACGTCTCCCCGTTCGCGTCGATCACGGCGGGCGGCAGATGCCCGGCACTGGCGAGGGTGATCTGCCCGCGCACGGCGTCGACGCGGGCGATCAGACAGGTGGCGGGCCGGCGGTCGGGTTCCCCCGAGACGATGTCGTCCAGCTGGCGCAGCACCCGGTGCGGGGGCAGGTCGGCGGAGGAGATGTAGCGCAGGGACTGCCGGTAGGCAGTCATGTCCACCGCGGCCTCCACACCGTGCCCCATGACGTCGCCGACGACCAGCAGGGTGCGCCCGAAGTGCAGCCGGACGGTCTCGCACCAGTCGCCTCCGACGAGGGTGCGCTGCCCGACGGGCCGGTAGCGGATGGCCACGTCCAGGTTGGGGTGCGGGCGGCCCGGCTCGGCGAGCAGGGCACGCTGGAGGTCGCCGACGATCCGGCTGACCCGGTCGTGCTCACGGGCCTGCCGGATGTGGGAGGCCGCCCGCTCGGCCAGCAGCGCGAGGAGTTCCTTCTCGGAGCGGGTGAAGGGCGTGCCGGGCCGCCCGCAGACCAGGACGCCGTAGTGGTCCGGGCCGGTGACCAGCGGCACGCACAGCGCGGCCCGGGTCCCGCCGCGGCGGCGTCCGGCGCCCCCGGCCGACACGGCCTCGGCCCGGCCCGGGTCAGGCAGCAGGCCCGCGTCCCCCTGGACCGCCTCGTAGCGCGGCCCGGTCCCGCCGGTACCCCGCAGCAGCGCGGCCGCGCATCCGGTGGCCAGGGCGGCGGCCCGGGTCAGCTCGGCGCGGGTGGTGTCCTCGTCCAGCGTGGTCCCCACACCCGCGACCGCCGCCCGCACGGCATCGGGCAACGCCCGCACGGGCCTTCGGACGGGCCGTGTCCATCGCGCCAGACTCACCCTCACCACCCTCAAAGGGTCACAAATCCCTACGGACAACGCACCGGCACCGCACCCCGCGCCTCTCGCCCCGCACCCCGCGCCTCTCGCCCCGTGTCCCGCACCCCTCACCCCGCGCCCCGCGCCTCTCGCCCCGTGTCCCGCACCCCTCACCCCGCGCCCCGTGTCCCGCACCCCTCACCCCGCACCCCGTGTCCCGCACCCCTCACCCCGCACCCCGTGTCCCGCACCCCTCACCCCGCACCCCGCGTCCCGCACCCCTCACCCCGCGCCCCGCGTCCCGCGCCCCGCGCCCCGTGTCCCTCACCCCTCACCCCGTGTCCCGCGCCCCGCGTCCGCTCGGGGGTGCCGCGCCGCCGTTCCTCTCCTCTCCCGCCCCGGGATGCCGCGTCGCCCTCCCGCCCGCGCCGCTTCCGCGGGCGGACACCGGGGCGTCATGCCGGGCGGGGACCCTTCCGTCGTCCCCCTCCCCCGCGCGCCCCTCCCCGGAGCCCCTCCCCCTCCCCGTTTGCCTACGTCCGCCCGGCGTACCGCACGGGCGTGACGCGGAAGGACGACGTACGCCGTGACGCTGCTGCCGCTCTCCGGCCTCCCCCGCCCGCTCCCCGCCGCCGTCCGCTCACCCGGCGCCGCCCGCGCCCTGCGCCTGGCGGTGAGCCTGCTGCCGCTGCTGCTGATCGCCGTCTGGGCGGTGCTGGACCGGCGGTCCGCGCTCGACGGCGCCGCACGGCTCGCCGCGGCCCGTCCCGGCTGGCTGCCGGCGGCGGGGCTGTTCACCTGCCTGGGCTGGGTCGCCGCGGCCTGCGCCCGCCAGGGCGCCGTACCGGAACGGCTTCCACCGGGCCTGCTGCTCGCCTCCCAGTTCGCCGCGGGCGCCGCGAACCAGGTGCTCCCCGCCTCGCTCGGCGCCCACGCGGTGACGTTGCGCTTCCTACGCAACCGCGGTGTCCCGGTGGCCCGGGCGACGGCGTCACTGGCCCTGTACGCGCTGGTCAGGCCGGTGGCGAAGGTGCTGGTCCTGCTGGTCTTCGTGGTGGCCGTCCCCGGGTTGCCGCGCCTCGGCGGCCTCGCCCCGGACAGCCGGGGTCTGTCGGCGGCCGCGGCCGCCACGTTCGCCGCGCTCGCGGCGGCCGCCGTCGTCGTCGCGGCGGTCCGGCCGCTGCGCCGCCCTCTGCTGGGCTTCCTGGGCACGGCCCTGGGCGACGCGCGGCTGCTGCACACCATGCCGAGCCGGTTCCTGCTCCTGTGGGGCGGCGCCGCCGCGACCCCGCTGCTCCAGGGCAGCGTCGTCGCCTGCGTGGGTCTCTCGCTCGGCCTGCCGCTGAGCTGGGCGCAGGTGGTGCTGGCCCTGCTGGTGGCGAGCACGGTCGCGGGCGCCGTACCGGCCCCCGGCGGCATCGGGCCCGTCGACGCGGCCCTCGTCGTCACGATGGCCGCCTTCGGCGCCCCCGTGGGCCTGGCCACGGCGACCGTCCTCGGCTACCGCGTCCTGACGGTCTGGCTGCCGCTGCTGCCGGGCGCCCTGGTGCTGTCGCTGCTGGTGCAGCGCAAGGTGCTGTGAGCGGGCCCTCCCGGTCCCGCTCCCGCTTCTCGTTCTGCTCCCGCTTCTCGTCCTGCTCCCGCTTCTCGTCCCGGCCGACGCCGGCCGACGGCGACCGACGCCCGGCGTCAGCTCTCGCCGGGCGTCAGCCGCAGGGAGATGCTGTTGATGCAGTACCGCTGGTCCGTCGGCGTCGGATAGCCCTCACCCTCGAACACGTGCCCGAGGTGCGATCCGCAGCGGGCGCAGCGCACCTCCGTGCGGACCATGCCGTGCGTGCGGTCCTCGACGAGTTCGACCGCGTCCGAGTCACGCGGGTCGTAGAAGCTCGGCCAGCCGCAGTGCGACTCGAACTTCGTGTCCGAGGTGAACAGCTCCGCACCGCAGGCCCGGCAGGAGTAGACGCCCTGTGTCTTGGTGTCGGTGTACTCACCGGTGAACGCGGGCTCGGTG
Organism: Streptomyces sp. NPDC093094; assembly: GCF_044754345.1. NCBI lineage: Bacteria > Bacillati > Actinomycetota > Actinomycetes > Kitasatosporales > Streptomycetaceae > Streptomyces > Streptomyces sp. NPDC093094. The sequence goes on along the minus strand of NZ_JBIVOX010000001.1, from coordinate 352,352 downwards.
GCGGCCTGCCGCAGCACGGCGTACTCCGCCGGGGTCAGCTCCGTCCGCCACTGCTCGTCCGGCTTCTCGACGTCGTACGACATGAGCCCTCATTCCTCACTCAGACAGACGGTCCAGGATGCGCGGGCCGAGGTCGGTGACGTCGCCCGCGCCCATGGTGAGAACGAGATCGCCGGGCTTCGCCATTCCCGCGACGACCTCGGGGACGGCGGCCTTGTCCGACACGGCGGTGACGTCCGCGCCGGCCGCGCGGGCGGCCTCGATGATCAGCTCGCTGGTCACACCGGGGATCGGGTCCTCACGGGCCGGGTAGATGTCGAGGACGACGGAGGCGTCGGCGAGGGCCAGCGCCTGGCCCATCTCCTTGCCCAGCTCCTGGGTGCGCGAGAACAGATGGGGCTGGAAGACGACCAGGATGCGCGCGTCACCGGCCGCGGACCGCATCGCCTCCAGGTCCGCGGTCATCTCGGTCGGGTGGTGGGCGTAGGAGTCGATCACCTGCACCCCGGCCGCCTCGCCCTTGAGCTGGAGGCGCCGCTTCACCCCGGTGTACGCCGCCAGCGCCGGGGCCAGCTCCGCCGCGGGGACGCCGAGCGCCGCACCCGCCGCGAGGGCGGCGACCGCGTTGTGCGCGTAGTGGCGGCCCGGGACGGACACGGCGAAGGTGAGTTCCTCGCCCTCCAGCAGGACGGTGACCTCGCTCTTCAGGCCCTGCGGCACGACTGACAGCACCCGTACGTCCGCGTCCGGCGCCTCGCCGTACGTCACCGTGCGCACGGTCCCGGCGATCCGCCGGGTCAGCTCCCGCGCGCCCTCGTGGTCGGCGTTGATCACCAGCGTGCCGCCGGGCACGATCCGGCCAGCGAAGGTCTGGAACGACTCGTAGATCTCGTCCATGGACGCGTAGTTCGCGTGGTGGTCGAGCTCGACGTTGAGGACGATCGCGACCTCGGGCGCGTACTTGTGGAAGCTGCGGTCGCTCTCGTCCGCCTCGGCGACGAAGATCTCGCCGTCGCCGTGCAGGGCGTTGGAGCCGGGCGCGTCCAGGTCCCCGCCGATCGCGTACGACGGCTCGCGGCCCAGTTCGCCCAGCGACACCGCCAGCATCGACGTGGTGGTCGTCTTGCCGTGGGTGCCCGCGACCGCGATCGGCCGCAGACCCTCCATCAGCGCCGCGAGGGCGTCGGAGCGGTGCACCACGGGAATCCCCAGCTCCGCCGCACGGGCCAGCTCCGGGTTGTCCGCGCGGATCGCCGAGGACACCACGACACAGCTGGCGTCGTCCGCGAGGTGCTCCGCCGCGTGCCCGATGTGCACCGTGGCGCCGAGGGCGCGCAGCGCCTCGGCGGTGGCGGAGTCCTTGGCGTCGCTGCCGGCCACCACGGCCCCGCGCTGCGCGAGGATCTTCGCGATCCCGGACATCCCGGCCCCGCCGATACCGATGAAGTGCGGCCGCTCCATGGCGGTGGGAAGGCCGGGTGCCATGCGTGTTCTCCCATGATTGCGCTACGACGGTGGGGCCCCAGCCTATGCCGTACGGGGCCCTGCCCCTTTCACGCCCTGCCGCACGGGAACCGTCACGCCTTGCTGTGCGAGAACAGCTTGAGCACCGGGACCCCCACCTTGTGCCGGGCCCGGGAGGCCCAGTCGCGGTGGAAGAACTCCTCCACGTAGTGGGGATCGGTCAGCACGATCACCTCGTCCGCGCCCACCTCCCCCACCAGGCCCCTGAGCGCGTCCAGCGGATGGTCGTCGACCAGCCGGCCCTCCGCCTCGCTCCCGGCGGTGCGCAGCGCGGTCAGCGAGACCTCCAGGGCCTTCTCGCCGACGGTCATCGCGGCGTCCCCCTCCGGGGTCTCCCCCTCCCGCACCGCCTCGTCCAGCTCGCCGAGGGCGATGTCGTCGATGGCGCGCAGCAGCCGGTCCGCCTGTTCGCCGCGCGGCTGGAGGAGCACGTGGAAGGAGACCTGCTCGTCCCCGTGCAAGGTCGTGACGAACTCCACGTCGGCGGACGTCAGGGCCTTCTCGATCATCAAAACGCTTGTGAACACCAGCGCCCCTTCTTGTTCGAGGGTCTTGTGGACCCTCCGTCCTGCGTGGGCCGTTCCAGGCCCTGCGGAAACCATCCTGCCCCGTGATCGCACGGGTACTGCCGGTCTAAGTCTGCCCATCGGAAACTAAACGGAACGACAGATTCCGACCGCTTCACGACCGACGGTAGCGACTGAACAGGAACCCGGCCTCTTCCAGCAGCGACACGAGTTCGAAGCGGCTCGGGACGGCGACGGACGGGCCTCCCGCGATCCGCTGCGCGTCCCCCGCCACGAGCATCGGCGAGACCGTCAGACACAGCTCGTCGAGCACACCGGCCGCCACCAGCTGGCCCAGCAGCCGTGGCCCGCCCTCGGTCAGCAGCCGGGTGTGCCCGAGGTCCGCCAGGGCCCGTACCGCCAGGGCGGGCTCGACCCCGGCCCCCTCCCCGGCGACCACCACCCGCGCGCCGGCCTTCTCCGCGGCGGCCCTGCGGCCGGGCACGGCGGCCGCGCCGGTCAGCACGAGGGTGGGGACGAGCGGAGAGGTGAACAGCGGCAGCGAGAAGTCGAGGTCCAGGCTCGCGCTGACCACGGCGACGGCGGGCGCGGGCCCCTGCCCGGCCGCCTCCCGGGCGGCGGCGAACTCCGCACGCGCGCGTGCCGGGCGGTACCCCTCCTGGCGTACCGTTTCAGCACCGACGACGACCACATCGGCCAGCGCCCGCAGGGTGCCGAAGATCCGCATGTCCGCCGCGTTGGAGATGGGCTGCGAACGGCCCTCGTGCTGGGCCGCGCCGTCGAGGGTGGACACCATGTTGGCCCGCAGCCACACCTGCGGCCCGGCGGGCCCGGCCGGCGGGTAGGCGTAGGCGGCGGCCAGCTCGGCGAGGCTCCACTCGCGGTCCGCCCGGGAACCCCCGGAGCCGCTCGGGCCCTCAGGAGCCCCGGGAGCCCCAGGGGCCCCGGGGTGGCCGCCCTCCGGGGCCGATGCCGGTGTTTCGTCGGTCACAGGGAACAGGCGTCGCATGCCAGGCAGTGTTCCACGCCGCTTAAGCTGGGGAACCGTGTCGTCCTCCACCGCCGCCTCCGGTCTCCGTCCGTCAGCCGACGCCGTCCCGCTGTCCCTGTGCGCCCGCGAGCCGCACGTCCCCGCGGACCGGCTGGTCGCCGAGATGGTGCCGCCGCCGCGGTTCGACTCGGTGCGCTTCAGCACGTACATACCCGACCCGAACCAGCCCAGCCAGAGCGAGGCGGTCCAGGTCCTGGAGGGCTTCGCGGCCGGACTCGGCGGCGCGCACGCCACCGGCAGCGGCCGGCGCGGCCTGTTCGGCTTCGGCCGGGCGAAGGCCCCCAAGACCCCGCCAGGACCGCGCGGCGTGTACCTGGACGGCGGCTACGGCGTCGGCAAGACCCATCTGCTGGCCTCCCTGTGGCACGCCACCCCGGCGGAACCGTCCCTGAAGGCGTTCGGCACCTTCGTGGAGCTGACCAACCTGGTCGGCGCCCTCGGCTTCCAGCAGACCGTGCAGACCCTCTCCGGTCACCGGCTGCTGTGCATCGACGAGTTCGAGCTGGACGACCCGGGCGACACCGTCCTGGTCTCCACGCTGCTCGGCAAGCTGGTCGACGCGGGCGTCGCGCTCGCCGCCACCTCCAACACCCTGCCGGGCAAGCTCGGCGAGGGCCGCTTCGCGGCGGCCGACTTCCTGCGCGAGATCCAGGGCCTGTCGGCCCACTTCCGCGCCCTGCGCATCGACGGCGAGGACTACCGCCACCGGGGTCTGCCCGAGGCCCCGGCGCCGTACTCCGACGAGCAGGTGACCAAGGCCGCCTACGCCTCCGGGAGCGCCTCGCTCGACGACTTCCCGCATCTGCTGGACCACCTCGCCCGTGTGCACCCGAGCCGCTACGGCGCGCTGTCCGACGGCCTCACGGCCGTGTGCCTCACCGGCGTGACGCCCGTCCCGGACCAGTCGACCGCGCTGCGGCTGGTCGTGCTGGCCGACCGGCTCTACGACCGGGAGGTCCCGGTGCTGGCCTCGGGGCTGCCCTTCGACCGGCTCTTCAGCGAGGAGATGCTGAACGGCGGCTACCGGAAGAAGTACTTCAGGGCCATCTCCCGCCTCACCGCCCTCGCGCGCGATGCAAAGCGGCTCGTGGAGTCCTGAGCCCGGCCGGGACCCGTACTTCAGATAGTCAGCCTGGTCAGCGGCCTGTTCAGGCCACCCGCCCAGCCTTTTGCGGCTCTTTCCGGACGGAAACGCCGGGTTAACCCTGCAAGCGACTTTGCAGGGTTAACGTGTTTCTTGACCACCTGTTGACCAAGCGTTGGGGTGCGCCATACGCGTGCCATGCCCGTGCCTTACGTGCGCCATACGCGTTCCATGACGATCCATGAGGCTCCACGGGACCACGACCGGGGTCCCGGCATTCCCTGACGGCCGCGGGGACATCCATCCATGTCCCCGCGGCCGCTCGCAGAGCGCCCCACCACTCTGTCCTGTCCGTCCGACGCGCCCGCCGGCGCGCCAGGAGGAATACCTATGCAACCCCTCATCGACAACGCCCGTACGTTCGGACAACGCCCTGAGGAGTTCGCCAGGCTCGCCGAGGGCCAGTCGCCCACCGTCCTGTTCATCACCTGCTCCGACTCCCGGGTCGTCCCGGCACTGATCACCGGAGCCGGTCCCGGCGAGCTGTTCGAGCTGCGCACCGCGGGCAACATCGTCCCGCCCCACGACCCGGCCCGCCCCAGCGCCGAGGCCGCCACCATCGAGTACGCCGTCGACGTGCTCGGCGTCCAGGACGTCGTCGTGTGCGGTCACTCGCACTGCGGTGCCGTCGGGGCGCTGGTGCGCGGCGACGACCTCGACGCGGTGCCCGCCGTGCGCGACTGGCTGGCGCACGCCGCCGGGGAACCGGCCCCCGCCGACCGCGACGACCCCGCCGTCGCCGACGCGGTGCAGCACCACGCTCTCGCCCAGCTGCTGCGGCTGCGCGCCTACCCGAGCGTCGAACGCGCCCTGGAGGAAGGCCGGCTGCGCACCCGCGCCTGGTACTACGAGGTGCACACCGGGGCCGTCCGCGAACATCGCGCGGAGTCCGACGCGTTCGAGGCCCTGTGAGGCACACCATGTCCAAATACCCCCACATCAAGCAGGACTTCCTGGCCTCCTTAGTGGTGTTCCTGGTCGCGCTGCCGCTCTGTGTCGGCGTGGCCGTCGCCTCCGGGGTCCCGGCCGAACTCGGCCTGGTCACCGGCATCGTCGGCGGCCTCGTCACCGGAGTGATGCGCGGCAGCAGCCTCCAGGTGTCCGGCCCGGCCGCCGGACTGACCGTGCTGGTCTTCGAGGCCGTCTCCGAGTTCGGCCTGGCCGTGCTCGCCGTGATGGTGCTCGTCACCGGGCTCCTCCAGATCCTCATGGGCACCCTGGGACTGGGCCGCTGGTTCCGGGCGATATCCGTCTCGGTGGTCGAGGGCATGCTGGCCGGTATCGGCCTGGTCCTGATCGCCGGACAGGTGTACGCGATCGTCGACGCGAAGGCCCCCGCCTCGGGCCTGGAGAAGATCGCCGGTGTTCCCGCAGCCCTGGCGGACACCTTCGGCGACACCGGGGCACTCGCCTCGCTGGCGCTGGGCGCGGGCACGATCGCGGTGCTGGTGCTGTGGCGGCACCTGCCGGGCAGGGTCCGCGCGGTACCCGGCCCCCTCGCCGGAGTGGGCCTGGCGACCCTGGCCGCCGTGGTCCTCGACCTGCCGGTGGCCACCGTCGAGGTGCACGGCCTGTTCGACTCCGTCCAGCTGCCGTCGGCCGGTGCGCTGGGCGAACTGGCCGACCCCGGGGTGCTCGCCACCGTCGTCGCGTTCACCATGATCGCCTCCGCGGAGTCGCTGTTCAGCGCCGCGGCGGTGGACCGGCTGCACTCCGGTCCGCGCACCGAGTACGACCGGGAGCTGGTCGCGCAGGGCGCGGGCAACACCGTCAGCGGCCTGCTCGGCGCGCTGCCGCTGACCGCCGTGATCGTGCGCAGCGCGGCCAACGTCCAGGCGGGTGCGCGCACCAAGGCATCCCGTGTGATGCACGGCGTCTGGCTGCTGCTGTTCGCGGCGATGCTCCCGCAGGCGCTCGCCCTCATCCCGCTCCCGGCCCTGGCGGGCATCCTGATCCACGCCGGCGCCAAGCTGATCCCGGTCCGCGCGATCGTGCCGCTGTGGCGCGACCATCGCGGCGAGGCGGTGATCCTCGCGGTGACGGCCCTGGCGATCGTCATGGTCAGCATGTTCGAGGGCGTGCTCATCGGCCTGGGCCTGGCCGTGGTCAAGACGGCGTGGGAGGCGTCGTCCGTCCGCACGGAGGTCGTCGACAAGGGCGCCGGACCGATCCAGGTGCACCTGTCGGGCAACGCGACCTTCCTGCGGCTGCCGAAGGTCCTCGACCGGCTGGAGGCACTGCCCGAGGAACGCCCGGTGGAGCTGGACCTGTCGGGCCTGCACCATCTGGACCACGCCTTCCGCACGGCGCTGGAGGGCTGGTCCGAGCGACACGGCGAGACCAGCGCCGAACCCGTGAAGGTCACCGCCGCGGGCTCCGAACCGGCGCGGGCCGCCGCGCCCTGAGCCTGTCCGTCCTGCTCCTGTCCGTCCTGCTCCTGTCCACGGCGGGTCCTGTGCGCGGCAGGGCCTGTCCGCGGCCGCTCCCGCTGCCGCCGCGATCCCCTCGCCCCTGCCCGGTCCGGCCGCTCATGGCCCCGGACCGGGCAGCGGGCATATCGTGGCAGAAGAGCGGGAACTTGGCCTCTGGGCGAGGAGGTCGCCATGGTCGAGCAACTGGTGGCGATGATCGCGGGGGCGGCTGCGGCCGGCGTGGTCGGCTTCGTCGCGGCGGCCCGGGTGGTCAAGCAGTACGAGCGCGGGGTGGTCTTCCGGCTCGGCCGGCTGCGCGGTTCGCCCCGTACCCCGGGGCTGACGCTGATCGTGCCCGTCATGGACCGGCTGCACAAGGTCAATCTGCAGATCGTGACGCTGCCGATCCCCGCCCAGGAGGGCATCACCCGTGACAACGTCACCGTGCGGGTGGACGCGGTCGTGTACTTCAAGGTCGTGGACGCGGCGGCCGCGATCATCAACGTCGAGGACTACCGGTTCGCGGTCTCGCAGATGGCGCAGACCTCGCTGCGCTCCATCATCGGCAAGAGCGAGCTGGACGATCTGCTGTCCAACCGCGAGAAGCTCAACGAGGGCCTGGAACTGATGATCGACAGCCCGGCCATCGGCTGGGGCGTGCAGATCGACCGCGTCGAGATCAAGGACGTCTCGCTGCCGGACACCATGAAACGCTCGATGGCCCGTCAGGCCGAGGCCGACCGCGAGCGCCGGGCCAGGGTCATCAACGCCGACGCCGAGCTCCAGGCGTCGAAGAAACTCGCCGAGGCCGCCCAGCAGATGGAGGAGACTCCGGCCGCGCTCCAACTGCGCCTGCTCCAGACCATCGTGGCGGTGGCCGCCGAGAAGAACTCGACTCTGGTGCTGCCCTTCCCGGTGGAGCTGCTGAGATTCCTGGAGAAGGCTCAGCAGCCCCCACCGGAACGGTGACACCCAGGACGCGCGTTGTTCCCGCGCGGCCCCGCGGGTGATAGACACGGCTGGTCAGTCCTGTCCGCCAACAGGAAGGCCGCACCATGTCCATGACGCGTCGTCATGTCCTCGGATCGGGTGCCGCGGGAGTCGGCATCGCGTTCTCCGGAGCGCTCTTCGAACTGTTCGCCGGTACGGCCGCCGCCCAGGGCATCGGCCGCTGGGCGTACGGCCCGCTCGTGCCCGACCCCCGGGGCCTGCTCGACCTGCCGGAAGGTTTCAGCTACCGGGTGCTCTCCCGTGAGGGCGACCCGCTGCGTTCCGGCGAGGGCCCGGTGCCCTCCAACCCCGACGGCATGGCCGCCCTGCCGGGCAGGAGCGGCCGTGTCGCTCTCGTCCGCAATCACGAGAACCGCGTCACCGGCCGTATCGCCGTCCCCACGGTCCAGGGCCTGACCTACGACCCGGGCGGCAAGGGCGGCTGTACGACGCTGACCCTCGACGCACAGGGCCGCGTGCTGTCCGAACGGGTCTCGATCGCCGGTACGGCCGTGAACTGCGCGGGCGGGCACACCCCGTGGAACACCTGGCTGACCTGCGAGGAGACCGAGGACAAGGCCGGCACCAACGGGTACACCAAGGACCACGGCTTCATCTTCGAGGTGGACCCGGTGAACCCGCACCGCAGCGGCGCGGTGCCGCTGACCGCCATGGGCCGTTTCGCGCACGAGGCGATCGCGGTCGACCCGGCCTCCGGGATCGTCTACGAGACCGAGGACGCCTTCCAGAAGCCGTTCGGTCTCTTCTACCGCTTCCTGCCGGAGCAGCCGCTGCGCGGCCACGGGTCGCTGCGCGCCGGCGGCCGGCTCCAGGCGATGCGGGTGCCGGGCGTGCCCGACCTCTCGGTGGTCCAGGAGCCGGGCGCCGCGTTCGAGGGGGTGCGGTGGGTGGACGTGCCCGACCCGCTGGCCAGGGCGACGCCCATCCGGCTCCAGGACTTCGGCCCGGGCGGCATCACCCACGCCCAGAAGCTGGAGGGCTGCTACTGGGGCGGGAGGTCGGTGTACTTCGTGTCGTCCTTCGCGCACAGCGCCGACGGCTCGGGGGCCGACCACTACGGGCAGGTCTGGCGGTACGACCCCGCGTCCCGCCGGCTGACCCTGGTGGTGGTGTTCGGCCCCGACACCGACGTCCAGCTGCCCGGCGAGTCCCCGGACAACATCTGTCTCACGCCGAGCGGGGGCCTGATGGTCTGCGAGGACGGCAACGGCGCCCAGTACGTCTTCGGCGTCACCCTGTACGGCAAGGTCTACTCGATGGCCCGCAACCGGCAGAACATCGGCACTCCCGGGAACCCCGACTACGGCGAGTTCGCCGGCGTCACCTTCTCCCCGGACGGAAGGACGATGTACGTCAACTGCTACACCCCCGGCACGACCTTCGCCGTGACGGGGCCATGGCGCCGCTGACGTCCGCCGGGAGGGGACCCCGGCGCCGCTGACCGACACCGCCCCGGCGGGCCCGGGCGGGTGACTCCCGCCCGGTGCGCGGCGCCCGACCGGCGCCGCCTGCCCGGAATGCCGGACCGGGCCTTCTACGTTCGTACGATGATCGACCCGGTACGATCCGCGCGGCCTGCGCGGGCCGCGCGACCTGTCCGGCGGTTCGCCGCCGTCTGCGCGCTCGGCGCGGCCCTCGCCGCGTGCGGCGCCCCCGAGACGCCGCCCACGCCCCCTGGGGCCGCCCGCCCGGCGCCCCTGCGCACCGTCGCCCGGCCTCCCACGCTGGCTCCGGGCCCGGCGGGCCTGGCCCCCGTCTTCCGCAACGGCCCCCGCACCCCGGACAGGACGGTCGCGCTCACCTTCGACGCCGACATGACCGCCGACCAGGGCGCCCGGGCCGCGGCGGGCGAGCACTTCGACAACCCGTCCCTGATCGCCGCCCTGCGCTCCCTGAAGGTGCCCGCCACCGTCTTCATGACGGGCCGCTGGGCCGAGCAGTACCCGGGCCAGGCACGCGCCATCGGCCGCGACCCGCTCTTCGAGGTCGCCAACCACTCGTACAGCCACCACGCCTTCACGGGCGGCTGCTACGGCCTGCCGGACCTGCCCGCCGACCGGATGCGGGCGGACGTGGAGCGGGCGTACACCGCCTTCCGCGCGGCCGGCGTACCGGACGCGATGCCCTACTTCCGTTTCCCGGGCGGCTGCTACGACCGCCGGGCCCTGCGGGCGGTCGCCGCCACCGGGGTGACGGCCGTGCAGTGGGACGTGGTCGGCGGCGACGCGTTCGCCACCGACGCCGACGCGGTGGCCCGGCAGGTCCTGGACGGCGTGCGCCCGGGCTCGGTCGTCGTGCTGCACTGCACCCGCAGCGCGGCCCCGGCCACCGAGCGGGCCGTGCGGCAGATCGTGCCGGAGCTGCGCCGGCGGGGCTACCGCCTCGTGAAGGTGTCGGAGCTGATCGGGGCCGCCTCCGGGCGGCGGTGACCGGCCTACGCTGGAGGGCATGAGCGAGAACGACTACTGCCTGATCGGCCCGGCCAGGCCGCCGAAGGCCGACGGACCGCCCTACGCGGAGTGCGTGCTGTGCCGGGAGCCGACGGAGTACCCGGAGTCGTACAAGGGGATCACGCTGTGCCCGGTCTGCGAATGGCAGGAGGCACAGCGCACGGCCTGTTCAGGGTGACCGGCGCGCGGTGAGCGCGCAGGCGGCGGCGGTCGCGGCGACGGCGAGCAGCGCCGCCGCGAGCAGCGGCAGCACCGGTAGCGGCACGGTGCCCGACCGTGAACCGGTGACCAGTCCGCTGACGGCCGCGTTCGCCGGGGAGCCGGTCACCACCAGCGCCAGCAGCGCCGCCAGCAGCAGCGCGGGCACCGCGCGGCCGGTCGTGCGCAGCACGGGCCGGGCCGTGAGGACGCCCACGGCGGTGCCGAGCAGCGCGCACGCCTGGGCGGCGAGCAGCCCGGCCGGCGCGGCCGCGGGACGCGCCACCCGGGTCTGGTGGTCGGCGCCCACGGGATCGCTGATCAGCGTCACCAGCAGGGTCGCGGCCACGCCGAGCAGGGCCGCCGCGCCCAGCGCGACCAGGACCGCGGCGAGATGCGCCCGCGCCGGTCCGACCGCGGCGGCCACGCACGCACGGGCCGCCGGGGGCTCCGCGGTGACGCAGATCCGTACCAGCCAGGCCGCCGTGGGCAGCAGCGCGGCAGCCGCGTACCCGAGCGAGTCGAGCACCGGCTCCCCGCCCTGCACACCGACGGCGAGGAAGACGGCGTACAGCACGAACGGCGGCAGCCAGCGCTGGGAGCGCACCAGGAGTGCGAGCTGGTAGCGCAGCAGGGCGGTCATCGGGTCTTCTCCTGGTCGCTGGGGGAGGCGGGGCGCACACCCGCCACGTGCCAGGGCGGACGGGCGGTGAGCAGGGCGCGCAGCAGGACGTCGGAGCGGGCGGCGGGAACGGTGAGCCGGTGCAGTCCGGGTCCGGTCCCGGCCGCCGTGGCCGCCACCCGCAGCGCCTCCGGCGGCAGCGGCGCTCCCGGTGCGCCCTGTGCCTCGACGACGACCAGCGGTCCGGCGGGCACGTCCGCGGCCTCGGTACGGCGGTGCAGACCTCCCTCCCGCACGGCGTACACCGCGTCGGGCAGACCGGCGAGCCGGGCCGGGTCGTGGTCGACGAACACGACCGCCCCTCCGGCGGCGGCCCGCTCCAGGACGGCCCGGTCCAGTGCGGCGCGCGCGTCCGCGTCCAGCCCGGTCCACGCCTCGTCCAGCACGAGCAGTTCCGGCTCGGCGAGCAGCGCCTGGGCGACGGCCACCTTCTGGCTGCCGCCCTTGGAGAGCCGGTCCATGGGCGTGTCCGCGTACTGTGCCGCGCCGAACCGCTCCAGCCACTCGCCGGCGGCGTGCCGGGCGGCGGGGCGGGTCAGGCCGTGGACGGCGCCGAGGTGACCGAGATAGCCGGAGGCGGTGAAGGGCAGGGCGGACGGGAAGCGTTCGGGGACGTACGCGGTGCGGGGGCGGCCGGTGAGCCGGCCCTCGGTGGGGGCGTCGAGCCGGGCGAGGACGCGCAGGAGGGTCGACTTGCCGGTGCCGTTGTGGCCCTCGACGCGGGTGAGGGTGCCGGCCGTGAGGGCGAGGTCGACGCCGCGGAGGGTCCAGGGGCCGTGCAGCCCGTAGCGGCGGCCGACGTTGTCGAGACGCAGAGCGCTGTGCTGGGAGGTCATCGTCCTGTGAGACGGAACGGGGAGGTGATCGGTTGGCCGCGGGGCCGTCGTTCCGCGCGGAACGGGTCCAGTAGCCTCGCAGACGTGAGCGACAGTCCCTTCCGGTCCGAGGCCGGTGTCCGAGACCAGGCCCCCCAGTTCGTGCTTCCGCTGGTCGCCCGTGTCGAGCGGGGTGATCCTCCGTCCCGCACGGACGCGCTGGAGACCGCCGCGCGCGCCGTCCTCACGATCCTCGGCGACCCGCGCTCCCTCGGTGAGGGCGAGTGGGCGCGGGCGATGCGGGACTGGCAGGACGCGCGGATCCGGAAGGTGGTGCGGCGGGCGCGGGGCGCGGAGTGGCGCCGGGCCGAGGCGCTGCCCGGGATCACCGTCACGGGGAAGGCGGCACAGGTGAGGGTGTTCCCGCCGGTGCCGCTGGACGGCTGGCCGAAGGACCTCGCCAGGCTCCAGGTGTCCGGGACCGAACTGGACGACCCCGAGGCGCCGGAGGCCGCGGACGCCGGGACCCCGGTGCTGTGGATGAGCCCCGAGGTGGAGATGTCGGCGGGCAAGGCGATGGCGCAGGCCGGGCACGGCGCGCAGCTCGCCTGGTGGGAACTGCCGGACGAGGAGCGCGAGATGTGGCGCGAGGCCGGTTTCCCGCTCGCCGTGCGCACCGCCGCGCCGGACCGCTGGCGCGAACTGACCCTGAGCGGGCTGCCGGTGGTGCGGGACGCGGGCTTCACGGAGATCGCCCCGGGGTCGTGCACGGTCGTCGCGGATCATCCGGCCATCGATCGAACGTCCGCTTGAACATTCGGGGAGTGCCGTCCGTATCACTGGGCGCTGGCCGTGCATCAGCTGACCCAGCGACCAGTCGGTATTTCCCGGGAGGCATCCTTTGCGGCGTATCAACGGTACGGCGTTCATCATCGCGGCCCTCGTCGCCACTGTGGGCGCGCTCGCGTTCCCCGTATGGTCCTACGCGGACCGGTCAGGCACCGGCCAGGCCAATCTGGACGCCGGGACGGTGAGCACCCGCTGGGGGCCGCTGACCGCCCAGGACCGGGACCTGATCGTGCGGGTGCGGCTGGCCGGTCTGTGGGAGCTGCCGGCGGGGCAGCAGGCGATCGAGCGGGCGCCGAGCGCCGCCATCAAGGAGGCGGGCGACCATCTGATCGTGGGCCACACCGACCTGGACAAGCGGGTGCGGATCGTGGCGGCCCAGCTCGGTGTCGAGCTGCCGAACCAGCCCAACGAGCAGCAGCAGGGGTGGCTCCAGGAGATGAGCGCGGCGACGGGCGCGGAGTACGAGTACAAGTTCGTCAACCTCCTGCGGGCCGCGCACGGCAAGATCTTCCCGGCCATCGGCGCGGTGCGGAACAGCACCCGTAACACCCTGGTGCGCCAGCTCGCGTCCGACACCAACCAGACCGTGCTCGACCACATCACGATCCTGGAGAAGACCGGCAAGGTCGACTTCGACGCCATCGCCAACGACGCGGCGAACGCCTCGACCGCCAGCCCCACGGGCCCGCCGCCGCCGGTCCCGGGCCAGCCCGTGCCGTCGGCGCCCGTCGCCGGGCCGACCGGGGACATCCGCACCACCTCGCGGCCGTCGCCGGGCGCGCCGGGCACGGTCAACACCGGCCGTCCGGAGCCGGTGGACTCCGAGGGGCTGCTCCAGTAGGGAGCGGCACGAACCTCAAATGTTGCTCTGAAGGCGCCCGCGGCGGGGTTCGTGCCCCGGCCGCGGGGCCATACCCCCCACACACGCAGCAGGCCGCGGCCTGCGCGGAGGACCAGGGGGAGGGACCATGGAGCGACTGGGGACGGGGATCGGCTGGCGGCCGGAGATCGCGGACGCCGTGGAGTCGATGCCGGGCATCGACTGGGTGGAGGTCGTCGCCGAGAACGTCTGTCCGGGGCATCTGCCCGAGTCGCTGCTGCGGCTGCGCGAGCGCGGGGTGACGGTCGTCCCGCACGGGGTGTCCCTCGGCCTCGGCGGCGCGGACCGGCCGGACGAGGGGCGGCTGACGGCGCTCGCCGAGCGGGCCGGGGCGCTGGGGTCGCCGCTGGTCACCGAGCACATCGCGTTCGTCCGCGCGGGCGGCCCGCTGACCGCGTCCCCGCGGCTGGAGGCCGGGCATCTGCTGCCGGTGCCGCGCACGCGCGACGCGCTGGACGTCCTGTGCGAGAACGTCCGGATCGCGCAGGACGCCCTCCCGGTGCCGCTGGCCGTCGAGAACATCGCCGCGCTGGTCTCCTGGCCGGGCGAGGAGCTGACCGAGGGCCAGTTCCTCTACGAACTGGCCGACCGGACGGGCGTACGGCTCCTCGTCGACGTGGCCAACCTGCACACGAACCACGTCAACCGCGGCGAGGACCCGGCGAAGGCGCTCGCCGAACTGCCCCTGGAGGCCATCGCCTACGTCCATGTCGCGGGCGGCTTCGAGCGCGACGGCGTCTGGCACGACAGCCACGCCCACCCCGTCCCCCGTCCCGTCCTCGACATCCTCGCCGACCTCGCCGCCCGCACGACCCCGCCGGGTGTCCTCCTGGAACGCGACGAGAACTTCCCGGAGCCGGCCGAGCTGGAGCGGGAGCTGGCGGAGATCCGCCGGGCCCTCCGGGCGGACCGCGCGACGGACCCCACGGGGACCGGAGCCGTCCCGCCGCACCGGAACGGCACGGACACCAGCCGCACGCCGCACCGGAACGGCACGGACACCAGCCGCACGCCGGACCGGAACAGCACAGACACCAGCCGCACAGCGGAACGGCACGGCACGGACGCGAGCCGCACGCCGGACCAGGACGGCACAGACACCAGCCGCACGCCGGACCGGAACAGCACAGACACCAGCCGCACAGCGGAACGGCACGGCACGGACGCGAGCCGCACGCCGGACCAGGACGGCACAGACACCAGCCGCACGCCGGACCA
>NZ_JBIVOX010000001.1:213509-337494 GCF_044754345.1 Streptomyces sp. NPDC093094 | reverse complement strand
CACCAGCCGCACAGCGGAACGGCACGGCACGGACGCGAGCCGCACGCCGGACCAGGACGGCACAGACACCAGCCGCACGCCGGACCAGGACGGCACAGACACCAGCCGCACGCCGCACCGGAACGGCACAGACACCAGCCGCACAGCGGAACGGCACGGCACGGACGCGAGCCGCACGCCGGACCAGGACGGCACAGACACCAGCCGCACGCCGGACCAGGACGGCACGGACGCGGACCGCGCGCCGGGTTCCGGGGCCCGGGAGCGGGTCGGGCTGGCTCAGGCCGCTCTGCTGTCCGCGCTGGTGGCGGGGACGCCGGTGCCCGAGGGGTTCGACCGGGTGCGGGTGCGGGTGCAGGCCCGGGCACTGGCCGGGAAGCGGGCGGACGTGGTCGCGAAGGTGGCGCCGGAGCTGCCGGTGATCCTCGGGGACGGCTACCGGGCCGCCTTCCTCGGCTATGCCCAGCGGCACCCCATGACCGGCGGCTACCGCCACGACGCGCTCGCGTTCGCCGCCCACCTGCTGGACGGGGACGAGCCGCGGAGCGTCCGCGCCCGGCGTGAGCTGCGCGAGTGGTGGCTCGACCGCTCGGGCCCGGCGCCCCGCGACCGGACCCGCCCGCACGCCCGGCTGGCCCGGGCCACCCGCAGGGTGCTGCTGCGCCGGTGACCCGAGGGGGCCGGCCCGCCTCGGCGGACGCCGTTGTTCTCCGAATGTGCCGGGAGTGATGAACCCGTTAGGTCCTCCGTTTCACCCGGCTCCGCCCGGATATGCGGCACGCTTCATGCCCCTTTTCGCCCCGTGGTGGGCGTGGTTGCAATCGTTCGTCCCTGTACGGAAGTCGGCCGGACCCCGCAGTAATATGCCAACCCCGCCAACCCCCGCACCCGAAGCACACCCGCGTGCGGTGCCGCAACAGGAGGCACCATGCGATCGCGAACGACCCTCACCCGCAGAGGCGTGTTCAGCGGAACCGGACTCATCGTCACGGGCCTGACCGCGACCCTGCTGGCCCTGGTCTTCCCGATCTGGTCCTACGCCGACCGCTCGGGGACCGGCCCGGCCGTCCTCGACGCCCAGACCGTGTCGACCCGGTTCGGTCCGCTGTCCGCGCTGGACCGGGAGTTCGTCACCAAGGTCCGCCTCGCGGGCCTGTGGGAGCTGCCCGCCGGCCAGCAGGCGCAGGAGAAGGGCACGACCCAGGCCGTGCGCACCGCGGGGCAGCATCTGGTCGACGGGCACGTCTTCCTGGACGACCGGGTCCGCGACGTGGCCTCCCGGCTCGGCCTGGAGCTGCCCGGCGAACCCAACGAGCAGCAGCAGGCATGGCTCGGCACCCTGGACGCGGCGCAGGGCACCACGTACGACCGGGAGTTCGCCAACATCCTGCGGCTCGCCCACGGCAAGGTCTTCGGCGTGGTCGCCCAGGTCCGCGCGAGCACCCGGAACTCGCTGGTGCGGCAGCTCGCCGACGACGCCAACGCGACCGTGCTGGACCACATCAAGGTCCTGGAGGCCACGGGGTACGTCGACTTCGACCAGCTGGCCCGTGACATGGCGGCCGCCAGCGCGCCGCCGATCACCAACTCCCCCGCCCCGCCCGGCCCGACCGGGAACCCCCGGCCCGCCCTGCCGGTGGCCCCGTCCCCCTCGCAGACCTACTCGCTGCCGCCCGCGGCGACCGGTCCGCCCCCGCGCAAGGACTCCTAGGGCACATCGGGCGAACAGAACGTCACATGCCCGCGACACCGTGTCCGGACAGTGAACGAGGCATGGCTTTCTCCAGGTTGTCGGCGTAGAAACATGTCATGTTCTGGGTGCTTCTTCTGCTGCTCGCCTGGGCCGCCGCCGGTCTGGCGTGCGCGCGGCTGTGCCTGGCCGCCGTGCGTGCCGCCGACCGGGAGACGGAGCAGGACGCGGGCGGGGACCGGCACACGTCACGTGCGGACCGGGACCGCTCGCTGACCCTCTACGAGGCGGCGTTCCTGTCGGGCGGCCCCCGCCGGGTCGCCGACCTGACGCTGGTGTCGATGGCCCGTCGGCGCAGGCTGCTGCTGGCGCACACCGGCTGGGCGACCGTCGTCGACCCGCGCGGCCACGACGACATCGAGCGTTCGGTGATCGGGGCGATCGGTCCCGGGGGCCAGTCCCCCATCGCGGCGGTGCGCACCGCCGCCGCCCGCGCCGACTCCGTGCGGGCCCTCGCCGAACGACTGGCGGGCGAGGGCCTCGCGGCGGCCGACGACGGCCGCTCCTCCCTCGCCTCCTCGGTCCGCCGGGTGCGGGCCGCCGCCGCCCTGGTGACGGGGCTCGGCGCGACCGCGCTGCTGCTGCCCCTCCCGGCCGGGACGCCGCGGCCGCTGATGGCCATGTGGTTCGCGCTGCCGCTGGCCCTCACGCTCGGCAGCCTCGCGATCGCCCGGTTCGAGGCGCACCCGTACTCGCGCTGGGCCTCCCCCGCCGGACAGCGCCTGCTCGGCGCACTGGCCCGGCACACCCGGGACGGGGACGACCGGGACGGGGGCCACCGGGCCTTCCTCGCCTCGGTCGCCCTGCGCGGCGTGCACGCCGTCGGCGAACCGGACCTGCGGGCGGCTTTCGAACACCGGGAGCAGTATCCGGAGCGACGCGCCGACCGCGACGGCTGACTCCGGCCTCCCGAGGGGGCGCACAGGGAGCATTGGGGCCGACACCGGCCGTGCGGTGCTTGCCTTCCCCGCCGACCGAACGAAACATCCCTTTTGTCGCCGCCGTGCACCGAAGGGATCCGCGATGAGAGCTGCCGCCCGTCACTCGGCCGCAGGGCTGACCGCCGCGTTGCTGCTGACCACCCTCGCCGCAACGCCCGCGGGCGGCCTTCCCGGCGCGGTGCCGGACACACCGTCCGCGCCGCACGGCACCGCGGCGGCCGCCCTGTACGGCACCGCGGCCGAGGTGCGCGGCGCCACCGTGGCCACCGTGCGCGCCCGGGCCGCCGGCATCGACTTCGGCGCGTGCTCCGACGGCCAGGACCTGCCCGGCAGCATGGAGTGCGGCACGGTCGGCGTCCCCCTCGACTACGCCCGCCCCGACGGCAGGCAGATCGAGCTCGCCGTCTCCCGTGTCCGGGCCACCCACCGCGACCCGAAGAACAGCAAGCGCAAGGTCCCCCGCCAGGGAGCCCTCGTCTACAACCCGGGCGGCCCCGGCTCCTCCGGCTTCTACTTCCCGCTGATCGGCCTGCTCCCGGAGTGGAAGCGCATCGGCGCCGCCTACGACCTCGTCGGCTACGCCCCGCGCGGCGTCGGCCGCTCGGCGCCGCTGTCCTGCCAGGACCCCAAGCGGTACTTCAAGGGCCCCTCCCAGGCGCCGGTCCACCCCTCGGAGTCGTACAAGAGGGAACGCATCGCGCAGGCCAAGGCATACGCGCGCGGCTGCGCCGAACGGTCGGGCAGCGCCCTGCGGCACTTCCACTCCCTGAACAACGCGCGCGACCTCGACGTGCTGCGCGCCGCGCTCGGCGAGTCCCGGCTGACGTTCATGGGCGCCTCCTACGGCACGTACTTCGGGGCGCTGTACGCCACGCTGTTCCCCTCGCACGTGCGGCGCATGGTCTTCGACTCGCCGGTGAACCCCGACCCGGACCGGGTCTGGTACCGCAACAACCTCGCCCAGTCCGCCGCCTTCGAGGAGCGCTGGAGCGACCTGCGCGAGTGGATCGCCCGGCACCACAGGACGTACGGCCTCGGCGACACGCCCGCGAAGGTGCTGCGCAGCTACGAGAGGGCGCGGGCCCGGCTGGCCGCGGAGCCCGCGGGCGGCAAGGTCGGACCGGGGCAGCTGCAGGGGGCGTTCCTGCAGGCCGGGTACTACGACGACTACTGGCCCCTGCGGGCGCAGGCGCTGTCGGAGTATCTGAAGGGCGACCCCGGACTGCTGGTCGACATCGCCTCACCGGTCCAGGAGGCGGCCGGTGAGGCGGAGAACTCCGGCGCGGTGTACACGGCCGTGGAGTGCAACGACGCGCCCTGGCCGACCGACTGGAAGGTGTGGGACCGGGACAACACCCGGCTCGCGCGGGTCGCGCCGTTCGAGACCTGGGACAACGTGTGGGCGAACCTGCCCTGCGCGTACTGGACCGCGCCGCGCCAGCAGCCCGTCGATGTGCGGACCGGGCCGGGCGAACTGCCGCCGGTGCTGATCCTCGCCGCCGAGCGGGACGCCGCCGCGCCGTACGAGGGGGCGCTGGAGCTGCGCCGCCGGCTGGCCGGGTCCGTGCTCGTGACCGAGCGGGACGCGGGGTCGCACGGCGTCGCCGGGGGGCCGAACCGGTGCATGAACGGCTACTTCGAGGCGTATCTGCTGGAGGGCCGGCTTCCCGCGCGGCGCTCCGCCTGCGCGGGGCGCGCGGAGCCGCGTCCGGCCGGCTGACGCCGTCCGTCGTGGACGGACCGCCGTGACGGCCGGCCGCGCGGCCCCCGCGCCCCCGGGGGCGTCTAGGCCAGGCCCGCCACGAGGTCGCCGACGGACTTGCGGCGGCCCGTGAAGAACGGGACCTCCTCACGGACGTGCATCCGGGCCTCGGAGGCACGCAGATGACGCATGAGGTCGACGATGCGGTACAGCTCGTCGGCCTCGAACGCGAGCAGCCACTCGTAGTCGCCGAGCGAGAAGGAGGCGACCGTGTTGGCGCGGACGTCGGGGTAGCCGCGGGCCATCTTGCCGTGGTCGGCGAGCATGCGGCGGCGGTCCTCGTCGGGCAGGAGGTACCAGTCGTAGGAGCGCACGAAGGGGTAGACGCTGACGTAGTTGCG
The DNA here is from genome assembly GCF_044754345.1 of Streptomyces sp. NPDC093094. NCBI lineage: Bacteria > Bacillati > Actinomycetota > Actinomycetes > Kitasatosporales > Streptomycetaceae > Streptomyces > Streptomyces sp. NPDC093094. The sequence continues at coordinate 332,700 of NZ_JBIVOX010000001.1, read as the reverse complement.
CGGCGTCTCGTCGGCGAGGAACGCCGGGATGTGCGAGCGGTTGAACTCGGCGGGGCGGTGCAGCGCCATGTTCGACCAGACCGGCTCCAGCGCGCGGCCCAGCCGGGTGCGGCGGAAGAGGTTGTACGCCTCCTGGAGCTGGTCGGCGGTCTCCGCGTGCCACCAGATCATGACGTCGGCGTCGGCGCGCAGGCCGGAGACGTCGTAGGTGCCGCGGACCGTCACGTCCTTGGCGGCGAGCTGGTCGAACAGCTCCTGGACCTCTTCGGCGTAACCCGCGCGGTCCTCGGGCAGTACGTCCTTCAGCTTGAAGACGGACCACAGGGTGTAGCGGATGACCTCGTTGAGGTCCTTGGCCAGCTTGCCCTTGTTCGGGATCCGGTCGGGGCCGGTGGTGGGGGCGTCGTCACTCATGGTCCTCATTCTCCCGCTCCTCCGTGCAGACTCTGCACCGGGTGGGCGGTGAGCTCCTGCACACCGCCGAGATCTCCGTCGAGCTGGTCCACGGCCGCGTGCGCGCTCGCGATGCAGGCCGGGACGCCGACTCCGTCGTAGACCGCGCCGCACACGGCGAGACCGGGGAGCTCGCCGATGTGCTCGCGGATGCGCGCCACGCGCGCGTGATGGCCGACCGGGTACTGCGGCAGGCCGTCGGTCCAGCGGGTGACGCGTGTGTCGAGGGGGCGCGCGTCCAGTCCGGTCGCCTCGCGCAGGTCGTGCCGGGAGACGTCGACGAGGCCGGCGTCGTCGCGGCCGAGGATCTCCGTCTCGCCGTGGCGGCCGACCGAGGTGCGCACCACGACCACGTCCGGGTTCTGGTCGGCGATCCAGCCCCACTTGCGGGAGGCGAAGGTGGACGCCTTGACGGTGCGGCCGTCGACCGGCGGGACCAGGAATCCGCTGCCCTCGGGCAGCACGGCGTCCTCACGGCGGTAGGCGAGGGTGATCAGCGCCATGGACGCGTACTCGACGGCGGCCAGTTCGGCCGCCGCGGCGGGAACCTCGGCGCGCAGCAGCGCCGCCGCGGCGGGCGCGGGGACGGCGACGACGACCGCGTCCGCGCGCAGCACCCGCTCCCCCGCCGTCACCCGCCAGCCGGCCGGCTCACGGCGCAGCTCCGTCACGGGTGTGCCGGTGAGGATCTCTCCGCCCCGGGCGCGCACCGACTCGGCGACCGCGAGCGGCAGGCGTCCCACTCCGCCGACGACGCCCGTGAACACCGGCCCCGTCCCCTGGGCCGCGGCCGCCTTCGCCTGGATGTCGCGGACGGCCTCGGTGAGCGAGGTGTGCCGCTGCGCCGCCTCGAAGAGCTGGGGGACGGCCGAGCGCAGGGAGATGCGGTAGGCGTCGCCCGCGTACACCCCGCCCAGCAGGGGTTCGACGAGCCGGTCGACGACCTCGCGGCCGACCCGGGCGGCGACGAACTCGCCGACGGCCACGTCGTCGCCGATCTCGGTGCGGGGCAGCTCGGCGTCGGCCTCGATGCGCCTGAGGCCCTCGTCGCTCAGGACGCCGGCCAGGGCGGAGGCGGTGCCGGGGACGCCCATGACATGGCCCTTGGGCATCGGGCGCAGGGCGCCGCGGGTCCAGAGCGAGGCGGTGGCGGTGGCGGGCGGCCGGAGGCTGCCGGCCAGGCCCGCCTCCCGGGCGAGGGCGACCGCCTCGGGGCGGCGGGCCAGCAGCGACTCGGCTCCCAGGTCCACTCGGACGCCCGCGATCTCGCCGGGCAGCAGCTTGCCGCCGACCCGGTCGGACGCCTCCAGCACGGTCACCGCCGAGCCGCGCGCCAGCAGCCGGTGGGCCGCGGCGAGGCCGGCGATGCCCGCGCCGATGACGACGACATGCCTGGTGTGGGTGCCACGTGCGCTCATGCCCCCACCTTCTCATCCGGCGCCCGGAGTCCTGCCAGGGCCGTGTGGCCCTGTCGAGTCCCGACCGTGACCGCATCGGAACCCTGCTCGGCGAACGTCCGCACAGGGTCCGCGCGTCGAAGAGACATCAGCCGCAGTGACCCTCGGGGGGCAGCCGTGCACAGACGTTCCGCAGGTTCCGCGCAGACCCTGGCCGGGCTCCTGCTCGCCGCCGCGCTCGCGCTCACCGGGTGCGGCGCGGGCGCCGGCGACAGCGGCGGGGGCGGCGCCGACGACAAGGCGGCCGCCTCCGAGGCCCGCACGGGCCGAGCCGGCGGACAGGGCGCGGCCGAAGGCTCCACCGCCGCCGAGGGCCAGGCGCCCGTGCCGGACCCGTCGTACATCGTGCGGACCGCCGCGCTGACCGTGCAGGTGAAGGATGTGCCGAAGGCGCTGGAGGAGGCCCGTGCGGTCGCCGGGCGGGCGGGCGGCTACGTGGGTGAGGAGAGCACCTCCCGGGACGCCGGGGGCCGCGAGCGCACGCGCGTGGTGCTGCGGGTGCCCGCCGACCGCTACGACGGGGTGATGGAGGAGCTCCGGGGCGCGGGCCGGCTGCTGGAGCGCACCGCGCGGGCGGAGGACGTCACCGGCCAGGTCGTCGACGTCGAGAGCCGGATCAGGACCCAGCGGGCGAGCGTGGCCCGGATCCGCGCGCTGATGGACCGGGCGGACCGGCTCGGTGACGTGGTGCAGCTGGAGGGCGAGCTGAGCACCCGCCAGGCCGATCTGGAGGCGCTGCTGGCCCGGCAGGCGTCCCTGAAGGACCGGACGAGCCTGGCGACCGTCACGCTGTCGCTGACCGAGGCGCCCGTCGTGCGGGAGGCCCGGGGCGACGACCCCGGATTCGTCGACGCGCTGTCGGGCGGCTGGGAGGCGTTCCTGACGACACTGCGGTGGATCGCCCTGGTGCTGGGCGCGGTGCTGCCGTTCGCCGCGGCGCTCCTCCTGCTGGTGCTGCTGTGGCTGCGGGTCGTACGGCCCCGGCTGCCGCGCGGGTCCGCCGGCACCCCGGCACCGGCGTCCTCGGCGCCGGCGTCCTCCGCGCCCGCCCCTTCCGTGGCCACGCCCGGCACGCTGCCGGCGGCGCGACCGGCACCGGGTCCGCACGAGGAGGCCGGGCGGGACTGAAACGCCGTCCGCCCGTAGCGTGTTCGCATGACCATGAACGGTGGCACGGGGAATGCGAAGAGGCGTCTCGTCGTGATCGGCGGCGACGCGGCGGGCATGTCGGCGGCGTCCCAGGCGCGGCGGCTGAAGGACCGGGACGAACTGGAGATCGTGGCGTTCGAGCGCGGCCACTTCAGCTCCTACTCGGCCTGCGGGATCCCCTACTGGGTGGGCGGCGACGTGACGGACCGGGACGAGCTGGTCGCCCGCTCCCCCGAGGAGCACCGCTCCCGCGGGATCGACCTCAGGATGCGCACCGAGGTCACGGAGATCGACGTGGCGGGGCGGCGGGTACGCGCGCGTGACGTCGATTCGGGCGCCGTGTCCTGGACGTCGTACGACGATCTGGTGATCGCCACGGGGGCCCGGCCGATCCGCCCCGACATGCCCGGCGGCGACGCGCCGGGGGTGCACGGTGTGCAGACCCTGGACGACGGACAGGCGCTGCTGGACACGCTGGAGCGCACGCGCGGGCGGCGCGCGGTGGTCGTCGGCGCCGGGTACATCGGTGTGGAGATGGCCGAGGCGCTCATCCACCGCGGGTACGAGGTGACCGTCGTCAACCGGGGCAGCGAGCCGATGTCGACGCTGGACCCGGACATGGGCCGGCTGGTGCACAAGGCCATGGAGGGCCTGGGCATCACCATGGTCGACGACGCCGAGGTCACCGCGGTCCTGACCGGATCCGACGGGCGGGTGCGGGCGGTGGCCACCGCGGACGCGGAGTACCCGGCCGACGTGGTCGTGCTCGGTATCGGTGTGCGTCCGGAGACCTCCCTCGCCCGGGCGGCCGGGCTCCCGCTGGGCCGGCACGGCGGTCTGCTCACCGACCTGGCGATGCGGGTGCGCGGCCACGAGAACATCTGGGCCGGCGGCGACTGCGTCGAGGTCCTCGACCTGGTCTCCGGCCGCGAACGCCATGTCGCGCTCGGCACGCACGCCAACAAGCACGGCCAGGTCATCGGCACCAACGTCGGCGGCGGCTACGCCACGTTCCCCGGCGTCGTCGGCACCGCCGTCAGCAAGGTCTGCGACCTGGAGATCGCCCGCACGGGTCTGCGCGAGAAGGACGCCCGGCGCGCGGGCCTGAAGTACGAGACCGTCACGATCGAGTCGACGAGCCGCGCCGGGTACTACCCCGGCGCGGCTCCCATGACGGTCAAGATGATCGCCGAACGCCGCACGGGCCGCCTCCTGGGCGTCCAGATCGTCGGCCGCGAGGGCGCGGGCAAACGCGTCGACATCGCGGCGGTGGCCCTGACGGCCCGTATGACGGTGGAGGGGATGACGGCCCTGGACCTGGGCTACGCCCCTCCGTTCAGCCCGGTGTGGGACCCGGTGCTGGTGGCGGCGAGGAAGGCGTCGGCGAAGGTGAACCCGGCTAGGCCGACGAGCCGCTGATCCGCGGCAGGGTGGACACCGTGGTGGCCCCCGTCTGCTCGGCCGGCTTCGCGTGCGCGGCGGCCGGCCGGGACCGCAGCCGGTGGCTGACGGCCTCGTCCAGGGTCACGGGCCGCTGCAGCTGCGCGGCGAGCCGCCCCGCGTCCTGGCCCAGCCGGGCCACGTCCTCCCAGGGCAGCCGCACCACCAGCGCGACCTCGGCCTCTCCGTCCGGGAGGGCATGCATCGCGGGCACAGCACTGACTCGCTCGTTCATCGCCATGTGCAGTCATACGCGCGCGCGGACCGCCCTGTTCACCGGTTCGGCCGCCGATTCCCGGGCAGTAGTCCCCCGTGGTCATCCCCGTCCATGACGTGAACCCGGTGCGCCGTACCCCCTGGGTGACGTACGGCCTGATCGCCGCGAACGTCCTCGTCTTCCTCCACATGCCCTGGAACGAGGACCGTCTGGTCCAGCTCTGCCGTCTCCAGGCGCTCCTGGACCAGTACGCGGCGGTGCCGCAGGAGTTGATCCACCATCAGCTGCCGCGGCTCGTGTCCACCGGCGAGGTCGGGGCGGGGCCCGGGGGTCCGGGCTGTGCGGTCGCGCCGCCCGACTACGTCAAGTCGCCGGAGCTGAGCGTGCTGACGGCGATGTTCCTGCACGGCGGCTGGCTGCATCTGCTGGGCAACATGCTGTTCCTGATGATCTTCGGCAACAACATCGAGGACCGCATGGGCCACATCCGCTTCGTGCTGTTCTACGGCGTCTGCGGCTTCGCGGCGACCTACGGCTTCGCGCTGCTCGACGCCGGTTCGGGCGAGCCGCTGATCGGCGCGTCCGGGGCGATCGCCGGAGTGCTGGGGGCCTATCTGGTGCTGTACCCGAGGGCACGGGTGTGGGTGCTCGTGCCCTTCCTGGTCTTCCTGCCGCTGCGGCTGCCCGCCTGGATCGTGCTGGGCTTCTGGTTCGGGCTGCAGGCCGTGTACTCGTACGGCGAGGGCGTCTCCGGCACGGGCACGGTGGCGTACACCGCGCATGTCGCCGGCTTCCTGGCGGGCATGCTGCCGGCCTGGCCGCTGCGCCGGGGGACGCCCGCGCCGCCGGAGCCGCGCGGGCTGCTCTTCGGCAGACAGGCGCGGACCCGGCACACGTGGTGAGCGCCCCCGGCGGTCTCTAGCGGGCCGTCTGCGTGTGGACGTGGTCGACGAGGCGGGTGAGGGCGTCGGGGTCGGTGGACGGCATGACGCCGTGACCGAGGTTGAAGATGTGGCCCTCCAGGCTCGCGGCCGAGTCCAGGACCTCTCGGGCCTTGGCCTCGACCGCCTCGGGCCCGGCGAACAGCACGGTCGGGTCCAGGTTGCCCTGGAGCGCCTTGCCGGGGCCGACGCGGCGGGCTGCCTCGTCGAGCGGGACGCGCCAGTCGACGCCGACGACGTCCGCGCCGGCCTCGCCCATCGGACCGAGCAGTTCACCCGTGCCGACACCGAAGTGGATGCGCGGGACGCCGTAGGACTCGACCGCCCGGAAGACCTTCGCCGAGGCGGGCAGCACGGAGCGGCGGTAGTCGACGGGGGCGAGCGCGCCGGCCCAGGAGTCGAAGAGCTGGACGGCGGAGGCGCCGGCCTCGATCTGGACCTTCAGGAAGGCGGAGGTGATCTCCGCGAGCCGGTCGAGCAGGTCGGCCCACAGCTCGGGGTCGCCGTACATCATCGCCTTGGCGTTCTCGTACGTACGGGACGGACCGCCCTCGACGAGGTAGCTCGCGAGGGTGAAAGGAGCACCGGCGAAGCCGATGAGCGGAGTGCTCCCGAGCTCGCGGGTGAGCAGACCGACGGCCTCGGTGACGTAGGAGACGTCCTCGGGGGTCAGGTCGCGCAGCCGGGCCAGGTCGGCGCGGGTGCGGACGGGCTGCTCCACGACCGGGCCGACGCCGGGCTTGATGTCGAGGTCGATGCCGATGGCCTTGAGCGGGACGACGATGTCGCTGAAGAAGATCGCCGCGTCCACGTTGTGCCGGCGCACCGGCTGGAGGGTGATCTCGGTGACCAGCTCGGGGCGCATGCAGGATTCCAGCATCGGAATGCCCTCGCGGACCTTGCGGTACTCCGGCAGCGAGCGGCCCGCCTGGCGCATGAACCACACCGGCGTGTGCGGCACGGGCTCGCGCCGGCACGCCTTGAGGAAGGCGGAGTCGTAGGTGGCTGTCGGCTGCTGGCCCGCAGGGCTTCCGTTGGCACTCACGTCGGAAAGTCTCGCACGGCCCCGGAGCGGTCACGGCCACGCCCCTGGGGCCGTGACCGGCCTCGCGCGGTCCGGCCGCGGGGGCGGGCCGGGCGGCGGCGCCGGAAACCACGACGGCGGGGCCCGGCGGGTGTCTTGCCCTGCGCACGGCCCCCGTTCCCCTTACTCTTCCCCGCATGGCTGCGGCTCAGGGACGACTGTCGGACGACGCTGGCGGAATGGACGAGGCGAAGGGGACGGGGGAGGCGGAGCGGCACAAGGACGCAGCGACACCCTTGCCGTTCAGGGCCGCTGTCGAGGCGCTGCGGGCGGCCCGGCTGCGGCCGCAGATCGAGGTGGAGCCGACACCGGCCCCCAAGCGGCTGGCCCCCTACTCCTACGCGCTGGAGGCCGCCGTCGTGGACGGCGAGCAGGAGCTGGCCGACGGCAGACTGGTGCTGCTGCACGACCCGGACGGGCACGACGCCTGGCGGGGCACGTTCCGGCTGGTGACGCTGGTGCGGGCGGAGCTGGAACCGGAGATGGCGGCGGACCCGCTGCTGCCGGACGTGTGCTGGAGCTGGCTGACCGGGGCGCTCCAGGCGCGCGGGCTGGCGTTCGGCGAGCCGAGCGGCACGGTGACCCGGGTGAGCTCCCATCACTTCGGCGGGCTGTCGGCGCGGCCGGCGAGCTCGCAGATCGAGATCAGGGCTTCGTGGACGCCCCGGGAGGGGCCGGGCGGCATTCCGGAGACGGCGGCGCATCTGGCGTCCTGGTGCGATCTGCTCGCCCAGGTGGCGGGGCTGCCGCCGGCCGGTCCGGGCGACGCGTCGGTGGTGACGCTGCCGCAGCGGCGCGGTCCGCAGTCACGCTGAGCTCCGCCACCCGCTTCCTGGTGCCCGCAGGGCCGTCTCTTTGTCGATACGGCCACTTTCAGTCAGGAGCGGTCGATCGAACGAACCTATTTGGCCACCGAACGATCGACCACCTGTCCGAATTGCACTAATTGTTACTCACTAGATCGTGATCATTCCCTAAAGGGCCCCGGGGTTGCTGCCGAAGACGTCTGTGACCTTCAAAGCCGTCAGCACCCAGGAGGCCTGGTGTCCGTTCTCCTCGAGCAGCCCGCAAGCCTGGTCGCCTACCGCCCCAACAAGCCCACCGCCATGGTCGTCGTCTCCGATCCACGTGTCCGATCCACCGTCACCCGACATCTGTGGGCGCTCGGCGTACGCGACGTCATCGAGGCGTCGTCCATCGCCGAGGCCCGTCCCCGCGTCGGCAACCCCCGCGACATCTGCGTCGCCGACGTCCATCTGCCCGACGGCTCGGGCCTGACCCTCCTGTCGGAGACCCGCGCCGCGGGCTGGCCCAACGGCCTGGCCCTGTCGGCGGCCGACGACATCGGCGCCGTGCGCAACGCCCTCGCGGGCGGGGTCAAGGGCTATGTCGTCACCGGCACCCGCACCAACGTCGGGCTCCCCACCCGGCCCGGTGCGGCTCCGATCGGCTCGGCCGCCGCCCGGCTGCACCGCCGCCCCCCGGGTGCCCCGAGCCACCCGGGCGGCTACCGCGAGCTCTCCGGCCGCGAGGTCGAGGTGCTCCGGCTCGTCGCCGAGGGCCAGTCGAACAAGGCGATCGGTGTCTCGATGGGGCTGTCCGCCCTCACCGTGAAGAGCCACCTCGCCCGCATCGCCCGCAAGCTCGGCACGGGCGACCGCGCCGGCATGGTCGCGGTCGCCCTGCGCACCGGGATCATCCACTGAGGCGATGTTCATGGACATGACTGGAATCGGGCGGTGAACCCCGTGCTCGTCCGCTTCCTGCCGTGAACCGTCGTGAACCGGAAGTTTCACCGACCTGACTGGTTTACGACCCCTGGGTGCCCGTCGACGGAACGTTCCGTCGACGGGCCCTGTCCATACATGGATACCCTTGACAGGTGACCGACGCCCAAGAGACCGCAGCAGACACACCACTGCGAACCACCGGGGGCGCCCCTCCGGACGACGACGGATCTTCTGCTGCAGGGGCGCCGATCCCGCTGCTCGAACCCCGCGAGGGGATTCCGCCCGTGATCACCGACGAGGCCGGTCTCGCCGAGGTGATCGCCGCCTTCGCCGCCGGCCGCGGTCCCGTGGCCGTCGACGCCGAGCGCGCCTCCGGCTACCGCTACGGCCAGCGCGCCTATCTGGTCCAGCTGCGCCGCGAGGGCGCCGGCACCGCCCTGGTCGACCCCGTGGCCTGCCCCGATCTGTCCGGGCTCGGCGAGGCCCTGGCCGGCACCGAGTGGGTGCTGCACGCCGCCACCCAAGATCTGCCCTGCCTGCGCGAGATAGGCATGACGCCGGACCGGCTGTTCGACACCGAGCTGGCGGGGCGCCTCGCGGGGTTCCCGCGCGTCGGCCTCGGGGCGATGGTCGAGTCCGTCCTCGGCTTCGTCCTGGAGAAGGGCCACTCCGCCGTCGACTGGTCCACCCGCCCGCTGCCCGAGCCCTGGCTGCGCTACGCCGCCCTGGACGTGGAGCTCCTGGTCGACCTGCGCGACGCGCTGGAGAAGGAGCTGGACCGGCAGGGCAAGCTGGAGTGGGCGCACCAGGAGTTCGACGCGATCGCCTCGGCTCCGCCGCCCGAGCCCCGCAAGGACCCCTGGCGCCGTACGTCCGGGATGCACAAGGTCCGCAGGCGCCGGCAGCTGGCCGTCGTACGGGAGCTGTGGCAGACCCGCGACCGGATCGCCCAGCGGCGGGACGTCTCCCCGGGGAAGGTGCTGTCCGACGGGGCCATCGTGGAGGCCGCGCTCGCGCTGCCGGCCGACGCGCACGCCCTTGCCGCGCTGCCCGGCTACGGACACCGGACGGGGCGGCGGCAGCTGGAGCAGTGGCAGGCCGCCGTGGACCGGGCCAAGGCCCTCGCCGAGTCCCAGCTGCCGCAGCAGGGGCAGGCCGTCGCGGGGCCCCCGCCGCCCAGGGCCTGGGCCGACAAGGACCCCGCCGCCGCGGCCCGGCTGTCCGCGGCCCGGACGGCCGTCTCGGCCCTCGCCGAGCAGCTGAACATGCCCCAGGAGAACCTGGTCGCCCCGGACACCGTCCGGCGGATCTGCTGGGAGCCGCCGAAGGCCGTCGACGCCGAGTCCGTGGCGGCCGCGCTCGCGGGGTACGGGGCCCGGCCCTGGCAGGTCGAGCAGGTCACGCCCGTACTGGTCGGGGCCCTGTCCGCCTAGGCGGCGGGGCACCTGTCCCCGGTCGCCCCCGGCGGGAAGCCGTCGCAGAAGCGGAACAGCGACGTCGAGATCACGCCAAGATCTTCGGAGGGCACGGAGAGACAGGGGATGCGGAAGCCGTCACCTGCGGCGGTCCCCCTCACGACGGCGACCGCGCCACCGGCCGGCCCCGGTGACGGCAAGGACACTCCCCCGGCGGACGGTGAGGGCGCCGGCGCCCTCGGCACACCGCGCCGCACCGTGCACGACCACGCTCGACGCGGCGGTGCGGGCGCCGGATCGGCCGTGGCATGCCGGGTGACGACCGGCCGCTCCGGGAAGGAGGGCACGGGCGGCACGGCCCCGTCCACGGTCCCGCGCGGCGAGCGGCCCCGGCGATCACGTACGGCAACGGCATCAGGGCGGCGGGGCCGTCGGCGGCCACGGAGACCGGGATGCCGGTGCCGGGGCGTGTCACTGCCGGCGCGGGACGACTCGCGGCCGGGCCTGCCGATACGGCCGGCACGATCCACGACGGGCCATGATGTGCCGGGGTCCGGGGAGATCCCGGGAGGAGGAGGGGATCGCCTCCGGCGCCCCTGCCCCGCCCCTGCCGGTGCCTCCGCAGGCTCCCCCTGCCGGCGCTCCGGGGCCGCGGCGCCTCCGCCGTCCGGGTGAGTTCCCGGCCTCTCGGCCGCCCCGTTCCCGATGTGACCTTCGCCGCTCCGGGCGTCAGGGGTGTGCAGCTACGTTACTCGTAAGTAGCATGTGTCTGAGCGCGCGCTCAGTGCATGCGTGCCGCAGCAGTGCCATCCCGCACCCTGGAGGAGAGCCATCGTGCCTCGTACCGTCAGGGACGTCGTTTTCGTCGACGGCGTCCGCACCCCGTTCGGCAAGGCGGGCCCGAAGGGCATCTACCACGAGACCCGGGCCGACGACCTGGTCGTGAAGGCGATCCGGGAGCTGCTGCGCCGCAACCCCGGCCTGGACCCCAAGAAGATCGACGAGGTCGCCATCGCCGCGACCACCCAGATCGGCGACCAGGGCCTGACCCTGGGCCGCACGGCGGGCATCCTGGCGGGTCTGCCGCAGTCCGTACCGGGTTACTCCATCGACCGTATGTGTGCCGGCGCCCTGACCGCCGTGACCACGACGGCCGGTTCCATCGCCTTCGGCGCCTACGACGCCGTCATCGCCGGTGGCGTCGAGCACATGGGCCGTCACCCCATGGGTGAGGGCGTCGACCCGAACCCGCGCTTCGTGTCGGAGAAGCTCGTCGACGAGTCCGCCCTGTTCATGGGCATGACCGCGGAGAACCTGCACGACCGCTACCCGACCATCACCAAGCGGCGTGCCGACGAGTACGCCGTGCGCTCGCAGGAGAAGGCCGCCAAGGCGTACGCCGACGGCAAGATCCAGCAGGACCTGGTGCCGATCTCGGTGCGCCGCACCAACCCCGAGGCCGGCGAGACCGGCTGGGGCCTGGTCACGGCCGACGAGCCGATGCGCCCGGGCACGACCCTGGAGAACCTCCAGGGCCTCAAGACGCCGTTCCGCGTCCACGGCCGGGTCACCGCGGGCAACGCGGCCGGCCTGAACGACGGCGCCACGGCCTCGATCATCGCGAGCGAGGACTTCGCCCGCGAGAACAACCTGCCGGTCAAGATGCGCCTGGTCTCCTACGCCTTCGCGGGCGTGGAGCCCGAGGTCATGGGCTACGGCCCGATCCCGGCCACGGAGAAGGCCCTCGCCCAGGCGGGTCTGTCCATCTCCGACATCGGTCTCTTCGAGATCAACGAGGCGTTCGCGGTCCAGGTGCTCGCCTTCCTGGAGCACTACGGCATCGCCGACGACGACGCCCGTGTGAACCAGTACGGCGGCGCCATCGCCTACGGCCACCCGCTGGCCTCCTCCGGTGTCCGTCTGATGACGCAGCTGGCCCGTCAGTTCGAGGAGCAGCCGCACGTCCGCTACGGCCTGAACACCATGTGCGTCGGCTTCGGCATGGGCGCGACCGTCATCTGGGAGAACCCGCACTTCGAGGGGGACAAGTGAGCACCACCGCTGAGCTTCTGAAGGGTGCGGCCGAGCTGTTCCCCGACGAGGTCGTGACGTCCGCGCACGTCCGCCACCTCGACCTGCCGTACGGCGCCGGGCGCTTCGCCCTGATCACGCTGGACAACGGCTTCGACCACACCAAGCCGACCACCTTCGGCCCGCAGTCGCTGGCGAACCTGGGCGCCGCCATCGACCAGGTCGAGCAGGAGGCCACCGCCGGCTCCATCGTGGGCGCGGGCATCACCGGCAAGCCGTTCATCTTCGCGGTCGGCGCCGACCTCAAGGGCGTCGAGCTGCTGAAGAAGCACGAGGACGCGCTGGCCATCGGCAAGGGCGGCCACGAGGTCTTCAAGCGCCTCGCGGGCCTCGCGGTCCCGACCTTCGCGTACTACAACGGCGCGGCCATGGGCGGCGGCGTCGAGGTCGGTCTGCACTGCACCTACCGGACCGTGTCGAAGGCCCTGCCGGCCTTCTCCCTGCCCGAGGTGTTCCTCGGTCTGGTCCCGGGCTGGGGCGGCTGCACGATCCTGCCGAACCTGATCGGTGCCGAGAAGGCCGTCTCGGTGATCATCGAGAACAGCCTCAACCAGAACAAGCAGCTCAAGGGCAAGCAGGTCTTCGAGCTGGGCATCGCCGACGCCCTGTTCGAGGGTGCCGACTTCCTGGAGCAGTCGCTGCTCTGGACGGCCCAGGTGCTCAAGGGCGACGTCAAGGTCGAGCGTCCCGCGATCGACCGCGGCGAAGCCTGGGACCAGGCCGTCGCCAAGGGCCGCTTCATCGCGGACTCCAAGGTGCACGGTGCCGCCCCGGCCGCCTACCGCGCCCTCGACATCATCGAGGCGTCCAAGGACGGCGACCTGCAGAAGGGCTTCGACGCCGAGGACGTCGCCCTCGCCGACCTGATCATGGGCGGCGAGCTGCGCTCCGGCATCTACGCCTTCAACCTGGTGCAGAAGCGCGGCAAGCGCCCTGCCGGTGCCCCGGACAAGAACCTGGCACGCCCGGTCACCAAGGTCGGCGTCGTCGGCGCCGGTCTGATGGCCTCCCAGCTCGCGCTGCTGTTCCTGCGCCGCCTGGAGGTGCCGGTCGTGCTGACCGACATCGACCAGGAGCGCGTCGACAAGGGTGTGGGCTACGTCCACGCCGAGATCGACAAGCTGCTCGGCAAGGGCCGTATCAACCAGGACAAGGCCAACCGCCTGAAGGCCCTGGTCAGCGGTGTCCTGGACAAGGCCGAGGGCTTCGCGGACGCGGACTTCATCATCGAAGCCGTGTTCGAGGAGATGACGGTCAAGCAGAAGGTGTTCGCGGAGGTCGAGGCGGTCGCCCCGGCACACGCGATCCTCGCCACCAACACCTCCTCGCTGTCGGTGTCGGAGATGGCCTCCAAGCTCCGGCACCCGGAGCGCGTGGTCGGCTTCCACTTCTTCAACCCGGTCGCGATCCTCCCGCTGCTGGAGATCGTCCGCGGCGAGCAGACCGACGACGCCTCCCTGGCCACGGCCTTCGGCGTCGCCAAGAAGCTGAAGAAGACCGCGGTGCTGACGAAGGACGCCCCGGCGTTCGTCGTGAACCGCATCCTGACCCGCTTCATGGGTGAGATCCAGAACGTCATCGACGAGGGCACCCCGGTCGCCGTCGCCGAGAAGGGCGTCGAGCCCCTCGGTCTGCCGATGTCGCCGCTGGTGCTGCTGGAGCTGGTCGGTCCCGCGATCGGCCTGCACGTCTCGGAGACCCTCAACCGGGCCTTCCCCGAGCGCTTCACGGTCTCCCCGAACCTCAAGGCGGTCGTCGAGGCGGGCAAGCGCGGCTTCTACGTCTACGACTCCGGCAAGCCGGAGCTGGACCCCGAGGTCGCCGCGCTGCTGAAGCAGGGCGATGTCGTCCTGACCGAGGAGCAGGTGCGCGACCGGGTGCTCGACGCGGTGGCCCAGGAGATCGGGCTCATGCTCGACGAGGGTGTCGTCGCCGAGGCCCAGGACATCGACCTCTGCCTGATCACCGGTGCCGGCTGGCCCTTCCACCTGGGCGGCATCACGCCGTACCTGGACCGTGAGGGTGTCTCCGAGCGGGTGAACGGCAAGCGGTTCCTGGAGCAGGGCGTGGCGTCGGTTCCGGCGTAACCCCGTACGCGTACGGTGCCCGGCACATCGGCGGATGTGCCGGGCACCGGCGTTTCCGGGCCCGGACCTCCCGCCGGGCCAGGAGCTCCCGCTCCGGGGCCAGGAGCTCCCGCTCCGGGGCCAGGAGTCCCCGCAGAGCGCCCGGTACCCAGGGGCAGCCGGGGAGGCGCTCGGCCCGGCGCAGGATCCCGTCCTCGGCGGGCGGACGGAGGCCGAGGCGGCTGTCCCCGCCCCGGACGACCGGTCACCGCTCACGGTGCGGACCACCGGCACGAGGCCGCTTCAGGGGCTGCCGTGGCGACCGCCCTCGTCAGGGGCCGTGGCACCCTGAGGTCATGGATGCCCCGCTGCTGGTGATCGTCGATGCCGCGAACGTCGTCGGGTCGGTGCCGGACGGCTGGTGGCGGGACCGGCGCGGGGCCGCGGAGCGGCTGCGGGACCGGCTGGCGGCCGACGGGCTGCCGGGGCGTCAGGAGCCCGTCGAGATCGTGCTGGTGGTGGAGGGGGCGGCGCGGGGCGTCACCTCCGTGCCGGGCGTCCGGGTGGAGTCCGCCCCCGGCAGCGGGGACGACCTGATGGTCTCCCTCGTCGCGGCCGCCCCCGGACGTGCCTGCCTGGTCGTCACGGCGGACCGGGAACTGCGCCGCCGGGTGGGCGGCCTGGGCGCCTCGGTGACCGGGCCGCGTGCCGTACGGGGCGGCGAGGGCTGAGCGCCGTTCCGCCGCCGCGCCGGGGCCCGGGGTGCGCGGGGGCGGGAACCGCACGCGCCGCTCCGGTGCCCGGGCCGGCTGCCGTGCGGGGCCCTGCCCCGGGGCCGCTCCCGCGCCGGCGTGTCAGCCGTCCTCGCCCCTCGGCCCCCTGACCGTCCCGTCCAGGACCGTCTCCTCGTGGCGGCCCAGGCGGCTGTGCTTGCGGCCGTAGAGGAAGTAGACGACGGAGCCGACGATCATCCAGCCCGCGAAACGGAGCCAGGTCTCGGCGGGGAGGTTGAGCATCAGCCAGAGGGACGCGCAGACCGACAGGATCGGGATGAACGGGACCCAGGGGGTGCGGAAGGCGCGATGCAGGTCGGGGCGGGTGCGGCGCAGGATGATCACGCCGATGGCGACGACGATGAAGGCGAACAGGGTGCCGATGTTCACCAGCTCGGCGAGTTCGCTGAGCGGGGTGAATCCGGCGAGGATCGCGATGAGCACACCGAGCAGGATCGTCGGCCGGTGCGGGGTCTTGAAGCGCGGGTGGACGCGGGAGAAGAACCGCGGCAGCAGTCCGTCACGGCTCATCGCGAAGAACACCCGGGTCTGGCCCAGCAGCAGGATCATGCAGACCGTGGTCAGGCCGACGGCGGCGCCGAAGCTGATGAAGCCCGCGAACCAGGGATGCCCGGTGGCCTTGAAGGCGTCGGCGAGCGGGGCCGTGATGGACAGGTCGGTGTAGTGCTGCATGCCGGTCACGACGATCGACACAGCGACGTACAGGGTCGTGCAGATCACCAGGGAGCCGATGATGCCCCGCGGCATGTCCCGCTGGGGGTTGCGGGTCTCCTCGGCGGCCGTGGCGACGACGTCGAAGCCGATGAAGGCGAAGAAGACGACGGACGCGGCGGTGAAGATGCCCATCACGCCGAAGTTGGACGGCGCCCAGCCGAACATCAACTGGATCAGCGGGGACTGGAGACTGTCGCCGGCCGGCACCTCCTGCGCCTTGGGGACGAACGGGTCGTAGTTCTTGCTCTCGATGAAGAACGCGCCCGCGATGATCACGGTGAGGACGACCGTCACCTTGATGGCGACGACGACCGACGTGACCCGCGCGGAGAGCTTGGTGCCGACGACCAGGATGGCGGTGAGGAGCAGCACCAGCGCGGCGGCGAGGATGTCGAAGCCGAACCCTTCGGCACCGTCACGGGTGCCGAGCGCGTCCGGCAGATGCCAGCCCGCGTTGTCCATCAGCGAGGCGAGGTATCCGGACCAGCCGACGGCCACCACCGCCGTGCCGAGCGCGAACTCCAGGACGAGGTCCCAGCCGATGATCCAGGCGGGCAGCTCGCCGAGGGAGGCGTACGAGAAGGTGTACGCGGAGCCGGCGACCGGGACGGTCGAGGCGAACTCGGCATAGCAGAGCGCGGCGAGCGCGCAGACCACACCGGCGGCGACGAACGACAGGGCCACCGCGGGGCCCGCGTTGTTCTTGGCCACCGTGCCGGTGAGCACGAAGATGCCGGTGCCGATGATCACGCCGACGCCGAAGACGGTCAGGTCCAGGGCCGACAGGGACTTCTTGAGGGCGTGCTCGGGTTCCTCGGTGTCGAGGATGGACTGCTCGACCTTCTTCGTCCGGAAGAGGGAACTGCTCACGGGTTTGACCTCCCACTTGTCGTCCTCGACATGATCGAGAGGGGGTGAACTCCGTATGCCCCGGCACGAGCGCTTTCACGCGAATGGGCCGGTTCCACCACTCTCACAGTAGCGAAACCAGCCCATACGGGTGCATACAACTCGGCCGTCAGTCGCGAGCGGCTTCGATCTCCTCGGCGGCGCGGTCGAACCGGCCGTCCAGCTTGGCGACCAGTCCGGTCACCTGGCGGGCGATGTCGGGCGCGGTCAGCCCGATCTCGGCCATGACCTCGGCGCGGGAGGCGTGGTCGAGGAAGCGCGGCGGGATGCCGAAGTCACGCAGCGGGACGTCCACGCCCGCGTCGCGCAGGGCCTGGGCGATCGCCGAGCCGACACCGCCGACGCGGGAGTTGTCCTCGACGGTGACGACCACACGGTGCTGCTCGGCGAGCGGGGCCATGGCCTCGTCGACGGGCTTGACCCAGCGCGGGTCGACGACCGTGGTGGTGATGCCCTGCCGGTCGAGCAGACCGGCGATCTCCAGGCACATCGGGGCCAGCGCGCCCACGGACACCAGCAGCACGTCCGGCGTGTCGGTGCCCGGCTCGCGCAGCACGTCCATGCCGCCGACCCGGCGCACGGCCGGCACGGCGGGGCCGACGGCGCCCTTGGAGAAGCGCACCACGGTCGGCGCGTCCTCGACCTCGACGGCCTCGCGGAGCTGGGCGCGCACCTGGTCGGCGTCGCGCGGGGCGGCGAGCCTGAGGCCGGGGACGACCTGGAGGATCGACATGTCCCACATGCCGTTGTGGGAGGCGCCGTCGGTGCCGGTGACCCCGGCGCGGTCCAGCACGAAGGTGACGCCGCACTTGTGCAGGGCCACGTCCATCAGGACCTGGTCGAAGGCGCGGTTGAGGAAGGTGGCGTACACGGCGAAGACGGGGTGCACGCCCGCGTGGGCGAGGCCCGCCGCCGACACGGCGCCGTGCTGCTCGGCGATGCCGACGTCGTAGACCCGCTCGGGGAAGCGCTTGGCGAAGCGGTCGAGGCCGACCGGCTGGAGCATCGCGGCCGTGATGGCGACGATGTCCTCGCGCTCCTCGCCCAGCTTGACCATCTCGTCGCCGAAGACGGAGGTCCAGTCGGCGCCGGAGCTGGCGATGGGCAGGCCCGTGTCGGGATGGATCTTGCCGACGGCGTGGAAGCGGTCGGCCTCGTCCTGGAGGGCGGGCTGGTAGCCGCGGCCCTTCTCGGTGAGGCAGTGCACGATGACGGGTCCGCCGAACCGCTTGGCCCGCGCGAGGGCGGACTCCAGGGCCTCGATGTCGTGGCCGTCGATCGGGCCGACGTACTTCAGGCCGAGGTCCTCGAACATGCCCTGCGGGGCGATGAAGTCCTTCAGGCCCTTCTTGGCGCCGTGCAGGGTGTCGAAGAGCGGCTTGCCGAGGACCGGGGTGCGCTCCAGGAGGTCCTTGGTGCGGGCCAGGAAGCGCTCGTAGCCGTCGGTGGTGCGCAGGGTCGCCAGATGGTTGGCGAGGCCGCCGATGGTGGGGGCGTAGGAGCGCTCGTTGTCGTTGACGACGATCACCAGCGGGCGGTCCTTGGCGTCGGCGATGTTGTTCAGCGCCTCCCAGGCCATGCCGCCGGTCAGTGCCCCGTCGCCGATGACGGCGACGACATGGCTGTCGCGCTTGAGCAGCTCGTTGCCCTTGGCGATGCCGTCGGCCCAGCCCAGCACCGTGGAGGCGTGGCTGTTCTCGATGACGTCGTGCTCGGACTCCGCCTGCGAGGGGTAGCCGGACAGGCCGCCCTTCATCTTCAGCCGGGAGAAGTCCCGCCGGCCGGTGAGCAGCTTGTGCACGTAGGACTGGTGGCCGGTGTCCCACAGGACCTTGTCCCGTGGCGAGTCGAAGACGCGGTGCAGGGCGATGGTCAGCTCCACCACGCCGAGGTTGGGGCCGAGGTGGCCGCCGGTCTTGGACACCGCGTCCACGAGGAAGGTCCGGATCTCCTCTGCCAGCTGGTCCAGCTGCTCCAGGCTGAGCCGGTCCAGATCGCGCGGTCCCCTGATGCGGGTCAGCAGCGGCACCCGTGCCTCCTTGCAGTAGCTGTTGCCGGGCTCGTCGAGTCTAATGTTCCGCCGGAGCGAAGGGTTCCCGGGCCGGTGCCCGGATCACACAATCGGCTCTGTCCATGAACGCATCTTCGGGGAGAACGCGCCCAGGGGCGCGGGGGACCGCGCGGCCGGCCGGGAGACTACCCGGCGGCCGCCCGGCCCACCCGCGCCCCTGGGGCGACAGGCGGCAGGCTGTGGGCCCTACGCCCGGCCCGCTGTCTTCTGGGTCTTGCGGGTGATGGAGTCGATGACCACGGTGGTGAGCAGAACACCGGCGGTGATCATGTACTTCACCGGCTCGGCGATGGACTCCAGCTGGAGACCGTACTGGATCGACACGATCACCAGCACACCGAGCAGCGCGTTCCACGTGCGGCCACGGCCGCCGAAGAGCGAGGTACCACCGATCACGGCGGCGGCGATCGCGTTCATCAGCAGGTCACCGGTACCGGCGCTCTGGTTGGCCGAAGCGATCTTCGACGCCAGGAACAGACCGCCGATCGCCGCGAAGCCGCCGGAGATGGCGAACACGGAGATCCGCACGAACGGGACGCTGATGCCCGCACGGCGCGACGCCTCGACGCTGCCACCGAGCGCGAAGACCTTGCGGCCGTACGCGGTGCGGCGCAGCAGGAAGTCCGTCGCGACCAGGAACGCCAGGAAGATCACGGTGGCCAGCGGCAGGCCCTTGTACGAGTTGTACATGGCCGCGGAGGCGAAGGCGACCACGGCCAGCAGACCGGTGCGCAGCAGCGTGTCGCTCAGCGGCCGGAACGGGATCCCCGCCGCCTCGCGCCGGCGGTTGCCGAGGAACGAGGTGAGGAAGAACACGCCCGTCACGAAGGCCGCCAGGCCGTACGCGGCGGCGACGTCGCTGAAGTAGTACGTGGTGAGCTTGCCGATGAGGCCGTCGCTGTCGAGGTTGATCGTGCCGTTCTCGCCCAGCGTCTGGAGCATGAAGCCGAGCCAGAAGAGCAGACCGGCCAGGGTGACGGCGAACGCCGGCGCGCCGAGGATGGCGAAGAAGAACCCGTGCACCGCGCCGATGGCCGCGCCCGCGGCGATGGCGAACAGCACCGCGAGCCACTCGGGCCAGCCCTGGTTCACCGCCAGGACGGCCGCGATGGCGCTGGCCGCGCCGCTGACCGAGCCGACCGAGAGGTCGATCTCGCCGAGCAGCAGCACGAACACGATGCCGACCGAGATCATGCCGGTGCCGACCATCGTGATGGTGATGTTGCTGAGGTTCTCGGCGGAGAGGAACGCCGAGTTCAGGCTCTGGAAGACGATGCAGATGACGATCAGACCGAGGATGACGGGCAGGGAGCCCAGTTCACCGGCCTTGATCTTGCGCTTGAACTCGCCGATGTAGCCGGCCAGACCCTGCTCCTGCACCAGCAGGCGGGGGTCGACGGCCACGTCCGAGCCGGCGGCCGCCTCCGGGTTCTCCACGACCTCGCTCTGGGACGCTTCCGCGGAAGTCTTGTCGATGCTCACTTGGAAACCTCCCCGGTCGTGCGCGCCGCACGGCGGGTCACGGCGTTGTCGGTGGCGCCGGTGATGGCGGAGATGATCTCCTCCTGCGAGGTCGTCTTGACCTCGAAGACACCGTTGTTGCGGCCCAGACGCAGCACCGCCACCTTGTCGGCGACAGCCTTGACGTCGGCCATGTTGTGGCTGATGAGGACGACCGCGTGGCCGCGCTCGCGCAGCCGCTCGACCAGGTCGAGGACCTGGGCGGTCTGCTCCACGCCGAGGGCCGCGGTGGGCTCGTCGAGGATGACCAGCTTGGGCGCGCCGAGCATGGAACGCGCGATGGCCACGACCTGGCGCTGACCGCCGGAGAGCGAGGCGATCGGGATACGCACGCTGGGGATGCGGATGGACAGCGTCTTCAGCAGTTCGAGGGAGCGTCGCTCCATCTCGACCTCGTCCAGCACACCGCGCTTCTTCAGCTCGCGGCCGAGGAAGAGGTTGCCGACGACGTCGATGTTGTCGCACAGCGCGAGGTCCTGGTAGACCGTCGCAACGCCCAGGGCCTGGGCGTCGTGCGGCTTGTTGATCGTGACGGACTTGCCCTCCCACTCGATGACGCCCTCATCGATGGGATGCACGCCGGCGATCGTCTTGACCAGCGTGGACTTTCCGGCGCCGTTGTCGCCCACCAGGGCGACCACCTCACCGGCGTGGACCTCAAGCTCTACATCGGTGAGCGCCTGGACGGCACCGAATCGCTTGGAGACCCCGCGCAACGCCAGCACAGGCGTAGCGGACACGTGAACCATCTCCTTCGCCGCCTGACCCGGCGGAAGGTTGTGCAGATTGGGGGAGTTTCCCGTCCGGCGCCCCGCACGAGCTTGCGGGGCTGTGTATGAGCGGGGCGCCGGAGGGAGCCTTGGAGGGCGGCAGTCCCGTACGGGAATCCTGGGTTGGGATTCCCGTACCTGTGAGGGACCCGCGGCCGCGCCTCGGGGGGTGTTACTTGATGCCGGCCTTGGCGCAGGCAGCCTGGTACTTGCCCGTGCAGATCTCGGCGGCGGTGTAGACGCCGTCCTTGATGACGGTGTCGTTGACGTTGTCCTGGGTCAGCGAGGTGACGGGAACCAGAACGGACGGGACGTCCTTGGCGCTGTCGCTGGAGACCTTGTCCTTGGCGACGGCGCCCAGGTCCTCGCCCTTGGCGAGCGCGACGGCCATCGCCGCGGCGGCCTCGGCCTCGGGGGCGTACGGCTTGTAGACGCTCATGAACTGCTCACCGGCGACGATGCGCTGCACGGCCGCGAGCTCGGCGTCCTGGCCGGTGACCGGGATGCCGCCGATGCCGGCCGCGTTCAGGGCGGTGATGATGCCGCCCGCCATGCCGTCGTTGGCGGAGTAGACGCCGACGATCTTGTCCTTGCCGAGCGCCGAGATCGCCGCCTCCATGTTGGCGTTGGCGTTCTCCGGCTTCCACTCCTTGGTGTCGTACTCCTTGCCGATCTTCACCTTGCCGTCGAGGACGCTGTGGGCGCCCTCCTTGAACTTGGCGGCGTTCGGGTCGGTGACGGAGCCGTTCATCATGACGATCTGGCCGCTCTTGGCCTTGTCGCCCAGCTCCGCGAGAAGCGCCTCGCCCTGGGTCTTGCCGACCTGGACGTTGTCGAACGAGGTGTAGGCGCTGATCGGGCCCTCGGCGAGGCGGTCGTAGGCCACGACCTTGATGCCGGCGTCCACGGCCTTCTGGACCGAGTTCTTGATCGCCTTGGCGTCGACGGCGTCCAGGATGAGGACGTCCACCTTGTTGGTGATCATGGTGTCGACCTGCTGCGCCTGCAGGTTCGCGTCCTGCTTGGCGTTGTTGTAGTCGATCGTCGCCTTGCCGTTCGTCAGCTCCTTGATCTTCTTCTCGATCAGCGGGCGGTCGAACTTCTCGTAGCGAGCGGTCTGGTTCTCCGGAAGGAGAATGCCGACCTTGATGTCGTCGCCCTTGGCGGCGGCCGACTGGGTGGAGCTGCCACCGTCCGCTTCGTCCGCGCTGCCACAGGCGGCGAGGGAAACGGCCATTGCGCTGGCGGCGATGGCCACGGCTGCACGACGCAGATGTGCGTTCACTTTCAGAAACCTCCCTGACGAGGCCGCGTCGTTGCGGCCGAGGTGGCTGGAAGTCAACTCGGCCACACGTGCGACGTCAAGAAGTAAATCCTTAACGAGATGGCAACGGTGCCATCCGTTCTCTAAGTGAAGGCAGGCGCCGCCGACGGCAGCGTGCCGTCCAAAAGGGTCGAATCGCCCATCTCGCTCAGTGCGAGAGCGAGCGCTCCGAGCACCTCAGCACGGCCTCCAAGTGCCCCGGGGAGAACGGACAGTTGGCGCGCCGCGCTGGGGATGGCGTAGCGGCCGACGGACTCCCTGATCGGCCCGAGCACGAGCTCACCGGCCTCGGCGAGATCACCGCCGAGGACCACCCTGCTCGGGTTCAGCAGATTGCAGAGATTGGCCACTCCACTGCCGATATGTCGGCCGACGTCGGCGATCACCCGACGGCAGCCCGGATCTCCGTCCCTGGCCAGCCTGACCACGTCTTCCATGGTCAGATCGGGCCCGTGACTGGGCTGGAGGAGCGGCAGCACATAGCGTGCCGCCGCGAAGGTCTCCAGGCAGCCGCGATTCCCGCAGCGGCAGACCGGTCCGGATTCATCGAGTGTAATATGTCCGATTTCTCCTGCGGTGCCGCCAGGCCCGCGATAGATCTTCCCGTCGATCACCAGACCGGCCCCGACACCGCTGGAGACCTTGATGTAGGCCAGGTCCCGCACGCCCTTCCCGGCGCCCCAGACCAGCTCTCCCAGGGCTCCCAGGTTGGCGTCGTTGTCCACGTGCACCGGCACGCCCAGACGGCCGCGCAGCTCTTCGGCCGGGCGTGTCCCGGTCCAGCCGGGCAGGATCGCGGTCGACCCCAGGGTGCCGGACTCCACGTCGATCGGACCGGGCACGCCCAGACCCACTCCGGCGATCTTGGAGCGGTCCACGCCGGTGACCACGATCAGCCTGCTGACCAGCTCTTCCGCCCGGTCGAAGCCCTGCGCGGCGGAGGCGTCCACATCCAGCGGCTCGGACTCCTCGGCCAGCACCTGATGGGCCAGGTTGCCGATGGCGACGCGCAGATGGGTATGGCCGAAGTCGACCCCTATGACGATGCCGGCGTCACCGCTCAGACTGACGCTGCGGGCCCTGCGGCCGCCCGCCGAGGTGGGGGTGACCTCGACCGTTCCGCCGTCCTTGAGCTCGCGCACGATGTTGGAGACCGTCGCCGCGGACAACCCCGTGGTCCTCGCGATCTCCGCCTGCGTGAGGGATCCCGCAAGCCGTACGGCGCGGACCACCCTCTCCAGGTTGGCTCGGTGCAGCGACGACTGCGACCCCGGAGTCTCCACGACGACCTCCTGCGCGCGGGACCGCATCGACGAGGCCCCGTTCATGTCCAACTAGTGAACTCTAAGCTGAGCTGTTCGGGTTGCCATCCGTCAAGAGGTTGAACGCTTTCCGCGAGCATGGACACAGCGGAGCACGCCGCTTCCTGTGACGGAAGCGGCGTGCGTTCACCTGTGTGCTCTGGGTTACTTCAAGGTCGCGGAGGTGAGTCCGGCCTGCACCTGGCGCTGGAACGACAGGTACACGACGAGCATGGGGATCATCGCGATGCTCACCCCCGCGAAGAGCACCGGGAGGTCGGTGGCGTAGCCCTGCTGCTGCTGGAGCTGGATCAGTCCCTGGGTGAGCACATAGCGCTCGGGGTCGTCACCGCTCTGCGGCTGCATCAGGACCGTGGGCAGGATGAACTGGTTCCACTGCCCCAGCGTGTTGAAGATCCCCACGCTGATCAGGCCCGGCTTCGCCATCGGGAGCATCACCTGGAAGAAGGTCCGCGTGTGCGAGGCCCCGTCCAGGACCGCCGCCTCGAAGACCGCGGTCGGCAGGGTCCGGAAGAAGGCGTGCATGAAGAACACGGTGAACGGCATCGAGTAGGCGACGTACACCAGGATCAGGCCCTGGTAGGTGTTCAGCATGTCCAGCCGCTTGACCATGAAGAACAGCGGCACCAGCGCCAGGAACACCGGGAACATCGCGCCCGCGACGAAGAAGTAGTACAGGAACCGGTTGCCCCAGAAGCGGTACCGGGCCAGCACGTACGCGGCCATGGAGCCGAACAGCATCGTCAGCGGCACCGAGAAGACCAGCACCACGAGCGTGTTCAGGAAGTAGTCGCCGATGCCCTTGTCCCAGGCGCGCGCGAACACGTCCAGGCTCCAGTTCTGCGGCCAGCCGAAGGCCGAGCCGCCGATCTGGGCGTCGGTCTTGAAGGAGCTGAGCACCAGCCACAGCAGCGGCAGCACGATCAGCAGGGCCCACACGGCGAGGAAGCCGTGCGAGAACACGTTCAGCACGACGCCCTCGCCGCGGGGGGCGGCGGGTGCCGCGGGGCCCTTGTCCACGGAACGCTGGGCCGGCACGGCCGCGCTCTCCTTGACGGGGGCGCCGGTGTCGTCGATGGGTGCGCTCATGTCGGTCGTCTCTCTCCCGCTCAGAACTCGATGCGCTCACGGCGGGTGGCGCGCAGCATGACCACGGACAGGATCAGGGTGAGCAGCAGCATGACCACACCCATGGCGCAGGCGTAGCCGCTCTTGCCGTAGATGAGGAAGTTGCGCATCATCACGGTCGCCATGACCTCGCTGTGGTGGTCGGGGCCGCCGCCGAACTCACCGGCCGTCATGGTGGACACCAGGATGAACATGTCCATCGCCGCGATGCCGAGGTAGACCCAGGCGGTCTGCACCGAGTCCCACAGCAGCGGCAGCGTGATGCGGAAGAACGACTGGGCGCGGCCGGCGCCGTCGATCAGGGCGGCCTCGTAGATGTCCCTCGGGACGGACTGCATGGCCGCGGAGAACAGCACCAGATAGAAGCCGACGCCGTGCCACACGACGACCAGCATCAGCATCCACAGGACCATGTCCGGCTCGTTGAGCCATTCCACCGGACTGCTCTCGTCGACCAGGCCCGTTTTCATCAGCAGGCCGTTCAGCATGCCGCCGCCGTCACTGCGGTACACGGCGCCGAACAGCACCGCGAGAATGGCGAGGGACAGCACCTGGGGAAAGAAGTAGACGACCTTGTAGAACTTCGATCCGGCGACTCCGGAGACCCCGCCGGCCCGGCTGCGTCCGCCCGCGTTCAGCATGAATGCGAAGAACAGGGCGAGCAGGATGGTGATCACCGGGATGAACACCAGGAACAGGATGTTGTGCCAGATGGCACCCATGAAGACGTCGTCCTCGAACAACTCCTTGTAGTTGTCCAGGCCGACGAACTCGAACGTCTGTGACTGCCCCTTCCAGTCGGTCAGCGAGTAACCGATCGTCTGGAGATACGGCCAGATCACAAACACCACGTAGAGCGCCACCGGGGCGAAGAGAAACCCCGCGACGAACCGATACTGCCCTTTACGCATTGATTTCCCTGCCCCTGTCGTCCCGTAAGGGGTGCGGGAACTGCGCGAACGGCCACGGACGACCGGAACTCCGCAGTCCACCGCACCCCTGCGGCGAAACCCGGAAAACTACTCCCGACGGTTGTTCTTGGACGCCGGGTCCTTGGCGGCCTTGTCGACGGCCGCCTGCGCCCGCTTCAGCCACTCCTTCGGCTGGATCCGCTTGGCCATCAGCTCGTTCGACGCGTTCTGGATCGCCGTGTCCATCTCGCTGTACCACTCGGTGTACAGGAACCGGAAGGTGTTGTCACCGGCGGCCTTGGAAGCCTCCACCGTCGACTGCGTACCCGGCCGCAGCTGCACGCTCGGGTCCACGCCGTCCTTGAGGATGGTCAGCGAGTTCGCCTCCTTGGCGAAGGTCGTCGACCACTCCTTGGACAGCATCATCCGCATGAACTCCTTGGCCCCGGGCAGGTTCCTGGCCTTGGACGGGATGATGAACGGCTCCCCGGATCCGGCCCGGATCGCCTCGAACGGCATCTGGCTGTCCGCCAGCACCGGCATCGGCAGGAACTTCATGTCGAAGTCGGCCGGCGTCTGCTTCAGCTGCTCGTTCTCCAGCCAGGAGCCGGAGGTGATGAAGGCCGCCTTGTACTGGTTCCAGCGGGTCTGCGACTCGGTGTGGGTCAGGCCGTTGGTCCCGGGCATGAGGTAGCCCTTCTCCACGACCTCGTAGATCGCCTCGACCGCCGCCAGCGCCGCGTCGGAGCCGGCGAACGCCTTGGGGTCGAGGTTGTCGATCGCCTTCATGGCGTCCAGCCCGCCGGTCTTGGCGATCAGGTCCATGATGGCGACGTTGATGTAGTACGGGTACTTGCCCTGGTGTGCGAGGCCGCCGATGCCCTGGGACTTGGCGTCCTTGCAGACGGCGAGGAAGTCGTCCCAGGTCTTGGGCTCCTCCCAGCCCTTCTCCTTGAAGAGCTTGCCGGAGTACCACAGACCCCACACCGTGTAGATGTAGTTGAGGGCGACGACCTTGCCCTCCTGGAGGCCCGCGTCGATCGTGCCGGGGATGAGGGTGTCGCGGACCTTCTTGGACGGGTCGTCCACCGAGGGGGCGTCCAGGACCTCGGCGAGGTCGAGGAGCTGGCCGTTCTTGTGGAGGACGTCGATCTTGATCTTCTGCGCGCCGGAGTTGTCGACGATGTCCGGCGGGTTGCCGCCGTTGAACCGCGGCTGGAGCTTTCCGGTGATCTCCTGCGTCCCGGTGTGGGTGGAGGCGACGCCCCACTTCTTCTGGAAGCTCGCCTCCCACGCCTTG
The DNA here is from genome assembly GCF_044754345.1 of Streptomyces sp. NPDC093094. Taxonomy (NCBI): domain Bacteria; kingdom Bacillati; phylum Actinomycetota; class Actinomycetes; order Kitasatosporales; family Streptomycetaceae; genus Streptomyces; species Streptomyces sp. NPDC093094. Next base: position 305,893 of record NZ_JBIVOX010000001.1, on the reverse strand, counting down.
GCGTAGTCGTCGCCGTAGCCGCCCTTGAAGATGACGACGTCGAGTTTGCTGCCCTTCTTCACACCGAAAGGGTTGTCCTTGGACGTCTTGCCCTTGGTGTCCTCACCGGCGTCCCCGTCCCCGCCGCCGCTCGCGCACGCGGAGAGGAAACCCATCGACGGCACGGCGACCAGGCCGAGCGCGGCGGACCGCCTGATCAGATCACGACGGCCCACACCCGATGTACCGGGGTTGTTCGCAGCATTGTTCTCGGCGGAAGTGGATCCCATGCTCAAGTCCTCGCCTTCTCCAGGACTCAGGCGGTGAACCGGATCCTCGCCGGCACCGCGGTGTGGTCAAGCTGGGTCGTGCACGAACTGCTCCGGGACTGATGGTGAAGGTCCGGGATCGCCGACAGGTATAGTCCACTTCCCGCCAACGGAGCAAGATCGAATGCAAGGTTGGCCGCCGGTCTTTTCCGAGTTGAGACCTCACGGAAATATCCGCCGGGCCTGCGCCCCTTGCCGGAAAAATCCGCGACATTACCCCCGGACGCCCCATTCAACACCCTTGACATGCCTCGGCACTTGAGCCCCTACTGGACCCTGGCACCGAATCTGACAACGTTGTCCAATGCACAGGGAGGGCTTGTGCACAGAGTTCGGCACAGAGGGGGTCCGGCGGCCGCCGCCCTGGCCGCCGTCTTCGCGCTGACGGTGGGCTCACAGGGGGCGGCGGTCGCCCTGCCGCAGGAACCGAAGGCCGCGGACCGGGAGTTCGCGTCCTCCTTCGAGGCGGGCGATCCGGCACCGGACTGGCTGAACACCGTCGACACCGACGCGGACGGCACCAAGCGCGCCTCGGGTGTGGACGGCGGGTACAGCAGCGGCATTCCGGGCAATGTGACCGACCATGTCACGGACGTCCGGGCCAGCGGCGAGAACACCGGCGGCGGCGAGGTCAAGGAGAACCTCGTCGACAGCGAGCCGAGCACCAAGTGGCTGGTCTTCCAGCCGGCCGGATGGACCGAGTTCGAACTGGACAAACCAGTCAAACTCACGACGTACGCCCTCACTTCGGCCAACGACTACGCCGAGCGCGACCCCCGCGACTGGACCCTGAAGGGCTCCGCCGACGGCACGGACTGGAAGACCCTCGACACCCGCACCGGGGAGACCTTCGCCGAACGCTTCCAGACAAAGAACTACAATCTCCCCGAACCGGCTGAATACCGCTACTTCCGGCTGGAGATCACCCGCAACAACGGCGCCCTCACCATCACCCAGCTCGCCGACGTGCAGTTCTCGGTCGGCGGCAGCGACGGCCCGGTGCCGCAGGACATGCTCTCGCTGGTCGACCGGGGCCCCAGCGGCTCACCGACCGCCAAGGCGGGCGCGGGCTTCACCGGCAAGCGGGCGCTGCGCTACGCCGGACGGCACACCGCCGACGGACGGGCGTACTCGTACAACAAGGTCTTCGACGTGGACGTGGCCGTGGGCCGCGACACCGAGCTGTCGTACCGGATCTTCCCGTCGATGGCGGACGGGGACCGGGACTACGACGCCACGAACGTGGCCGTGGACCTCGTGTTCACCGACGGCACCCGGCTGAGCGGCCTCGGGGCCCGCGACCGGCACGGGTTCGCCCTCAGCCCGCGGGGGCAGGGCGACGCGAAGATCCTCTACGTCAACCAGTGGAACCACGTCGCCTCCCGGATCGGCTCGGTCGCGGCCGGGAGGACCGTCGACCGGATCCTGGTGGCCTACGACTCCCCCGCGGGACCCGCGAAGTTCCGCGGCTGGCTCGACGACGTGACGCTGAAGGCCGTACCGAAGGAACGGCCGAAGGCCCATCTGTCCGACTACGCCGTCACCACCCGGGGCACCCACTCCAGCGGCGGGTTCTCCCGCGGCAACAACTTCCCCGCGACGGCCGTGCCGCACGGCTTCAACTTCTGGACCCCCGTGACCAACGCGGGCTCGCTGAGCTGGCTGTACGACTACGCGCGCGGCAACAACGCCGACAACCTCCCGACGATCCAGGCGTTCAGCGCCAGCCATGAGCCGAGCCCCTGGATGGGCGACCGGCAGACCTTCCAGGTGATGCCGTCCGTCGCCACGGGCACCCCGGACACCGGCCGCGAGGCGCGCGAGCTGGCCTTCCGGCACGAGAACGAGACCGCCCGGCCGCACTACTACGGCGTGACGTTCGAGAACGGCCTCAAGGCCGAGATGACCCCGACCGACCACGCGGCCGTGCTGCGCTTCACCTACCCCGGCGACGACGCGAGCGTGCTCTTCGACAACGTCACCGACCAGGCGGGCCTGACCCTCGACAAGGACAGCGGCACCTTCACCGGCTACTCCGACGTGAAGTCCGGTCTGTCGACCGGGGCGACCCGCCTGTTCGTGTACGGCACGTTCGACAAGCCGGTCCTGGACGGCGCCTCCAGCGGCGTCAAGGGACATCTGCGCTTCGACGCCGGCCCCGACCGCACCGTCACCCTGCGCCTGGCGACCTCCCTGATCGGCATCGACCAGGCGAAGGACAACCTCCGCCAGGAGATCCCCGAGGGCACGTCCTTCGAGGACGTCCGCTCCGGCGCCCGGCGTGCCTGGGACCGCATCCTCGGCAAGGTGGAGGTCGAGGGCGCCACGCCGGACCAGCTGACCACCCTGTACTCCAGCCTGTACCGGCTCTACCTGTACCCCAACTCCGGTTTCGAGAAAGTCGGTTCGACGTACAAGTACGCCTCCCCGTTCTCGCCGATGCCGGGCCCGGACACCCCGACGCACACCGGCGCGAAGATCGTCGACGGCAAGGTGTACGTCAACAACGGCTTCTGGGACACCTACCGCACGACCTGGCCCGCCTACTCGCTGCTGACGCCCTCCCGGGCGGGCGAGATGGCGGACGGGTTCGTCCAGCAGTACAAGGACGGCGGCTGGACCTCGCGCTGGTCCTCCCCCGGCTACGCCGACCTGATGACCGGTACCTCCTCGGACGTGGCGTTCGCGGACGCCTACGTCAAGGGCGTCGACTTCGACGCGAGGGCGGCGTACGACGCGGCCGTGAAGAACGCCACCGTGGTGCCGCCGGCCTCCGGCGTCGGCCGCAAGGGCATGGCCACCTCGCCCTTCCGCGGCTACACCTCCACCGAGACCCACGAGGGCCTCTCCTGGGCGCTGGAGGGCTACCTCAACGACTACGGCATCGCGCGGATGGGCCAGGCGCTGTACCGGGAGACCGGCGAGAAGCGCTACAAGGAGGAGTCCGCGTACTTCCTCGACCGTGCCCAGGACTACGTCAACCTCTTCGACACGAAGGCCGGCTTCTTCCAGGGCCGTGCCGCCGACGGCTCCTGGCGGGTGGACTCCGCGAAGTACGACGCCCGTGTGTGGGGCCACGACTACACGGAGACCAACGGCTGGGGCTACGCCTTCACCGCCCCGCAGGACAGCCGGGGCCTGGCCAACCTCTACGGCGGCCGCTCCGGCCTCGCCGACAAGCTCGACGCGTACTTCGCCACGCCCGAGACGGCCTCCCCCGAGTTCGTCGGCTCGTACGGCGGAGTCATCCACGAGATGACCGAGGCGCGCGACGTCCGGATGGGCATGTACGGGCACTCCAACCAGGTGGCCCATCACGCGATCTACATGTACGACGCGGCCGGCGAGCCCTGGAAGGCGCAGGAGAAGGTCCGCGAGGTCCTCTCCCGGCTCTACACCGGCAGCGAGATCGGGCAGGGCTACCACGGCGACGAGGACAACGGCGAGCAGTCGGCCTGGTTCCTGTTCTCGGCGCTCGGCTTCTATCCGCTGGTCATGGGCAGCGGCGAGTACGCCATCGGCTCCCCGCTGTTCACCAAGGCGACCGTGCACCTGGAGAACGGCAGGAAGCTGGTCGTGAAGGCGCCGCGCAACAGCGCGCGCAACGTGTACGTGCAGGACGTGCGGTTCAACGGCGTCAAGTGGCGCTCGACCGCGCTCCCCCACGCGCTGCTGGCGCGCGGCGGCGAGCTGGAGTTCGGGATGGGGCCGCGCCCGTCGTCGTGGGGCACGGGACGCTCCGCCGCCCCTGTCTCCATCACGCAGGACGATCGTGTGCCGTCGCCGCGCGCGGACGTCCTCAAGGGCTCCGGCGCCCTGTTCGACGACACGTCGGCCACGGAGGCGGCCGTCTCGACGGTCGACCTGCCGGTGTCCGGCCGGACCCGGGCCGTGCAGTACACGCTCACCTCGCCCGCCGACCGCACGAAGGCGCCGACGGCCTGGCGGCTCCAGGGCTCGGACGACGGCACCACCTGGACGACCCTGGACGAGCGCTCCGGGGAGTCCTTCCGGTGGGACCGGCAGACCCGGGCGTTCTCCGTGGGGTCCGCGGGCACGTTCGACAGGTACCGCCTCGTGATCGACGGCGAGGCGGCCGTGTCGGAGGTCGAACTGCTGGCCTGAGGGCGGGATCCCGGTTCGGGGGGCGCGTGCACCGTGACGCGTCCCCCGTCCGTCGCGGCCCGGCCCCGGACCCGTCGCGGCCCGCCCCGGAGCCGTCGGCGCCGACGGGTCCGGAGGTGATCGGCCATGTGGGTTGACATCGTTGTCCTGTCCGACGGTAGAGTCATGTACAGGCCATAGGACAACGTTGTCGCGTACGCGTTGCCGACACGAACCACTGCGTCATCCGGACAGGCCGCTCCCCCGGGGGCCGCCTCGGCCCATGGCCCGTCCGGCTCGCGGACCCGGTGGCCCACGGCTCCCTGCCACCGGGTCCGCCCCGAGCCGGGAGCGCGCGGAGGGCGCCGGCCCCTGAGGGTGTCCCCCGGTGTTTCCCTGTGAGGGACGGGACGGCGGGGCGGGCGACGCACGGCGTGACGGTCATTCCCTTCGAGGAATGGCGTGGCGCCCGCTCCCGCGCTTACATCGGGTCCGTGGACTTCCCTCAAGCGCTTCGTGAACGCCGTACCCACCGCCGGATCAGCCAGCTCGACCTCGCACTGAGGGCGGGCACCACCCAGCGGCACCTCAGTTTCATCGAGTCGGGCAGGTCGGCCCCCGGCCGGAACATGGTCGTACGGCTGGCCGAGTCCCTGGAGCTGCCGCTGCGGGAGCGCAACGAGCTGCTGCTCGCCGCCGGTTACGCGCCCGTCTACCCCGAGAGCTCCCTGGACGATCCCGTCCTGGCCCCCGTACGGGCCGCCATCGACCACATCGTCCGCGGCCATCTGCCCTACCCGGCCCTGGTCGTGGACCAGCACGGCGGGCTGATCGCCGCGAACTCCGCGTTCGGCGTGATCACCGAGGGGGCGGCCGCCGAACTGCTCGGCCCGGGAAAGAACGTGTACCGCCTCGCCCTCCACCCGGAGGGCGTGGCCCCGCGCATCCTCAATCTCGCCGAGTGGGCACGGCACATCCTGGTACGCCTCGACGGTCAGCCGGAGCTGCGCGCCGAACTCACCGGGTACGTGCCGGAGCCGGCGCCGTCCGACGGCCGGCTCGGGTTCGCGGTGCCCCTGCGTCTGCGGTCCTCCCACGGCGAGCTGAACCTGATGACGACGGTGACGACCTTCGCCACCGCCGTCGACGTGACGCTGGCCGAGCTCAAGCTGGAGGCGTTCCTCCCGGCGGACACGGCGACCGCTCAGGCGCTGTTCGAGGCCGCCGCCGCCGATCCGGGTCAGACGCCCGGGAACATGTAGTCGGCCCTGATCCGGCCGTCGTCGTCCAGTGTCACGAACTCCGTTCCACCGCCGAGCACTTCACCGGTCTCGGCGGACACGGCGTCCCAGCCGAACCTGACCACGCCGTCGAGCCGGACCGCGTCGCCGCGCGACCGGAAGGCGTACCCCTGCTTCACCACGAAGTCCTCGTGGCTGCGCGTCACCCGGGTCTCGATGGCGTCGTGCCCCTGGGCGCGCAGGGTGGGACTGTCGAAGCCGAGCCCCGCCGCGATCGTCCTGATCTGCTCGGGCGGGTGGAGGACGTGGGTGCCGTCCTCGGCCCAGAGCCGCTCCACGGCGGCGCGGCGCTCGGCGGCGTCCTCGATGTTCCACTGCGCGATGTAGTCGCGCGCCAGGTCCTGCGGGTCGATGCCGGGCATCTGCGTCTCCTTCTCGGCGGGTCGCTGCACACCGAGATCCTCCGGCGCGGGACGGGGGCGGACAATTCCCCGCGGGGAATGAGGGGCCGGTCGCCGGGTGTCGCTTCCGCCCGGTCGCCGGGTGTCGTTTCCGCCCGGTCGCCGGGTGTCGTTTCCGCCCGGCCGTCGGGTGTCGTTTCCGTCCGGCCGCCGGGGCCGGCAGCCCTCCTGCCGGGCCGGAGACCGCTCTTCCGGGGCCCACGGCAGCTCGCGGGGCGGCAACGGGCCCGGCGGGCTGCGGCTCGCGCCTCCCGTCGGGCCCGCCCCCGGTGAACCGGGTCGGCAGGACCGGCTGGTCCGGTCCGGTCCGGCTCAGCCGACCCGGCAGGGCAGGGTCGTCGTGGTGTCACCGCCGGATCCGGAGACGACGTACCCGAACGTCGTGCTCCGGCCCGGGTCGAGCGAGCCGTTCCAGCCGGCGTTGTGGACCATGACGTCCTGCCCGGTGTAGGTGGCGCTGCCGTTCCAGAGGCTGTCGATCCGCCGGCCTTCCGGCAGTGTCCAGTCGACCATCCAGCCGAGCATCGGCACGTCACCGGTGTTGGTGACGGTGACCTCGGACTGGTGGCCGCCGGACCAGCTGCCCGTGGTGCGCCGGGTGGCGGAGCAGGTGCCGGGCACGGGCTCGGTGGGGTTGCCCGGCTCGTGGATGCCGGTCACCTCGCCGTTGCCGCCGTCGAAGACGACGTCCGAGCAGGAGTAGAAGGTCTCCTGGCTGTCGGAGCGCTGCCGCACCATGTAGATGAGGTGCCGTCCCGACTTGCCGTCCGGGAGCCTGCCGGTCCAGGAGTAGTCGGCCTCGACCGTGCCGGGGGAACCGTTCAGCGGCGGGTGGTCGACGGTGAGGAACGGCTGGTCCTCGACGGCGTCCCAGGTGAGGGGCCGGGCCGGGTCGAAGCCGTCCTTGGTGACGTACACGCGGAACCAGCCCGGGTGCACCGCCCAGGCGTTGTAGGAGAAGTCGACGGTGGCGCCCGAGGTGAGGTGGGTCAGCGGCCAGTCGGCCCGGGGGATGTCGAAGCCGGTGAAAGCGGGGTTGCCGCCGCTGCACAGCGAGCCGTCCGGCACGAACCCGCGGGTCCGGCCCGCGCCGTCCGAGCGCAGACGGAGCGGCAGGCGGCAGGGCCGAGGCGACGGGGTGGCGGGCGGGTGCAGGTGTGCGGGTGAGGGCGGGCGGCGGGGTCAGTGCCGGCCGACCATGCGCACGTGGGGGGCGAAGTGGGTGACGGCGGCGGCGAGGCGGGGGGTGTCGAGGCGCCAGCCGTTGACGGCACGGGAGGCCATGAGGACCTCGAACGGCACGGGAACCAGGGCGCCGCCGACGGCGCGGGCCGTACGGCCCTGGGGGCCGGGCAGCGGCGGCGCACCCTCGTGCCGCACCAGCCCGACGTACGGGATCGACGAGTGCGGCACGCTCTGGCTCCACAGCGCCACCGCCTCGATGTCCTTCCAGGGGACGTGCGCGGTGGTGGCCCGGTACCGCAGCGGCGACCCGCCGAGCAGCACGCCGCTCGCGTCGACGCGCAGGGCGACCCTGCGGGTCAGCGCGCCGGCCGCCATGACCAGTCCGCCGCCGCCGAACAGCACGAGGCTCGCGATCCGGATGCCCGGGGGCATGTCGGGGAGAAACGCGCAGGCGGTGAACACGGCACAGATCAGAACGACCAGCGAGGTGCGGCGGTCGAAGCCGAAACGGGCCTCGTAGACAGGCGGTTCTGCGTCAGGCATGGCCGGATCATGGCAGAGGGGAACCGGCGCGGGAAGGCCGGGGTCACCGGCCGAGGGCGTGGTCGTGGAAGACGTCGTACTCGTGGCGGGCCTCCGGGGTGAGCCGGGACCGCTCGGGCTCCGTCAGCGGACGGCCCGTCGCGACCGCGATCCGGCCCAGCGACTCACCGGCGCTCGCCCGCACGATGTCGGGCGCGTCCGTGTCGCCCGCCACGTGGAGCAGGGCCGCGCGTGCCCGGGGGTCGTCCGTCGCCCAGAGGTCCATGGCGGCGTCGTCCCGGCCGCCGATGTCCGCGCCGGGGTCGAGCAGCACCTCGACGAGGGCTCGCACCTGTTCGGCGTCCGCAGCGGTGCCTTCCTCTCGTTTCGCGGCCGGGTGTGTGCGGGTCGCCGCGTACGGCGCAGGGCCGCACCTCCCGTGGGAGATGCGGCCCTGAGAGGCCGGGCCCTGACCTTACTTGCGGATCAGGCTGCGCAGCACGAACTGCATGATGCCGCCGTTGCGGTAGTAGTCCGCCTCGCCGGGGGTGTCGATGCGGACGACCGCGTCGAACTCGACGCCGGTGTCGGTGGTGACCTTCACCGTGCGCGGGGTGGTGCCGTTGTTGAGCTCCTCGACGCCCGCGAAGGAGAAGGTCTCCTCGCCGGTCAGACCGAGGGACTCGGCGGTGGCGCCCTCCGGGAACTGGAGCGGCAGCACGCCCATGCCGATGAGGTTCGAGCGGTGGATGCGCTCGTAGGACTCGGCGATGACGGCCTTGACGCCGAGGAGCGCGGTGCCCTTGGCGGCCCAGTCGCGGGACGAGCCGGAGCCGTACTCCTTGCCGGCCAGCACGACCAGCGGGATGCCCTGGTCGATGTAGTTGCGCGAGGCGTCGTAGATGAACGACACCGGCGCGTCGGCCTGGGTGAAGTCGCGGGTGTAGCCGCCCTCGGTGCCCGGCGCGATCTGGTTGCGCAGGCGGATGTTGGCGAACGTGCCGCGGATCATGACCTCGTGGTTGCCTCGGCGGGAGCCGTAGGAGTTGAAGTCACGACGCTCCACACCGTGCTCGGTGAGGTACTTGCCGGCCGGGGTGTCGGCCTTGATGGCGCCGGCCGGGGAGATGTGGTCGGTGGTGACCGAGTCGCCCAGCTTGGCCAGGACGCGGGCGCCGGTGATGTCGGAGACCGGGGCCGGCTCCATGCCCATGCCCTCGAAGTACGGGGGCTTGCGGACGTAGGTGGACTCGGCGTCCCACTCGAAGGTGTTGCCGGTCGGGACCGGGAGCGACTGCCACTGGGCGTCGCCCGCGAAGACGTCCTGGTAGGACTTGTTGAACATGTCCTCGCCGATGGCGTTCGCCACGACGTCGTTGACCTCGGCCTCGGAGGGCCAGATGTCCTTCAGGAAGACCGGGTTGCCGTCCTGGTCGATGCCCAGGGCGTCCTTGGTGATGTCCACCTTCATGGAGCCCGCGAGGGCGTACGCGACGACCAGCGGCGGGGAGGCCAGGTAGTTCATCTTGACGTCGGGGTTGATCCGGCCCTCGAAGTTGCGGTTGCCGGAGAGGACCGAGGTCACGGCCAGGTCGTGGTCGTTGACGGCCTTGGAGACCTCCTCCGGCAGCGGGCCGGAGTTGCCGATGCAGGTGGTGCAGCCGTAGCCGACGAGGTTGAAGCCGACCTTGTCGAGGTACGGGGTCAGGCCCGCCTTGTCGAAGTAGTCGGTGACGACCTTCGAGCCCGGGGCGAGGGTGGTCTTGACCCACGGCTTGCGGGTCAGGCCCTTCTCGACCGCCTTCTTGGCCACCAGGGCGGCGGCGACCATGACGTACGGGTTGGAGGTGTTGGTGCACGAGGTGATGGCCGCGACGGTGACCGCGCCGTGGTCGATCTCGTACGTCGAGCCGTCGGGGGCGGTGACGGTGACCGGGTTGGTCGGGACGCCGTCGGTGGCGGCCGGGGCGTCGGAGGCCGGGAAGGACTCCTTGCCCGCCTCGTCGGCGGTGTCGACGTAGTTGAGGACGTCGGCGGCGAACTGCTGGGCGGCGTTCGCGAGGACGATGCGGTCCTGCGGGCGCTTCGGGCCGGCGATGGAGGGGACGACCGTGGAGAGGTCCAGCTCCAGCTTCTCGGAGAAGTCCGGCTCGGCCTTCGGGTCCAGCCAGAGGCCCTGCTCCTTGGCGTACGCCTCGACGAGCGCGACCTGCTGCGCGGAGCGGCCGGTCAGACGCAGGTAGTTCAGCGTCTCGTCGTCGATCGGGAAGGTCGCGGCGGTGGAGCCGAACTCCGGCGACATGTTGCCGATGGTGGCGCGGTTGGCGAGGCTCGTGGCCGCCACACCCTCGCCGTAGAACTCGACGAACTTGCCGACGACGCCGTGCTTGCGCAGCATCTCGGTGATCGTGAGGACCAGGTCGGTGGCGGTGGTGCCGGTGGGCAGCTCGCCGGTCAGCTTGAAGCCGACGACGCGCGGGATCAGCATGGAGACCGGCTGGCCGAGCATGGCGGCCTCGGCCTCGATGCCGCCGACGCCCCAGCCGAGGACGCCGAGTCCGTTGACCATGGTGGTGTGCGAGTCGGTGCCGACCAGGGTGTCGGGGTACGCCTGGCCGCCTCGGACCATGACCGTGCGCGCCAGGTGCTCGATGTTCACCTGGTGGACGATGCCGGTGCCCGGGGGGACGACCTTGAACTCGTCGAAGGCGGTCTGGCCCCAGCGCAGGAACTGGTAGCGCTCCTTGTTGCGGCCGTACTCCAGCTCGACGTTCTGGGCGAAGGCGTCGTTGGTGCCGAACTTGTCGGCGATGACGGAGTGGTCGATGACCAGCTCGGCCGGGGCCAGCGGGTTGATCTTCGCCGGGTCGCCGCCGAGCTCCTTCACGGCCTCACGCATGGTCGCGAGGTCCACGACACAGGGAACGCCGGTGAAGTCCTGCATGATCACGCGGGCCGGCGTGAACTGGATCTCCTGCGACGGCTGGGCCTGGGAGTCCCAGCTGCCGAGGGCGCGGATGTGGTCGGCGGTGATGTTCGCGCCGTCCTCGGTGCGGAGGAGGTTCTCCAGCAGCACCTTCAGGCTGTAGGGAAGGCGCGCGGAGCCCTCGACCTTGTCCAGCCGGAAGATCTCGTACGACTCGTCGCCCACCTGCAGCGTGCTGCGGGCGTCGAAGCTGTTCGCCGACACGACAGTCTCCTTCATTGATGTGCGCGTACCACCGCATCCTGCCGCCACGCCGGCTTGGCCGATCCGCTAAGGTAAGGCTAAGTTAGGTAAACCTTACTAGGGTGGCGGCTGCGGTGCGCCTCGGCAGATATCTCGATGTCGAGATAACTCTAGTACATGGGGGCGGGATGGTCATGCCCAGAGCCCGGGCGGTGTGCCGTCACGCCTGTGGCGTGCGTCTCCGCGCACCGGCGCGAAGATCTGACCGGACACGGTCATCACCGCCCGGAGCCGGGGTACCCGAGAGGCAGGGAGGCGACCGCCTCCGTGACACGACCCCGACGGGAGGCACAGATGCCCCTGACGTTCCGCAAGAGCTTCCGGATCCTTCCCGGCGTACGGCTGAACATCAACCGCCGCTCCTGGTCCCTCACCACCGGCGGCCGGCACGGCCCGCGGCACACGCGCAGCAGCACCGGACGTCGTACGACATCGATGGATTTGCCCGGACCTTTCGGATGGCGTCGCACCCGGTCCTCCGGGCGACGTTGACGAGGCGTCACCCGAACGGACCCCCCGGCGGGCGCCATCTCATATCTGAGATAGCCTCACCCTCATGGCAGACGACTACCTCGTACGCATCGGCAGGCTCATCCGTGACGCCCGGCAGCACCGGGGCTGGACACAGACGCAGCTCGCCGAGGCGCTCGGAACCAGCCAGAGTGCCGTGAATCGCATCGAGCGCGGCAACCAGAACATCAGCCTTGAGATGATCGCCCGCATCGGGGAGGCCCTCGACAGCGAGATCGTCTCCCTGGGCTACGCCGGCCCGATGCATCTGAGGGTGGTCGGCGGACGCCGGCTGTCCGGCGCCATCGACGTCAAGACGAGCAAGAACGCGTGTGTGGCCCTGCTGTGCGCCTCGCTGCTCAACAAGGGCCGCACGGTGCTGCGCCGGGTGGCCCGCATCGAGGAGGTCTACCGCCTGCTGGAGGTGCTGAACTCCATCGGCGTGCGCACCCGCTGGATCAACGGCGGGGTGGACCTGGAGATCGTGCCGCCCTCCGAGCTGGACATGGCGGCGATCGACGCCGAGGCGGCCGTGCGCACCCGCTCCATCATCATGTTCCTCGGCCCGCTGCTGCACCGCATGGACCGCTTCAAGCTGCCGTACGCCGGCGGCTGCGACCTCGGCACGCGCACCATCGAGCCGCACATGATCGCGCTGCGCCGGTTCGGCCTGGACGTCGCCGCGACCGAGGGGCAGTACCACGCCGTCGTGGACCGGGGGGTCCGCCCCGACCGTCCGATCGTGCTGACCGAGCGCGGTGACACGGTGACCGAGAACGCGCTGCTGGCCGCCGCCCGGCACGACGGCGTCACGGTCATCCGCAACGCCTCCTCCAACTACATGGTCCAGGACCTGTGCTTCTTCCTGGAGGAGCTCGGCGTCAAGGTCGAGGGCATCGGCACCACCACGCTCACCGTGCACGGCGTGCCGGCCATCGACGCCGACGTCGACTACTCCCCCTCCGAGGACCCGGTCGAGGCGATGAGCCTGCTGGCCGCCGCCGTGGTGACCGAGTCGGAACTGACGGTGCGCCGGGTACCGATCGAGTTCCTGGAGATCGAGCTGGCCGTCCTGGAGGAGATGGGCCTCGACCACGACCGCACGCCCGAGTACTTCGCGGACAACGGCCGGACCCGGCTGGTGGACCTCACCGTGCGGCCCTCCAAACTGGAGGCGCCGATCGACAAGATCCACCCGATGCCGTTCCCGGGCCTGAACATCGACAACGTCCCGTTCTTCGCGGCCATCGCGGCGGTCGCCTCCGGCAAGACCCTCATCCACGACTGGGTCTACGACAACCGCGCCATCTACCTGACCGACCTCAACCGCCTCGGCGGCCGCCTCCAGCTCCTCGACCCCCACCGCGTCCTGGTCGAGGGCCCGACCCGCTGGCGCGCGGCCGAGATGATGTGCCCGCCTGCACTCCGTCCCGCCGTGGTCGTCCTGCTGGCGATGATGGCGGCCGAGGGCACGTCGGTGCTGCGCAACGTGTACGTCATCAACCGCGGCTACGAGGACCTCGCGGAGCGCCTCAACTCCGTCGGGGCACAGATCGAGATCTTCCGGGACATCTGACAGCCTTCGGGAACGACGCCACCGCACCCCTCCTGACCTGCATATATGTATGCCAGGAGGGGATTCGGTGGTGCCTGCGGGGCTTCTCCGGGACTTCGAGGCGGGACCGAGAGGCCATGTGCCTGAAGAGTTCGGGCAAGAGCGGTCTCCCCGGCTCGCCGTCCCCGCGTCCGGGCGTCCGACAGGCGTGCCGCCTGTCCGGGCGTCCGGCCCAGGACTCCGGCGGCCGGCGCGTGACTGCGTGTCACCCCGCCGTTCTGCCGATGTCGTCCGAGCGTGCCACGAAGTGGAGGGTGTGGTCCTCCACCCGGTACAGGAAGGCGCCCGCGTCCTCGTCGGTCCTGAAGAACTCGGAGCCGGCGTCGTAGCTGACCCTGCGGGTGACGCCCTGCCAGGGGGCGCGCAGGAGTTCGGAGCGCAGGGCGGTACGGGGGTCGTCGCCCGCGGCGGTCAGGCCGTGGGCGGCGAAGCGTACGGCGTCGTACGCCTCGGCGGCCCAGGGCGCGGGAGCGGTGCCGAAGCGGGCACGGTGGGCCGCGGCGAAGGTCTTGAGACGGGGGTCGGCGGCGTCGGTGCAGCCCGTGCCGATCAGCCAGCCCTCCGCCTCCGCGAGGAAGCGCGCTCCGAGCACGTGCTCGTTCGCCAGGCACGGGCCGCGGTACCCGGCCTCGCGCAGGGCACGGGCCAGGGACGCGGCCCGGCCCGGATCGACGCCCGCCAGCAGGACGGCGTCGTCGTCACGGTCGGCGATCCGCCGGGCCACGGAGCCGAAGTCCCGGTCCGCGGCGGCCTCCTCGACCGTGGCCTTCCCGTCGAGCTTCTTGTGCACGACGATGCTGCGGATCGTCCGGAGGCTCTCCTCGGCGTCGGTCAGGTCGTGCACGACCGTGGTGCGGGCCGGTTTCACCACGCGGTTCAGATGGCGCAGGATCGCGGGCGGTCCTGCGGTTCTCGTCGAGCGCATCAGCAGGGTCGTGGTGGTGGTGACGGCGTCGAGCTCGTCGGTGTCGGCCCGCGTGACCAGTTGGGCCAGACGGACCCGGGCGCAGGCTTCCGTCGCGGCGGGCACGGTCGCGTTGGTGCCCGCGCCGATCACCACGGACACCTCCGGATCGGCGGCCAGCCGGGCGACCGCGGCGGCGGCCCCCTCGGCGGTGCCTGCGTCGTCGGCGGTGCGCAGGACGAGGTCGAAGGCGCGTCGCGAAGCGCCGTTGTGTTCGCTCACCGCCAGCCGGGCGCCGCGCTCGTGCGCGGTGAACACGGCGTCGGACCGGTCACCGAGGAGGCCGATCGCCCTCCGGGGCAGGGTCTTCGTGCCGGTCGGCGCGGGCGGGCCGGGGCGGCCCCAGAGCCACCAGCCGCCCACGCTCGCCGCACCCACGCCGAGCACCGCACCGCCGACGGTCAGCGCCCGGCGCCGGGAGGCCCCTGCCCTCGGCCCGGCCTCGCGTGTCACCGTGTCCGGTGCTTCCGGCGTGTCCGCCGCCGGAGGCCCCTCGGTGACCGTGCCCTGCGGCACCGGCAGCTCCAGCACCCGCGCCGCGCGGGCCGCGACCAGGGCGGGCACGCCCTCGGGCAGCCAGTGCCGTTCGTCGAACCGGCCGAAGAACTCACGGAGTTCGCCCACCGCCGGACGCTGCTCCGGGTTCTTCGACAGACACAGCCGTACGATCCCGGCGAGCTCGCCGGGCACTCCGTCCAGGTCGGGCTCTTCACGCACGGTCCGGTACAGCACCGCGGCCGCTCCGCCGGAGCCGAACGCCGGGCGGCCGGTGGCCGTGTGGGCGAGGACGCAGCCCAGTGAGAACACGTCGCTGGGCGGTCCCACCGTGCTGCCGCGGGCCTGCTCGGGCGAGAGATAGCCGGGCGACCCGACGACCGACCCGTCGGTGGTGAGCGCGGTGACGCCGACCGCGCGGGCGATGCCGAAGTCGATCAGGCGAGGGCCGTCCGCGGCGAGCAGGATGTTGGCGGGCTTCACGTCCCGGTGGACGAGCCCGCAGGCGTGCACCCCCTCCAGCGACTCGGCCAGCGCGGCCCCCAGGCAGCGCGACTGCTCCGCCGGCCAGGGGCCGTGCAGGGCGACGGCCTCGGCGAGGGAGGGGCCGGCCACGTAGGCGGTGGCCAGCCACGGGGAGCGGGCGTCGGCGTCGGCCGCGAGCACCGGCACGGTCCAGCGGGCCCGCAGCCCAGCCGCCAGTTCCGTCTCGCGGCGGAACCGGGCGCGGAACCCGGGGTCGTCGGCGTGCTCGGGGCGGATCGACTTCAGGGCGCACCAGATGCCGTGCGGGGAGCGTGCCAGGTACACCACGCCCATCCCGCCCGCGCCCAGCCTCGCCGCCAGCCGGTACTCACCGATCATGGACGGGTCGGACGGCAGCAGCCGGTCCACTCCACCGACCTCCCTTCTGTCCGTCTCTGCTGTCCGCCGGTCGTGCCCGCCTGTCGCGCCCGGGGCTCAGCCTCCGGCGCCCGCCGCGGCCTGGAGGTCGGCGAGGGAGCCCAGTTGGCGGAAGCGGCCGTTGTGCGCCTCGTGCACGTATGTGCTGGTCATCCATCCCTCCCCTTCGCTGTTGTACTGGTGGTAGTCGCCGAAGGTGTACGTCCGGTCCATGCCCTGGTAGGTGACCTTCGCCATGCGCTCGCCGAGCGCGGCCCGCACCGGGCGGGCACCGCGCTTCGCGGGTACCGTGCGGGCGAACTCGCCGAGCAGCATGCGCACCGAGTCGTACGCCTCCGCGGCGTACGGTTCCGGCGCGGCCTTGTAGCGGGCCCGCCACGCGGCGGTGAAGTCCCGCGCCGCCCGGGTGGTGAGCGCGGACGGATCGGCCGCGGAGTCGACGACGTACCAGCCTTCGCCCGCGGTGCCCGCCAGGCTCGGGAACTCCGAGCCGTACAGCAGATGCTGCATCCAGCGCGGGCCGGTGAAGCCGGCCGTGGCGAGCTGCCGGGCCGCGGCGACGGTGGCGTCCAGGGGGCCGAGGTAGGCGATGGCGGTCACTTCGGAGGCGAGCAGCCCTCGTACGGCGTCCGGGCCGTCGCCGGTCCCCTCGGCCACGACGCGGGGCACCGCCTGGCCGCCGAAGGTGTCGCGCCACTGCCGCACGAGCAGGGACGCCTGGTCCTGGACGGTCGTGCCCCCGGAGCGGTCCAGAACCACGCCGATGCGCCCCAGCCGGTTGGTGATCAGGGCGTGCAGGGCGATCCACCCGCCGAGCGCGACATGTGCCACGCCGGTCTGGAAGGACGCCGTGGGTGAGGTGACGAAATAGTCCAGCTGGCCCGTGCTGCTGGACACATGGGTCAGCCCGGCCCGACCGTAGACCTTCGCCGCCGACCGCATCGGGAGCTCGGTGACGGGCCCGAGGACGGCCACCACGTCCCGGTCGGCGGTGAAGCGGCTCGCCACGTCCTGTGCGCCGGCCACGTCGCCACGGTCCCGCAGCACCCGGACCTTCAGGTCGTACCTGCGGTTCCTGACGGCGTTGTGCTGGGCGACGGCGAGCAGGGCGGCGCGTTCACTGACCCGGCTGATCGGCTCCGCGGAGTCGGTGACATGCACGCCCAGGGTGTACACGGGGCGGACGGCGGCGGGCTTCTCGTCCTCGTCCTCGCGGCCGGTGAGCAGCGCGGCGGCACCCGCGCCTCCCCCGGCCAGCAGCAGCGCCCCGCCGGCCAGCAGCAGTCGGCGCCGGTTCGGTCCGGGAGCCGCGGTGTCCCGGGGTTCGTCGCCGGCGGCCGCCGGTGCGCTGCCGGAGCCGTCGATCTCGGTCGGCTCGATCCCGGGCAGCGCGAGACCTTCGGCGGAGCGCGTGGCGATCATGCGGGCGATCGCGTCGGGGAGGTGGAGGGTGCCGTGCGGGGCCGGTGGCAGGCCGTCGTCTGCCGGGGCCGGCGGTCGGGCTCCGCCGTCGGGGGCGCCGTCGTCCGGGACCTCGTCGAATGGGGCGCCGTCGGTCAGGAGGTGTCGTAGCTCCTCGGCCGTCGGCCGGTCCGCCGGGTCCTTGGACAGACAGCGGGAGACGAGGGCCAGCGAGCCGCCGTCGATCCCTTCGAGCCCGGGTTCGTCGTGGACGGTGCGGTACAGCAGGGCCTCCGGCGTGCCGGTGCCGAAGGGCGGGCGGCCGGTCAGGGAGTGGGCCAGGACGCCGCCGAGGGAGAAGACGTCGCTCGCGGAGGTGGCCGGTTCGCCGCGGGCCTGTTCGGGCGAGAGGAAGCCGGGGCTGCCGAGGACCATGCCGGAGGCCGTCAGCGCCGTGTCGTCCTCGGCCCGGGCCACCCCGAAGTCGATCAGCCGGGGCCCGTCGAGGGCCAGGAGCACGTTGCCGGGCTTGACGTCCCGGTGGACCAGCCCGGCCGCGTGGAGGTCCGCCAACGCGTCCGCCAGCAGCCTGCCGAGCGAGCGGGCGGCGGCCGGGGGCAGCGGGCCGTGTGCGGCGACGGCCTCGGCGAGCGAGGGGCCGGGCACGAACGCGGTCGCCAGCCATGGCTCGTCGGCCTGCGTGTCCGCGCCGAGCACGGGCACCACCCAGCGGTTCGTCACCCGCTGGGCCAGGTCGGCCTCGCGGGTGAACCGTGCCCGGAAGGCAGGGTCGTGGGCGCTGTCGCCCCGGATCACCTTCACCGCGGCGAGGGTGCCGTCCCCGTCGCGTCCCAGGTAGACCACGCCCATGCCGCCCGCGCCGAGACGCCGCAGCAGCCGGAAGCCGGCGATGCGGGACGGGTCGGTGGGCATCAGCGGCTCACTCATCGCGAACCCTCCGTCTCCTCGGCGGTGCCCGTGCTCTCCTCGCTCCCCGCGGTGGCGGCGTCCTTGGCCGTGTTGCCGCCGATGCTGTCGATCTCGGCGGAGGTGTGACCGGCTCCCTGCGCCACGCCCCCGGCGATGTCGGTCGCCTCCTCGGCGCTGTGGCCGGCCCCGATCCGGTCCGTCGCGGCCACCGTGACGGGTCCGAGCCGGTACTTGAACCAGTCGAACTGCAGGGCACCCTTCGTGCCGTCCACCAGGTACTCGCCGGTCTCGACGAGGTCGTCGTCGGTGATCCCGTTGCGCGCCTCGGAGAACGGATCGGCCCGCGAGTACAGTCCGCGTACCCGCTCGGTGGCGTTGAGCCGCTGGTCGGGGCAGCGCAGCGCCTCCTCCAGAGACAGTGCCATGTCCCGGCGGGCGGCCGTGGTGTCCTTGTGGACGGTCACGGTCAGGGACACGTGCACCGGTCCCCTGTCCCCCTCGCCCGGAAGCACGAACCTCCGGGTGAGGCTGGCCAGGACCGTGCCGGGCAGCGGCTGCCGCTGCCACACGCAGTCCTCGTCCAGCACGGCCCACCCGGCCGGGTCGCTCTCGAACGGCTGCGCCTTGCGGAACCCCGGCCCGAAGTTGTCCGGCCGCACGGTGAGCCCCCTGACGAACGCCACCGCCTCGGCGCGGGTCTTCGGCGCCCGCTCCTCGTCCATCGTGTACGGCTCGTCCTCGTCCCCGGTGGCCGTCGGGGACGGGGTGCCGTCGGCCCCGTCCGCCGCGCCCGGCGCCGGAGCGGTCGTCGCCGGCCCGGCGGAACCGCCGTCCGCCCCACTCGTGCACCCGGCGAGCAGCAGGGTCCCCGCCATCGCTGCCACGACCGTTCCCCGTCCGGTCATGCCGGCCCCCGCCCGTAGGGACGCGCCCCGCCGTCCGACGGTACGCAGGGGGACAGTCTGGCGCACCGAGCCTGCCGTGGAACAGCAACTCGACTTATCTGCAACGGACTTGGCACATCAGCGGGCACCGTACCGGGCGGGCCCGGGAGCAGCGCGGCACCATCGGGCGCGTCGCCTTTACCGGTCACGCCCACAGCAGGGGTTTCTCGTGGGCCGGCGCACCCGGCAGAGCGCGTCCCCGCCGCAGCCCCTCCGCGGAGACACCCTTCGGCATCCACCGCGGTCCGCATCGGCCGCGGTCGCCGCGGGCACGCCGGCGGTGAGCGCCAGGGCCGTCGGTGCGCGCAGCATGCGGGAGGGCCGGCCGGCGCCCCGGGGAGCCGGACGAGGGGTGAAGCAGCACGGTGAGGGCGCCCGTTCACGGCGCGAGGGTGTCCGTCGTGAACAGCCAGTGCTCGTGCAGGCCGATGCGGTGCAGAAGGGTGCGGGCGAGGTCGGTGCGGGTGTCGGTGTCGGGGGCGTCACGGTCGTAGAGCAGGCCGGCGATGTCGCCGCTGTGGGCGCTCTGGATGCCGAGGGCGCCGGTCTCGCGGGCGACGGCGTGCAGGGCGTCGAGGCACGGGATGGGCAGATGGCGCTGGTTCAGGTCCGTGCTCGCGGTGGCGACCGCGCCCAGGAGGGCCGCGTCCTTGGTGTGCACGGCCTCGCGCAGCAGGGTCCGCAGCCGGGCGAAGGCGGCCCGCTCGGCGCTGTCGTAGCGGGCCGGCGGCAGGGCCAGGGTGTCGATGCCGCGGCCGCCGGGCCGGGAGCCGAAGCCGAGGACGCGCACGGCCGGCAGCGGGTGGCCGAAGTCCTCGACGACCTCGCCCTCGCGGTGCGCGAAGAGCACCGAACTCTCCCGGAACATCAGCGAGTCGGACGCCGTCTCCGCGCGGACCGCCATCCGCGCGACCGTCCCGGGCGTCAGCGTGACCCCGAGGGCGGCCTGCACCGCGCCGACCGCGGCCAGCACATCACTGGTGGACGAGCCGAACCCGCGGCCCGGCGGGACCTCCCCGGTCAGTTCGAGGCGGCCGCCGGCCGGCGGGTCCCCGGGCCGGGCACAGGCGTCGGCTGCGAGCCGCGCCGCGCGCAGGGCCTTGCTCTTCCAGGAGGGCGAGACGGTCAGCCGTCCGCCGGGGGCGGGGGTGAACGTCGCGCGGGTGGTGTGCAGGGCGCAGGGCAGGGTGACCAGGGCGCGGGTGGGGCGGCCCCGGTGGGTGAAGACCCCTTGGAGGACCTCGCCGTGATGGACCGGCGCCGACGCCGTGCCGGTACGCCAACCGGAATGCTCCGCCATGCCCTTGACCTCCTCCGAGGGGCGACGAGCGGAAGTATGGGGCCCGTAGGGGTGCACTCAGCACCACCCCTGTCGGGGTGCTACACCCAGTGCGTGTGAGGTGTGCGGTGAGTAACTTCGTCAGGGTGAGGGAACCGGTGCACGCCGACGACAGAGGAACTGGGATGTCACGACACACGGAGGAAGCCGGCGCCGAGGCACTGCGGCTGGACGGTGTGACCAAGGTGTACGGCAGGGGCGACAGTTCGGTCGTCGCCCTGGACGACGTCAGCCTCAGCCTGCCGGTCGGCGAGTTCACCGCCGTGATGGGCCCTTCCGGCTCGGGCAAGTCCACTCTGCTGCAGTGCGCCGCGGGACTGGACCGGCCGGACAGCGGGACCGTCTTCGTGGAGGGCGAGCCGATGACCGGCCGCAGCGAGGCGGCTCTGACGCGGTTCCGGCGGACCCGGATCGGGTTCGTGTTCCAGCAGTACAACCTGCTGCCCACGCTGACGGTGATGCAGAACACCGTGCTGCCGCTGAAGCTCGCCCGGCGCCGGGTGGACAAGCGGGCCGCCCGCGAGATCCTCGACCGGGTGGGGCTGGGCGACCGGCTCGACCACCGGCCCGACCAGCTCTCCGGCGGCCAGCGCCAGCGGGTCGCCATCGCGCGGGCCCTGGTCGCCCGGCCGCGGGTGATCTTCGCGGACGAGCCCACGGGCGCCCTGGACACCCGCAGCGCCCGCGAGATCCTGCTGCTGCTGCGCGAGACGGTCGCCGTCCACTCCCACACCGTGGTGATGGTGACGCACGACCCCGTCGCCGCGTCGCACGCGGACACGGTGCTGTTCCTCGCCGACGGCCGGATGGCCGGCCGGATGGACGTCCCCACGCCGGAGGCCGTGGCCGAGCGTCTCACGCACCTCGGCGACCGGCACCCCGGCGACAACCGCCGCTCGGAGGTGTGACCGTGTTCGCGATGGCCCTGCGCAACGTCCGCTTCCAGCCCGGCCGGCTGGTCTCGACCCTGCTGGCCACCTTCCTCGGCGCGGCCATCGTGATGGCGTTCGCCTCGATGTTCGACACCCGCAGCGCCCCCGGTGTCGACGACACCAGCGCCACCTCGCTGGGCATCGCCGCCAACGTGGTCGGCGGCTACGGCACACTGCTCGTCTTCTTCGCCGTCGCCTCCACCATGACCGTCAACGTCCGCCAGCGGTCGGGCGAACTGACGCTGCTGCGCGCCGCCGGCGCCACTCCGGGCCAGGTGCGGCTGATGGTGGTCGGCGAGTCCGCGCTGGTCGCCCTCGTCGGCGCGGCCCTCGCGATCGTGCCCGCGTGGTTCGGCGGGCGGGCGCTGCTGGACGTGTTCCAGGACACCGACCAGGTCGCGCCCTCGGTGGACTACGTCTTCGGCGCCGTGGCCCTGGCCATGGGGTTCGGCACCACGCTGGTCGCCGCCGTCGGGGGCGCCTTCCTGGCTGTGCGCCGGGCCACCCGGAGCGCGCTGGGGCGGACCGAGCAGCCCCGGACACGGGCGCGGACGACGGGTGCCGTGGTGCTGGCCCTCGTCGCGGCCGGACTGCTCGCCGTGACGGGGACCCTGGAGCCGGACGACCCGATCCTGATGGCCCCGGCGGGCTACGGAGCGATCCTGCTCTCGCTCGGTCTCGGTCTGCTGGCCCCGGCGCTGCTGCGGATCCTGGCGGCCCCGGCGCGCGGCACGCTCTCCGGGATGACCCTGCGGCAGGGCGCCGACCGGCAGTCGGGCATCTTCCTGCCGCTGGTCTCCTTCGTCGGGATGGCGACCGGCACCCTGTACATCCAGACGGTCGCGACGGACACGCTGAAGGCGTCCGGGCTGTCGCAGACCGTGGAGGACAAGAACCTGGAGACGCTGAACCTGGTGGTCGTCGGGATCATCGTGGTGTTCGCCTGCGTGATGCTCGTCAACGGCCTGTACGCGGCGACGTCCGAGCGGGTCCGGGAGTTCGGGCAGCTGCGGCTGGCCGGGGCGACGCCCCGTCAGGTGCTGGGTGTCGTCGCGGCGGAGGGGCTCGCGCTCACCGTGCTCGGGGTGGTGCTGGGCACCGGGGCGGCCGTGGCCGGCATCCTCGCCTACAGCCGGGCCCGCACCGGCGACGCGGTGCCCGAACTGGGTCCGGCGATCTGGGTGACGATCGCCGTGATCGCGGCCGCGTCGACCCTGGTGACCACGCTGGCGACGGCACGCCAGGTGCTGCGCGTGCCCGCGGTGGAGGCCGCCTCGGCCGGGGCCTGAGCCGGGGCGGCCGCCCGCCGGGCCCGTGCCCCGGCGGGCGGCCGCCGTGGCCGGAGTAGGGGTGGGGAAGGGGTAGGAAGCCCCTCCCCCGCCCCTGCATGATGGCGCCGCGGGCGGTGTCGCGGTGGACCGCGCGAGCCCGCCCCGGCATCCGCAGCCGCCCGCTCCTCCACCGCCGCGACCGAGAGGGACCACAGCCTCATGACGGAACGTGACAGCCGGCAGTTCGAGAAGTTCACCCTCCCCGACGGCCGCGCCATCACCTGCACCAACGAGTTCAACACGGCCGGTGTGTGGCAGGAGTTCTCCGACGGCCTGTACGCCCGGTCGGTGGCGGTGCTGCGGCCCGGCGACACCATCGTCGACGTCGGCGCCCATGTCGGGCTGACCGCGCTGCTGCTCGCCGGGACCCAGCCGGGCATCCGGGTCGTGGCCTGCGAGCCGGCGCCGCCGACGTACGCGTGTCTGGCGGACAACTTCTTCCGGCTGCTGCCGAAGGGGGTGCCGGTGAACACCGCGATCGGCGCCTCGGCGGGCACGGCGGAGCTGACGTACTACCCGCAGAGCGAGGTGATGACCACGCTGCACGTGGACGAGGCGGACGACCGGCGCAACATGGAGGCCGCACTGCGCAACGCCGGGGTCGACGACGCCTCGCGGCGCGAGTCGTTCTTCACGGCGTCCCGCTCCGGGGCGCGGCGGTTCGAGGTGCCGGTCATCACCCTGTCGCAGCTGATCGAGGAGCGCCGGATCGAGGAGATCGGCCTGCTGAAGATCGACGTGGAGCGTGCCGAGCTGGACGTGCTGCGGGGGCTCCAGGAGCGGCACTGGCCGCTGGTGCGGTCGGTGGTGGCCGAGGTGCACGACGTCGAGGGCCGGCTGGACGAGTTCCAGGGGATGCTGCGCGACCACGGCTTCCGGATCGACGACACCCAGCAGGAGATGTACAGCGGGGCCAGCACGCACATGGTCACCGCGAACCGTGTCTGACACCCCGGATCCGTGCCGGTGATCGGGGACCTGGTGCCGTCGTGGGCCGTGGCCCGGCACCGCTACGACGACGTTCCCGGCGAACCGGCGGACGTGCTGTTCCCCGAGGAGGCCGCCCGGATGGCCCGGGCCGTGCCGCAGCGGCAGCGGGAGTTCGCGTCCGTGCGGGTGTGCGCGCGGGCGGCGCTGGAGCGGCTCGGGGTCGCGCCGGTGCCGCTGCTGCCCGACCGTCGGGGGGCTCCGCAGTGGCCGGCCGGTGTCGTCGGCGGGATGACGCACTGCGACGGGTACCGGGCCGCCGTGGTGGCACGCACCGGTGACGCCGCCTCGATCGGTGTCGACGCCGAGCCCGACCGGCCGCTGCCGGAGGGGATCCTGGAGGCCGTCGCCCTGCCCGCCGAGCGGCGGATGGTCGCCGAACTGGCCTCCCGCCGTCCCGGCGTCCACTGGGGGCGGCTGCTGTTCAGCGCCAAGGAGAGCGTCTTCAAGACGTGGTACCCGCTGACCCGGCGCAGCCTGGAGTTCGAGGAGGCCGAGCTGACCGTGTCCCCGGACACCGGTACGTTCCGGGCCCGGCTCCTGGTGCCGGGCCCGGTGGTCGCCGGACGCCGGGTGGAGGTGCTGGACGGCCGGTGGGCGGCGGGGTCCGGCCTGCTGGTCACGGCGATCGCGCTGCCGGCGCGGTGACGGCACGGCCGCGGGGCGGCCGTGCCGGTCAGGCCACGGGGGCGAGGCTGCGGCCGGCCCCGGCGAGGGACTCCAGCGCGGGGACCGTGTCGGCCAGGGTGGGCGTCGCCAGCATCTCCTGCTGCACCTCCCGGGCGTTGCGCCGGAAGGACGGCTCCCGCAGGAGGCGCAGGACGAGTTCGCGGACGCGTTCGGCGGTGGCGTCGGCCAGGTCGACGTAGAGGCCGTAGCCGCGTTCCTGCTGGGCCACGGCGGAGGAGCGCTCGCTCCAGGTCGTGCCGGGCACGATGAGCTGGGGGACGCCGTTGACGACGGCGTTGCCGATGGTGGCGCCGCCGCCCTGGTGGACGATCGCGGAGCAGGTGGACAGGACCTCGTTCATGGGCACGAAGGGCTCCGCGCGCACATTGGACGGCAGCCGGTCCACGGAGGACAGCTGGGAGCGGTCGAGGGTGGCGACCACCTCGATGTCCAGGTCGCCCAGGGCGCCCAGCAGGTCCGTCACGGACGCCTGTTCGTAGCCGTGGACCTGGCGGTTGGACACGCCGAGGGTGAGCATCACCCGGGGCCGGCCGGGTTCCTGGAACACCCAGTCGGGCACCGCGAGCGGCTTGTTGACCGGCTCGAAGCGGACGGGCAGGTAGTTCACGTCGAGGGGGAGGCGGACGCAGGCCGGCGAGGGGTCGACGGTCGCCATGCCGAAGCGCAGGTCCTCGTGGAAGGCGGCGCCGTGCCGCCCCAGCCAGTCGGACATCCAGTCGGCCAGCGGGTCGGGCCAGTCGGTGTCGGGCCGGCGGGCCCTGAGCTTCTCGTACTCGAAGTGGACCCGGGCGTTCTGGTCCTGGGCGTAGAGCATGCGCACATGGGCGGCGCCGACGACCTGGGCGACCATCGGCGCGGTGTACATCAGCGGGTCCCAGACGATCAGGTCGGGCCGCCAGTCGCGGGCGAAGCGCAGGGTCTCCGACAGCAGCCGGTCACGGTTGAAGTACTGGACCATGCCGGTGGTGGAGCGGTACACGTCGGCCACGAAGTCGTCGGTCAGCTTCTCCGGCCGGGTCTCCGACAGCGGCGAGTAGCTGTTCGCCGTGCCGTTGCCGGGTTCGGCGTACCTGCGGTGCAGGGCGATGTCCATGTCGCCGCCGGCCCACTGGCAGTCCAGTCCTGTCTGGAGGAACGGGTCGATCTCCGAGGGGTTGCGCTGGCCGACGTAGCGCACCTCGTGACCGGCGGCCCGCAGCGCCCAGCCGACAGGGGCCAGGCTGTAGATGTGGGTGCGGGTAGGGAACGACATCAGCATCACGCGCACGGAACTCTCCCAAAGCCGAGGCGGGGTGATGCCGATTTATACCGTGCGCGGGCCGGGCCGGGCGCGGCCCGGACGGCAGGTTAGGGGTCCGCCGCGGGCACCGCGGGACGGGCCCGCCCGGCCCGCCGGGGCGGCGCCCCGGGCGGGCGGACGTCCGGCGCGCGTCCGGGGTGCGGGCGCCGGTGACGGG
The DNA here is from genome assembly GCF_044754345.1 of Streptomyces sp. NPDC093094. Classification (NCBI taxonomy): domain Bacteria; kingdom Bacillati; phylum Actinomycetota; class Actinomycetes; order Kitasatosporales; family Streptomycetaceae; genus Streptomyces; species Streptomyces sp. NPDC093094. Next base: position 280,345 of record NZ_JBIVOX010000001.1, on the reverse strand, counting down.
GCGGGGCGGCCGGCCGGGTCCGTCGGCGCTGGTGGGCGGGGCCGCGCGGCCGGACACGGGCCGGGGGCCGCGGAAGGTCCTTCGCACGGGTGCGGCGGGGTCCGGACGGGCGGGCGCGGCGCCGGCGGCGGCCGCTCCCGGACCGGTGGCACGCCCGTGATCCGCCCCGCTCGCCCTAGGGGGTGCGACCCCTTAAGGGCTGGTGTGCGCGCTCGCCCGGCGGTTAGACAGGAACGCGACCGGAAGCGAGGTGATGGGCATGTCCGTGGCTCCGCGCCCCAGGGCCAAGGGGTGGATTCCCTTCCGCGGGTACCGCACCTGGTATCGCGAGACGGGGACGACCGACACGCGGCGGCCGACCGTGGTCGTCGTGCACGGCGGACCGGGTGCCACGCACGACTATCTGCTGCGGCTGGCCGCGCTCGGCGAGGACGGCTGGCCGGTGGTGCACTACGACCAGCTCGGCAACGGCGCCTCGTCCCATCTGCCCGACGCGGGGCCGGAGTTCTGGACGGTCGAGCTGTTCCTGGAGGAGCTCGGCAATCTGCTGCGGCATCTCGGGATCGGCGGCGACTACGTGCTGTTCGGGCATTCCTGGGGCGGTCTCCTGGCCGCCCGGCACGCCGCCGACCGGCCGGCCGGGCTGCGCGGTCTCGTCGTCGCCAACTCGCCCGCCTCCTACCCGCTGTGGCGGCAGGAGATGGAGGTGCTGCGCGCGGCGCTGCCGCCGGAGGTGGACGCCGTCCTGCGCCGGCACGAGACCGCGGGCACCACCGACTCCGCCGAGTACGCGCGGGCGGTGCGGGTGTTCAACGACCGGCATGTGTGCCGGACGGACCCGTGGCCGAAGGAGTATCTGGCGACCACCATGGAGACGGCGAACGATCCGACCGTCTACCGCACCATGAACGGGCCCAGCGAGTTCCATGTCGTCGGCACGCTCAGGAACTGGTCGCTGGAGGACCGGCTGGCGGACATCGCCGTGCCGACCCTGGTGATGTCCGGCGCCCATGACGAGGCCACCGCCGTCACGGTGCGGCCGTACGCGGATCTGATTCCCGATGTGCGCTGGGAGGTTTTCGAGAACTCCAGCCACATGCCCCACCTCGAGGAACCGGAGCGTTTCCGGGCGACGCTGGTCGAGTTCCTGAAAAGCCTCGGAGAGTGAAGCGAATGTCCCTTTCCGTGTCGGACTCCGGAACCCCGCCGAGATTCCGGGCGATCGGTCCTCAGCACATCGACGACGTGGCGGCGCGCTACGGAATTCCCGAGGACGCGCTCGCGTCGGTCCGGGCGGTTTCGCAGGTGCTTCCGTTCCGGGTCAACGAGTACGTCCTGTCGGAACTCGTCGACTGGCACCGCATTCCCGACGACCCGGTCTATCAACTGGTCTTCCCGCAGCGCGGAATGCTCGCGGCGAAGGACGAGTCGCTGCTGGTCGACATGCTCCGGCGCGGTGTTCCCAGAAGGGAACTGGCGGCGGAGGTGGCACGGATCAGGGCCGGGCTCAATCCGCACCCGTCGGGCCAGAAGGAGCTGAACGTGCCCCGGCTGGCGGGCGAAGAGCTGGCCGGGGTGCAGCACAAGTACCGCGAGACGGTGCTGTATTTCCCGCAGCAGGGGCAGACCTGCCACTCGTACTGCACCTACTGCTTCCGCTGGGCGCAGTTCATCGGGGACGCCGACCTGCGGTTCGCGGCGCCCGGCCCGGCGGGGCTGGTGGAGTATCTGAAGCTGCATCCCGCGGTGTCGGACGTGCTGGTCACCGGCGGCGACCCGATGGTGATGACGACCGAGCGGCTGCGCGGCCATCTGGAGCCGGTGCTGTCCGTGGACACCGTGCGGACCGTGCGGATCGGGACGAAGTCGGTGGCGTACTGGCCGCAGCGGTTCGTGACCGACCCGGACGCCGACGACGTGCTGCGGCTGTTCGAGGACGTGGTGGCGTCGGGCCGCAACCTCGCGGTGATGGCGCACTTCAGTCATCCGCGGGAGCTGGAGACGGCGCTCGCGCGCCGCGCGCTGGCCCGCATCCGCGCCACCGGCGCCCTGGTCTACTGCCAGGCACCGCTGATCGCGCACGTCAACGACGACGCCCGCACCTGGGCGGAGCTGTGGCGGGGCGAGCTGTCGGCGGGCGCGGTGCCGTACTACATGTTCGTGGAGCGGGACACCGGGCCGCGGCAGTACTTCGAGGTGCCGCTGGTGCGGGCGTACGACATCTTCCGTGCCGCCTACCAGAAGCTGCCGGGCCTCGCCCGTACGGTGCGGGGGCCGGTGATGTCGGCGACGCCCGGCAAGGTGGCCGTGGACGGGGTCGAGGAGACCCCGCGGGGGCGGTTCCTGCGGCTGAGGATGCTCCAGGCACGCCGCCCGGAGCTGGTGGGCCGGCCGTTCCTGGCCCGCTGGTCCGCCACGGCGGCCTGGATGGACCAGCTGGAGCTGGACTCCTCGGTGCCGGCCGACATCGCGGCCGCGTTCGGGGGTCCGGCGGGTGACGGGGTGTCCGGCGAGCGAGCGGGGGCGGGTCGTGTCTGAGGACGGGCGGCCGCGGGCGTACATGTCCGGCGCGGGGCGCGGGATCTCCCCCAATCTCGCTCTGGACGAGCAGGTCGCGCGGCGTCAGGCGGCCGGTGAGCGGATCGTGCATCTCGGCTTCGGCGAGTCCCGGCTGCCGGTGTCCGAACGGCTGGCCGAGCGGCTGGCGGCGGGCGCGGACCGCAACGCGTACGGCCCGGTGGCCGGCGACGACGGCGTCCGTGCCGCGGTGGCCGGCTACTTCGCCCGCCGCAGGCTGCCGACGCGGGCGGAACAGGTGCTGCTCGCGCCCGGCAGCAAGGCGCTGCTGCTGGCGTTGCAGCTGGTGCGGCCGGGCGATGTGCTGCTGGCGAGCCCCTGCTGGGTGACGTACGGCCCGCAGGCCAGGCTGGCCGGCAAGGAGGCGATCGGGGTGCCGGTGCCCGCCGAGTGCGGCGGGGTGCCCGATCCGGCGGCGCTGCGCGAGGCGGTGAAGGGCGCGCGGGCGCGCGGGGCCGATCCGCGGATCCTGGTGCTGACCTCGCCGGACAACCCGACGGGCACCTTCGCGCCGCCGGAGCTGGTGCGGGAGCTGTGCGCCGTCGCCGAGGAGGAGGACCTGCTCCTGGTGTCGGACGAGATCTACCGGGACATCCTGCACGACCCGGACGCGGTGTATCTGAGCCCGGCGGAGATCTGTCCGGACCGTACGGTGGTCGTGACCGGACTGAGCAAGAGCCTGGCCCTGGGCGGCTGGCGCATCGGTGCGGCCCGCTTCCCGGACACGCGGGAGGGCGGACGGCTGCGGGACGACGTGGCCTCGGTCGCCAGCGAGGTGTGGTCGACGCTGGCCGGGCCGATGCAGGCGGTCGCCGAGTACGCGTTCGCGGAGCCGCCCGAGATCCGGGAGCGGCTGCGCGCGGACGCCCGGCTGCACGGGGCCGTCGCGCGGGCCGTGCACGGCATCGTGACCGCGGCGGGGGCCGTGTGCCGGCCGCCGACGGGCGCGTTCTACGTGTATCCGGACTTCGGGCCGCTGCGCGGCGCGCTGGCGGAGCGGGGCGTCACCGACGGCGCGTCGCTGCAGGCGTGTCTGCTCGAACGGCACGGGATCGCGGTCCTGGCCGGCGTCCACTTCGGGGACGACCCGGGGGCGCTGCGTTTCCGGGCCGCGACCAGCATGCTCTACGGCCGTACGCGGGCGGAGCAGGGCGCGGCGCGGGCCGCGGCCGAACAGGGTGCCGATCCGTTGGCCCTGCCGCACGTCAGGGACGCCCTCGCCGATGTCGAGCAGGGGTTCGCGAAGCTCACGGCCTTCTGACGCTTTCGGGTCCACGGCCTTGCGAAGGGGCCTTTTCGAAGGGGCACAGGGATGGAATCCGACTCCGCGATCGTCTTCCCGGGCATGGGGCCGCAGGACTTCCCCGCGGTGGGCAAGTTCCTGCTGATCGACCCGGGCGCCCGGGAGCTGGTCGAGCAGGCGTCCGACACGCTGGGCTACCCCCTGTTCGAGCGGTGGCGGGACAGCGCCGGCGACTACGCCGAGGAGGCCCAGGTCGCGTTTCTGGTGGCCTGTCTCGCGCTGGCCCGCTGGGCCGGGGACCGGCTGGGCGCGGACCCCGGTCACTGTGTGGGGGCAAGCTTCGGCGGCAAGGCGGCGGCCGTGCACGCCGGGGCGCTGGACTTCCCGGCGGCGGTGCGGCTGACGGCGCAGCTCGCGCGGTACGAGCACCGGTACTTCACCGAGGAGCACCCCGGGATCGTGACGCACTCCTTCGCCCGGCTGCCGCAGGAGGTCCTCAAGGAGATCCTGGCCGAGCTGGAGGCCGAGCGGCAGTGGTACGAGCTGTCCTGTCAGGTCGACCACGACTTCGCCATGGTGTCGCTGCGCGCCGAGCGGCTGGAGTGGTTCCAGGGGCGGATCCGCGCGGCCGGCGGGCTGCCGCTGTACACCATGGACCCGCCGATGCACGCGTCCGTGTTCCGGCCGCTGCGCGACCGGGTGGAGGCGGAGCTTTTCCCGTCCCTGCGGTTCACCGATCCGGTGATCCCGGTGGTGGCGGACCAGGACGGGTCGGTGCGCACCACGGCGGACGGGGTGCGCACGATGCTGCTGGACGGGTTCGTGCGGTCCGTGCGCTGGCCGGAGGTGGTGGACGGGCTGCTCGGGCTCGGGGTGCGGGACCTGTATGTGGCGGGCCCGGACCGGCTGTTCGGGCGGGTGCCGGTGACGACGCGCAGCTTCCGGGTGACGGCGGTCGATCCGCGGCTGGCGCTGCGGCCGCGGCAGCGCGCGACGATTCCGTAGGCGGGGCCGTCCCGCGGGAGAGCGGGCGTGCGAGGAGGGCCGCGGTCGGGTGACCGCGGCCCTCCTCGCGGTGTTCAGGACGGGTGCGAGGCGTTCAGGACAGGGAGTCCAGCAGGGCGCCCCGGTCGACCTTGCCGTTGGCGTTGACCGGGAGGTCCTCGACGACGCGGATCTCCTGCGGGGTCATGTAGTCGGGCAGGTACTGCATGCAGAACGCGCCCAGTTCCATCTCGTCGATGCCCTCCACGTCACGGTCGAGCACGACGAACACCACGAGCACCGGGTCAGCGTCCGGCCTGGGGAGGACCACCGCGCTGGCCGAGGCGACGCCGTCGAACTCGGCCACGCGCCGCTCGACCTCGCCCAGCTCCACACGGTTGCCGCGGATCTTGACCTGTGAGTCGGCGCGTCCGTCGAAGTACAGTTCGCCGCCCTCGCCTCGGTGCGCGAGGTCGCCGGTGCGGAAGACCAGCTGGCCCGTCCCGGGGGCCAGCGGGTCGGGCACCAGGGCCCGGGCGGTGGCCGCGGGGTCGTTCCAGTAGCCGGTGAACAGGGCCGAACTGCGCAGATAGATCTGCCCGGTGACACCGGGCCCGTCGACGGGGGCGAGATCGTCGTCGAGGAGCATCATCTCGGCGCCGGGGTGCGCGAACCCGATGGACAGCTGCCGCTGCTCCGCGGGCAGCGGACGGGGTACGTCGGTGAAGGACGCGGCGACCGACTCGGTGCTGCCGAAGCAGTTGACGATCCGGGCGGCGGGCAGCAGCTCCTGGAGGCGGCGCAGTTCGTGCGGCGGGAAGGGCTCCCCGGAGAAGAGCACCCCGCGGATCTGCTCCCCCAGTCCGGCCAGCCGTTCGGGCTCGTGGCGCAGCGCACCGCGCCAGATGGAGGGAGCGCCGTCGACCTGGGTGGCCTCGGTCTCGGCGAGGAACGCCAGGAACCGGCGGGGCCAGCGCAGCAGGGCGCGGGGCACGGGCACGACCGTCGCGCCGCTGCCCAGGGCGAGGCCGATGTCGAGCAGGGAGAAGTCGAACTGGAGCGGGGCGGTGCTGGCGACCCTGCTCTCCGGGGAGACGATGCCGTGCCGGAGCATGCCGCGGTAGAAGGCGAGGATGCCGCGGTGGCTCATCACCACGCCCTTGGGCGTGCCGGTGGTGCCGGAGGTGAAGACCATGTACGCGGGGTCGGCGGCGACGGACTCGCGGCGGTGCCGGCGGCGCGGGGCGGGGGCCCGTTCGACGGTGATCCCGGCCGGGCCGAAGCGTCCGGTGCCGACGGTTTCGGGGATGCCGTCCCGGCGGCCGTCGGCGGCCTGGAGGTAGAGCGCGGGCCGCACACCGGCGATGATCGACAGCAGCCGCTGCGCGGGGGTCTCCGGGCTGACCGGGACGAACGGCAGTCCGAGCGAGGAGCAGGCGAGGAGCGCCGCGATCGCGGAGGCGGAGGTGTCCGACTCCAGGACGACCCGGTCTCCCATGTCCAGACCGAGGTCGCCGATGACGGTGACGTACTCCTCGACGCGGCGCTCCAGCTGGCGGTAGGAGACGGCCCCGGCCTCGTGGCCGGCGAGTTCGACGACGGCCGCCTTCTCCGGCGTGAGCCGGGCACCGGCCAGCAGGAACTCGTGCAGCCGCTCCACCTGGTTGTGTGCGTACGCGAATACTTGCCGACTCATGCGGGCCTCACAGAAGGGCTGGAGAATGCACGGAAGGGAGATGCGTACGAGCGTAGCGGCGGCGGCACCCCTACTCGGCCCCCTAATCCCCGCGGGCCGACCGGAGTTCAGGTGCGCACGGCGGAAACGGCCTGCCAGAGGGTGGCCGGAGTGGCGAAGGTCTGGGTGTTCAGGGCGTCGTCCCTGAGCTGGATGCCGTATTCCCCCTCCACCGCGGAGAGAAGTTCGACCATGCCCATGGAATCGAGGCCGAGGTCGCGCAGGGACGTGTTCTCGTCCAGCGGCTCGTCGGGGGCGAGATAGGGAAGGTGGCGGCGCAGGAGCACGGCGAAACGGTCGTCGATCATCGTCACTGTCGCTTTCGTGATCAGGGGATTTAAGGGTTGTCATCGCGGCACTGACGGCCGAAGGTCGGGGATTGACTGTACGTGGCGGGCCGGATTTTCACGACGGGGCAACACCCCCTATTCACAGCGGAGTTCGAGCATGGAGAATTCAGCCGGACACGGGCTGCACGCACGGTTCCTGCGCGGGCTCGCGCTCTCCCCGGAGGGAGTCGCGGTACGGACCGGCGGCGGGGACCTGACCTACCGCGAGCTGCACGCACGGGCACTGTCCTGGGGCGGTGGGCTGGCGGCCGCGGGGGCGCGGACGGTGGGTGTGCTGGCCGGCAAGGGCCCGGTCGCGTATCCCGCCCTGCTGGCCGCGCTGTACGCGGGTGCGGCCGTCGTGCCGCTGCGCCCGGACTTCCCCGCCGCCCGCACCCGGCAGATCCTGCGGGCGTCCGGCGCGGGGGCGGTGATCGCGGACCGGGCGAGCCTCGGGGTGCTGGCGGAGGTCCTCGACGGCGGTGACGACGTCGACGTGCTGGTGCCGGACGCGGAGGACGGCGACGAGGTGCCGGGCCGGCGGATCCGGCCGGACGGCCGTCGCGCCCTGGCGGCGCCCGCCGAGGTCAAGCCGGGCGACACGGCGTATCTGCTGTTCACGTCCGGGTCGACGGGTTTCCCCAAGGGCGTGGTGCTCACGCACGGCGGCTTCGAGCACTACTTCCGGCTGGTGGACGAGCGCTACGGTCTCGGGCCGTCCGACGTGATGTCGCAGGCGTTCGACCTGAACTTCGACTGTGCCGTCTTCGACGTGTTCGCCGCGTGGGGCGCGGGCGCGGTCTCGGTGCCGGTGCCCGCGCACGCCTACCGCGATCTGCCCGCGTTCGTCGAAGGGCAGGGGCTGACGGTGTGGTTCTCCACGCCGAGCGTGATCGACCTGGTGCGGCGCACGGGCTCGCTGGGCGCGGACCGGATGCCGGGCCTGCGGTGGAGCCTGTTCGCCGGGGAGGCGCTGAAGACCCGGGACGCGGCGGACTGGCGGTCGGCGGCACCGGGCGCGGTGCTGGAGAACCTGTACGGGCCGACCGAGCTGACCGTGACGATCACCGCGTACCGCTGGGCGGACGAGCGGTCCGAGCGGGACTCCGTCAACGGCCTGCTGCCGATCGGCGCGGTGCACCCCGGCCATCTCGCTCTCCTGGTGGACGACGACGGCCGCCCGGTCGGCACGGAGGGCGAACTGTGCGTGTCCGGGCCGCAGCTGGCGGCCGGGTACGTCGACCCGGCCAACGAGACGGGCGCGTTCTTCGAGCACGAGGGGCGGCGCTACTACCGCACCGGCGACCGGGTCCGGCGTCTCGCCGGGGACGAGCTGATCTACCTCGGGCGGCGGGACGCGCAGGTGCAGGTGCAGGGCTGGCGTGTCGAACTCGCCGAGATCGAGCACGCGTTGCGGGACTGCGGCGTCGCCGACGCGGTCGCCGTCGCGGTGACCGGGCCCGCCGGCACCGAACTGTTCGCCTTCCACACCGGGGACGCGGCGGCCACCGCCGTGGAGCTGGGCCGCGGACTGCGCAGGCTGCTGCCGGCGGCCGTGGTGCCCCGGCACTTCCACCATCTGCCCGAGTTCCCCCTCAACAGCAACCGCAAGGTCGACCGGCTCCGGCTGGCCGCCCTCGCCCAGGACCTGCTGGACGCCCGCTGACCCGGCCCGGCAGGCCCCGGCTCCACCGCGTGTCCCTTTGTGAGGAGAGACGGAATTGAGTGTGCAGACGACCGTCCGCGACTACCCGTTCGACATGCACGAGACGAGTGTGTCCCCGCTGTACGCGCAGTTGCAGCGGGAGGAGCCGCTGAGCCGGGTGCGGCTGCCGTTCGGCGAGCCGGCGTGGCTGGCGACCCGGCACGCGGACGTGAAGCTCGTGCTGACCGACCCGCGGTTCAGCCGGGCCATCGCCCAGGGGCTGGACCAGCCGCGGCTGCGCCGCCAGTCCACCGGCGACGGCATCATGGGCATGGACCCGCCGGACCACACCCGGCTGCGCCGGCTGGTCGGCAAGGCGTTCACCAGCCGCCGGATGAACCAGATGCGCGCGGGCGTCGAGACGCTCGCCCACCGGCTGATCGACGACATGGCCGCCAAGGGGCCCGAGGCGGACCTGGTGGAGGACTTCGCCCGGCTGCTGCCGGTCACCGTCATCTGCGACCTGCTGGGGGTGCCCTTCGAGGACCGGGACGTCTTCAGCACCTGGACCGAGGGCGTCACGGGCGAGGCGACGATGAAGGGCGACGTGCTGTTCGAGATCGGCGACGAACTCGACAAGTACATGGCCGACCTCGTCGCGCAGCGGCGCCGCGAACCGACCGACGACCTGCTCGGGGCGCTCGTCTTCGCCCGCGACCACGGCGACAAGCTCACCGACACGGAGCTGATCGCGCTGGCCGGGGCCGGACTGCTCACCGGCGGTGTGGAGACGGTGGCGTCGGCGCTGCCGAGCTTCGTGTTCACCCTGCTGACCCGGCCCGACCTGCTGGAGCGGCTGCGCCGGTCGCCGGAGCTGATGCCGGGGGCCGTGGAGGAGCTGCTGCGCCATGTCCCCATCAACACGGCCGCGATGTTCGCCCGGTACGCGCTGGAGGACGTCCGGTTCGGCGACGTCCTGGTGCGCACCGGCGACCCGGTGCTGCCCGCGCTGCACGCGGCGAACCGGGACCCGGAGGTGTTCGCGGACCCGGAGACGATCGACTTCACCCGCTCTCCCAACCCGCATGTGACCTTCGGGCACGGCCCGCACCACTGCATCGGCGCCCAGCTCGCCCGGATGGAGCTCCAGGAGTCGCTGACCGCGCTGCTGTCACGGCTGCCGGAGCTGCGGCTCGCCCGGGGCCCTCAGGGCGTGGAGTGGAAGTTCGGGGTGATCGTGCGCGGCCCGTCCCGGATGCCGATCGCCTGGTGACCGCCGGGCCGGGGAACGCCGAGGGCCCCTCCACCGGCCGGTGGAGGGGCCCTCGGCGTTCCCCCAGGGCGTGTCCGACCCTTCGCGTCGTCGCCCGAAGGGCGGCCGCGCGCCGTCAGGTGCGTGCTCTCGGCGGGCCGGCCCCAGGCCCTCGTACCGGACGTACCTGGGTCCGGGGCCGGTGCGGCGAGAGTGCGTGCACGGCGTCGCACGGCAGACGGGAACGGTCGGACAGGCTCTAGGCGCCCAGCTCGCCGTCGAGGATGTCGAACAGCTCGTCGGCGGTCGCGGACTCGATCTCGCCGGCCTCGTCGGTCTCGTCCGCCTGGTCCCGCGCCCGCCCGCCCGGCCACCGCTCGGCGAGTGCCCGCAGCCGGGCCAGGATCCGCTCCTGCTCCTCGCCGCCCGCCTCCGCCGTGTTCAGCGCCTCCTCGATCTGCGCGAACTCGTCCGCCAGCGGCGTGCCCTCGTCGAGGTCGCCGGCCAGCTCCTCGTGGAGCAGGTCCGCGATCGCCTGCGGCGTGGGGTGGTCGAAGACCAGGGTCGCGGGGAGCCTGACCTCGGCCCGCTCGGCGAGCAGGTTGCGCAGTTCGAGCGCGGCCAGCGAGTCGACGCCCAGCTCGGAGAAGCCGCGCGTGGGCTCGACGGACTGCGGACCGTCGTGCCCGAGCACCGTCGCCACCTGGGCGCGCACGAAGTCCAGCAGGTAGGGACCCCGCTCCCGTGCCCGCATCCGCTCCAGCCGCTCGGCCAGCGGCACCTCGGCCGGTGCCGCCGCGGTCCGTGCGGTACGGCGCACCGGCCTGCGCACCAGGCTGCGCAGCATCGCCGGCACCGGCCGGTCCGCGCGGGCGACGGCCTCCGTGTCCAGCCACATCGGCAGCACCACGGCCGTGTCCAGCACGGTCGCGGTGTCGAACAGCCCCAGCGCCTCCCCGGTCGGCAGCGCCCGCAGTCCGGCCCGCCCCATCCGCTCCAGGTCGGCGTCGCTCAACTCGCCCGCCATGCCCGTACGTTCCTCCCACAGACCCCACGCGAGCGAGGAGGCCGGCAGCCCGAGGCCGCGGCGGTGCTCGGCGAGGGCGTCCAGGAAGCCGTTGGCGGCGGCGTAGTTGGCCTGCCCGGCCCCGTCGAAGGTGCCGGCCGCGGAGGAGTACAGCACGAACATCGAGACGTCACCGGCCAGTTCGTGCAGATGCCAGGCGGCGTCCGCCTTGGCCCGCAGCACCCGCCCCAGCCGTTCGGGGGTCAGCGACGCCAGGAGCCCGTCGTCGACGACGCCCGCGGTGTGCACGACACCGCTCACCGGATGGTCGGCGAGGAGCCTGGCCACCGAGGCGCGGTCGCCGACGTCGCAGGCGACCACGGTGACCTGCGCGCCTCGCGCGGTCAGCTCCCCGGTCAGCCGCTCCACCCCGGGGGCGGCCGGCCCGCGCCGGCTGGCGAGGATCAGCTCCCGCACGCCGTACCGGTCCACCAGGTGCCGGGCGATCGCCGCTCCCAGCCCGCCGGTGCCCCCGGTGACCAGCACCGTGTCGCCGGGTGCCAGTTCCTGGCGGACTCCGGTCGCCGGCCGCAGCCGCGGCACGTACAGGTCCCCGCCGCGCACGGCGATCTCCGGCTCGCCCGCGGCGACGGCCCTCGGCAGCAGGGCGGCGGACGCCGTGGACGCGTCGGGCAGCCGGACCAGCGTGATCCGGCCGGGGTGCTCGGCCTGCGCGGCCCGTACGAGTCCGGCGACCGCGCCGTCGACGAGTGCCGCGCCCCGCAGCACCACGGCCAGCCCCACCCCGGCGCACCGGGGGTCGGCCAGCCAGCCGGTGAGGAAGGCCAGGACCTCCTCCGTCGCCGCATGCGCCGCGCCCACCGGATCGGCGTCGCTCCCCGGCGACGGCGCGTACAGCACCACGTCGGGCAGCGGGTCGCCGGAGGCGAACAGCGCGTCCCGGCCGGGGTGGCTCGGCGCGTTCGACGGCGTGGCGGCACCGAGGTCCCCGACGACCGCCAGACCGCGCGGCTCCTGCCGCCCCGCCCCGCGCGGGGGCAGCCAGTCGACGGTGAACAGTCTGTCGTACGTGCCCGGACCGCCCGGCGCGTCCAGATCCAGGCCGGGCGCCGCCCGCACCAGCAGCGAGTCGACGGTGAGGACCGGCGTGCCGGCCGGGTCCGTGGCCGTGACGGCGTAGCCGCCCTCGTCCGCGGGAGCGAGCCGCACCCGCAGCCGCGAGGCGCCCGTGGCGTGCAGGGTGACGCCCCGCCACGCGAACGGCATCGTCACCTCGTCGTCGGCGGCGAACAGCTCCCCGCCGTGCAGGACGGCGTCGAGCAGCGCCGGGTGGATGCCGTAGCCGTCCGCGGCCTCCTCGGGCAGCTCGACCTCGGCGAGCACGTCCCGGCCGTCGCGCCACAGGGCCCGCAGTCCGCTGAACAGGTCGCCGTACTCGAACCCCTGCGCCGTCAGCGCCTCGTACACCGTGCCGGCGTCCAGCGGCTCCGCGCCCTCCGGCGGCCAGACGGCGTCCGCCGGGATGCCGGCGTCGTCCTGGCCCTCGGTGAGGTGTCCGCTCGCGTGCCGGGTCCACTCACGGGCGCCCTCGGCCCTCGCGTGGACGGCGACGGCCCGGCGTCCGGTCACGTCCGGTGCGCCGACGACGACCTGGAGACGGGTGCTCTCCCGTTCCCCCAGGATCAGCGGCTCCTCCAGGGTCAGCTCGTCGACGCGCGGGCAGTCCGCCTCGTCCCCGGCGCGGATCACCAGCTCCACGAACGCCGCGCCCGGCAGGATCGCCGTACCCGCCATCCGGTGCTCGCCCAGCCAGGGCTGGTTGCGCAGCGACAGCTCTCCGGTGAGGGTGACGGCTTCGCTGTCGGGCGAGGGCACGACGGCGGTGAGCACGGGATGGCCGGTGGTGTCCTGTCCGCTCGGGGCGCTCAGGGCCGGTTCGAGCCAGTAGCGGCGGTGCTCGAAGGGGTAGGTCGGCAGATCGACGAGGGATCCGGCGGGCACGACCGCCGACCAGTCCACCGGGACGCCCCGCGTCCACGCCTGCCCCACACCCCTCAGGAGGGTGGTGAGTCCGTCGTGGTCACGGCGCATCAACGGCACGAACACCACGTCCTCACCCGACACCGACGCCGGACCCATCGCGGTCAGCACCGCATCAGGACCCACCTCCACGAACGTGGTGACCCCCCCGGCCTCCATCCGCCGCACCGTCTCCGAGAAACGGACCGTGTCACGCACATGATCCACCCAGAAACCCACCGACAACGGATCACCCGCCGTCAGCAACGGAACGGCCGGAGCCCTGAGTTCGAGACCGGAGACGACCTCACGGAACTCCTCCAGCATCGGCTCCATCAACACCGAGTGGAACGCATGAGAGACCCGCAGACGGGACGACCTGCGGTCCGGGAAACGGGAGACCAGCGAAAGCACCGCCTCCTCGGCACCCGACACCACCACCGAACCCGGCGCGTTCACCGCCGCCAGCGACACCCCCTCACCCAGCAGCGGCACCACCTCCTCCTCCGACGCCTGCACCGCCACCATCGCCCCGCCCCCCGGCAGAGCCTCCATCAACCGCCCACGCGCCACCACCAGACGGACCGCATCCTCCAGCGAGAACACCCCCGCCACATGCGCCGCCGCGATCTCCCCCACCGAATGACCACCCACCACACCCGGACGCACACCCCACGACTCCAGCAACCGGAACAACGCCACCCCCACCGCGAACAACGCCGGCTGCGTGAACCCCGTCCGATCCAGCAAGGTCTTCTCCGTGTCCCACATGACCTCGGTGAGGCGCCGGGGCAGTTCCTTGTCGAGCAGGACAGTCACCCCGTCCAGGGCGGCCGCGAAGACGGGGAACGCCCCGTACAGATCACGGGCCATCCCCGCCCACTGCGACCCCTGACCCGAGAACACGTAACCGAGACCGCCTTCACGGACGGTCCGGCCCGTTCCCAGGGCCTCCAGGCCCGCGCGGAGTTCGTCGGCCGTGCCGCCGGTCACCAGGGCGCGGTGCTCCAGGGCGGTGCCGGCGGCCAGGGTGCGGGAGAGGTCCAGGGGGTCGATCCGGTCCAGGACGGCGGCCAGCCGGCGGGCCCGGGTGGTCAGGGCGGTGCCGGTCTTCGCGGAGAGGACGAGCGGCAGGACGGGAAGGGGCGCCGGAGTGCCGGGCCGGGGCTCGGCAGCCGGGGCCTGTTCCAGGATCACGTGCGCGTTGGTGCCGCTGATGCCGAAGGAGGACACGCCCGCCCGGCGCGGCCGCCCGGCATCGGGCCAGACGCGCTGCTCGGTGAGGAGCTCGACGTCGCCCTCGGTCCAGTCGACGTGCGGGGACGGCTCGTCCACGTGCAGGGTCCTGGGCAGGACGCCGTGGCGCATCGCCTCCACCATCTTGATGACCCCGGCGACACCGGCCGCGGCCTGGGTGTGGCCGATGTTGGACTTGACCGAGCCGAGCAGCAGGGGTGCCTCGCGGTCCTGGCCGTAGGTGGCGAGGAGGGCCTGCGCCTCGATCGGGTCGCCGAGCCGGGTGCCGGTGCCGTGCGCCTCGACGGCGTCGACGTCCGCGGGGGCGAGTCCGGCGTCGGCGAGAGCGGCGCGGATGACGCGCTGCTGGGAGGGGCCGTTGGGGGCGGTGATGCCGTTGGAGGCGCCGTCGGAGTTGACGGCGGAGCCGCGGATCACCGCGAGGACCCGGTGGCCGTTGCGGCGGGCGTCGGAGAGCTTCTCCAGCAGGAGCAGTCCGGCGCCCTCGCCCCAGCCGGTGCCGTCCGCGGCGGCCGCGAAGGACTTGCAGCGGCCGTCCGCGGCGAGACCGCGCTGGCGGCTGAAGTCGATGAACAGTTCCGGTGTCGCCATCACCGTCACCCCGCCGGCCAGGGCCAGCGAGCACTCGCCGCGCCGCAGCGCCTGCGCCGCCCAGTGCAGGGCGACCAGCGACGACGAGCACGCCGTGTCGACGGTGACGGCCGGGCCTTCGAGGCCGTAGGTGTAGGAGATCCGGCCGGAGACCAGACTGCCCTCGCTGCTGGAGCCGGTGTAGTCGTGGTACATCAGTCCGGCGAAGACGCCGGTGTCGCTGCCGCGCAGGGCGGTGACGTCGAGGCCGGCGCGTTCGAAGACCTCCCAGGACAGTTCGAGGAGCAGACGCTGCTGGGGGTCCATGGTCAGGGCCTCGCGGGGCGAGATCCCGAAGAATCCCGGGTCGAACCCGGCGACGTCGTCGAGGAAACTCCCGTCGCGGACGTAGGACTTGCCCTCGGTGCCGGGCTCGGGGTCGTACACCCCGTCGACGTCCCAGCCCCGGTCGCGGGGGAAGCCGGCGACGGTGTCGACGCCGTCGGCCACCAGCCGCCACAGCTGCTCCGGCGAGGTGACGCCGCCGGGGAAGCGGCAGCTCATGCCCACGACGACGACGGGATCGTCGGTGTCGGCGGCGGGGGCGGCCGAGCCGGGGCGTGCCGGGGCGGACGGGGTGACGGTGGTGCCGCCGGCCTCGGTGAGCCGGTCGCGGAGCTGGGCGGCGAGGGCGTCGGGTGTGGGGTGGTCGAAGACGAGGGTGGTGGGCAGACGCAGCCCGGTGGCGCGGCCGAGCCGGTTGCGCAGTTCGACGGCGGCCAGCGAGTCGAAGCCCAGTTCGCGCAGCGGGCGGTGCGGGGTGACGGCGTCGGTGCCGGTGTGGCCGAGCACGGAGGCGATGTGGCCGCGCACGAGGTCGAGCAGGAAGGCGGTGCGCTGGGGTCCGGCGAGTTCCGCGAACCGTGCGGCGACGGCCGGGACGCCGGAGGCGGGAGCCCGGTCGGCGGCGGTGCGGCGGGCGGGCGCGGGGACCAGGCCGCGCAGCACCAGGGGCAGTTCGGTGCCGCGGGCACGCAGGGCGGCCGGGTCCAGCCGCACCGGGTAGAGCAGCGGTTCGCCGGTGCGCAGGGCGGCGTCGAAGAGGGCGAGTCCTTCGGTGTCGGTGAGGCCCAGGTCGCCCGAGCCGGCCAGCCGGGCCAGGTCGGCCTCGGTGAGGTGGCCGGTCAGTCCGCTGCGCTGGGACCAGAAGCCCCAGGCCAGCGCCTGCGCGGGCAGGCCGTTCGCGCGGCGGTGGGCGGCCAGGGCGTCGAGGTAGGCGTTGGCGGCGGCGTAGTTGCCCTGGGCGGGTCCGTCGACGGTGCCGGCGAGGGAGGAGTAGAGGACGAAGTGGGTGAGGCCGAGGTCGGCGGTGAGCCGGTGCAGATGCCAGGCGGCGTCGGCCTTGGCCCGCAGGACGGCGTCGAGCCGTTCGGGGGTGAGGGCGGGGATCGTGCCGTCGTCGAGGACGCCGGCGGTGTGCACCACGGCGGTCAGCGGGTGCGCGGCGTCGATCGCGTCGAGCGCGGCGGCGAGCGCGGCGGGGTCGGCGGCGTCGCAGGCCCGGACGGTCACCCGGGCGCCCGACGCGGTGAGTTCCCCGGTCAGCTCGGCGGCTCCCGGGGCGTTCTCGCCGCGCCTGCTGGTGAGCAGGAGGTGACGTACGCCGTGCTCGGTGACGAGGTGCCGGGCGAGCAGGGAGCCCAGGGTGCCGGTGCCGCCGGTGATCAGGACGGTGCCGTCGGGGTCGAACGGGGCGGCGGCGGGCCCCTCGGCCCGCGCGGCGGGGGCGAGGCGCGGCACGCGGAGGCCGCCCTCGCGGACGGCGAGCTGGGTCTCGCCCGCGGCGACGGCCGCGTGCAGGATCCCGGCCGGGAGCGGCCCCCGGTCGATGTCCAGCAGCACGAAGGAACCGGGTTCCTCGGCCTGCGCGGAGCGCAGCAGGCCCCAGACGGCGGCGGCCGGCAGATCGGTGACGTCCTCCCCGGCGGTGGAGACGGCGCCCCGGGTGACGACGACGAGCCGGGTGTCGGCGAACCGCGGGTCCGCCGTCCGGCGCTGGACGTCGGCGAGCACGGACGCGGTGATCCGGTGGACCGCGGTGAGGGGGTCCTCGCCGGGTGCGGAGGCGGCGCAGAGGTACACGGTGCCGGGGACGGAGGTGTCCGGGAGGCCGGCCCGCGCGTCCAGGGAGCCGGTCAGACCGAGGACGTCCTCCCCGAGGACGGCGGCCTGCGGGACGGACACCGGGTCCAGTCCGGTCAGCGGCCGCCAGTCCATGCGGTAGAGGGAGTTCTGTCCGGCGGCGGGCGCGGCCGGCAGCCGCATCGGCCGGATCTGCAGCGACCCGACCGAGGCGACCGGCGCGCCGGTCGGGTCGGCGAGGCCGAGCGTGATCGCGTGGTCGCCGGCCCGTGCGATCCGTACCCGTACGGCGGCCGCGCCCTGGGCGTGCAGCCGTACGTCGTTCCAGGCGAAGGGCAGCGCCACCTCGCCCTGCGGGGCGGGCGCCAGCAGCCCGGCGACGTCGACGGCCTGGACGACGGCGTCGAGCAGGGCGGGGTGGAGGCCGAACGGTCCGGCGTCCGTGCCGTCCGGCAGGGCCACCTCGGCGAACACCTCGTCGTCCTGGCGCCAGACGGCGCGCAGCCCCTGGAAGGCGGGACCGTACTCGTATCCCTGGGCGGCCAGTGCGGCGTAGGCGCCGTCGAGGGCGACGGGCTCGGCGGCGGGCGGCCAGGCGGTGAGCTCGAAGGCGGCGGCGGGGGCGGCGGGGGTCAGCCGGCCCACGGCGTGCTCGGTCCACGGGGTGCCCGGCAGGGCCCCTTCGGGGCGGGAGTGGACGGAGCAGGTGCGGCGGCCGTCGGTGCCGGCCTCGTCGACGACGACCTGCACGACGGTGGCGGTGTCGCCGGGGAGGGGCAGCGGCCGCAGCAGCGTCAGTTCCTCCACGGTGCCGGCGCCCACCTCGTCGGCGGCGCGTACGGCGAGTTCGACGAAGCCGGTGCCGGGGAAGAGGACGGTGCCGGCCACGGTGTGGTCGGCGAGCCATGGCTGGGTGCGCGGGTCGAGCCGGCCGGTGAGCGCGACGGTCCCGGCACCGGCGAGGGGGACGGCCGCGCCGAGGAGCGGGTGTCCGGTCGGTGTGAGGCCCGCGGCGGAGACGTCGGCCGTGGTGCCCGAGGTGTGCTCCAGCCAGTAGTTCCGTCGTTGGAAGGGGTAGGTGGGCAGGTCGACCCGGCGGGCGTCCTCGGGGAACGCGGCCGTGAAGTCGACGTCCGCCCCGTGCGCGAACAGCTCGCCCGCCGAGACCAGGAACCGGCCCAGACCGCCCTCACCCCGGCGCAGCGTGCCCACGACCGCTCCCCGGCGGCCCAGCCGGTCGAGGTTGTCCTGCACCCCCATGCCGACGACCGGGTGCGCGCTCACCTCGACGAACGCCTCGAAGCCCTCCTCGGCCAGTGTGCCCACGGCGTCGGCGAAGCGGACCTGGTGCCGCAGATTCCGGTACCAGTAGCCGGCGTCCATGCCGGCCGTGTCGAGCCACTCCCCCGTCACCGTCGACAGGAACGGCACCCGCGCCGCCCTCGGCCGCACGGGCGCCAGCACCCGCAGCAGCTCCTCCCGGATCCCCTCCACCTGCGGCGAGTGCGAGGCGTAGTCCACCGCGACCCGCCGCACCCGCACACCCTCCGCCTCCAGCCCGGCCCGGAGCAGGTCCAGTCCGGCCGGATCACCCGCGACCACGGACGAACGCGGACCGTTCACCGCCGCCACCGACACACCCTCCGGCAGCCTCGGCTCCACCTCCCCCACCGGCAGCGCCACCGACATCATCCCGCCCGCACCCGCCAGCGACCGCGCGATCACCTGCGAACGCAGCGCCACGATCCACGCCCCGTCCTCCAGCGAGAGTGCCCCGCTCACCACCGCGGCGGCGATCTCGCCCTGGGAATGGCCCACGACGGCGTCGGGGGTCACTCCGTACGACTCCCAGAGCGCGGCCAGCGACACCATCACCGCGAACGACGCGGGCTGCACCACGTCCACCCGGTCCAGGGACGAGCCGTCGGGATCGCGGAGCACGTCCCACAACGACCAGTCGGTGAGCGGCTCCAGGGCGTCAGCGCACTCGGCGAGCCGCTTCGCGAACACCGGGCTCTCCTGCGCGAGTCGTGCGCCCATGCCGACCCACTGGGTGCCCTGCCCGGGGAAGACGAAGACCGTCCTGCCCCCGGACACCGTCTCCACCGGAGGCTCCGGCAGCTCCGCCAGCCCGGCCATGAGTTCGTCGCGGCCGTGACCGACCACCACCGCCCGCCGCCCGAACACCGAACGCCCCGCCACCAGCGAA
The DNA here is from genome assembly GCF_044754345.1 of Streptomyces sp. NPDC093094. Lineage (NCBI taxonomy): Bacteria > Bacillati > Actinomycetota > Actinomycetes > Kitasatosporales > Streptomycetaceae > Streptomyces > Streptomyces sp. NPDC093094. Next base: position 261,356 of record NZ_JBIVOX010000001.1, on the reverse strand, counting down.
CGACCCACGTCCGAGAGCGGGTCGTCCACGTGCTCCGCCAGATGCTCACGCATCCGCCCCGCCAGCGCGGTGAGCGCCGCGTCGCTCTTCGCCGACAGCACCAGCGGCACCGCGGCACCCTCCACTCCCGGCGAGGGGACCGGAACGGGGTCCCCCTCCTCCAGGATCACGTGCGCGTTCGTGCCGCTGACGCCGAAGGAGGAGACGCCCGCCCGGCGGGGGCGGTCCGGCCCGGACCGCCACGGGAGGGCCTCGGTGAGGAGTGCGACGGCGCCCGCGGACCAGTCGACCTGCGGGGAGGGCGCGTCGACGTGCAGGGTCCTGGGCAGCACCCCGTGGCGCAGGGCCAGCACCGTCTTCATCACGCCCGCCACACCGGCGGCGGCCATGGTGTGCCCGATGTTCGACTTGAGGGAGCCCAGACGCAGCGGAACGGTCCGGTCGTGGCCGTACTCGGCGAGCAGGGCGCGCGCCTCGATGGGGTCGCCGAGGGTGGTGCCGGTGCCGTGCGCCTCGACGGCGTCGACCTGCGCGGGGGTGATCCGGGCGTCGGCGAGGGCCTCGCGGATGACCTGGCGCTGGGCGGTGCCGTTGGGGGCGGTGAGGCCGTTGGAGGCGCCGTCCTGGTTGACGGCGGAGCCACGGACGACGGCCAGCACCCGGTGACCGTTGCGGCGGGCGTCGGAGAGCCGCTCCAGGACGAGGACGCCGACGCCCTCGGAGAAGCCGGTGCCGTCGGCGGCCGCGGCGAACGCCTTGCAGCGGCCGTCGGCGGCGAGGGCGCGCTGGCGGCTGTAGGCGGTGAAGGTGCCGGGGGCGCCGAGGACGGCGGCGCCGCCCGCGAGAGCGAGGGAGCACTCGCCGGAGCGCAGCGAGCGCAGGGCGAGGTGCAGGGCGACCAGGGAGGACGAGCAGGCGGTGTCGACGCTGAGGGCGGGCCCCTGGAACCCGTACACGTAGGACAGCCGGCCGGCCAGGACGCTGAGGGCGTTGCCGGTGACGAGGTAGCCGTCGGCGCCTTCGGGGGCCTCGTGCAGCCGGGGCCCGTACTCCTGCTGCTCGGCGCCGACGAAGACACCGGTGTCGCTGCCGCGCAGGGTGCCGGCGTCGATGCCGGAGCGCTCCAGTGCCTCCCAGGAGGTTTCGAGCAGCAGCCGCTGCTGCGGGTCCATGGCCTGGGCCTCGCGCGGGGAGATCCCGAAGAAGTCGGCGTCGAAGGCGGGCGCGTCGGTGAGGAAGCCGGCCTCGTGGGCGTAGGTGGTGCCGGGCCTGTCGGGGTCGGGGTCGAAGAGCCGGGCGAGGTCCCAGCCGCGGTCGGTGGGGAAGGCGGAGATGACGTGGCGTTCCCCGCTGACGAGGTCCCACAGGTCGTCGGGGGTGGTGACACCGCCGGGGAAACGGCAGCCCATGCCGACGATCGCGACGGGTTCGCCGTCGCCGGCCGGGTGCGGGCCGGAGCGTTCCGGTTCGCCGGGCAGGCCCAGGGTCTCGGCGGCGAGGTGACGGGTCAGGGCGTTCGGCGTGGGGTGCTCGAACAGGAGCGTGGCGGGCAGCTCCCGGCCGAGCGCGGCGGAGAGGGCTTTGACGAGGCCGACGACGGCCAGGGAGTCGAAGCCGAGGTCGCGGAAGGCCCGGTCGCCGTCCAGCGCGGCGTCGGTGGTGCCGGGGTGTGCCTTGCGCAGGGCGGTGAGCGTGTGCTCGCGCACCAGCCGGCGCAGCGCGTCGAGGGCTTCGGCCTCGTTCATCAGCGCGTTCCATTCTCCGGTGTCCGGTTGCAGGGCGGCCCGTGCCCGAGATGTCCCGGGGCCGGGTTCCTGTGCGGTCCGCGCCCGGGGTGTCCCGGTCGCGGTCGGTCGCGGGGGTGTCCCGGGGGTCGGCCCCATGGGCGGTCAGTCCGCGAGTTCGTTGTCGAGTGCGGCGAACAGTTCGTCGTCGGTGGCGGTGGCGACGTCGACGGGCCCGGCGGTGTCCTCGGGTCCGCTCTCGCGCCACTGCCGCAGCAGTGCCTCCAGCCGTCGGGTGACGCTCCGGTGGTCGGCGTCCGTGTGCAGCAGCGCCCCGGCGAGCCGGTCGACCTCGGCGAGGGCGTGCGCGGTGGGGTCCGTGTCGGGGCCCAGGAGCTGGTCGGCCAGGTGGCGGGTGAGTGCCTCGACCGTCGGGTGGTCGAAGACCAGTGTGGCCGACAGGGTGAGCCCGGTCGCCGCGCCGAGCAGGTTGCGCAGCTCGACGGCGGCGAGCGAGTCGAACCCGAGGTCGCGCAGGGCGCGGCCGGGGTCGATGCGGTCGGCGTCGGCGTGGCCGAGCACGGCGGCGGCGTGGCCGCGCACCAGCCGGTCCAGGTGGGCGTACTGCTGCTCGCGGTCCAGGCCGGCGAGGAGCGCCGGCAGGCCGGCCGCGTCCGCCGCGGCCGTCGTGGCGGTGGCGGCGGTGGGGACCGGCCGCGGCACCAGGGCACGCAGGACAGCGGGCAGGTCGTCGCCGCGGGCGCGCAGGGCGGCGGTGTCGAACCGGATCGGCAGCACGGCGGCGTCGGGCAGGCCGAGGGCCGCGTCGAAGAGGGCGAGTGCCTCCTCGGTGGCCATGGCCGGCATGCCGAGGCGCCGCATGCGCCGGCGGCCGGCCTCGTCGAGCTCTCCGGCCATCCCGGACTCCGCCTCCCACAGACCCCAGCCCAGGGACAGGGCGGGGAGGCCGAGGGTGTGGCGGTGGCGGGCGAGGGCGTCGAGGAAGACGTTCGCCGTGGCGTAGTTGGCCTGTCCTGCGCCCAGCAGGGTGCCTGCGGAGGAGGAGAACAGCACGAACGCCGACAGGTCGCGGTCCGCGGTGAGTTCGTGCAGGTTCCAGGCGGCGTCCGCCTTGGGCCGCAGCACGGCGGTGATCCGGTCGGGGGTCAGCGAGGCGAGCAGGCCGTTGTCGACGACGCCCGCGGCGTGCACGACCGACCGCACGGGGTGGCGGACCAGCACGGCGGCCAGCGTGTCGCGGTCGGCGGCGTCGCAGGCTTCCAGGGTCACCCGGGCGCCCTGCCCGGCCAGTTCGGCGGCCAGTTCCTCGGCGCCGGGGGCGGCAGGGCCTCGCCTGCTGAGCAGGACCAGGTCGCGCACGCCGTGCCGGTCGACGAGGTGGCGGGCGAGGAGCGCGCCGAGCCCGCCGGTGCCGCCGGTGATCAGGACGGGGCCTTCGAGGACCGGAGGGGTCTCGGCCGGATCGGTGATCCGGGTGAGGCGGGGCGCCTCCAGGGTGCCGTCGCCGACGACGAGTTCGGGCTCGTCGCCGTCGAGGGCGGCGAGGAGCGCGCGGGTGTCCCGGGTGTGCGGGTGCAGGAGGGTGATTCGGCCGGGGTGCTCGGCCTGGGCGGCGCGGACCAGCCCGGCGAGCGGCGCCTGGCTCAGGTGGTCCCCGAGCACGACCACGAGCCGGGTGGCGGCGAGCCGGGGTTCGCCGAGCCACTGCGCCAGCAGGGCGGTCAGGCCGAGGGTCGCGGCGCGCACGGCGTCCGGAACCGGACCGTCGTACGGCGGGCAGTGGTGCACCAGGACGCCGGGCGCCGGGTCGGGCACGTCGGCCGGGGCGGCGTGCACGGGCAGGCCGAGTCCGAGGGTGTCCTCACCGAGCACGGCCGGGCCGCCGCCGGTGTCCGCGACGGGTGCCTCCGGTACGGCGACCGGTACGGAGGTCATGCGGTACAGGGAGCGCGGGCGGGCGGACAGCTGGTCGGCCGACACGGGCCGGACGGCGAGTCCGGTCACCGTGGCTACGGGCCGCCCGGCGGTGTCGGTGACGGTCATGGTCGTGGTGCCCGGGCCGGAGGGCGCGATGCGCACGCGCACGTGTGCGGCCCCGGTGGCGTGCAGGGTCACCCCGGTCCAGGCGAAGGGCAGTTCGGGCCGCCGGTCGGCCGCGTCCAGGAGCAGGGCGTGCCAGCAGGAGTCCAGCAGGGCGGGGTGGATGCCGTAGCCGGCCGGTTCGGTGTGCTCGGGCAGCGCCACCTCGGCGAAGGTCTCCTCGCCTCGCCGCCAGGCGGCCCGCAGGCCCTGGAAGGCGGGGCCGTAGGTGTAGCCGCGGTCGGCGAGTGCGTCGTAGGCGCCGGTCACGTCGAGCGGTTCGGCGCCCGGCGGGGGCCAGGCGGTCGGGTCGGCGGCCGCCGTGCCGGGTGCGGGAGTGCCGAGGTAGCCGCTGGCGTGGCGCTGCCAGGTGCCGCCGTCGGCGCGCGAGTGCAGTCTGACGGGGTGCCGTCCGGTCCCGTCGGGCGCGGCCACGTCCACACGCAGCGCCACGGACCCGGTGTCCGGGAGCAGCAGCGGCGCCTCCAGCGTCAGTTCCTGGACGGCACCGGCGTCCACCTCGCGGCCCGCGCGCAGGGCGAGTTCGACGAGGGCGGTGCCGGGCAGCAGGGTCACTCCGTGCACGGCGTGGTCCGCCAGCCAGGGCAGGGTGCGGGTGGAGACGCGTCCGGTGAGGGTGGCGGCGTCGGCGTCCGGCGAGGGGATCACGGCGGCGAGCATCGGATGGTCCGCCGCCTCCTGCCCGGCCCCGGCCAGGTCGCCGGTGGCGGGGCCCGGTTCGAGCCAGTAGCGGCGGTGCTCGAAGGGGTAGGTCGGCAGATCGACGAGGGATCCGGCGGGCACGACCGCCGACCAGTCCACCGGGACGCCCCGCGTCCACGCCTGCCCCACACCCCTCAGGAGGGTGGTGAGTCCGTCGTGGTCACGGCGCATCAACGGCACGAACACCACGTCCTCACCCGACACCGACGCCGGACCCATCGCGGTCAGCACCGCATCAGGACCCACCTCCACGAACGTGGTGACCCCCCCGGCCTCCATCCGCCGCACCGTCTCCGAGAAACGGACCGTGTCACGCACATGATCCACCCAGAAACCCACCGACAACGGATCACCCGCCGTCAGCAACGGAACGGCCGGAGCCCTGAGTTCGAGACCGGAGACGACCTCACGGAACTCCTCCAGCATCGGCTCCATGAGCGCCGAGTGGAACGCATGAGAGACCCGCAGACGGGACGACCTGCGGTCCGGGAAACGGGAGACCAGCGAAAGCACCGCCTCCTCGGCACCCGACACCACCACCGAACCCGGCGCGTTCACCGCCGCCAGCGACACCCCCTCACCCAGCAGCGGCACCACCTCCTCCTCCGACGCCTGCACCGCCACCATCGCCCCGCCCCCCGGCAGAGCCTCCATCAACCGCCCACGCGCCACCACCAGCCGGACCGCATCCTCCAGCGAGAACACCCCCGCCACATGCGCCGCCGCGATCTCCCCCACCGAATGACCACCCACCACACCCGGAGACACACCCCACGACTCCAGCAACCGGAACAACGCCACCCCCACCGCGAACAACGCCGGCTGAGTGAACCCCGTCCGATCCAGCAAGGTCTTCTCCGTGTCCCACATGACCTCGGTGAGGCGCCGGGGCAGTTCCTTGTCCAACAGGACAGTCACCCCGTCCAAAGCCTCGGCGAACGCAGGGAACGCCCCGTACAGATCACGGGCCATCCCCGCCCACTGCGACCCCTGACCCGAGAACACGTAACCGAGACCGCCCGGGGACACCGTGCCCCGGGCCACTGCACCGGCCGCGTTGCCGCCCGCGGCGAGGACCTCCAGCCCGGCGCGCAGGTCCGCGGCGGAACGGCCCGCGACCAGGGCGCGGTGCGGGAGGGCGGCGCGGGTGGTGGCCAGCGCGCGGGCCAGGTCCCGGGGCTCGGCGCCGTCGAGGGCGGCCAGCAGACGGCGGGCCTGGCTCCGGACGGCGTGCCCGGTCTTCGCGGAGAGCACGAGAGGCAGCACGGGCGGAGGTACGGGGGCGGGAGCGGGTCGCGGTTCGGCGGGCGGGGCCTGCTCCAGGACGACGTGGGCGTTGGTGCCGCTGATGCCGAAGGAGGACACGCCCGCCCGCCAGGGCCGGTCCACCTCCGGCAACCGCCGCTCCTCCAGGAGGAGTTCGACCGCGCCCCCGGTCCAGTCGACCTGGTCCGTCGCGGCGCTCACATGCAGGGTCCTGGGCGCCTGCCCGTGCCGCATGGCCTGCACCATCTTGATGATCCCCGCGACACCGGCCGCGGCCTGGGTGTGGCCGAGGTTGGACTTGACCGAGCCCAGCAGCAGCGGGGTGGTGCGCTCCTGGCCGTAGGTCGCCAGCAGGGCCTGCGCCTCGATGGGGTCGCCGAGCCGGGTGCCGGTGCCGTGCGCCTCGACGATGTCGACGTCGGAGGGGGCGAGGCCCGCGTGGGCCAGCGCGGCGCGGATCACGCGCTGCTGGGCGGGACCGTTGGGGGCAGTGAGGCCGTTGGAGGCGCCGTCCTGGTTGACGGCGGAGCCACGGACGACGGCCAGCACCCGGTGGCCGTTGCGGCGGGCGTCGGAGAGCCGCTCCAGGACGACCAGTCCGACGCCCTCGGACCAGCCGGTGCCGTCGGCGTCGGCGGAGAACGACTTGCAGCGGCCGTCGGCGGCGAGCCCGTTCTGGCGGGCGAAGTCCACGAAGGTGCCCGGCGTGGCCATCACCGTGACGCCGCCCGCCAGGGCCAGCGAGCACTCGCCGGAGCGCAGCGCCTGTGCCGCCCAGTGCAGGGCGACCAGCGACGACGAGCACGCCGTGTCGACGGTCACCGCGGGGCCCTCCAGTCCCAGGGTGTAGGCGACCCGGCCGGTGGCCACGCTGTTGAGCGTGCCGTTGCCGAAGTAGCCCTGGAGTTCGTCGGGTACGGAGATCAGGTTGCTGCCGTAGTCGCGGTACATGACGCCCGCGAAGATGCCGGTGTCGGTGCCGCGCAGCGACTCCGGGTCGATGCCCGCGTGCTCGAACGACTCCCAGGCGGTCTCCAGCAGGAGCCGCTGCTGCGGGTCCATGGCCAGCGCCTCGCGCGGGGAGATCCCGAAGAAGTCGGCGTCGAAGTCGGCGACGCCGGTGAGGAAGCCGCCCTCGACGGTGTAGGTCTGGCCGGGGCCCGTGCCGTGCAGGGCCGCGACGTCCCAGCCGCGGTCGCCGGGGAAGGAGGAGATCGCGTCCGTTCCGTCGTGGACCAGCTGCCACAGGTCGTCGGGGGAGGCGACCCCGCCGGGGTAGCGGCAGCCCATGCCGACGATCACGATCGGGTCGTCGGGGTCGGCGGCGGCCGGGGCGGTCGCGGTGCGGGCCGGGGCCGCTTCCAGGGCCGTCGCCAGCAGGTGGTCGGCGAGGGCGCGCGGGGAGGGGTGGTCGAAGACGACCGTGGCGGGCAGCCGCAGCCCGGTGGCCGCGGACACCTTGTTGCGGAACTCGACCGCGGTGAGCGAGTCGAACCCGAAGTCGGTGAAGGCCCGTCGTGGTTCGACGGCGTCGGCGCTGTCATGGCCGAGGACGGCGGCGACCTCGGCACGGACGATGCCGAGCACATGGCTCTCCCGCTCCGGGCCGGACAGCGCGGCGAGCCGTGCCGCGAAGGCCGGCCCGGCGCCGGGCGCGGCACCTTCGGCGGGGCGGCGGATCAGGTCCCGCAGGACGACGGGGAGTTCGGCGTCCCGGCGGCGCAGCACGGTGGTGTCCAGGCGGACCGGTGCCAGGGCCGGGCCGCCGGCCGCGAGGGCCGCGTCGAACAGGGCCAGGCCCTCCTCGGCGGTCAGGGCCGCCATGCCGGTGCGCCGGACGCGCTCCAGGCCCGCTTCGTCGAGCCGCTTCCCCATGCCGTCGCCGTCCCAGATGCCCCAGGCCAGCGAGAGGGCGGGCAGGCCGAGCGAGGCACGGTGCTCGGCGAGGGCGTCGAGGAAGGCGTTGGCGGCGGTGTAGTTGCCCTGTCCGGCCGGGGCGACGGCGCCGGTGGCGGAGGAGAACAGGGCGAACAGGGCGAGGTGGCCCGCGAGTTCGTGCAGATGCCAGGCGGCGTCCGCCTTGGGGCGGAACACCGACCCGATCTGCTCGGGGGTCATCGACTCCACCAGGGAGTCGGCGAGCGCGCCGGCCGCGTGGACCACGCCCTCCACCGGATGGTCGGCGAGCAGTGCGGCCACGGCGTCCCGCTCGGCGAGGTCCGCCGCCACGACGGTGACGCGTACGCCCTGTTCGACGAGGCCGGCACGCAGTTCCTCGGCGCCGGGCGCCTCGATGCCGCGGCGGCTGACCAGGACCAGTTCCCGTACGCCGTGCTCGGCCGCCAGGTGGCGGGCGACGGCGGCGCCGAGGCCGCCGGTGCCGCCGGTGACGAGCACGGAGGCGGGCACGGACACGGACGGTCCGGAGACCTCGGCCCGGTGCCAGCGCGGCACGAGGAAGGCGCCCTCGACGACGCGTGCCTCGGGCTCGCCGAGACCGAGCGCCGCTCGCAGGGTGTCCTCCGTGAGGGGTGCTCCGGCGGCCGTGTCGAGCAGCAGGAACCGCTCGGGGTGCTCGGCCTGCGCGGCCCGTACGAGGCCCCAGACGGCGGCCTGGGCCAGGTCGGGTGCGGGGACGGCCGGCGCGGCGTCCCGGGTGAGGACCGCGAGCCGTGAGGAGGTCCGGCGCTCGTCGGCGAGCCAGGTGCGCAGCGCGGCCAGCACCTGCTCGGTGGCCTCCCGTGCCGCGGCGGGCGCCGGGGTGCCGTCCGCCGGGCGCGGTGCGCGCAGCACCACGACGTCCGGGGAGCCGTCGGCCTCGGCCAGGTCGTCGACGAGGTCCAGCGTCCCCGTGAACGGGACGCCGGCCGGAGTCTCGGTCCAGGACGGCCGGTACAGCGAGCGGTCGGCCGCGGGCGCGGTGACCGGCCGGGTCGTGAGCGACCGGACCGTCGCGACGGGGGTGCCGTCGGAGTCGGCGAGGGCGAGCGCGGCCTCGTGGTCGCCGCGCGGGGTCAGCCTGACCCGCAGGCGGGTGGCGCCGCCGTGGTGCAGGGCGGCTCCGCCGAAGGTGAACGGCAGCCCGTCGGCGCCCCGGAAGGCACCGGCGTGCAGCGCGGCGTCGAGCAGCGCCGGGTGCAGCGCGAAGCCGTGGGTGTCGGTGTCCTCGGGCAGGGCGACCTCGGCGAAGAGGTCGGTGCCCTGCTGCCAGGCCGCCCGCAGGCCCCGGAACAGGGGGCCGTACTCGACCCCGGCGTCCGCGAGCCGGTCGTAGGCGGCGGCGACGTCGAGCGGGGTCGCGCCGGGCGGGGGCCAGGCGGTCAGGGCGACGGGCGCCGGGACCTGGTCGGTGAGGGTGCCGCCGGCATGGCGGATCCAGTCGCCGCCGGGCGCCCGGCCGTGCACGGTCACCGGTCGCCGGCCGTCGGCGGACCGCTCGCCGACCGTGACGCGCAGCCGGGTCTCGCCCTCGGCCGGGACCACGACCGGCGCATACAGGGTGAGTTCGTCGACGACGGGGGCGCCGACCCGCGCACCGGCGTGCCAGACCATGTCGACCAGCGCCGTGCCGGGCAGCAGGACCGTGTCGTGCACCTGGTGCTGGGAGAGCCAGGGGTGGGTGTCCAGTGCGACGCTGCCGGTGAGGACGGCTCCGTCGGAGTCCACGTCGTCCAGGACCGCCGCGAGGACGGGGTGGTCGGTGGCGTCCTGGCCCCGAGTCGCGGAGGGGCCCGAGGCGGTGGGGCGGAGCCAGTAGCGGCGGTGCTCGAAGGGGTAGGTCGGCAGATCGACGAGGGATCCGGCGGGCACGACCGCCGACCAGTCCACCGGGACGCCCCGCGTCCACGCCTGACCGGCCCCCTTCAGGAGGGTGGTGAGTCCGTCGTGGTCACGGCGCATCAACGGCACGAACACCACGTCCTCACCCGACACCGACGCCGGACCCATCGCGGTCAGCACCGCATCAGGACCCACCTCCACGAACGTGGTGACCCCCCCGGCCTCCATCCGCCGCACCGTCTCCGAGAAACGGACCGTGTCACGCACATGATCCACCCAGAAACCCACCGACAACGGATCACCCGCCGTCAGCAACGGAACGGTCGGAGCCCTGAGTTCGAGACCGGAGACGACCTCACGGAACTCCTCCAGCATCGGCTCCATGAGCGCCGAGTGGAACGCATGAGAGACCCGCAGACGGGACGACCTGCGGTCCGGGAAACGGGAGACCAGCGAGAGGACCGCCTCCTCGGCACCCGACACCACCACCGAACCCGGCGCGTTCACCGCCGCCAGCGACACCCCCTCACCCAGCAGCGGCACCACCTCCTCCTCCGACGCCTGCACCGCCACCATCGCCCCGCCCCCCGGCAGAGCCTCCATCAACCGCCCACGCGCCACCACCAGCCGGACCGCATCCTCCAGCGAGAACACCCCCGCCACATGCGCCGCCGCGATCTCCCCCACCGAATGACCACCCACCACACCCGGAGACACACCCCACGACTCCAGCAACCGGAACAACGCCACCCCCACCGCGAACAACGCCGGCTGAGTGAACCCCGTCCGATCCAGCAAGCCCCCGTCGGCCTCCCACAACACCTCCCCCAGAGGCCGCGGAAGCTCCTTGTCCAACAGGACAGTCACCCCGTCCAGAGCCTCGGCGAACGCCGGGAACGCCCCGTACAGATCACGGGCCATCCCCGCCCACTGCGACCCCTGACCCGAGAACACGTAACCGAGACCGCCGCCCGCCGCGAGCCGGACGGGCGTGTCCACGGCGGCGGCCCGCTCCAGTTCCGCGCGGAGTTCGGCGGCGTCGTGGCCGAGGACGACCGTGCGGTGGTCCAGGGCGTCGCGGGTGGTGGCGAGGGAGCGGGCGAGGTCGAGGGGGTCGGTGCCGGAGGCGAGCAGGTCGGCCGTGCGGCGGGCCAGGGTCCTGACGCCCTGGGGGCTGCGGCCCGAGACGACCAGGGGCAGTACGGCGGGGGCGGCGGGCCGCTCGGCCGGGGGCGGTGTGTCCGCCGGGGCCTGTTCCACGATCACATGGGCGTTGGTGCCGCTGATGCCGAAGGAGGACACGCCCGCCCGCCAGGGCCGGTCCACGTCCGGCCAGGGGTGTTCCTCGGTGAGCAGTTCGACCGCTCCGGTCGTCCAGTCCACCTGTGCGGAGGGCGCGTCGACATGGAGGGTGCGGGGCACGCTCCGGTTGCGCATGGCCATGATCATCTTGATGACCCCGGCGACACCGGCGGCGGCCTGCGCGTGCCCGATGTTGGACTTGACCGAGCCGAGCAGCAGGGGTGTCTCGCGGTCCTGGCCGTAGGTGGCGAGGAGGGCCTGCGCCTCGATCGGGTCGCCGAGTGTCGTGCCGGTGCCGTGGCCCTCGACGACGTCCACGTCCGCGGGGGCGAGTCCGGCGTCGGCGAGGGCGGCGCGGATGACGCGCTGCTGGGAGGGGCCGTTGGGCGCCGAGAAGCCGTTGGAGGCGCCGTCCTGGTTGACGGCGGAGCCGCGGACGACAGCCAGCACCCGGTGTCCGTTGCGGCGGGCGTCGGAGAGCCGCTCCAGCAGCAGCACGCCGGCGCCCTCGGACCAGGAGGCGCCGTCGGCGGCGTCGGCGTAGGACTTGCAGCGGGCGTCGGGGGCGAGGCCGCGCTGCCGGCTGAAGTCGACGAAGATCTCCGGCGTGGCCATCACGGCGACACCGGCCGCGAGGGCGAGGGTGCACTCGCCGGAGCGCAGGGAGCGGGCCGCCCAGTGCAGGGCGACCAGCGACGACGAGCACGCCGTGTCGACGGAGACGGCCGGGCCCTCCAGGCCGAAGGTGTAGGAGATCCGGCCGGAGACCAGACTGCCGCCGCTGCTGCCGGCGGCGTAGTCGTGGTGCATCAGCCCCGCGAACACGCCGGTGCGGCTGCCCCGCAGGGACGTGGGCGTGATCGCCGCGCGTTCGCACGCCTCCCAGGACAGTTCCAGCAGCAGACGTTCCTGCGGGTCCATGATCCGCGCCTCGCGCGGCGAGATCCCGAAGAACCCGGCGTCGAAGTCGGCGGCGTCGTACAGGAAGCCGCCTTCGCGGACGTAGGACTTGCCCTCGGTGCCGGGCTCGGGGTCGTACACCCCGTCGACGTCCCAGCCCCGGTCGCGGGGGAAGTCCCCGATGGCGTCGACGCCGTCGGCCACCAGCCGCCACAGCTGCTCCGGTGAGGTGACGCCGCCGGGGAAGCGGCAGCTCATGCCGATGACGGCGATCGGGTCGTCGGCCGCGACGGCGGGCGGGCCCGCGGGCACGCCCGGCGCGGGCGCCGTTCCGGCCAGCTCGGTGTGCAGGAAGCGGGCGAGGACGTGCGGCGAGGGGTGGTCGAAGACCAGGGTGGCGGGCAGGCGCAGTCCGGTGGCGCGGCCGAGGCGGTTGCGCAGTTCGACGGCGGTGAGCGAGTCGAAGCCCAGCTCCCAGAAGGCGCGGCCGGGTTCGACGGCATGGCTGTCGCCGTGCCCGAGGACGGCCGCGGCCTGGGCGCGGACGAGGTCGAGGATCCGCTGTTCGCGCTGTGCCTCGGGCAGGGCGAGCAGGGCGTCCTGCCAGGAGTCGGGGCCGGCGGAGGCGGCGGCCGCGCGCCGGGTGGCCGGTACGAGCACCCGGAACAGCGGTTGCAGGGTCTCGCCCTGGGCGCGCAGCCGGGCCAGGTCGAGGCGGACGGGGGCGAGGACGGGCTCGGGGCGGGCGAGGGCCGCGTCGAACAGGATCAGCCCGTCCTCGGTGGTGAGCGGGGCGACGCCGCTGCCGCTGATGCGGGCGTGGTCGGCGGCGTCGAGGTGGCCGGTCATGCCGCTGGCGCTGCCCCACAGGCCCCAGGCCAGGGAGTGCGCGGGCAGTCCGGCCGCCCTGCGGTGCCGGGCGAGGGCGTCGAGGTAGGCGTTGGCGGCGGAGTAGTTGGCCTGTCCGGCGCTGCCCGCGAGCCCGGCGAGCGAGGAGAACAGCACGAAGTGGGTGAGGTCGAGTCCGGCGGTGAGCTCGTGCAGATGCCAGGCTGCGTCGGCCTTGGGCCGCAGGACGGCGTCCAGCCGTTCGGGGGTCAGCGCGCCGAAGGTGCCGTCGTCGAGGACGCCGGCCGCGTGGACGACGGCGGTGACGGGGTGTTCGGCGGGCACGGAGGCGAGGGCGGCGGCGAGGGCGGCGCGGTCGGTGACGTCGCAGGCGAGGGCGGTGACGGTGGCGTCGCCGGGATCGGCGACCGTGCTGCCGCTGCGGCTGAGGAGCAGCAGCCGGCGGACGCCGCACTCGGCGACGAGGTGCCCGACGACGGCTTCGGCGAGGGTGCCGCCGGCCCCGGTGACGACGACGGTGCCCTCCGGGTCCCAGGCCGGTGCGTCGCCGGCCGCGGCGGTCTCGCGGGGGTCCGTCGCGGCCCGCACCAGGCGCGGCACCCGCAGTGTGCCGTCGGCCAGGGCGATCTCGGGTTCGCCGAGGGCCACGGCCTGCGGCGGCAGCGGATGCGGGCCTCCGTCGAGGTCGGCGAGCACGATCCGGCCGGGGTTCTCCTGCTGGGCGGTGCGCAGGAGTCCCTGTACGGCGGCGGCGGCCGGGTCGGTGCCGTCCAGGGCGCCGCGGGTGAGGACGAGGAGGGTGCCGTCGGCGAACCGCTCCTGTGCCAGCCAGGTCTGTACGTCCGTCAGCACGGACGCGACGGCTGTGTGGACGGCGTCGGGGTCGGCGCCCGAGCGGGCCGGGGTGAGGACGGCGACTCCGGAGGCGGCCGGGCCGGTGAGGTCGTCCCAGGAGGCGGCGGTCGTGGTGCCCGGCGGCAGCACGGCCGGCGACCCGCCGCCGACGAGCGTCCAGGGCCGGGTGTCCGGCTCTGCGTCCCGGCCGGTCTCCTGCCATTCGACGCGGAACAGCGCCTCGCGCGCGGTGGCCGCCGCCGGGGACAACTCGCGTGCGGTGACGGGGCGCAGCGCCAGCGAGCCGATCACGGCGACGGGGGCTCCGGTGGCGTCGGCGACCTCCAGGGTGACGGACCCGGCGGAGGCCGGCCGTACCCGGACGCGCAGGGCGGTCGCCCCGGTGGCGAACAGTTCGACGTCGCGCCAGGCGAAGGGGAGTTCGGGTCCGTCCGTGCCGCTCGCCCGGTCGCCGAGGCCGACGGCGTGCAGGGCGGCGTCGAGCAGGGCGGGGTGGAGGCCGAACCCGTCGGGCTTGTGGCCTTCGGGGAGTTCCGCCTCCGCGAGGACGTCGGTGCCGTCGAGCCAGGCGGTGCGCAGTCCGCGGAAGGCGGGGCCGTAGGCGAGGCCGGTGGCGGCGAGCCGGTCGTGGAGGCCGTCCAGGTCCACGGTCTCGGCGGTGGCGGGCGGCCAGGGAGAGGCGAGGGAGAAGCCGGGGCGGTCGGGCGCTGTGGTGAGGGTGCCGGTGGCGTGCCGGGTCCAGGGCAGGTCGGCGGGGGCGTCGGAGGGGCGTGACCAGACGGTGAAGTCGCGGCGGTCCGGGGTGTCCTCGGCGGGGTCGACGTGCACCTGCACGGTGACGGAGCCCTGAGCGGGCAGCACCAGCGGGGTGCCGAGGGTGAGTTCCTCCACGCGGGAGAGCCCGGCGCCGTCCCCGGCGCGTACGGCGAGTTCGACGAAGCCGGTGCCGGGGAAGAGGGTCCGGCCCTCGACGACGTGGTCGGCGAGCCAGGCGTGGCCGGCGAGGCCGATGCGGCCGGTGAAGGTGGTGCCCTGGCCGTCGGCGCGCTGGACGGCGGCGCCGAGGAGCGGGTGTCCGGTCGGTGTGAGGCCCGCGGCGGCCACGTCCCCGGCGGCCGGGGAGTCGTCGAGCCAGTAACGGCGTCGTTGGAAGGGGTAGGTGGGCAGGTCGACCCGGCGGGCGTCCTCGGGGAACGCGGCCGTGAAGTCGACGTCCGCCCCGTGCGCGAACAGCTCGCCCGCCGAGACCAGGAACCGGCCCAGACCGCCCTCGCCCCGGCGCAGCGTGCCCACGACCGCTCCCTGACGGCCCAGCCGGTCGAGGTTGTCCTGCACCCCGATCCCGACGACCGGATGGGCGCTGATCTCGACGAAGGCGGTGTACCCGTTCTCCGCCAGGTGGGTCACGGCGTCGGCGAAGCGGACCTGGTGCCGCAGATTCCGGTACCAGTAGCCGGCGTCCATGCCGGCCGTGTCGAGCCACTCCCCCGTCACCGTCGACAGGAACGGCACCCGCGCCGCCCTCGGCCGCACGGGCGCCAGCACCCGCAGCAGCTCCTCCCGGATCCCCTCCACCTGCGGCGAGTGCGAGGCGTAGTCCACCGCGACCCGCCGCACCCGCACACCCTCCGCCTCCAGCTCTGCCTGGAGCAGGTCCAGTCCGGCCGGATCACCCGCGACCACGGACGAACGCGGACCGTTCACCGCCGCCACCGACACACCCTCCGGCAGCCGCGGCTCCACCTCCCCCACCGGCAGCGCCACCGACATCATCCCGCCCGCACCCGCCAGCGACCGCGCGATCACCTGCGAACGCAGGGCGACGACGGTGGCGCCGTCCTCCAGCGAGAGGGCGCCGCTCACCACGGCCGCGGCGATCTCGCCCTGGGAATGGCCCAGGACGGCGTCGGGGGTCACCCCGTACGACTCCCAGAGCGCGGCCAGCGACACCATCACCGCGAACGACGCGGGCTGCACCACGTCCACCCGGTCCAGGGACGAGCCGTCGGGGTCGCGGAGCACGTCGAGGAGCGACCAGTCCGTCAGCGGGTCGAGGGCGTCGGCGCACTCGGCCAGT
The DNA here is from genome assembly GCF_044754345.1 of Streptomyces sp. NPDC093094. Classification (NCBI taxonomy): domain Bacteria; kingdom Bacillati; phylum Actinomycetota; class Actinomycetes; order Kitasatosporales; family Streptomycetaceae; genus Streptomyces; species Streptomyces sp. NPDC093094. The sequence goes on along the minus strand of NZ_JBIVOX010000001.1, from coordinate 245,780 downwards.
CTGGCGGCGAAGACCTCGCTCTCCTCGGCGAGTCGTGCGCCCATGCCGACCCACTGGGTGCCCTGCCCGGGGAAGACGAAGACCGTCCTGCCCCCGGACACCGTCTCCACCGGAGGCTCCGGCAGCTCCGCCAGCCCGGCCATGAGTTCGTCACGGCCGTGGCCGACCACCACCGCCCGCCGCCCGAACACCGAACGCCCCGCCACCAGCGAACGACCCACGTCCGAGAGCGGGTCGTCCCCATGCTCCGCCAGATGCTCACGCACCCGCCCCGCCAGCGCCGTGAGCGCCGCGTCACTCTTCGCCGACAGCACCAGCGGCACCGCGGCACCCTCCACCCCAGGCGAACCCGCGGGCTCCGCGTCCCCCTCCTCCAGGATCACATGCGCGTTCGTGCCCGAGAGACCGAAGGAGGAGACGGCGGCGCGGCGGGGGCGGTCCTCGTCGCGGTCCCAGTCCGTCGCCCCGGTGAGCAGGCGGACCGGGCCGCGGGACCACTCGACGTGCGGGGAGGGCGCGTCGACGTGCAGGGTCCTGGGCAGCACCCCGTGGCGCAGGGCCATGACCGTCTTGATGACGCCGGCCACGCCCGCGGCGGCCTGGGTGTGCCCGATGTTCGACTTGACGGAGCCGAGCCACAGCGGCCGGTCCCGGTCCTTGCCGTAGGTGGCGATGAGCGCCTCGGCCTCGATGGGGTCGCCGAGGGTGGTGCCGGTGCCGTGCGCCTCGACGGCGTCGACGTCGGCGGTGGCCAGGCCCGCGTCGGCGAGGGCGGCGCGGATGACGCGCTGCTGGGAGGGGCCGTTGGGCGCGGTCATGCCGCTGGAGGCGCCGTCCTGGTTGACGGCGGAGCCGCGGACGACGGCCAGCACCCGGTGACCGTTGCGGCGGGCGTCGGCGAGGGTCTCCAGCAGCAGCATGCCGGCGCCCTCGCCCCAGGCGGTGCCGTCGGCGGCGGCCGCGAACGGCTTGCAGCGGCCGTCGGCGGCGAGGCCCCGCTGGAGGCTGAACTCGACGAAGGAGTCCGGGGTCGACATGACGGTGACGCCGCCGGCCAGGGCGAGGGTGCACTCGCCCCGGCGCAGGGCCTGCATCGCGGAGTGGAGGGCGACGAGGGAGGAGGAGCAGGCGGTGTCGACGGTGAGGGCGGGGCCTTCGAGGCCGAGGGTGTAGGCGATCCGGCCGGACAGGACGCTGCCCGAGGTGCCGTTGCCGAGGTAGGCGGCGAGTTCGTCGGGGACGGGGCGGACCCAGGAGCCGTAGTCGTGGTACATGACGCCGGCGAACACGCCCGTCCGGCTGCCGCGCACCGACCGGGGGTCGATGCCGGCGCGTTCGAACGCCTCCCAGGACGTCTCCAGCACCAGGCGCTGCTGGGGGTCCATGGCCAGCGCCTCGCGCTCGGAGATCCCGAAGAAGACGGGGTCGAAGTCGGGGGCGTCGTGCAGGAAGCCGCCCTCGCGGACATAGGTCCGGCCGGGGGTGCCGGGCTCGGGGTCGTAGAGGGCGTCGGTGTTCCAGCCCCGGTCGGCGGGGAAGGCGGTGACGGCGTCCTCGCCGGCGGCGACGAGCCGCCACAGCTGCTCGGGCGAGGTCACGCCGCCCGGGAAGCGGCAGGCCATCCCGACGACGGCGACCGGTGCGTGCTGCCGTTCCTCCAGTTCGCCGAGCTTCCTCCGGGTGTCACGGAGGTCGGCCGTCGCGCGCTTGAGGTAGTTGAGCAGCTTTTCTTCGTTGTTTGCCACCGACGTCACCCATCGCTCCGGTCGAAACTCGGCACGGCGCACCGCCATGGAACGGCAATCGGCGCCGGCCCTTTACCGCGGACTTGTGAAGCGGACTTCACGAATGAGAAAAAGAATCGGCTCCCGGCTTTTTCGGGAATCCCCTGTGCCCGTACGCCGTCCGTCCGCCAATACGCCGCCACGGTAGCGGCGCCGGTATGACCGAACCACCCCTAAGGGCGGTGACGCACCCGCTGTGGCCTGCGGGGTCCGGGGATTAGGGGTTGCGCTGCGGGGGTCCCACTGGCACGTTGACGGTGCCAATTCCCCATCCACGGGCACGCCGGAATGAGGCTACGGAATCGTCATGACTGCCGCATCGAGGGAAACGAAGTCGTGGATTCGGCGCTTTGCGCCGGCCGACGGGGCGACCACTCAACTCGTGTGTCTGCCGCATGCGGGAGGTTCCGCCCCGTTCTTTCTTCCGGTGGCCCGGGCGCTCGCTCCGCACACCGATGTCCTGGCCGTGCAGTACCCGGGCCGGCAGGACCGGCGCGAGGAGCCGGGCATCGAGAGCATTCCGGAGCTGGCCGAGCAGGTGACCCGGGCGATCGTGGAGTCGGCGGACCGGCCGGTGACGCTGTTCGGGCACAGCATGGGCGCGTCGGTGGCGTTCGAGGTGGCGCGCCGGCTGCCGGGCACCGGGGTCGAGGTGCTGGGGCTGATCGTCTCCGGGCGGTGCGCGCCGCCGTGCGGGTGCGTGGCCCGGCGGAAGCTGTCGACGGACGAGAACATCCTCGACGAGATCCGCCGGCTGAGCGGCACCGACGCCCGGGTGCTGAGCGACGAGGACCTCGTGCGCATGATCCTTCCCTCGCTGCGCAGCGACTACGCAGCCGTGACGGCGTACCGCGCGGAGCCGGGTGCCCGGGTGCCGTACCCGGTGCTGGCGCTGATCGGTGACGCCGATCCGCAGGTGCCGGTGGAGGACGCGCGGGCCTGGCGGGAGCACACCGACTCGGAGGACTTCGAGCTGCGGGTGTTCCCGGGCGGCCACTTCTATCTCAACGACCAGCCGGAGGCGGTCATCGACACCGTGCGGCGGCACATCGCCCGCTGGTCGTCGACGGCGCCCGTGCCGGGCGGGGTCGTCTGAACCGCTCGGGTCCGGCGTCCGGACCCGAGCGGTGACGAGGACGACGGAGACGCGCCGCCCGGCGGGAGGACCGGGCGGTGCGTCTCCGTCGTCCGCTTCACCTGGCGAGTCGGCGGCGGAAGACCCGCATGGTGAAGCCGGCCGAGAGCAGCAGGATGGGCACCCACCAGGCGAGCGCGAGCCAGGCGCTGTCGCCGAGCGGTGTGCCGATGAGCAGGGCGCGCACGGCGTCGACGACCGGGGTGAACGGCTGGTTCTCGACGATGACGCGCAGCACGGTCGGCATGCCCTCGGACGGCACCAGGGCGCTGCTGGCGTAGGGCAGGAACACCAGGATCATGGCGTATCCGCTGGCTGCCTCGACACCGCCGGCGACGACGCCGAACAGGGTGCCGATCCAGGCGACGGCGAGGACGAAGACCAGCAGGATCCCTAGCGCGGCGCACCATTCGCCGGCGGTGGCATTCGGCCGGAAATCGACGAGCCAGCCGACGCCGATCACGATGCCGACGGACAGGATGTTGCGCAGGGTGGCGGACACGACGTGGCCGACCAGGACGGCGGGTCCGAACATCGGCATGGAGCGGAACCGGGTGACGATCCCGTTCTGCAGGTCGCCCGCGACGCCGACGGCGGTGGCGGAGGCGCTGAAGGCGACACTGAGCACGAGGACGCCGGAGATCAGGTAGTTGACGTAGCTGGGTCCGCCGGTGTCGATGGCGGCGCCGAACATGTAGCGGAACAGCAGGAGCAGCATGACCGGCAGGGCGACCGCCTGGATCATCTGGTCCACGCTGCGGGTGAGATGGCGCAGGCTGCGTCCGACGAGCACCCCGCAGTCCTCCAGCGCCAGGGCGAACGACGAGCGCTCGGGCACCGCTGCGGCCTGGGTCATTTCTTGTCTCCCCGGTGGGTGGTCAGAATGCGGAACACATCGTCGAGGGTGGGTTCGTGGAGGGCGAACCGCTCGACGGTCAGGCCCTTCTCCGCGGCCCGGTTGAGCAGTTCGCGGATGTCGCCCGGTCCGTGGACGGGCACGCTGAGGGTGCGGTCGTCGTCGAGGAGGTCGCCGGGGAACAGCTCGCGTGCGGCGGCCACGTCCCTGGCGGCGAGGGAGAGTTCGGCGCGCTCGGCGCCGACCTGCCGTTTGAGGTCGTGCGCGGTGCCCTCGGCGACGACCCGGCCGGTGTCGATGAGGGCGATCCGGTCGGCGAGCTGGTCGGCCTCCTCCAGGTACTGCGTGGTGAGCAGGACGGTGGTGCCCGCGGCCATCAGGTTCCTGATGGTGTCCCACACCTCCAGCCGGCTGGTCGGGTCGAGTCCGGTGGTCGGCTCGTCGAGGAACAGCACGGGCGGTGAGTTGAGGAGGCTGACGGCGAGGTCCAGCCGGCGGCGCATACCGCCGGAGTAGGTCCTGATCGGGCGGTCGGCGGCGGCGACGAGCCGGAACTGCTCCAGCAGTTCGTCGGCGCGGCGCCTGGCCGCCGACCGGCCCAGATGGAACAGCCGGCCCATCATGACCAGGTTCTCGCGGCCGGTGAGCAGTCCGTCGACGGCGGTGTCCTGGCCGGTGAGTCCGATCATGCGGCGCACCGCGCGGGGCGCGCCGGCGACGTCGTGGCCGCCGATGGTGACGGTGCCGCCGTCGGCGCCGAGCAGGGTGCTCATGATCCGGACGGTGGTGGTCTTGCCGGCGCCGTTGGGGCCCAGCAGCGCCAGCATCGTGCCGCGTTCGACGCTCAGATCGACCGACGTGAGGACGGACAGGTCGCCGTAGGACTTGCGCAGCCCTCGCGCCTCGATCATGTATCTGCCGGTCACCAGGTGAACTCCAGACGTCGGTGGTACGGAGGGGGCTCGGGGGCGCGACGGTCAGGGCGTGGGGCCGGTCTCGCCGAGGGCCATGCTGATGAGGGCCTCACTGTCCAGGGAGTCGATCTCCGCCGCGCCGAGGGGGCCCTGATTGTTCCGGTCGGGGTCGTCCGCGGCAACGCCGCCCGGTGCGATACCGGCCAGCTCCAGCAGCCGGTCGAGGAGTCCCGCCTCCTGGAGACGGGGCACCGGGATCCGGGCGAGGGCGTCGCGGACGCCGTCCTCGGTCAGGACGGCCGTGCCGGTGCCGGTGTCCTCCTCGCCGGAGGCGGGCGCCAGTTCGGCGAGGAGGTGCCCGGCGAGGGCGCGGGGGCTGGGGTGGTCGTAGATCATGCCCGCCGACAGTTTCAGTCCGGTGACGAGGACGAGCTTGTTGCGGAAGCCCATGGCGGTCAGGGAGTCGAAGCCGATCTCGTTGAACGGCTTGTCGAGTTCGACCTCGGCGGAGTCCGTGTGGCCGAGGATGCCGGCCGCGTGGGTCCGTACCAGGGTGAGCAGTGCGGGCATCCGCTGGTGCGGGGCCATCGCGGCGAGCCGGTCGCGCAGGCTGCCGCTGTCGGCCGGGCCGTCGTCGGCGCTGCGGCGCGCGGGTGCGGGCGCGAGGCCGCGCAGCAGCGGCGGCAGTTCGCCCGCCGCGCGGGAGGCCAGCGCGGCGGGGTCGAGGCGGATCGGCAGCAGCAGCGCGTCGTCCCGGCCGGTGGCCGTGTCCAGGAGGGCGAGGCCGTCGGTGACGCTCAGCGTGCCGATGCCGCTGTCCGCCACCCGGCCGCTCCCGGCGGCGCCCAGCCGGCCGGCCATGCCGTCCTCGCCGGTGTCCCACATGCCCCAGGCGAGCGAGGTGGCGGGCAGTCCGGCGGCCCTGCGGCGGGCGGCGAGCGCGTCGAGGAAGGCGTTCGCGGCGGCGTAGGAGCCCTGGCCGGGCGAGCCGAGGACACCGGCCGCCGAGGAGAACAGCACGAACGCCGTCAGGTCGTGGCCGGCGGTCAGCTCGTGCAGGTTCAGCGCGGCGTCGGCCTTGGGCCGCAGGACCGTGTCGACCCGCTCGGGGGTGAGGGAGGCGATCACTCCGTCGTCGAGGACACCGGCGGCGTGGACGACCCCGCGCAGCGGCCGGCCGGCGGGGACCGCCGCGAGCAGGTCCGCGAGGGCGGTGCGGTCGGCGGTGTCGCAGGCGGCGTGGGTGACGGTGGCACCGGCGGCGGCCAGTTCGTCGCGGAGCGCGGCGGCGCCGGGGGCGTCCGGCCCGCGGCGGCCGGCCAGCAGCAGGTGCCGTACGCCGTGCGTGTGGACGAGGTGGCGGGCGACGGCCGTGCCGAGGGCGCCGGAGCCGCCGGTCACCAGGACGGTGCCGTCGGGGTCCCACACGGGGGTGGCCGGGCCGGCCGCCGCGCGGACCATACGAGGTGCGCGCAGGGTGTCCTCGCGCAGCGCCGTCTGGGGTTCGTCCGAGGCGAGCGCGGCGGCCAGGAGCCGTGCGGAAGGGGCGGGTTCACCGGCGGGGAGGTCCACCAGGAGGATCGGGCCGGTGTGTTCGGCCTGCGCCGAGCGCACCAGGCCGGCGACGGCCGCCGCGGCGAGGTCGGCCGGGGCCTCCCCCGCGCAGGAGACGGCGCCCCGGGTGACCACGACGAGCGTGCGGTCGGCGGAGCGGGGGTCGGCGAGCCAGTCCTGGAGGATCCCGAGCATCCGGTGGGTCTCCCGGTGCACGGCGGCGGCGCCCTGGTCGTCCTGCCCTGCGGGCACGATCAGCGTCCGCGCGGAGGCGGCGGAGAGGTCTGCGGCGACGGGCGCGTCGAGCAGGGCGGCGAGGTCCCAGCGGTCGGGGCCGAGGAGCTGCCGGCCGGCGGGGCCGCCGGGGCCGCCCTCGGAGGCGCGGTCCGCGGGGAGGGAGTCCGTGGGAAGGTGCTGCCACTCCAGCGCGAACAGGCTGTCGGCCGCGGCGGCGGGCACGGGTGCGGCCGGGCGGGTGTCCGCCGCCGACAGCGGCCGCAGCAGCAGCGACCCGACCGAGGCGACCGGGCGGCCTGCGGTGTCGGCGAGGTCCAGGGCGACCACGCCGTGCCCGGTGGGCCGGACATGGACGCGCAGCCGGGTGGTGCCGACGGCGTGCAGCTCCACCTGCTCCCAGGAGAACGGCAGGACGGGTTCGGCGGACGCGGCCGCCCCGCAGCCGATGGTGTGCAGGGCGGCGTCCAGGAGCGCGGGGTGGATGCCGAACCGGTCGGTGCCGGACGCCGCGGAGGTGTCCAGGGCGACCTCGCCGAACACCTCGTCGCCGCGCCGCCACACGGCGTGCAGGCCGCGGAACTCGGGCCCGTACTCCAGTCCCTGCTCGGCGAGGCCGGTGTACATGCCGTCGACCGCGAAGGGTTCGGCGCCCGCCGGGGGCCACTGGGCGAGGTCGAAGGACGGGGGTGCGGCGGCGGGCGCGAGGGCGCCAAAGGCGTGCCGGGTCCAGGGCAGGCGGGCGTCGGCGCCCTCGGGGCGGGCGTGGACGCGGAAGGCCCGCCGGCCGGTGCTGTCGGGGGCGTCCACGGCGAGCTGGAGCCGTACGCCGGTGCGGTCGGGCACGATCAGCGGTGCCTCGACGGTGAGTTCGGCCAGCCGCGGGCAGCCGACGGCGTCACCGGCGCGTACGGCGGTCTCCACGAAGGCCGCTCCGGGCAGGAGCACCGCGCCGCCGACGCGGTGGCCGGCCAGCCAGGGGTGGGTGCCCAGGGAGATCCGGCCGGTGAACAGCAGGCCGTCGCTGCCGGCGAGTTCGGTCGGGGTGCCGAGCAGCGGGTGCTCGTCGGGCCCGGCCGCGGAGGTCGTGCTCTCCACCCAGTAGCGCTTGTGCTGGAAGGGGTAGGTGGGCAGTTCGACCTGGCGCCGCTCGCCGAACAGGGCACGCCAGCCGACGGCCGCGCCGTCGGCGTGCAGCCGGCCGAGGGCGGTGAGGACGGCTTCCGGTTCGGGCCGGTTCTTGGCCAGGGCGGGGGTGACGAGGGTGTCCCCGTCGTGGTCGGCGAGGGTCTCCTGGGCGAGCGCGGTGAGCGCGCCGCCGGGGCCGATCTCGACGAAGCGGGTGACGCCGAGGTCCGCCATCGCGCGGACGGCGTCGTGGAAACGGACGGGGCTGCGCACCTGTCCGGCCCAGTAGGCGGGGGTGCCGAGTGCGTCGTCGGCGGCCTCGCCGGTGACGGTGGAGACGAGCGTGGTCCGGGGGGAGGCGAACTGCGCCTTGCCCGCGACGGCGGTGAACTCGTCGAGCATCGGCTCCATCAGCCGGGAGTGGAAGGCGTGCGAGACGCGCAGCCGCCGGGTCCGCCCGAACCGCGCGGCGACGGCGTCGACGGCGTCCGCCGGGCCGGAGATCACCACGGAGCGGGGGCTGTTGACGGCGGCGATGTCGACGCCGTCCGTCAGCGCGGCGCGTACGCCGTCCTCGTCGGCGGCGACGGAGGCCATCGCGCCGCCCGCGGGCAGCGCCTGCATCAGGGCGCCGCGGGTGGCCACGAGGGCGCAGGCGTCCTCCAGGCCGAGCACCCCGGCGACGTGCGCGGCGGCGAGCTCGCCGATGGAGTGGCCGGCGACCGCGTCGGGGTGTACGCCCCAGGTCTCCAGCAGCCGGAACAGGGCGACCTCCACCGCGAACAGGGCGGGCTGGGTGAACTCGGTGGCGTCGAGCAGGGCCGCCTCGGCGGTGCCCTCCTCGGCCCACATCACCTCGCGCAGCGGACGCGGCAGCCGGGGGTCGAGTTCCGCGCAGACGGTGTCCAGCGCGTCGGCGAACACCGGGTACGCGTCGTACAGTTCGCGGCCCATGCCGGGGCGCTGGGAGCCCTGGCCGGAGAACAGGAAGCCGGTGCGGCCGTCGGCGCGGGCGGATCCGGTGACGAGGCCGGGCGCGTCCTCGCCGTCGGCGAGGGCCATCAGGCCGCGCAGGAAGTCGGGGTAGCGCCGGCCCACGACGACGGCCCGGTGCTCCAGGGCGGTGCGTGCGGTGGCCAGCGAGTGCCCCACGTCGGCGAGCGGCCGGTCGGGGTCGTCGTTGAGGTAGGACAGCATCCGCTCGGCCTGCATGCCGAGGGCCTCGCGGTTGCGGCCGGACAGCACCCACGGCACGGCCGGGCCGCCCTCGTCGGGGGCGGCCGGTTCCTCGGCGGGCGGTTCCTCGATGATGACGTGCGCGTTGGTGCCGCTCACGCCGAACGAGGAGATGCCGGCCCGGCGGGGCCGCTCCGAGCGCTCCCACGGCACGGCCTCGGTGAGCAGCCGGACGTGGCCCGCGGACCAGTCGATCTCCTCGGACGGCCTGGAGACGTGCAGGGTCCGCGGGAGTTCGCCGTGGCGCAGGGCGAGCACCATCTTCATCACGCCGGCGGCTCCGGCGGCGGCCTGGGTGTGCCCGATGTTCGACTTCACCGACCCGATCAGCAGCGGCCTTCCGGGCGTGGCCTCCTGGCCGTACGTCGCCATCAGCGCCTGTGCCTCGATGGGGTCGCCGAGCCGGGTGCCGGTGCCGTGCGCCTCCACGGCGCCCACGTCGCCGGGGGCGAGGCCGGCGGCGGCCAGGGCCTGCCGGATCACGCGCTGCTGGGCGGGGCCGTTGGGGGCGGTGAGGCCGTTGGAGGTGCCGTCCTGGTTGACGGCGGAGCCGCGGACCAGGGCGAGCACGGGGTGGCCGTTGCGGCGGGCGTCGGCGAGGCGTTCGAGGACGAGCAGGCCGGCGCCCTCGGACCAGGCCGTGCCGTCGGCGTCGTCGGAGAACGCCTTGCACCGGCCGTCGGGGGCGAGTCCGCCCTGGCGGCTGAACTCCACGAACGTCTCGGGTGTCGCCATCACGGTGACCCCGCCGGCCAGGGCCAGCGAGCACTCGCCCTGCCGCAGCGCCTGGGCCGCGAGGTGAAGGGCGACCAGCGAGGAGGAGCAGGCCGTGTCGACGGACACGGCCGGGCCCTCCAGGCCGAGGGTGTAGGCGATCCGGCCGGTGACGAGGGAGCCGCTGCTGCCCGCGCCGAGGTAGTCGTGGTACTGGACGCCCGCGAACACGCCGGTGCGGCTGCCCCGCAGGGAGCGCGGGTCGATGCCGGCCCGCTCCAGCGCCTCCCAGGACGCCTCCAGCAGGATCCGCTGCTGGGGGTCGATGAGGGCGGCGTCCTTGGGGGCGACGCCGAAGAAGGCGGGGTCGAAGTCGCCGGCGTCGTGGAGGAATCCGCCCTCGCGGACGTAGGTGGTGTCCGGGCGGCGCCGGTCGGGGTCGTACAGGCCGTCGATGTCCCAGCCCCGGTCGGCGGGGAAGTCGCCGATGCCGTCGCCGTCCTCGCGGAGCAGCCGCCACAGGTCCTCGGGGGTGCTGACGCCCCCGGGGAACCGGCAGGCCAGGCCCACGACGGCGATCGGCTCGTCCGGGGCGCCGGTCCGTACGACGGCCTCGTCGGCGGGGCCGGTCCCGGACAGCGCGTCGAGCAGATGCCCGGCGAGGGCGGTGGGGGTGGGGTGGTCGAAGACGAGGGTGGCGGGCAGCCGCAGCCCGGTCGCCTCGGTCAGCGTGTTGCGCAGTTCGATCGCGGTCAGCGAGTCGAACCCGAGCTGCTGGAACTCCAGCCGGGGGTCGACGTCGGCCGCGGACGGGTGGGCGAGGACGGCGGCGGTGTGCTCGCGCACCAGCTCCAGGACGGCCGCGGCGCGTTCCTCGGCGGGCAGGGCGGCAAGCAGCTGGCCGGCGGAGTCCGGTTCCTGCGCGGCGGTGGCGGCGCTGCGGCGGGCGGCGGGGCCGGCCAGGTGCCGCAGCGCCCTCGGCGCCCGGTCGCCGGCGGCGCGCAGCGCGGTGTGGTCGAGGCGGACCGCGACGGTCGTGGCGGTGCGGTCGGCGGGGTCGGCGGTGATGCGCAGGACCTCGTCGAGCAGGGCGAGGCCGTCGGCCGTGGACAGCGGCGGCAGTCCGGCGCGGGTGTGCCGGGCCGTGTCGGCCCCGCCGAGCGTGCCGCCCATGCCGCCGGTCTCGCCCCACAGTCCCCAGGCCACCGACAGGGCGGGCAGGCCCTGGGCCCGGCGGTGGGCGGCGAAGCCGTCCAGGAAGGCGTTGGCGGCGGCGTAGTCGGCCTGTCCGGGTGCGCCGAGGACACCGGAGACGGACGAGAACAGCACGAACGCACGGAGCGGGCTGTCCTTCGTCAGTTCGTGCAGGGCGAGCGTGCCGTCGACCTTGGGGCGCAGCACGGCGTCCACCCGCTCGGGGGTGAGGGCGGTGATCACGGCGTCGTCGAGGACGCCCGCCGCGTGGAACACGGCGGTCAGGGGGTGTTCGGCGGGTACGCCGGACAGGGCGGCGCGCAGGGCGTCCGGGTCGGCGACGTCGCAGGCGGCCGTGTCCGCCCGGGCGCCGAGGGCGGTGAGTTCGCCGGCCAGCGCGGCGACGGCGTCGGAGCGGCGGCCGAGCAGCAGCAGCCGGCGCGCGCCGTGCGCGGTGACGAGGTGGCGGGCGAGTTCGCCGCCGAGGGCACCCGAGGCGCCGGTGATCAGTACGGTGCCCTCGGGGTCGAGGGCGGGGGCGTCCGCGGCGGGGCGGGCCGCACGGGTGAGCGCGGTGGCGTGCAGGACGCCGCCGCGGAGGGTGAGTTCGGGTTCGTCGCCGTGGCGCGCGGCGCGCAGCACGGCGGCGTCCGGGGGTGCGGCCGCGTCGGCGGCGGGCACGTCCAGCAGGACGAACCTGCCGGGGTGCTCGGCCTGGGCGGCGCGGACCATGCCGCGGACCGCGGCGCCCGCCAGGTCGCTCACCGGCTCCGTGCCGTGGGCGACGGCGCCCGCGGTGAGCACGACGAGTGTGGCGGAGGCGGTGTGCGCGGACTCCAGCCATGCCTGGAGGGCGAGCAGGGTGCGGCGGGTGGCGGCGCGGACGGCGGCCGCGTCGGTGCCGGCGGGGCCGCGCAGGACGACGACGCCGGGCACGGGAGCGGCGAGGTCGACGTCGTCGAACTCGGCCGTCTCGGGGGCGGGTCCGGTTCCGGGCAGGTCCGGCAGCGGTGTCAGGCCCACCTGGTGGAGCGGCGGCCGGACGGTGACGGCGGCGGTGTCCAGCGGGCGGAAGACGTTCGCCTCGACGGTGGCGACGGGCTCGCCGGCCGCGTCGGCGACGGTCACCGCGAAGGTGTCGGGGCCGGCGGGGGTGAAGCGCACCCGCAGGGTGGACGCGCCGCTCGCGTGGAGTTCGACGCCGCTCCAGGAGAACGGGACGAGTCCGGCCCCGCCGGCGTCGGCGTCGCCGGCGCCCGCCGCGCGCAGGGCGTGGGTGGCCGCGTCGAGCGCGGCCGGGTGCAGGGCGAACTCCTCGGCGCCGTGCGGTGGTTCGGCGGGCAGCCGGACCTCGGCCCAGATCTCCTCACCGGACCGCCAGGCGGCGTGCAGCGAGCGGAAGAGCGGCCCGTACACGAGGCCGGTCGCGGCGAGGTCGTCGTGGAGCCCGTCGAGCGGGATCCCGGTCGCGCCCTCGGGCGGCCAGACGGTGAGCGGGGTGCCGGGGCGGCCGGTGGCGGGGGTGAGGGTGCCGGAGGCGTGCAGGGTCCACGGCTCGTCGTCGGGGGCGTCCTCGGGCCGGGAGTGCACGGTGAAGGGGCGGCCGCCCGCGGTCGCGGGGGCGCCGACGGCGAGCTGCACCCGTACGCCGCCGTGCTCGGGGAGGGCGAGGGGGGCGCTCAGCGTGAGTTCCTCGACGCGTCCGCAGCCGACGCGGTCGCCGGCCTGGACGGCGAGTTCCACGAAGGCGGTGCCGGGCAGCAGCACCGTGCCGCCCACCCGGTGCTGGGCGAGCCAGGGCTGCCGGGCGGGCGAGAGCCGGCCGGTGAGGACCACCCCGTCGGTGCCGGCGAGGGCGACGGCCGCGCCGAGCAGGGGGTGCCCGGCGGCGTGCAGGCCCGCGGAGGCCAGTGCGTCCTGGCCGCCGCGCTCCTCCAGCCAGTAGCGGTGGCGCCGGAAGGCGTGGACGGGCAGGTCGACGCGGCGGGCGCCGTGTCCGGCGAACACGGCCGCCCAGTCGGGGTCGAGGCCGCTGACGTGGAGCCGGGCGAGGGCGGTGAGCGCGGTGGCGGGCTCGGGCCGGCCGGAGCGCAGCAGGGGCAGGACGACCGTCCCGTCACCGCCCCCGTCCCCGTCCCCGCCGGCCGTGTCGCCGTCCGCGGCCGTGGCCGTGGCCGTGGCCAGGCTCTGGCGGGTCTGCGCGGTCAGCACGGCGTCGGGTCCGACCTCGACGAAGCGGGTGACGCCCAGTTCCCGGAGGGTGCGGACGCCGTCGTGGAAGCGGACGGTCGCGCGGACGTGCCGCACCCAGTACTCGGGGCTGCGCAGCTCCTCGGCGGTCGCCTGCCGTCCGGTCAGGTCGGACACCATCGGGACGGCCGGTCCGGCGAGGTCGGCACCGCGGACGACGGCGGCGAAGTCGTCCAGGACGGCGTCCATGCGGGGTGAGTGGAAGGCATGGCTCACCCTCAGGCGCCGGGTCCTGCGGCCGAGTCCCTCGAAGTGTCCGGCGATCTCCCGGGCGGCGTCCTCGTCGCCGGAGACCACCACGGAGGCGGGGCCGTTGACGGCCGCGACGTCCACCCGGCCGGTCAGCAGCGGACGGACCTCGTCCTCGGTGGCCTCGACGGCGATCATCGCGCCGCCCTCGGGCAGGGCCTGCATCAGCCGGCCGCGGGCGGCGACCAGGGCGCAGGCGTCGGCGAGGCCGAGCACCCCGGCGGCGTGCGCCGCGGCCAGGGCGCCGATCGAGTGGCCGATGAGCACGTCGGGGGTGACGGACCAGGACTCCAGCAGCCGGAACAGCGCGACCTCGACGGCGAACAGGGCGGGCTGGGTGTACTCGGTGCGGTCCAGCCGGTCCGCGTCCTCGAAGACCACCTCGCGCAGCGGGCGGTCCAGCAGCGGCGCGAACGCCTCGCACACGCCGTCGAGGGCCTCGGCGAACACCGGGTACGTCTCGTAGAGTCCGCGGCCCATGCCGACGCGCTGGGCGCCCTGGCCGGAGAAGAGGAACGCGGTCCGGCCGGGGGTCTGCGGGCCCGTCGCCGCCCGGGGGTCGGCGGCCCGGGCGGCGAGCGCGGCGAGGCCCTCGCGGGCGGCCGCGGCGTCGTCGGCCAGGACCACGGCCCGGCGTTGCAGCGGGGAGCGGGTGGTGGCCAGGGAGTACCCGAGATCGAGCAGGGGGCCGGGGTCGTCGGTGAGCCGTTCCGCCAGGGGCAGCAGCTGCTCGGCCTGAGCGGGCAGCGCGTCCGCGCTGTGCGCGCCGACGAGCAACGGCACGGGCACCCCGGCCGGCCAGGGCGTGGTGCCCGCCTCCCCCACGGCGCGCTGCGCCTCGGGACCGGCGGTGGGACCGGCGCCGGGGGCGTGCGGTGCGGGTGCGGGCTGCGCGTCGGGGCCGGGGGCGGGCTGTGCGTCCGGCCCGGTGGGCTGCGGTGCGGGCGCGGTGGGCTGCGGTGCGGGCGCGGACGGCGTCCCGGATCCGGCGACGGCCTCCGGTGCGGGCTGCGCGTCGGGGCCGGGGGCGGGCTGTGCGGTCGGCGCGGTGGACTGCGCCTCGGGCGCGGTGGGCTGCGGTGCGGGCGCGGTGGGCTGCGGTGCGGGCGCGGACGGCGTCCCGGATCCGGCGACGGCCTCCGGTGCGGGCTGCGCGTCGGGGCCGGGGGCGGGCTGTGCGTCCGGCCCGGTGGGCTCCGGCGGGGCCTCCTCCAGCACGACGTGGGCGTTGGTGCCGCTGACGCCGAAGGAGGAGACACCCGCGCGGCGCGGGCGGGCGGGGTCGGCGGGCCAGGGGCGCTCCTGCTCCAGGAGCCGTACGTCGCCGGCCGTCCAGTCGACCTCGCCGCTGGGCCGGGTCACGTGCAGGGTCTTCGGCAGCAGTCCGTTGCGCAGGGCGAGGACCATCTTGATGACGCCGCTGACCCCGGCCGCGGCCTGGGCGTGACCGATGTTGGACTTGACCGAGCCGAGCCACAGCGGCCGGCCGTCGGGCCGGTCCTGGCCGTAGGTGGCGAGCAGGGCCTGCGCCTCGATGGGGTCGCCGAGCGTGGTGCCGGTGCCGTGGCCCTCCACGGCGTCCACGTCGGCCGGGGTCAGCCCGGCGTTGGTGAGCGCCTGGCGGATGACGCGCTGCTGGGAGGGGCCGTTGGGCGCGGTGAGGCCGTTGGAGGCGCCGTCGGAGTTGACGGCGGAGCCGCGGATCACGGCGAGCACCGGGTGTCCGGCCCGCCGGGCGTCGGAGAGCCGCTCCAGCAGGAGCAGCCCGGCGCCCTCGGACCAGCCGGTGCCGTCGGCGTCGTCGGAGAACGCCTTGCAGCGTCCGTCGGGGGCGAGGCCGCGCTGCCGGCCGAAGGCGCGGAACGGCGACGGGGTGGCCATCACCATCACGCCGCCCGCCAGGGCGAGGGAGCAGTCGCGCTGGCGCAGGGCCTGGGTGGCCAGGTGCAGCGCGACCAGTGAGGAGGAGCAGGCGGTGTCGACGGTGACGGCGGGGCCCTCCAGCCCCAGGGAGTAGGCGATGCGGCCGGAGATGACCGACGCGGCGGTGCCGGTGCTGAGGTAGTCGTCGGCGACGCTCGCCATCCGGGCGGGCGGGACACCGTCGTAGTAGTCCTGGCTGCCGCTGCCGACGAACACGCCGACGGGTTCCTCGCGCAGGGACAGCGGCGGGATGCCCGCGCGTTCCAGGGTCTCCCAGGCGAGTTCGAGGGTGATGCGCTGCTGCGGGTCGAGGGCGAGCGCCTCGCGCGGGGAGATACCGAAGAAGGCGGCGTCGAAGTCGCCCGCGCCGGTGAGGAAACCGCCCTGGGTCACGGCGGTGGTGCCTGGGTCGTAGAGCTCCTCGACGTCCCAGCCGCGGTCGGCGGGGAACGGTCCGACGGCGTCGCCGCCGGCCGCCAGCAGCTCCCACAGGTCCTCGGGCGAGCGCACGCCCCCGGGGAAGCGGCAGCCCATGGCGACGACCGCGACGGGCTCCTGCCCGGCGGCCTCCAGCTCCCGCAGCCGTTCACGGGTCCGGTGCAGGTTCGCCGTCACCCGCTTGAGGTAGTCGACCAGTTTTGCTTCGTCAGCAGCCATCGCGTCTCGTGTCCTGTCCCCGGGGCCCGTCAGCTCGCGCCGAGTTCGTTGTCGATCAGATCGAAGAGGTCGTCGGCCGTCGCGGTGGCCAGCCGGTCCGTCACGGTGGAGCCGGTGGTGCCGCCCAGTGTCCCGGTCAGCCTTCCGACGAGGTGCTGAAGGCGCGCGGTGACCCGGGAGCGTTCGAGCTCGTCCCGGTCCAGTGCGCTCAACCGGGCTTCCAGGCGGTCGAGTTCGACGCTCAGCGGCACGTCCGCGGCCGCGTCGCCGCACAGCAGGGTCCACAGATGGTCGGCGAGCGCCTGCGCGTGGACATGGTCGAAGACGACCGTGGCGGGCAGTCTGCGGCCGGTCGCCGTGGCGAGCCGGTTGCGCAGGTCGACCGCGGACACCGAGTCGAAGCCGATCTCCTTGAAGACCTGGCCGGGTTCGACGTCGGCGGCGCCGGTGTGGCCGAGGACGGCCGCGGCCTGGGTGCGCACCAGGTCGAGGAGGTGCAGGCGCTGCTCGCTCTCGGTGAGCCGGGCGAGGCTCTCCGCCAGGGCGGCGGCCCCGGCGTCGGGCACGGCGGTGCCGTGCTGCTCGTCGAGGGCCCGCCGGGCGTCCGGCAGGTCGCGCAGCAGGGGGCGCGGGCGGCGCAGTGTGTAGACGGGGACGAACAGCTCCCAGTCGATGTCGGCGACCACGAGGTGGCTCTCGCCGCGGCCGACGGCCAGGCCGAGGGCCTCGACGGCGGTCTCGGGGTCCATCTCGGCCAGGCCCATCCGGCGCAGGTGCGCGCCGTCCTCCTCGCCGACCATGCCGCCTCCGCCCCACGATCCCCAGGCGACGGACGTCGCGGGCAGGCCGCGGGCGCGGCGGTGCTGGGCGAGTCCGTCGAGCCAGGCGTTGGCCGCGGCGTAGGCGGGCTGTCCCGCGGTGCCCCAGACGGCGGCGCCGGAGGCGAAGAGGACGAAGGCGTCGAGGTCGCGGTCGCCGAGCACCTCGTGGAGCACGGCGGCCCCGCGGGCCTTGGCCCGCATCGCCCCGGCGACCTGCCCGGCGGTGGCCTCGTCCAGGGGCGGCTCCGCGGTGAGCACGCCGGCCGCGTGCAGGACGGCGGTGAGCGGCTTGTCCGCGGGCAGCCCGGCGACCAGTGCTCGGACCGCGTCGGGGTCGGCGACGTCGCACGCCTCCACGAGCACCTCGGTGCCGGACGCGACCAGTTCGGCGACGAGTTCACGGGCTCCGGGCGCCTCGGGTCCGCGCCGGGAGACCAGCACCAGACGTTCGGC
This sequence comes from Streptomyces sp. NPDC093094, assembly GCF_044754345.1. NCBI lineage: Bacteria > Bacillati > Actinomycetota > Actinomycetes > Kitasatosporales > Streptomycetaceae > Streptomyces > Streptomyces sp. NPDC093094. Next base: position 228,678 of record NZ_JBIVOX010000001.1, on the reverse strand, counting down.
GCCGGCCCGGGCCAGGCCGCGCGCCACATGGGCGCCGACCCCGCCGGTGCCGCCGGTGACGAGCACGGTCCCGCGCGGGCGCCAGGGGGTGCGCTCGCCGCCCGGCAGCGGGGCGCGGACCAGCCGTCGGCCGAAGGCGCCGGTGCCGCGGACGGCGACCTGGTCCTCGCCGTCGGTTCCGGCGAGCACCCGGCACAGCCGGTCCAGCGCGTCCGGGCCGGCGTCCGGCGGCAGGTCGACCAGGCCGCCCCAGCCGTCGGGGGCGTCGAGGGCCAGCACGGTGCCCAGGCCCCACAGGGCGGCGGCGTCCGGGTCGGCGTCCTCGCCGCTGTCGACGGCGACGGCCCCGGAGGTGAGGCACCACAGGGGGGTGTCGGTGCCGGTGTCCCGCAGCGCCTGGAGCAGGGTCAGGGTGGTGGCGACGGCGTACGGCGGCCCGTCGTCGTCCGCGCCGGGGGGCACGGCGAGCGCGGCGGCCGACAGCGCTCCGGCGGGTGCACGGCCCGCCAGCGCGGTCCGGATGCGGGCGGCCAGCCCGGCACGGTCGGCGCCCTCGGCGGACACGGCGACGACGTCGGCTCCGGCGGCGGTGAGGGCGCGGGCGACGGTGCCGGCCGGGTCGGGGCCGAGCAGGAGCCAGGTGCCGGTCAGCCCCGTGTACGGACCGCCGGCCAGCGGCGCCCAGGTGACCCGGTAGCGCCAGGTGTCCAGCGCGGCGTCACGGGTGCGCTCACGGCGCCAGGCGGACAGCGCGGGCACCAGCGCGCGCAGCGGCCCGGCGTCGTCCACGTCGAGCAGTGCGGCGAGCGCTTCGGGGTCGTCGTTCTCGACGCCCTCCCAGAAGGGGTCCGCCGTCTCCGCGGCCGTGCCGGACGCGGGGGCCTCGGGCAGGTCCGGGTTCCAGTGGCGGACGCGCTGGAAGGGGTAGGTCGGCACGTCGACGGTGCGGGCGCCGGGGAAGAACGCCGTCCAGTCGACCGGCAGGCCGCGCACATGGCGTTCGGCGGCCGACTCGGCGAACCGGGCGAGTCCGCCCTCGTCGCGTCGCAGGGTGGCGGTGACGACGGCGTCGGACTCCAGTGCCTCCAGGGTCTCCTGGATGCTCATGCCGAGGACGGGGTGGGCGCTGACCTCCAGGAAGGAGACGGCGCCCGAGGAGGCCAGCTCCCGTACGGCCGGGGCGAAGCGCACCCGGCCCCGCAGGTTGTCGTACCAGTAGCGGGCGTCCAGTTCGGTGCCGTCGAGCAGTTCGCCGGTGACGGTGGACAGCATCGCCACCCGGGCCGGGCGGGGCCGTACCGGCGCCAGGTCGTGCAGCAGGCGGTCCTGGAGCGCGTCGACGTAGGCGGAGTGCGAGGCGTAGTCCACCGGGACCCGCTTGGCGCGGACGCCGTCGGCCTCCAGTTCCTCGCGCAGCCGGTCGAGCACGCCGCCCTTTCCGGAGATCACCACGGAGCGGGCGCCGTTCTCGGCGGCCACCGAGACGTCCGGGCCGTACGGGGCCAGGCGCTTCTCGGCGTCCTCGGCCGGCAGGCCCACGGCGAGCATCCCGCCCTCGCGGTCGAGGAGTTCGGCGATGGCCAGGCTGCGCAGGGCGACCACGCGGGCGCCGTCGTCCAGGGACAGCGCGCCGGAGACCGTCGCGGCGGCGATCTCGCCCTGGGAGTGGCCGATCACCGCGTCGGGTTCGACGCCGTGGGCCCGCCAGACGGCGGCCAGGGACACCATCACCGCCCACAGCAGGGGCTGCACCACGTCGACGCGGTCGGCGGGCGGGGTACCGGGTTCACCGCGCAGGACGGCGGTGACCGACCAGTCGGTGTACGGGGCGAGGGCCGCCTCGCACTCGGCCAGCCGGCGTGCGTACACGTCGGACTGCCGCAGGAGTTTGGTGGTCATGCCGGGCCACTGGGAGCCCTGGCCGGAGAAGACGAACACCGTACGGGCGGGGGTGCCGGCGCGGCCGGTGACGACTCCGGGCGCGGAGCTGCCCGCGGCCAGGGCGCGCAGTCCGGCGGCGAGCCGTGCGCGGTCGGCGCCGACGACGACGGCCCGGTGCTCGAAGAGGCTGCGGCCGGCCACCAGGGAGAGCCCGAGGTCGTCGGGCCGGTCCCCGGTGCCGTCGAGCCGTGCGGCCAGGCGCCGGGCGGACTCCCGCAGGGCGGGTTCGGTACGGCCGGACAGCACCAGCGGGGTGACGGCCGGCCGGTCGCCGGCCCCGGGGCGCTCGTCGGACGGGCCGGACCCGTCGGGCGCCTCCTCCAGGATGATGTGCGCGTTGGTGCCGGACATGCCGAAGGAGGACACGGCGGCGCGGCGGGGCCGGCCGGGGTCGGGCCAGGGTTCGGCCTCGGTGAGCAGGCGGACCGCGCCGGAGGTCCAGTCGACGTGCCGGGACGGCCGTTCGGCGTGCAGGGTCCTCGGCAGTTCGCGGTGCCGCATCGCGAGGAGCATCTTGATGATTCCGGCGACCCCGGCGGCGGCCTGGGTGTGCCCGAGGTTGGACTTGACCGAGCCGAGCCGCAGCGGCCGGCCGTCGGGCCGGTCCTGGCCGTAGGTGGCGAGCAGGGCCTGCGCCTCGATGGGGTCGCCGAGCGTGGTGCCGGTGCCGTGGCCCTCCACGGCGTCCACGTCGGCCGGGGTCAGCCCGGCGTCGGCGAGGGCCTGGCGGACGACCTTGATCTGGGAGGGGCCGTGGGGCGCGGTGAAGCCGTTGGAGGCGCCGTCCTGGTTGACGGCGGAGCCGCGCACGACACCGAGGACGCGGTGTCCGTTGCGGCGGGCGTCGGAGAGCTTCTCCAGCAGCAGCACGCCGACGCCCTCGGACCAGCCGGTGCCGTCGGCGTCGTCGGAGTACGCCTTGCAGCGTCCGTCGGGCGCGAGTCCCCGGCGCCGGCTGAAGTCGACGAAGATGGCCGGGGTGCTCATCACGGCGACCCCGCCGACCAGGGCCAGGGTGCACTCGCCGGCCCGCAGCGACTGCGCGGCCAGGTGCAGGGCGACCAGGGAGGACGAGCAGGCCGTGTCGACGGAGACGGCCGGGCCCTCCAGGCCGAGGCTGTAGGCGACCTGGCCGGAGATCAGGCTGCCGCCGGGAGCGCCGCCGGTGTAGTCGTGGTACATCAGCCCGGCGAACACTCCGGTGGGTGTGCCGCGCAGGGTGTCCGGGGCGATGCCGGCCCGTTCGACCGCCTCCCAGGACGCCTCCAGGAGCAGCCGCTGCTGGGGGTCGGTGGCGTCCGCGTCGGCGGGAGAGATCCCGAAGAACGCGGCGTCGAATTCGGGGGCGTCGTAGAGGAATCCACCGCGGCGCACATATGTTTTTCCGGGCCGGTCGGGCTCGGGGTCGTAGACCCGGTCGATGTCCCAGCCGCGGTCCGCGGGGAAGTCGCCTATGGCGTCCCGGCCTTCGGAGACCAGCCGCCACAGATCCTCCGGGGAGGAGATTCCGCCGGGATAGCGGCAGCTCATTCCGACGACCGCGAGAGGCTCGTGGCTGCGTGATTCGGCCTCCCGCAGCCGCTGCCGGGTCTCCTGGAGATCGGCGGTCGCACGTTTGAGATAGGCGCGCAGCTTTTCTTCGTGTTCCATCGCGGTCCCGTTCACGAGATGCCGAATTCCATCGCACAAAGACATGGACCGAGTTCGCTCTGGTGCCGCGAACCGGACGTTTTCCGGTGTCCGCCGATTGCCGCGCCGAACGCTACCGAGACGGGCCCGGCGCACCCACCCCTAAATCTCCTCGTGGGGTTCTCTCACCGGTCGGCCGCGAGGCCGGTCAGCTCCGGCACGATGTCCCGCGGCGTCGGCAGGGCGGCCGTCTCCCGTCCCAGCAGGGCCGCCCGGGCGCGCAGCGGGGAGTCCCCTGCGATCTCGCGCAGGACGCCGGCGTCCAGGTGCGCGGGGCCGGTGACGGCGGCGGCGCCGAGGTGCGCGAGCCGGGCCACGATGCCGTCGGCGGGCCCGGCGTGGCCGGCGGGAGCGCCGGTCAGGACGAGCTGCGGCAGCCCGTGGGCGAGGGCGGCGACGGCGAGGGCCGTGCCGCCGCCGTGCACGACGGCCGTGCAGGACGGCAGGACGGCGGCGGGGACGGAGTCGAGGAGCCGCACCTGGGAGGGCAGCCGGACGCCCGGCGGGACGCGGTCGGCGGGCCGGGCGAAGAGCAGTTCGGCGTCCAGGCCGGCGGCGGCCTCGAACAGTGCCGGTACGGCCTCGTCGGGCACGTCGGCGGCCACGTGGACGCGGCGCACCCGCGGAGTGCGCCGCAGCCAGACGGGGATCACCTTCGGGCCGTCGTACGGCACGGGCCGTACGGACAGGGCGCGCGGGCCGTCGGCGCCGGGTTCCCCGGCCCCGGCGGGCCGCAGGGACGGCGGCAGACAGTCCAGCGTGCCGTGGGGCGGCTCCCCGGCATCGGTGTCGGCACCGGCTCCGGGCGGGGCCGGGTCGAAGGGGCCGTCGACGCGGACGTGGGCCGCGCCGAGCAGTCCGGCCGCGGTGGCGCCGGCGGGTGCGGCGGCGTCCCACAGGACGAGGCGGGGCCGCCACCGTCCGCCGTGGGCCGTCAGGCCCTCCACGTCGGCCGGTGCGGCCAGGCGCGCGTCCGGTGAGCCCTCCCGCTCCCCCGGTGTGTCCTCGCCCACGGCCACGGCGACCAGGCCGGTGGCGGTGACCGCGTCGGTGAAGGCCGGCCGGGCGGCGATCTGCACGGCGTGCCCCGATGTGCGCAACGCCCAGGCGAGCGGCACCAGATGGTGCAGCCGGTCCGGCGACGACGGCGTCACCAGCAGAACGCGCATGTTCCCTCCACTGAACCTGCCCGCCGGCCGCCGAGGGGCGACGGGACGTCTCGGACGATAACCGCGCCGTCGTACGGCGCGGACCCCTAAGCGGGGCGGGGTAGGGGCGCGGGACGTGTCCCGCGCCGCGGGGCCGCCCGCCGGGACCACGCCCAGGGATAGGGGTTGACCCCTGGGCCTGCGCACGGCCGCGGGCGGACCCGGCCACGGGCCGCACAGGCCACGGGCCGCACGGCCCGCCCCCGGCCGGACCCATGCCCCCGGCCGGACCCGTGTGCCCGGCCGGACCCATGCCCCCGGCCGCCGCCGCGGCCCTTGCCGACCGGGCGCACGGCCGCCGTGCGCACAGAGCCCGGCGGGTGCCGCCGAAGCCGCGAAGGCCCCGGCGGGTGCCGCGAGGTCCGTACGGGGAGCACGCCGCGCACAGGCGCCGCGGGCACGGCCGGCCGCGTGGGCGGCGCCGGCCTCCGTCAGTCGTAGCGGTAGAAGCCGCGGCCCGACTTCTTGCCCAGCAGACCGCCCTCGACCATGCGCAGCAGCAGCGGGGGCGCCGCGTACAGGGGTTCGCGGAACTCGGCGTACAGCCCGTCCGCGACCCGGGCGAGGGTGTCCAGGCCGATCATGTCGGCGAGCCGGAGCGGGCCCATGGGGTGGGCGCAGCCCAGGGTCATCCCCCGGTCGATGTCCTCGGCCGTGGCGAAGCCGGACTCCGCCATCCGTACCGCGGACATCAGGTACGGCACGAGCAGCGCGTTCACGACGAAGCCCGCCCGGTCCGGGGAGCGCACCACCTCCTTGCCCATCATCTTCGTCACGAACGCCTCGGTCCGCTCGAAGGTCTCCGGCGCGGTGCGCACACAGCCGGTCAGCTCCACCAGCGGCATCGCCGTGACGGGGTTGAAGAAGTGGGTGCCGATGACGTGTTCGGGCCGGCCGGTGGCGGCGGCCATCCGCATCACGGGCAGCGAGGAGGTGTTGGTGGCGAGAACGGCCCGCGGGTCCTCGACGATCCGGTCGAGCCGGGCGAACAGCTCGGTCTTGGCCCGTTCGTCCTCGACGACCGCCTCCAGCACGATCTGCCGGTCCGCGAGGTCGGCGAGGTCGGTGGTGAAGGTGATCCGGCCCCGGACGAAGGCCCGTTCGGCCTCCGGCATCCGGCCCTTGGCCACCGCCCGGTCCAGCGAGGTCTCGATCCGGCGCGCTCCCGCCTCCGCCGACCGCGCGGAGGAGACGGCGACCAGCACGTCCGCGCCCGAGCGGGCGCAGGTCTCGGCGATGCCGGAGCCCATCAGGCCGCAGCCGACGACCCCGACACGGTGGAGTCCGTTGTCGTTCACGACCCTCCTGTCGCCTTCCAGCGCAGCACGCTGGTGCCGACCGCCATGCCGCCGCCGAACGCGGAGAGCAGGACGAGGTCGCCGTCGGCGAGCAGCCCCGCGCGGTCGGCGTGGTCGAGGGTGACCGGCAGGGACGCGGCCCCGGAGTTGCCGAACTCCTCGACGGTCAGGTGTGTCCGGGCCCGGTCCAGGCCGGTCTGCGCGGCGACCTCGCGCAGCAGCACGCCGTTCGCCTGGTGCGGGACGAGGTGGGCGACGTCGTGCGGTGCGACGCCGGTGCGGGCGAGCAGTTCCTTGACCGCCTGGGGCACCTTCTCGCGGACGTAGTCGCTCACGTCGCGGCCGCGCATGCGCAGGTAGTGGCCGCCCGCGTCGACGGTGTCGTGGGAGGCGGGGGCGCGGGTGCCGCCGCCCTCGATGACCAGGTAGGGCGCCTCGTCGCCGTGGCCGAGGAGATCCGTGCCGACGATCCCGTACGGCGCGGGGACCGGCCCGAGCACGGCGGCGCCGGCGGCGTCGGCGAGCAGCACCCGGGTGCCGCGTTCGGCGGGGTCGGTGAACCGGGACCACAGGTCGGCCGCGATCACCAGGGCGTGCGCGCCGGGCCGGGCGGTGAGCAGCCCGGCGGCGGCGTCGAGCGCGGCGACGAAGCCGCTGCAGCCGATGTTCAGGTCGAAGCAGCCCGCCCGGTGCGCGCCGATCGCGGCCTGGACCAGGCAGGACATGGGCGGCAGCGGGGAGTCGGGGGTGGTGGTGGCGACGACGACGTAGTCGATCCGCTCGGCGGGGACGCCGCCCCGCTCCAGCGCGGCGCGCGCCGCGGCGATCGCCAGGTCCGAGGTGGCCTGCTCGGGCGCGGCCCAGCGGCGTTCCCTGATGGCGGTCTTGCGTTCGATCCACTCGGGGGTGACGCCGAGGCCGGGCGCGAGGTCCTCGTTGGTGACCACGGTGGAGGGGACGCAGGAGCCGGTGGCGAGGACACCCACGCGGTGATCAGACAAGGCTGCGCACCCCCAGCCGGTTGATCCGGTCCTCGCCGATCGCCTCGCGCCGGGCCGGGTCGGTGACGCCGAGGCCGGTCTTCGGGGCGAGGCAGAGCACGCCGGTCTTGCCGATGTGGGTGTTGTTCTGCACCTCGCGGGCGGCCTCGCCGATCGCGTCGAGCGGGTGGACCGCGCCGAGCACGGGGTGGATGCGGCCCATGTCGATGAGCCGGTTGCTCTCCCACTGCTCGGCCAGGTTGGCGGCATGGCTGCCGATGAGGCGCTTGAGCTTCATCCACAGGTAGCGGTTGTCGTACTGGTGCTGGTAGCCGGTGGTGGAGCCGCAGGTGACGACGACACCACCGCGGCGGACGACGAACATGGAGATGCCGAAGGTGGCCTGGCCGACGTACTCGAAGACGATGTGCGGGTCCTCGCCGTAGGCGTCGCGGATGATCCGGCCGAGTTTCTTGCCGGCCGCGATGACCTGGGCGGGGTCGGTGCCGTCGCCGTCGCCGATGCCCAGCTCGCTGCGGTTGACGACCAGGTCGCAGCCGAGTTCGCGCAGGGCCTGCGCCTTCTCCTCGGAGCCGACCACGCCGACCGCGATGCCGCCGCCCTGCCGGACGAGCTGGACGGCGTGCACGCCGAGTCCCCCGGCGGCGCCCCAGATGAGGACGATGTCGCCCTGTTTCATGCGCGCGCCGCGGTCGCTGACGAGCATGCGGTAGGCGGTGCCGGCGCAGGCCGGGGTGCTGGCGGCCTCCTCCCAGGTCAGATGGGCGGGCTTGGGGATGAGCTGGCTGGCGCGGACGACGGTGTAGTGGGCGAGGCCGCCGAAGTTGGTCTCGTAGCCCCATGCCTTCTGGCCCTCGCCCAGCATGCCGTCGGCGTGGGTGACGGCCTCCTGGTCGTCCACCTGGATCGGGCTGACCAGCACGTGGTCGCCGATCCTCCAGCGCCGTACGCCCTCGCCCGCGCGCACGATCACGCCGGCCGCGTCGGAGCCGAGCACGTGGTAGGGCTGGTCGTGCCGCTTCTCCCAGCGGCCGGTCCTGCCGTACGACTTGAGGAAGGTGAAGGTGGGCAGCGGCTCGAAGGTCGCCGACCACACGGTGTTGTAGTTGACGGAGCTGGCCATGACGGCCACCAGCACCTCGTCCGGCGCGAGTTCGGGCATCGGCACCGGGCCGACGTGCAGCGCCTTGCGTACGTCCTTGTCCTCCGCGTCCCCGAAGACCCCGATGTCCTCGATGCGGGTGTGCGCGGCGGTGTACTCCTCGGGCACCGGCAGCTTCGCCAGTTCCTCGGCGTCCGCCTCGGCCAGCACCGCCTCGGCCAGCACGTCCATGCGAAACCCTTTCCTTCCTCCGTGGAGAGCGCGCCGGCCCTGCCGGCCGGCGCGCGTGTGCCGTGTCAGTCCTGCGCCCGGCCGAGCGCGTCGAGCCAGCCGCGGATGGCCGCGGCCGTGCTCTCGGCGTGGTCCTCGACGATGCTGAAGTGGTCGCCGGGGACGACCACTTCCCTGGTGGCGAGGGACCAGGTGGACCGCCAGCTGAGGTCCGCCCCGGACCCGGCCCCGCCGTCGCCGCCGTCGTCGTCGTCGTCCGCGCCGGAGCTGTGGAACCGGTCGGTGGCGTGCAGCAGCAGGGTGGGCGTCGGGATCTCGGTGACCTCGATGCCGGGCATCAGGGACACGTACCGGGCCATGGCGCTCAGCGAGGTCCTGTTGCCGAGCTGGCCGGCCCAGACCTCGCGGGCGAGCGCGCCGACCGCGACCTCGGCGGCGAAGCTCTGGAACAGGGCGTCGCCGGCGACGGGGTAGGTGTCCAGCAGGACGACGCCGACCGGGGCCCGGTCCTCCTCGGCGACGCGTTCGGCCACGGCGTGGGCGAACAGTCCGCCGCCGGAGTGACCGAGGAGGGCGAACGGCTCGTCCCGTACGGTCATCCGGACGGTGGCGGTGAGGACGTCGAGCACGGCGCCCGCGGTCTCCGGCAGCTGCTCGCCCGCCGCGAAGCCGGGCATGGCGATCACGGAGACCTTGTGGGCGCCCTGGAACTGCGCGGCGATCCTGGCGTACTGGTAGACACCGCCCATCGCGGCGGGGGTGCACAGGCACACCAGGTGCGGGGCGCGGTCACCGTCCGACAGACGCACCACGTCGGGCAGCCGGTCGATGTCGGCGCGGGAGGTGAAGGCGGGCCGGACCTTGGCGACCCACTGGAGCATGCCGAGCCCCTCCTGGACCTGCCCGGCCCGCACCATCTCGCGGAACAGCCCGGGCACGGTCTCCCCGTCCTCGGTGTCCGTGCCGCGCGGCTCGTCGGCCCCGTCGCCGGCCGGGTCCTCGTCGAAGGTGCCCAGCTCGTCCGCCAGGTGCCCGGCGAGACCGCCGGGGGTGCGGTGGTCGAACACGACGGTGGGCGCCAGTCGCAGTCCGGTCGCCGTGCCCAGCCGGTTGCGCAGCTCGACGGCGGTCAGCGAGTCGAACCCGGACTCCAGGAAGTGCCGGTCGGGCTCGATGGTCTCGGCGTCGCCGTAGCCCAGCAGGGTTCCGGCGTGCTCCAGCACCAGGTCCAGCATCGTCTTGCCGAGCTGCTCCCGGCTCTGGCCGGCCAGCCTGCGGCGCAGGGCGGTCACGTCGGAGGCGGTGGTGCGGGAGGCGGTGCGCCGCGCCGGTGCGACCAGTGCGCGGAAGGCGTGCGGCACGGCACCGCCGTCGGGGGCCGCGTCCCCCACGGCCAGGGGGACGAGCAGCGCCTCGGTGCGGGCGACGGCCGTGTCGAACAGCTTCAGCGCCTCCGCGTCCGCCAGAGCGGTCATCCCGGCGCGGCCCAGGCCCGCCGTGTCCACGTCGGCCCCGGTGTCCGGGCCGGTCGCGGTGGTCTGCCACAGCCCCCAGGCCAGCGACTGGCCGGGCAGCCCGTGGGCACGCCGGTGGGCGGCCAGGGCGTCCAGGAAGCTGTTGGCGGCCGCGTAGCTGCCCTGGCCCGGGTTGCCGAGGACACCGGCGACCGAGGAGAACAGCACGAACGCGCCGAGGTCGCGGTCGCGGGTGAGGTCGTGCAGATGCCAGGCGGCGTCCGCCTTGGGCCGCAGCACCGCCGCGAGCCGTGTCCCGTCGAGGGAAGTGGCGGTGGCGTCGTCGACGACGGCGGCGAGATGCACGACCGCCCTCAGCGGATGCTCGTCGCCGATGCCGTCGAGCACGGCGGCCAGCGCGTCGCGGTCGGCGGCGTCGCAGGCGACGGAGGTGACCTCGGCGCCCAGGCCGGTGAGCTCGGCGATCTGTTCCGGGTCGGCGCCGCGCCGGCCGACCAGCACCAGGCGGCGTACGCCCTGCTCGGTCACCAGATGGCGGGTGAGCACCCGTCCGACGGAGCCGGAGGCGCCGGTGACGAGGGTGGTGCCGTCGGGGTCGAACGCGGCCGCGCCGGTGTCGCCCGCGGCGGTGCGCACGAGCCGGCCGGTGCGGACGACGCCGTCGCGCACCACCAGCTGCGGCTCGTCGCCGGCGAGGGCGGCGCCCAGCGCGCGCAGGGAGGCCGCGCCGCCGTCGGTGTCGGCGAGCACGAACCGGTCGGGGTGCTCGGACTGCGCGGAGCGCACCAGGCCGCGTACGGCGGCGCCGGGCAGGTCGGTGACGTCCTCGCCGCCGAGGGCGACCGCGCCCCGGGTCAGCACGAGCAGCCGGGCCCCGGCGAACTCGCGGCTGTGCAGCCACTGCTGGATCAGGGTCAGGGCCTGTCCGGTCGCGGTGTGCACGGCGTCCGGTCCCGCGGGGGCGCCCTGGGCGAGGGCGGTGGCGTCGAGGACGACCACGTCGGCACCGGGGGCGTCGGCGGCGAGCCGGGCGAGGTCGCCCTCGGCGGCCGGCCGCAGTCCGGCGGCGGTGAGTTCGCCGGCGAGCCCGTCGGCGGCGCCGGAGAGCAGCGCCCAGGTGGCGGGGGCGGGAGCGGTGCCGGTGCGCAGCCGGGGCCAGTTCCAGCCGAACAGCAGGTCGTGGCGGGGTGCGCGGCCGGCCCTGGCCGGCCCGCCGGCCGGGCGGATCACCAGGGACTCGACGGAGGCGACCGGGTCGCCGGCCTGGTCGGCGATCAGCACGCTCACGGTGTCGTGGCGCAGCGGGGTGACCCTCACCCGCAGCCGGGTCGCGCCGGTGGCCCAGAGGTCGACGCCGGACCAGGCGAACGGCATGCCGGACTCGACGTCGACGGCCTCGGCGAGGCCGACGGCCTGGACGGCGGCGTCGAGGGCCGCGGGGTGGATGCCGTAGTGCTCGGCGGTGCGGGCGGTGCCGGCGTCCAGGGCGACCTCGGCGTACACCTCGTCGTCCAGCCGCCACAGGGCGCGCAGTCCGCGGAAGGCGGGGCCGTAGCGGAATCCGGCCTCGGCGAAGCCCTCGTAGAGGTCGGAGAGGTCGACGGCCTCGGCGCCGGGCGGCGGCCACTGGGTGAGGCCGTCCGGTTCGGGCGCGGCGTCGGCGGTCAGCAGGCCGCTCGCGTGCCGGGTCCAGGGGGTGTCGGGGCCGGTGTCCGGGCGGGAGTGGACGGTCACCGCCCGGGCACCGGAGTCGTCGTGCGGGCCGACCACGACCTGGACCAGGACCTTGCCGTGCGCGGGCAGCGGCAGCGGGGTCTCGACGGTGAGGTCCTCCAGGCGGCGGCAGCCGGCCTCGTCGCCGGCGCGGACGGCGAGCTCGACGAACCCGGCGCCGGGGAACAGGGCCGTCTCGCCGAGGGCGTGGTCGGCGAGCCAGCCGTGGGTGCCGAGGGAGAGCCGGCCGCCGAGGACGATCTCGCCGGTGCCGGCCAGCTCGAAGGAGGAGCCCAGCAGCGGGTGTTCGGTGGCCTCGACGCCGGTGGAGGCCATGCCGCCGCTCTGCCGGACGGCGGCCATGTCGACGTCCGGCCAGTAGCGCCGGCGGTGGAAGGCGTAGGGCGGCAGCTCGGTGCGAACGGCGCCGCGGCCGAGCAGCAGCCGCTCGGGCTCGACGGGGTGGCCGTCGGTGAACAGCCGGCCGGCGGCGAGGCAGGCCGCGGTGTCCTCGGGCACGTCCTTGCGCAGCACGGACAGCACGGCGCCGTCCTGGCCGTCGCCGCCCAGGCAGGTGGAGATCATCCCGGCGAGGGCGCCGTCGGCGGAGAGGTCGACGTAGCGGGCGACGCCTTCGGCCTCCAGGGCGCGCACACCGTCCAGGAAACGCACGGTGCGGCGGCAGTTGGCGACCCAGTGCTCGGGGTCGGCGAGCTGTCCGGCGGTGACGAGCGAGCCGGTCACGGTGGAGACGATCGGCACCCGGGGGGTGTCGTAGGCGAGGCCGGTGGCGGCCTCGCGCAGTTCGTCGACGAGCGGCTCCAGCAGCGGGGAGTGGCCGGCGCGCGGGATGTCGAGCCGCTTGGTGCGGCGGCCCTGCGCCCGCCAGTGCTCGGCGACGGCCTCCACCTCGGCGCTCTCGCCGGAGACCACGACGGCGCGCGGGCCGTTGAGGGCGGCGATGCCGATGCCGTCGGTGAGCAGCGGGAGGATCTCCTCCTCGTCGGCCTCCACGACGACCATCGCTCCCTGGGCGGGGATCTCCTGGAGGAGCTGGCTGCGCTCGCTGGTGAAGCGGACCGCGTCGGCGAGCGGGAGCACCCCGGAGACATGCGCGGCGATCACCTCGCCGCCGGAGTGGCCGAGGAGGTAGTCGGGGCGCACCCGCCACGAGTCCAGCAGCCGGGCCAGGGCGACGCCCATGGTGAACTGGGCGGCCTGGCCGAAGGCGACCTGGTCGAGCAGCTGTCCGAGGACGGAGCCGGGCTCGGCGAACATCACCTCGCGCAGCGGCCGGTCGAGGTACTCGTCGAAGGCGGCGCACACCTCGTCGAAGGCGGCGGCGAACACCGGGAACGCGGCGTGCAGTTCGCGGCCCATGCCGGGGCGCTGGCTGCCGTTGCCGGGGAAGACGAACGCCACGGGTCCGCCGCGTTCGGCGGTGCCGGTCACCACGGCGGGCGACTCGCGGTCCTCGGCGAGCGCGGCGAGCGCGGCGTCGAGCTCCTCGGCGTCGGCGCCGACGACGGCCGCCCGCTGGGCGAAGCGCGGCCGGCGCAGGGCGAGGGAGTGGGCGAGGTCGCGCGGGTCGGTGCCGGGGTGCTCGGCGAGGTGGGCGCGCAGCCGGGCGGCCTGGTCGGGCAGGGCCTCGGCGGTGCGGGCGGTCAGCAGCAGCGGTACGGCGTGCCCGTCGGGGGCGCGGTCGGCCGGCGGTGTGTCGGTCCTCTCGGGCTCGGGGGCCTGTTCCAGGACGACGTGGGCGTTGGTGCCGCTGAGGCCGAAGGAGGAGACGCCCGCGCGGCGCGGCCGGCCGTGGTCGGGCCAGGGGATGCTCTCGGCGAGCAGCCTGACGTTCCCGGTGGTCCAGTCGACCTGGGTGGTGGGGTGGTCCGCGTAGCGGGTCAGCGGCAGTCCGGCGTGGCGGATCGCCTGGACCATCTTGATGACCCCGGCGATGCCGGCGGCGGCCTGGGTGTGCCCGAAGTTGGACTTCACCGAGCCCAGCCACAGGGGCCGGTCGTCGGGCCGGTCCTGGCCGTAGGTGGCGAGCAGGGCGTTGGCCTCGATGGGGTCGCCGAGGGTGGTGCCGGTGCCGTGGCCCTCGACGGCGTCGATCTCGTGCGTACGGAGTCCGGCGGAGGCGAGTGCCTTGCGGATGACGCGTTCCTGGGAGGGGCCGTTGGGTGCGGTGGGTCCGTTGGAGGCGCCGTCGGAGTTGACGGCGGAGCCGCGGACGACGGCCAGCACGGGGTGGTTGTTGCGGCGGGCCGCGGAGAGCCGTTCGAGGACGACGAGACCGACGCCCTCGCCCCAGCCGACGCCGTCGGCGGAGTCGGAGTACGCCTTGCAGCGGCCGTCGGCGGCGGTGCCGTCCATGTACTGGGCGAACGGCTCGGCGGAGACCAGCGCGGTGACACCGCCGGCCAGGGCCAGTTCGCAGTCGCCGTCGCGCAGCGCCTGGCCGGCCAGGTGCAGGGCGACCAGTGAGGAGGAGCAGGCGGTGTCGACGGTGACGGCGGGGCCCTCGAAGCCGAAGCTGTAGGCGATCCGGCCGGACACCATGGAGCTGAGGCCGCCGGTGCCGATGTACTGGCTGTGCTGCTCCATGGTGCTGAGCGGGCCGGTGTCGTACGTGCTCTGCATGCAGCCCGCGAAGACGCCGGTGGTGCTGCCCTTGAGGGCCAGGGGGTCGATGCCCGCCCGTTCCAGCGCCTCCCAGGCGGTCTCCATGAGCATGCGCTGCTGCGGGTCCATCATGATCGCCTCGTTGGGACCGATCCCGAAGAACGCGGCGTCGAAGTCGGGTGTGCTGGGGACGAATCCGCCGAGGGGGGTGGTGCCGGTCTCGGCGAGGAGTCCCATCCAGTAGTCCATGTCCCAGGACCGGTCGGCGGGGAACTCGGTGAACGCGTCGCGGCCTTCCCAGACCAGGTCCCACAGCTGGTCGGGGGTGGTGGCGCCGCCGGGGAAGCGGCAGGCCATGCCGACGATGACGATCGGGTCGTCCTGGGCGGACACCGCGGGCGCGGGCGTTCCGGCCGCCGAGGCGGCGGTGAGGGAACCGTACAGCGTCTCGTGCAGATGGGTGGTGAGCGCCTCGGGCGTGGGGTGGTCGAAGACGAGCGTGCTGGCCAGCTGGGCGCCGGTGTCCGCGCTCAGCCGGTTGCGCAGCTCCACCGCCGTCAGCGAGTCGAACCCCAGATCCTTGAACGCCCGCCCCGGATCGACCAGTTCACGGGAACCGTGCCCGAGGACGTCGGCGACGTGCCCGAGGACCAGGTCGAGCAGGCTGTCGTACGAGGGGGCCGTCGAGGCCGGTGCAGCGGCGCCCGCGAACATCGTGTCGTACAGGTGTGCGGTCAGTGCCTCGGGCGTGGGGTGGTCGAAGACCAGCGTGCTCACCAGCTGGGCGCCCGTGTCCGCGCTCAGCCGGTTGCGCAGCTCCACCGCCGTCAGCGAGTCGAACCCCAGATCCTTGAACGCCCGCCCCGGATCGACCAGTTCACGGGAA
>NZ_JBIVOX010000001.1:54904-213411 GCF_044754345.1 Streptomyces sp. NPDC093094 | reverse complement strand
AACCGTGCCCGAGGACGTCGGCGACGTGCCCGAGGACCAGGTCGAGCAGGGCGGCGCGGCGTTCGGGCTCCGCCATCCGCAGATAGCCGGCGAGGCGGGGGTCGGCCGCCGTGCGGGTGCGGGGCGCGCTCGCGGCGCGGCGGGCGGTGCCGACGAGGCCGCGCAGCAGTTCGGCGGTGCCCGCGGGTGAGCGGCGCAGCTCGGGGATGTCCAGCTTGAGCGGCACCTGCACCGGGTCGGCCGTGGTGACGGCGGCGTCCAGCAGGGCCAGTCCCTCGGTCTCGGTGAGGGCGGGCAGTCCGGTGCGGGCAGGGCTCTGCCGGTCCGGGTCGGCGAGGACGCCCGCCATGCCGGTGTCCTGGGCCCACTGTCCCCACGCGAGGGACTTGGCGGGCAGGCCGAGGGCGTGCCGGTGCCGGGCGAGGGCGTCGAGGAAGGCGTTGGCGGCCGCGTAGTTGGCCTGGCCGGGGGCGCCGAGCACGCCCGCCGCGGAGGAGAACAGCACGAACGCGGTCAGGTCGCGGTCGCGGGTGAGGTCGTGCAGGTGCCAGGCGGCGTCGGCCTTGGGCCGCAGCACGGCGTCGAGGCGTTCGGGGGTGAGGGAGGCCAGCATGCCGTCGTCCAGGACTCCGGCGGAGTGCACCACGGCACCGACCGGGCGTCCGGCCAGCAGGTCCTCGGCGGCGGCGCGGTCGGCGAGGTCGCAGGCGACGATCTCGGCCTCGGCTCCGAGCGCGGCCAGCTCGTCCACGAGTTCTTGTGCGCCGGGCGCCTCGGGGCCGCTGCGGCTGACCAGCAGCAGCCGTCGTACGCCGTGGGTCTCGGCGAGGTGGCGGGCCACCAGCCGGCCGAGCGCTCCGGTACCGCCGGTGATCAGGACGGTGCCGCCGGTGTCCCAGGCGGGCGCGCCGGCCGCGCCGTCGAGCGGGGCGCGGGCCAGGCGCGGGACGCGGACGGTGCCCGCACGCACGGCGACGGACGGCTCGCCCAGCGCCAGCAGGCCGGGCAGCAGTGCGGGGACGTCCTGCGGCGCGTCGGTGTCGACGAGGAGGAACCTGCCGGGCTCCTCGGTCTGCGCGGTGCGCACCAGTCCGTGCACGGCGGCGGCGCCGAGGTCGGTGACGTCCTCGCCGGGCAGTCCGGCCGCGCGCTCGGTGACCACCACGAGACGGGCGCCGGGGAAGCGGGACTCGGCCAGCCAGGTGTGCACGGCGTCCAGGGCGTGCCGGGTCGCGGCACGGGCGGCGTCGGCGTCCGTACCGCCGGTCAGCCGCAGCAGGACGGCGTCCGGCGCGGGGGCGGCCTTGTCCTGGCCGTCGAGGCCGTCGAGGTCGGCGACGTGCACACCGGCGGGCGCGGACGGCAGGGCGGCGGGGACCCATTCGATGCCGAACAGTGCGCTGCCCGCGATGCCGGAGCCGGTGCGGCCGGCCGCGGCGAGCTGCTCCCCGGCGACGGGCCGCAGCATCAGCGCGCCGATCGTGGCGACGGGCTGTCCCGTCACGTCGTACAGGTCCAGGGCGACGGTCCGGCCGGAGTCGGTGCGCTCCCCGGCGGGGCGGACGCGGACCCGGACGGCGGCGGCGCCGGTGGCGTGCAGCTCCACGTCGGAGAAGGCGTAGGGCAGGGTGACGGTGCCGTCCTCGGAGCCGGTGTCCGTGTCCAGCAGGCCGATGGCGTGCAGGGCCGCGTCGGACACGGCCGGGTGCAGTGCGTAGTCCTCGGCGGTGGCCTGCGCGTTGTCGGGCAGGGCGACCTCGGCGTACACCTCGCCGTCCCGGCGCCAGCCGGCCCTCAGGCCCCGGAACAGCGGCCCGTACTGCGAGCCGTGCTCGGCCAGTTCGTCGTACATGCCGTCGAGGTCGACGGCCTCGGCACCGGCGGGCGGCCAGTCGCCGAGCGGTGCCACGGGGTGTCCGGCGCCCGCGGCGGCGAGCCGCCCGGTGGCGTGGTGGGTCCACGGCAGCTGCCCGGACTCGTCCTCGGGGCGCGAGTGGACGTCGACGCCGCGCAGGCCGTCGCCGTCGGCGGCGCCGACGGTCAGCTGGACGCGGACCGCGCCCCGGGGCGGCAGCACCAGGGGGGCGTGCAGGGACAGTTCGCGCAGGAGGGGGGTGCCGGTCTGCTCGCCGGCGTGCATCGCCAGGTCGACGAAGGCGGTCCCGGGCAGCAGGACCGTACCGCCGACGGCATGGTCGGAGAGCCAGGGGTGGGTGGCGGTGGACAGCCGGCCGGTGAGCACCACGCCGTCGGTGCCGGCGAGCACCGTGGTGGCGCCGAGCAGCGGGTGGGAGGCGGGGTCGACGCCGAGCGAGGCGGCGTCGCCCTCGGTGCGGGCCTGGAGCCAGTACCGGGTGCCGTGGAAGGCGTAGGTGGGCAGGTCCGCCGTGCCGGCGCCGCGGGCGGCGAAGTACGCCGTCCAGTCGGGTTCGACGCCGCGCACGTGCAGCTGTGCGAGGGCTGTGGTGAAGGACGTGTCCTCGGGGCGGCCGGAGCGCAGCAGGGGCACCACGGCGGGGTTGTCGCGGGCGTCGGTGAGGCAGCTCTGGGCCATGCCGGCGAGGACGTTGTCGGGGCCGAGTTCGACGAAACGGTTGGCGCCCTCGGCGCGCAGGGAGTCGACCGCGTCACGGAAGCGGACCGTCTGGAGCAGATGGCGCACCCAGTAGTCGGGGGTGCGCAGGTCCTCGTCCTCGGCCAGGCGGCCGGTGACGGTGGACACGACGGCGATCCGGGCGGGCCGGAAGTCCATCCGCTCGGCGACGGCCCGGAACTCCTCCACCATGGGCCGCATCAGCGGCGAGTGGGCGGCGTGGCTGACCCGCAGCACCTTGGTGCGCCGGCCCTGGTCGGCGCAGATGCGCTGCACGGCGGCGACCTGTTCGGCGTCGCCGGAGACCACCACGGAGTCGGGGCTGTTGACCGCCGCGATGCCGACGCCGTCGGTCAGCAGCGGCCGTACGGTCTCCTCGGTGGCGTTGACGGCGACCATGGCGCCGCCGTCGGGCAGCGCCTGCATCAGCCGGCCCCGTGCGGCGACGAGTTCGGCGGCGTCGGCGAGGGAGAGGATGCCGCTGACGTGGGCGACGGCGAGTTCGCCGGTGGAGTGTCCGGCCAGCAGGTCGGGGCGGACGCCGAGCGACTCCATCAGCCGGAACAGCGCCACCTCCACGGCGAAGAGGGCCACCTGGGCGTGACCGACCCGGTCGAGTGCCTCGGCGTCGTCGTCGATGAGGGGGCGCAGCGGCCGGTCGAGGTGCTTGTCCAGTTCGGCGCACACCTCGTCGAGGGCGGCGGCGAACACGGGGTGGGCGGCGGACAGTTCGCGGCCCATGCCGACGCGCTGGGCACCGCCGCCGGGGAAGAGGAAGGCGGTCGAGGCGGTCTCGCCGCGAACGACGCCCTGTTCGACGCCGGCGGGCCTGCCCTCGGCGAGGCCGGTCAGCGCGGCGCGCAGCTCGTCGGGGCCGGCCCCGGTGAGCGCGGCCCGGTACTCCAGGTGGGAGCGGGTGGTGGCCAGGGCGCGGCCGATGCCGAGCGGGTCGGCCCCGGGGTGCACGGCGAGGTGCTCCAGCAGCCGGGCGGCCTGCCGGCGCAGGCTGTCCTCGTCGCGTCCGGAGAGCACCCAGGGGATCCGGCCGACGGGCACGGGGGCGGCCCCGGCACCGGGGCCGGGGGCCTCGGTGGCAGCGGTGTCCGCGGGGGCGGGGGCCTCGGTGGCGGCGGTGTCCGCGGGGGCGGCCTCCGGGGCGGGGGCCTCTTCGAGGATGAGGTGGGCGTTGGTGCCGCTGAGGCCGAAGGAGGAGACGCCCGCGCGGCGCGGGGCGCCGTCGTGGGTGGTCCAGTCGACGCTCTCGGTCAGCAGGGAGATCGCGCCCTGCGACCAGTCGACGTGCCGGCTGGGGCTGTCCACGTGGAGGGTCTTCGGCAGCACGCCGTGCCGCATCGACAGCACCATTTTGATGATGCCGGCGACCCCGGCCGCGCCCTGGGTGTGTCCGAGGTTGGACTTCACCGAGCCCAGCCACTGCGGCCGGTCGGCGGGACGCTCCCTGCCGTACGTGGCGAGCAGCGCGTCGGCCTCGATGGGGTCGCCGAGTTCGGTGGAGGAGCCGTGCGCCTCGACGACGTCGATCTGGTCGGGGGTGAGGCGGGCGGCGGCCAGGGCCCGCCGGATGACGCGCTGCTGGGCGGGGCCGCTGGGGGCGGCGATGCCGTTGGTGGCACCGTCCTGGTTGACGGCGGAGCCGCGGACGACGGCCAGCACCCGGTGGCCGTTGCGGCGGGCGTCGGAGAGCTTCTCCAGCAGCAGCATGCCGGCGCCCTCGGACCAGGAGGTGCCGTCGGCGGACTCGGCGAAGGGGCGGCAGCGCCCGTCGCGGGAGAGGTTGCCGTCGAGGCTGAACTCGACGAAGGTGCGGGGGCTGGACATCACGGTGGCACCGCCGGCCAGTGCCAGGGTGCATTCACCGGCCCGCAGCGCCTGCGCCGCGAGATGCACGGTGACCAGCGAGGAGGAGCAGGCGGTGTCCACCGTCACCGAGGGGCCTTCGAGGCCGAGGGTGTAGGAGAGCCGGCCGGACATCGGGGCGGAGGAGCCGTAGCTGCCGGGGTAGTTGTGGTACATCACGCCGGTGAACACCCCGACGGGGGTGCCCTTGGCGGAGCGGGGCGGGATGCCCGCGCGTTCGAAGGCTTCCCAGGACGTCTCCAGGAGCAGCCGCTGCTGGGGGTCCATCAGGAGCGCGTCGCGGGGGGCGATGCCGAAGAAGTCGGCGTCGAAGTCGGCGGCGTCGTGGAGGAATCCGCCCTCGCGGACATAGGTGGAGCCGGGGCGCTCGCCGGTCGGGTCGTAGAGCCGTTCGAGGTCCCAGCCGCGGTCGGTGGGGAACGGGCTGATCACGTCCCTGCCCTCGGCGAGGACCTGCCACAGGTCCTCGGGCGTCCGCACGCCGCCGGGGAAACGGCAGGACATGGCGATGACGGCTATCGGTTCGCTGTTCGCCTCGCTGAGCCGCTTGTTCTGCTCACGGAGCCGATCGGCCTCTTTCAACGACGCGCGCAATGCGTCGACCAGTCGCGATTCAGACATGCTCAGGTAACCCCTACGTCGTCGACCGTAGCGGGCCGGCTCACGGCGCCCGCCGATATTCCGGGACGGAACAGAAACTCCCGTCGCCCGGGCCCGATTGCGTGAATTCCGGCGAACCCCGGGGCGGCTCCAATGGCGACACTTTACGAGCGGTGCCGCCCGGCCCGTACCCCTAGCCGGGCCCGTGCCACCCCTCAGTCCGGGGGCACCCGGCGCTTCCGGCGGCAACGGCCGATCCGCCGGTCGGCGGCCTGCGAAGGGTCGGTGCCGGGACTTTAGGGGTTACCGGGGAGCCGGTCGCGGTGACACGCTCCTATCCCCCGAAAACGACGCCGTAACTGCACTTCTGTTGTTCGCGCCGGCTTTTCGCCGGAGGCGTCCGCAGACCGTATCCGGTGATTCGGCTAGGGGTTGACGACGTGCTGCGCCCACTGAGAGTTTCATTCACCGGCCGCGGCCGTGGGGAATCAGCGGAATCATTCGATTCAGGCCCTTCGTGGTCCTGGGCGGCCCATCGGCTGCACACACGAGAAGGAAACCGATGCACAGAACAATGCGGAGGTTGCTGATCGCCGTCGCCCATGGTGACGACGAGACCCTCGGCGCCGGCGGCACGATCGCGAAGCTGGCGGACGACGGCGTGCGGATCAGCCTGTGCGTCCTCACCGACGACGACGGCTCCCGCTCCGAGAACGGTCTGGGTGCCACACCGCGCTCCTCCGCGATCGAGGCGGCGGCGAAGATCCTCGGGATCGAGCGGGTCCGCATCCACAGCTACGGTGACAACCGGCTGGACACCGTGGGACAGCTGGAGCTCAACCGGGTCTTCGAGCGTGAGGTACGGGAGTTCGAGCCGGACACGGTCTTCACCACGAGCGTGAGCGATCTGAGTCTGGATCACCAGATCGTCAGCCGGGCGGCCCGGGTGGCCGGGCGGCCCGGACGGGGCAGCGTCCGCGAGGTGCGCTGTTTCGAGGTGCGTTCGGCGACCGACTGCGGTGAGGCGTCGGGCATGCCGGCGTTCCGGCCCAACTGCTGGCAGCCGCTGGACGCCTCGCATCTGGAGCGCAAGCTGGAGGCGCTGCGGGCCTACGGCAGCGAGGTGGAGAGCTGGCCCAGCTCCCGCAGTGAGCGAGGGGTCCGCGCGCTCGCCGAGTACCGCGGTTCGCAGGTGTGCAGGGAGTACGCCGAGGCGTTCGAACTGCTGCGGTCCGTGCTCTAGGGGCCGGCGGGGCGGCCGCGCCGGGCCGCCCCTCCCCCGGCCTTTCTCCCGATCTTTTCCCTGACCCCTTTTCCTGACCCCTTCCCCGATCCTTTCCCGATCCTTTCCGGCCGGAACAGCCGAGGCCACATCACACGAGGTCGAGTGGACTATGCCGCATTCCCTTACCACCGAGAAGGCCCTGCCCGTCCCGAGCGGGCTCGGCTCCGTCGCGATCGTCGGCATGGGTTACGTGGGACTGCCGACGGCGCTGGGGCTGCACGCGGCCGGCGTACGGGTCGTGGGGATCGACCGCGACGCCGGCCGGCTGCGGGCCATCGAGGCCCGGACCGTCGATCTGATCGAGTCCGATCACCGGCAGCTCGCGCGGTCGCTGGAGCAGGACGGTTTCGAACTGACCACCGAGGCGGCCCGGATGGGCGAGGCGGACGTGGTCATCGTGTGCGTGCCGACGCCCGTCGACCGTCATCTGCTGCCCGATCTCGGGGTGCTCCAGGGCGCCTGCGACGAGGTCGTGCGGTACGCGCGGGCGGGCCAGACGCTCGTCCTGACGTCGACCAGCTTCGTCGGGACCACCACGCGGATGCTGGTCGAGCCGCTGATGGACCGGGGTTTCACCGTCGGCACCGATCTGTTCGTGGCGTCCAGCCCGGAGCGGATCGACCCCGGCAACGTGACCCACACCCAGCGCGACACCCCCCGGGTGGTGGGCGGGGTGACCGGGGAGTGCGCCGAGAGAGCGGCCCGGGTGATCGGTCTGCTGTCCAGGGTGACCCATCAGGTGGGGTCCCCGGAGGTCGCCGAGATGACCAAGCTGTACGAGAACACCTTCCGGGCCGTCAACATCGCGCTGGCCAACGAGTTCGCGGACATCTGCGCGGGTTTCTCGCTGGACCCGATGGAGGTCATCGAGGCGGCGGCCACCAAGCCGTACGGCTTCATGCCCTTCCATCCCGGGCCGGGCGTGGGCGGCCACTGCATCCCGTGCGACCCGCACTATCTGCTGTGGCAGCTGCGGGCGACCCGTACGGCCGCGCCGCTGGTCAGCCAGGCGATGACGGCGATCGCCGAGCGGCCGCTGGCGATGGTGGACCGGATGCTCGGTGTGCTGTCCGACGCGGGCAAGGGCTTCGCCGGGTCCAGCGTGCTGGTGGTCGGGGTCTCGTACAAGCCCGGGGTGCTCGACGTACGGTCGTCGTCGGCGCTGGAGATCATGGACGGTCTCACCCGGCGCGGTGCGAAGGTCGAGTACTACGACCCGCTGGTGACCCGGCTGACCCTGCCGGGCGGGGTCAGCATGGACAGCATCGTGGAGCCTGCCGAGCACGACTGGGACCTGGTGCTGATCCACACGGTGCAGCCGGGCCACGACTACTCCTGGATCGCGGACTGCCCGCTGGTGCTGGACGCGACCTACCGCTTCGTCCCCGCGGGTGCCGGTTCCTCGGCGTGAACCGCCCCCGACTGCGAAAGGATCGTTCGTGCGCTGCCTGATCACCGGGGGCGCGGGCTTCATCGGCTCGCACCTCACCGAACACCTCCTCGGCCTCGGGCACGAGGTGGTCCTCCTCGACGACGTCAGCACCGGCAGCACCGGCAATCTGGCCAAGCTCCTGGGCGACCCGCGGGTGCGGTTCGTGCGCGGCTCGGTGTGCGACACCGAGGCGCTGGAGAGCTGTATGGCCGGGGTGGACCGCATCTACCATCTGGCCGCCGCGGTGGGCGTGTTCACCATCATGGGCAGGACCCTGGAGAGCCTGCGCACCAACCTCGGCGGCACGGAGAACGTCCTGGAGGCCGCCCGCCGCCACGACGTGCCCGTGCTGGTCGCCTCGACCAGCGAGGTGTACGGCAAGAACACCACCGAGGGCCTGACCGAGGAGGCCGACCGGATCGTCGGCTCCCCGCTGAAGAACCGCTGGTCGTACGCCGAGGCGAAGGCCCTGGACGAGACGATGGCGTATCTGTACGGCGTCGAGTACGGCGTACGGACCGTGATCGTGCGGCTGTTCAACACGGTGGGACCGCGCCAGAGCGGCCGTTACGGGATGGTCATCCCCCGCTTCGTCGCGCAGGCGCTGGCCGGGGAGCCGCTGACACTGTTCGGGGACGGCCGGCAGATCCGCTGCTTCTGCCATGTCCTGGACGTGGTGCCCGCGCTGGTCGCGCTGCTGGAGGACGAGAGCGCGCACGGCACGGTCTACAACCTCGGCAGCTCGGAGCAGATCAGCATGGAGGACCTGGCCGCCAAGGTCGTCGCGGCCACCGGCTCCTCCAGCAGCGTGGTGAGGATTCCCTACGAGCAGGCGTACGGACCCGGCTTCGAGGACATGCAGCGCCGGGTGCCGAACTGCGACAAAGCCCTCGCCCAGGTGGGGTTCAAGCCCACACGCACCCTCGACGACATCGTCGAGGCGGTCGTCGCCGAGCAGCGCGAGGGCCACCCGGCTCAGGAGTAGGGGTGTGTGTGGGGTAGAAATGACCAGCCCTCGCCCGGCAGGCTGGCGGCTGTCGCTCCCGCACCCACGGAAGGGATGATCAATAACCCGGGACCAACCCCCCGCACGGACCCGGAAATCATTACCGATTCATTCTTCGCTCGCCTGATGTCACCTTATGGTCTGATACATTCAACTGGGAACAACTCTGCTCACAGGTGAGTCTATTTACGGGGGGATAGACTGTCTATGGCGACTGCCGGCAACGAGTTCCAGATGTCTCCGGACGCCGCCCGCGGTTTTCTGCGCGATCAACTCGACTGGAGCAGGCGGGGAAACGGCCGCCTGGTCATGGTCAGTGGCGGAATCGCAAGCGGAAAGAGCCATCTCCAGAACGACCTGTTCGATCATGCCGAGGAACTGGGCTGCCTCACCCTGAGCGCCACCGGAGCCCCCGATGAGCAGGGCATCGGAGCCTCGGCCATTGATCAGTTAGTGGCCAACTCGCCACATCCTTTAGGCATTCGCACAGGCGACGACCGAGCCGATCCGCAATACTTACGGGACGTCTGCGACACCCTCCTCGGCCTGGCCCGGGAAAAGTCCCTCGTGATCGGCATCGACGATCTTCACTTCGTCGACGAGACATCGCTCAGACTGCTTCTCCAGCTTCACCGCCGAATTCGCTCCACGAATCTGCTCATAGTGCTCAATCAACCGGACTGGCGACAAAGCCCCTTCACCCGGCTCAGCGCCAACTTCGCCCGCCAGCTCCGCTACTACTCGGTGCATCTGACACCGCTCTCCGAGTGCGGTGTGGAGTCCCTGCTCAAGGAGGCCCTCGACGGCGACGCCGACGACGGGGCCGCCGCCCGCATCCACGAACTCGGCGCCGGCAACCCGATGCTGGTGCGCGCGCTGATCGAGGACCACCGCACGGCCGAGCACACCGGCCAGGCCACCGTCGGCGCCGCCTACGTGCGCGCCGTGCGCGCCCTGCTGGACCGGCCCGACACCGAACCTCTGGAAGTCGCGGCCGCGCTGGCCGTGCTCGACGGTCCCGGTGTGCCCGAACACCTGGCGGACCTCACCGATGTCCACCCCCAGGGCGTCGTCCGGCTGCTCGACGCCCTGGAGCGCTGCGGGCTGCTCTCCGACGGCGACTTCCGCCACCCCCTGGCCAGGACGGCGGTGCTCGACTCCCTCGCCCCGGCCCGGCGTACCCGGCTGCACGAGGCGGCGGCCCGGATGAAGCACCGGGCCGGCTCCCCCGCCACCGAGGTGGCCCGCCATCTCGTGGCCGCCGACACACGCCCCGCGCCCTGGGCGGTGCCGGTGCTGCGGCAGGCCGCCGACCAGGCGCTGAGCGCCAACGACGGCGCCTTCGCCCGGCAGGTCCTCGGCCTCGCCCTCACGGCGGCCGCCGACCCGGACGAGGAACGGGTGATACACCAGTCCCTCGTCTGGAGCACCTGGCGGGTCAACCCCGCCCGCGCCGCCGCGCACATCCCGGCGCTGCGCGCGGCCGCCGACACCGGCACCCTCGACCACGACGGCTGCTTCGCCCTGATGCGGCACGCCCTCTGGCACGGTGACCGCGCCCTGTTCGACCAGGCCCACCGCATCGTCACCGGCTCCGCGGAACCCGTCGACCCGCGCACCGAGGCCGAACTGGGCCTCGCCCACACCTGGTACTTCGGCCCCACGACCGGACGGCGGGACGAGGACGAGCCCGCGGTCCGGCCGCGCTCCACCCCCTGGGCGGAGATCACCGACGCCCTCAAGCACGCCTGGGGCGGCGCCGGCAGCGAGGCCACCCTGGCCAGCGCGGAACGCATCCTGCAGAACTGCGGTCTGAGCAACACCTCGCTGGAGGCCCTCGCCACGGCCGTCACCGCGCTGACGGTGGGCGGCCGCGGCGGCGCCGCCGAGCAGTGGTGCGTCCGTCTGGACCGGGAGGCCCGCCGTCAGGGCGCCGTGACCTGGCAGGCCGTGCTGGAGGCACTGCGCGCCTGCATCCTGCTCCAGCGCGACGAGATCACCGAGGCGGCCGAACGTGCCCGCGCGGCACTGGAGCTGCTCGGCGAACAGGGCTGGGGCATCTCGATCGGCGACCCGCTCGCCATTCTGGTCTACGCGGATATATCCGCGGGCAACTTCAACGAGGCCGCCCGCACCCTGCGCATCCCGGTGCCGGACGCGATGTTCGACACCATGGTCGGACTGCGGTACCTGCGCGCCCGCGGCCACTTCCACCTGGCGACCCGCCGCCCGCTCGCCGCGGTGAGCGACTTCCAGCGCTGCGAACAGCTGCTGCGCGACTGGGACGACAGCGTCCTGGCCCCCATCCCGTGGCGCAGCGACCTGGCCGAGGCCCATCTCCAGCTCGGCAACACCGAGACCGCGCGCGAGCTGGCCAAGCAGCAGATCAAGCTCTCGATGGAGTCCGACCCCTACGCGTGCGGCCTCGCGCTGCGCGTCCTCGCCTACACCAGCTCGCCCAGCGACGACCACCGGCTGCTGGGCCGGGCGGCGAAGGTCTTCGAGGACGCCGGGAACCGGCTGGAGGTGAGCCGGACCCTGCGCAGCATCGCCCGGCTCCAGGAGCAGCGGCAGGGGCCGGCCGCGGGAGCCGTCCGTGACCCGCGGGCCCGGCTGCCGCGGCAGGCCGCTCTCCCCGCCCGGCCCGTCGCCGCCCCGCTGAAGCGGATCGACATCACCTACCGGCCGGACGACGAGGCCCACAAGAGCGGACAGGACGAGCCGCGCCCGGCCCACCCCGCGGTGCTGAGCGAGGCCGAGCTGCGCGTCGCCCAGCTCGCCGTGCGCGGCTACACCAACCGGGAGATCAGCAGCCGGCTGTTCGTCACCGTCAGCACGGTCGAGCAGCATCTGACACGGGCCTACCGCAAGCTCGGCATCCGGGGCCGCCAGGCCCTCGCCGACGAGCTCCGGCTGCGCCATCCCGGCTGACCCGGGCGGGCCGCGCCGCCCTGCACGTCGGCCCCGCTCCGCCGCAAGGCGGAGCGGGGCCGACGGACGACCGGGCGGTGCAGGTCACCCGGCCGCGTACGGGGAGGCCGCGGCCAGGCCGCGGACGGCGGGCAGTTCGTCGTAGAGCTTCTGGCCGGGGCAGAGCGTGGCGTAGCCGTCGCGGTGCCCGGAGACCGTGTCCAGGGTGGCGCGTTCACCGGCCTTGTAGACGCCGGTGTCCCCGGCCGCGGTGAGCGTCACCCGCGCCTGCGGGTCCACGCCGTCCAGGCCCAGCTTCCAGGCGGCGACGTCGGCGACGGCCTGCAGGGCGGCGGGCGTCGGGGTGCCGCCGTTCTCGTAGTCGCCGAGCAGGGAGATGCTGGAGGAGACGCCGTTGAAGCCGTAGGTGTGGGCGCCGCGGACCCGCTTGTCGACACCGCCGGCGCGGCCCTCGAAGACCGTGCCGCACTTGTCGACGAAGAAGTTGTAGCCGACGTCGTTCCAGCCGTTCGTCCGTACGTGGTAGACGAAGATCGCGCGGATGATCGCGGCCGAGTCGGCGCAGGTGTAGTCGTTGGTGCCCGCCGTGTGGTGGACGAAGAACGCCTCCACCTTGTTGAGGTACTCCGCGGGGTCCTTGACGAGCGACTCGTCGGCACCCCAGCCGGCCCGGCTGACGATCGCGGGCGCGGCGGGCTCCGCCGGGGCGGTGGGCGCGGCGGTCCCGGTCGGCTCGGCCGAGGCGGTCGGCTCCGTGGTCCCGGTCGGCTCCGCGGTCGCCGTCGGCTCCGTGGTCCCGGTCGGCTCGGACGAGGCCGTCGGCTCCGACGTACCGGTCGGCTCCGTGGTGCCCGTCGGCTCCGTGGTGCCCGTCGGCTCGGCCGAGGCGGTCGGCTCCGCGGTCGCCGTCGGCTCCGTGGTCCCGGTCGGCTCCGTGGTGCCCGTCGGCTCCGACGTACCGGTCGGCTCCGTGGTGCCCGTCGGCTCGGCCGAGGCGGTCGGCTCCGTGGTCCCGGTCGGCTCGGCGGTCGCCGTCGACTCCAAGGTACCGGTCGGCTCCGTGGTGCCCGTCGGCTCCGTGATGCCCGTCGGCTCGGCCGAGGCGGTCGGCTCCGTGGACACCGAAGGCTCCGTCGTGCCGGACGGCGTCTCCGTCGGGGCGGCCGTCGCCGTGGACGCCTTCCTGGCGGAACCGGTGACGCCGGCCCTGCCCCTGCCCTTGGGCGTCGTACCCGGGTCGACGAGGTCCAGCCGCAGCCCCTCGGGCACGGCGGTCTGCTCGCCGTCGGCGACGACACGCGCCTCGACCGCGTCGGAGGGGCCGGTCCACAGCGGCTCCGAGGCACCGCGGGTGTCGGCCGGGGCCGCCTCGTCGGTCTCCGGCGGCAGCACGTCGAAGTCGAGGTCGCGCCACGCGGACCACAGGCCGGTCTCGGAACTGCGGGTGCGTATCTGCGCGGTGCCGTCGAACCGCCGGGTGTGGTCGGCCCAGGAGACGCCGAGCAGGGAGAACGACTCGGTCCGGGTGCGCGGCACGGTCCGCCGGGCCGTGCCGGTCCCGCCGAACGCCATGCTCCGGGCGCTCGCCGACCGGGCCGTGTCGGCGCCGGAACCGGAGCCGGGCCCCGCCGCCGTCGCGACCGTCGCCAGTCCGGCCCCGCCGAGCGCGGCGGCCGCGACGGCCAGCCAGGTGGTGCGCGAGCGGACGAGACCGCGGCGTGCGCGGGATGGTGCGGGGCTCATGGCCCTCCCTGTCTTGGTTCGGTGTCGCTTGCTGTGGTGCGCGGGAGGGATCACCCCGCGGCGGCCCCGGCCGGAGCCCCGGCACCGGCGGCGCCCGGCAGCGTGCCCGTGCAGGTGGCACGCCCGTAGCCGCCGCTGGCGGTGGCGCTCTGCAGATGCCGGCCCCGGACGGCGACGGTACAGCGGGCCTGCCCGCCCTGCTCGCCGAGCACGATGCTGACGACGGGACTGCGGCCGAGCGGCACCGGCACGGTCCTGCGCCAGGGCAGGGCGGCCGCCTTCACGACGGTGGCCCGGCCCGACTCGCTGCGCGCCTGGTAGGTGATGTCGGCGGTGCCGGTGCCGGTCACCTCGTAGGTGACGGACGCGGTGGGCACCTGACGCTTCGGATCCTTCCGCTCTCCGTCGCCCGGCGAGAGCACTCCGAACAGCACGAGACCGCCGCACGCGGCGAGCGCCACGGCGGCCGTGACCAGCCCCGCGCGATCGGGACGGACGGACCGCGCACCGGATTCCCCGGATCCCGCCGGATTCCCGGCCTTCGGGGTGTCGGCACCCATTGAATTTCCCCCCTCGGCACCTGAATTGCCGGTGAGTCCGGCTCCGTGCGAGCCAGGACAGGCGATTTTATACCTCATGCCTCGGCCGTTCTCCAGCGAGCGGATATATCGGACACAAAGCACCTCCCATTTGGCCGTTTTGCAGGGGCTGCCCCATCAAGTGGGTGGATTGTCGCCGCACTTGACTTGGCATCAGCTGAATCATTAGACCTCCGGCCGCCACGGCGTCTGCCCTGGCCGGAGCCCTCGCAGGCCCGGACCGGGGTTAATTCCGTGGATTTCCAGGACCATTGAGGGAAAGGTTTGGCGTGAGTCCCAGATTGGGCAGGGCACTGGCGTGCCTTGTGGCAGCGGCGGTGACGAGTTCACTGTTGCCACAGGCCGCTTATGCCGCGTCCGGTTCCGACGGCGACGGCGACGGATTCGTCGACACCGTCAAGGACTGGTTCGCGGACGACGGCGAGGACCGGCAGGCGGAGCCGGTCTCGCACGACGAGGCGGGGGTCGCCGAGCGGCAGAAGCTCCCGCCGGGCAAGGCGGCGCCGAAGCCGCGGCGGGTCGGGGAACTGACCGCGCGGCGTACGGCGAACGCCCGCTACTGGCAGCTGTCGGACGGGCGGGTGCAGGCCGAGGTCTCCGCCGTGCCGACCGGCTACCGCTCGGGCACGTCGTGGCACGACATCGATGTCCGGGTGGAGAGGTCCGGCAAGCCGGGCTTCGAGTACGCCAACACCGGCAACGCGCTGCGCAGCTGGTTCGGCAAGGACTCCGGCCGCATGGTGCGGGTGCAGTCCGCCGAGGGCCACACGGTGACGCTCGGCCTGGAGGGCGCGAAGGGCGCGCTGGCCCCTGTCGCGAAGGGCGACACGGTCACCTACCGTGACGCGGTGGCCGGTGCGGATCTGTCGTACGAGGTCGGCGCGGGCCGGGTGAAGGAGAACATCACCCTGGCCGAACGCCCCTCGGGGCCGGTGAGGTTCACGTTCACCCTGGACGCCGACGGTCTCACCCCGAAGGCGGACGAGGACGGCTCGATCGCCTTCTACGGCGAGGGCACCAGTCCGGTGCTGGTGATCCCGGCGCCGTTCATGGCGGACACGAAGAAGGACGCCGGGTCCCCCTACGGCACCGCGTACAGCACCGCCGTCGAGCAGCGTCTGGCGCGCGACGGCGACGGCTGGAAGCTGACCGTCGTACCGGACGCGAAGTGGCTGGCGGCCCCCGAGCGGCAGTACCCGGTCACCGTCGACCCGACGATCCAGATCGCCCCCACGCCGGCGACGGCGCAGGACGTGATGATCTCCTCGGACGGTCCGGCGTCGAACTACGACGCCAACTGGCGTCTGTCGGTGGGCAACACCTCCACCGGGTCCTCGCGCGCGCTGCTGAAGTTCCCCCTCACCGGGGTGCCCGCGGGCACGAAGCTGGACGCGGCCGAGCTGAAGCTGTACTACGACCAGACCCACACGGCGGCCGACACCGAGGTGCCGCTGGAGGCCCACCGGGCGACACAGGCGTGGTCCGAGTCCACCGCGACCTGGAACAGCGCCAACGGGATCACCGGCGAGCTGTCCGGCACCTCGGTCCTGGTCGACGACGGCGACGCCGGCACCACCGCGGCGAGCGGCTCCTGGCCCGCCTCCGGGAACACGGCGTACACGCAGTACGCGGTGAACCAGGACTACCTGTACAACAAGGACTCGGTGGCGGGCAACACCTACACCTGGCAGCCGAACCTCCCGGAGGACGGCGACTACCAGGTCCAGGTGCACTACGTGCCTGCCGCGGACCGGGCCACGAACGCGCCCTACACGCTGACCTACAACGGCGGCACCCAGGTCTACACGGTCGACCAGAAGGCCGGTACCGGCGGCGTGTGGAAGACGCTGGGCACCCGCCCGTTCAAGGCCGGCACCGCGGGCAGGATCGTCCTCGGTGACGGTCCCGCCTCGACGACGACGGCGGTGCTCGCGGACGCGGTCCGCTTCACCAGGGGCGGCGTGGTCACCAAGCAGCCTCACGAGGCCGATGTCTGGCACTCCTTCCCCGTGACGAAGACGGTCCAGTCCTGGATCGACGGCACGAACACCAACCACGGCTTCGTCGTCAAGGCGGCGGACGAGTCGGCGAACGCGCCCAAGGGCGGCCCCCGTTACGAGGGCAGCGAGTTCGGCTACGGCGGCGAGACGGCGAACTACCCGCGGCTGGTGCTGACCTACGGCCGGCCGGGTGTGGAGCTCGACGCCCCGACGACGATCCACGACACCGGCGCGGAACTGAACTGGTCTGCCTACACCGACCCGTCGGCCTCGGCCGGTGACGACATCGTCGAGTACCAGGTCCACCGCTCGGTCTACCAGACCTTCACGCCGTCCGCGGCGACCCTGGTCGCCCCGGTGTCCAGGTCGGCGACGACGTACACGGACACCTCGGCCACACCGACGGCGGCCGACAGCGCCGACCCGTTCGGCCGGGCGTACTACTACATGGTCGCGGTCAAGACCGCCGACGGGCAGGTGACCGGCGCTCCGACGCAGCTGGTGCGTCTGCCGAAGGCGGGCCGCACCACGAAGATCGTCGAGGCCGCCCAGGACACCACCCTGTCCCAGGCGGAGTCCACGACCCCGCACGACACGATCGTCGACGGCGTCGCGCAGAAGTGGCTGACGGTGGGCAACAACTCCCCCACCTACGGCACCACCCGCGCGGCCCTGAAGTTCCCGTCCCTGGCCGGCGTCCCCGCCGGCGCGCGGGTACTGGACGCGACCATGCGTCTGTGGGGCACCCAGACCACCACCGAGAACACCGGCGCGGTCTACGAACTGCGTCCGCTGACACGGGACTTCGACGAGGCGTCCGCGACCTGGACGAAGGCGGACGCGGCCACCGCCTGGACCACGCCCGGCGGTGACGCCGGCACGACGGTCGCCGACACCGCCCCGGCGATGAGCAACGACCCGGCACGGCACGACTGGAGCGTCACCTCCCTCGTCCAGGGCTGGGTGAACACCCCCGCCTCCCAGCAGGGTGTGCTGCTCAGGACGGCCGACGAGTCGGTCAAGCAGGAACGGACGGTGTTCCTGTCCTCCGAGGCGAGCGAGAAGCGGCTGCGTCCGCGTCTGGTCGTCACCTACATCGACTCCACCACCGAGTCGACGTACTACGCGCCCAAGACCCCCGCGCGGATGACCCCGAACTCCGCGTACACCGTCGAGTTCACCCTCACCAACACCACCGCCACCGCGTGGGCGGCCGGTGAGCGCGAGCTGTCCTACACCTGGAAGCTCCCCGACGGCACGGACGTCACCAACGGCGGCAACCAGGTCGCGACGGCGGTACCGGCTCTCGCGCCGGGTCAGTCGACCGTGCTCCAGGCACAGGTGAAGACGCCGGTCAACAGCGACAACGGCAACAAGCGCACCGACTACGTCCTCGGCTGGGACGTCCGCAAGGTCTCCGACGGCAGCTGGCTGTCGGCGGGCACGGGCGGCATCCCGGGGCTGAAGCAGAACGTGGCCGTGGAGGACCCGACCTCCAACTCCCTGGGCCTGGAGAAGTTCTACTCCTACACCGGCAAGAACACCGGTGCGGGCTCGACGGTGATGAACAACCTCGCCGCCGGGAACACCGTGTGGTCGTACAACGCGTTCACCAACCCCGGACGCGGTCTGACCACCTTCGCCCGCTTCTCCTACAACTCCCTCGACACCTCCGACACCGTCCTCGGCGGCGGCTGGTCCGCCCAGCTCGCCGGACCGGTCCGGCTCGGCGCCCCGCTGGACTTCCACCCCAACCCCAGCGCCAACGCCCGCGAGGTCCGGCTGCCCGACGGTGACGGCACCACGCATGTGTTCGCCAAGCAGGAGGACGGCACCTGGAAGGCCCCCGCGGGCGTCCACTACCGGCTCACCATGAAGCCGGGCCTGGACTGCACCCCGGACAAGGACCCCGTCCCGGACGCCTGGACCCTGCTGCGCCCGGACGGCACCCGCTTCCTGTTCGGCTGCGACGGCTACCTCACCTCGGTGGTCGACAAGAACGGCAACACGCAGACGTACACCTACGAGGAACGCAGGTCGAACAACAAGCCGACCAAGTTCCTCTCCTACATCACCGACCCGGCCGGCCGGCAGTCGCTGACCGTCGACTACTGGACCAAGGCCGAGGCGTCCAGCCCGAAGATCACCGATCACGTCGAGTCGATCACGGACATCTCGGGCCGCAAGCTCACCTTCGGGTACTCCGACCAGGGGCTGCTCACCCGGCTGACCGACGGCGCGGGCTCGTCCCAGCCGAAGGTGTTCGGCTTCGCCTACGACGCCACGCAGGGCAACAAGAACGTCAAGCTGGTCACCGTCACCGACCCGCGCGGTCACGACACCCGGCTCGACTACTACGCCCCCAGCGCCGGTGACGACCCCAAGTACCACTGGTGGACCAAGAAGATCACCGACCGTCTCGGCGGCGACACCGCCTTCGCGTACGCGGCGGACGCGTCGAACACCAAGTTCGTCGACACCACCGTCACCGACGCCGAGAACAACGCGACGAAGTACGTCGCCGACGACTACGGCCGCTCCGTGCAGACGGTCAACGCCAAGTCGCAGACCACGAAGATGAGCTGGGACGCCGACAACAACGTCACGTATCTGGAGGAGGACAACGGCGCCAGGACCGCGTTCTGCTACGACCAGAGGACGGGCTTCCCGCTCTGGCAGCGCGACGCGGAGAACAACAGGTCCGGTGTGCCGGACCAGCTGACCGCCTGCGTCGCCGACACCTCCGAGTGGCCCGCGAACGCGGCGAGGTACGAGTACCAGACCCGCGCCGACGGCTACGCCGCCGACCTGTTCCGCAAGACCTCCCCCGAGGGCCGCGCCTGGCAGTTCGGCTACGACACCTTCGGCAACCTCAGGACGGTCACCGACCCCAAGGGCGTCGCGACCGCCACGGCGGGCGACTACACCACGACGTACGAGTACGGCGCCCACGGCCAGCTGAGCAAGGCGACCGACGCGAACGGCAACCCGACGACGTACGCCGAGTTCGACGCGAACGGCTACCCGAAGCGGATCACGGACGCCAAGTCGTTCTCCACGCTGTTCGACTACGACGTGCGCGGCCAGGTCCTGCACGTCACCGACGCCGGCTCCAGGACCACCACGCAGGAGTACGACACCTTCGGGCGTCCGACGACCGGCACGGCGCCGAAGGACCAGGCGGCCGGTGACTTCATCACCACACCGGCCCCCGTGTACGACGCGAACGACAACGTCACCACGTCGACCTCGCCGAACGGCGCGGTCTCCACGGCCGTCTACGACGACGCGGACCAGGTTCTCTCGGCGACCGCGCCCAAGGACACCGCCACGTCCGGCGAGCGCCGTACGGCCTACACGTACGACCGGGTCGGCAACCTGAGAACGACGACCGAGCCCAAGGGATCGCTGACGGCGTCGGACACCACCGACTACGTCACCACGAACCACTACGACGCGATCTACCAGCTCACCTCGGTGGTCAACGCCCAGCAGGAGAAGGTCTCCTACGCGTACGACGACGTCGGCAACCTGGTCACCGTCGTCGACCCGAAGAAGAACGCGACCGCCGACCCGTCCGACTACACCACCAGGACGGCCTACGACCTGAACCACCGGGTCACCACCGTCACGGACGCGAACGGCAAGTCGACCGAGCGGGTCTACGACAAGGACTCGCTGGTCACGTCGACCACGGACGCGGAGAACAACACCACCACCGTCACCTACGACGAGCGCGGCATGCAGTCCGAGGTCGAGGTCCCCCACGAGGGCACCACGACCCGCTCGACGAAGTACGGGTACGACCAGGTCGGCAACGTCACCGAGGTGATCACGCCGCGCGGTACGGCGACCGCGGACGCGGACGACTTCACCGTGCGCACCGCCTACGACGAGCTGAACCGCGTGGTGCGCAAGTACCAGCCGTACGACCCGGACGACACCCGGTTCAACAAGCCGGACGTCTACACGGAGACCGTGTACGACAAGGTGGGCCGGGTGGCGAGGACGTCGATGCCGCCGTCGGACGGCGAGACCGTCCGCAACGACACGACGTACGAGTACTTCGACAACGGCTGGGTGCGGTCGTCCACCGACCCGTGGGACATCTCCACCACCTACGAGTACAACGAGCTGGGTCTGCAGACGGCCCGCACGCTGACCTCGGCGGGCGGCTCGTCCAACCGGACGATGTCCTGGTCCTACTACCCCGACGGCAAGCTGAAGTCGAAGTCGGACGACGGTGTCCCGGTCGGCAGGTCGGTCGTCCTGGCCGACAACTCCGACACCCAGAACACGTCCGCCACCGGCACCTGGGCCACCGGGAACGCCACCGGCCAGCAGGGCTACGACCACCGCACCCACGCGGCGGGCACCGGCACCGACGCGTTCACCTGGACGCTGAACATCCCCAAGGACGGCACGTACACCGCGTACGTGAAGTACCCGCAGGTCACCGGCGCCACCACCACCGCCAGGTACACCCTCACCCACGGCACCACCACCGAGCCGGCCGTCACGAAGAACCAGACGACGGCCGCGGGCACCTGGGTCAGCCTCGGCACCTACACGCTCAAGCAGAGCGAGAGCACCGGGCTGAAGCTGGACCAGAGCAGCGGCGGTGTCGCCGTCGCCGACGCGGTCAAGCTGGTGCGCGACAACGCGGGTGAGACCGACGACGAGAAGCGGACCTTCTCGTACACCTACGACGTCAACGGCAACATGACGTCGATCGACGACACGTCACCCGGCGCGAAGATCGACGCCTACTCGGTCGCCTACACCGGGCTCAACCAGATCCAGAAGGTCACGGAGCAGCTCGCGGGCACCGAGAAGAAGGCCACGTCGTACACCTACGACGCCAACGGCCTGGTCGCCACGGTCGCCCACCCCGACCAGTTCTCCAGGTACATCTACGACCTGCGCGACCTCGTCGCCACCGTCGAGGTCGGCAGGTCCGCCACCGACACGTCGCCGAAGAGGTCGACGTACACCTACACCGACCGCGGTCTGAAGCTGAAGGAGACCAAGGCCAACGGCAACACCGTCGACTACACCTACTACCTCGACGCCGCTGTGAAGGCGACGACCGAGAAGAAGGCCAACGGCACCCTCGTCTCCTCGCACACCTACGCCTACGACGCCAACGGCAACAAGGCGCAGGACGTGGCGAAGAAGATGAACGCCGACGACACCGCGGCCTATCTGGAGTCGACGACCGAGTACGCCTACGACCCGGCCGACCGGATCGAGGAGTCGGTCAAGACCGGCAACGGCGCCGGGACGGAGACCTACGTCCACGACGACAACGCCAACGTCGTCCGGCAGACGGTCGAGGGCAAGGAGACCGTCTACGAGTACGACCGCAACCGGCTGCTGACCGCGACCACCTCGGGCGTGGCGGCGAAGTACACCTACGACCCGTTCGGCCGCATGGAATCGGTCACGGCCGCCGGCCAGGTCGTCGAGCGCAACACCTACGACGG
Source organism: Streptomyces sp. NPDC093094 (assembly GCF_044754345.1). Taxonomy (NCBI): domain Bacteria; kingdom Bacillati; phylum Actinomycetota; class Actinomycetes; order Kitasatosporales; family Streptomycetaceae; genus Streptomyces; species Streptomyces sp. NPDC093094. The sequence goes on along the minus strand of NZ_JBIVOX010000001.1, from coordinate 191,858 downwards.
CTTCGACCACGTCGTGAAGGCCGAGCGGATGGACGACGGCGGCGCGCTGAAGGCGACGACGTACACGTTCGACCCGCTGGACCGCACCGCCACGAAGACCGCCGACGGAAAGACCACCGACTTCTCCTACCTGGGTCTGTCGACCGAGGTCCTGGACGAGAAGGTGGCCGGCACGCTCACCAAGTCCTACCAGTACAGCCCGTGGGGCGAGCGGCTGTCGCAGATCAAGCACAACAGCGACGGCACGACCGAGGACGGCTACTACGGCTACAACAGCCACACCGACGTCGAGACGCTCACCGACGAGGACGGCGACACCAAGGCCACCTACGGCTACACCGCCTACGGCAAGGACGACGAGTCCGAGTTCACCGGCATCGACAAGCCCGACGCGGCCGACCCCGCCAAGGAGGCGTACAACCCCTACCGCTACAACGCCAAGCGCTGGGACGCCCGGTCCGGCACCTACGACATGGGCTTCCGCGACTACAGCCCGGGCCTGAACCGCTTCACCACCCGGGACATGTACAACGGCGCCCTCGCGGACATGGGCCTCGGGGTCGACCCGTACACCGGCAACCGCTACGCCTTCACCGGCGGCAACCCGACCAGCCGGGTCGAGTACGACGGCCACATGATCTGCGCCGAGATGGGTGTCTGCGGCAGCGAGGCGTTCCTCGACAACTACTACGCGGACCGCGCGGACGACAACATCACCAAGCCGGGCGAGGGCGAGTTCTACGAGAACGACACCCCGCTCGACGCGCCGGCCCAGCAGAACGAGGACGACCGTCCCTTCGACGACTCCAACTGGTTCACGCAGTGGCTGAACCAGGACTACAACCTCGGCCTGTGGGGGTACATGACGGCCGGCGCCAAGGTCATGCGCAACGCCATGCACTACGACGTCGCCTCCGACCTGCTGGAGCACTGGCTGGGCGCGTCCGGTGACGCCTACGAGATCAGCCCCAAGCAGATGATGGACGACCTGCCCGGCTTCCAGCGGCTGGTCGACGGCCACATCGCCGACGCCCGCAAGTCGGGCAGCGGGGAGTCCGCCACGGAGTGGAGCGTGGGCACGAGCGTCGCCGACTTCATGGAGCAGGGGGACAAGGGCCCCGCGGTCCAGAAGTGGTGGTACGCGCTCAACGGGTTCCAGTACCGCGTGAAGACCGCCAACGACAACAAGACGATCACCGTCGAGGTCTTCAAGCGCTACAACTGGGGCAACCCGGCGGGCGGTGCCCCGCGCGGCAACGTCGGCAAGTGGGAAGAGATCAACCAGAACGATCTGGCAAGGTTGCACACCGACGGCTATGCCCAGGACTACAACGTCTGGGGTTCCTACACCTACGAGATCGGGGGGTGACATGCGCACCGCTGCGTTCCGGCGTCCGGCGGCGGGGCTGATCCTGGGCCTGCTGCCGCTGATGGCGGTCGCCTCGTGCGGCGAGGAGCCGGCGAAACGGTTCCCCGGCGCCTTCCAGGGCGCGCACACCGATGTGAGCGCTGCCCGGGCGTTCCGTGACCACGCGATCGACCTGCCGGCGTCGGCGAAGGTCGAGGGGTACTACGCGTGGTCCGCGGACGACACGTACCCGATGGCGGCCGTGCTGCGCACGCCGTGCTCGTCCGTTCCGCGGTTCGTGGCGGGCAACGGCTTCCGCAGGACCACGTCCGTGGACGAGCACGCGGTCGCGACCGAGGTGTTCGCCGAGGGGCGCGGCTGGACGGCGAACGACACCGACGACCGGTACGTCCGCCACGAGGCGGACGACGTCACCGGCCTGGTCGTCCATGCGTCGGGCACGGAATGCGAGGTGTATCTGCACACGTGACCGTGCGGATACTCGTGGACGTGGTGGTGGTCGCGTCGGTCGTCACGGCCCTCGCGATCACCCCGCGTGTCCTGGCCCGCCGCCCCGGTCCTTCCGGGGCGGCGGGCCGCCGCGTCCTCACGCCCGCCGTGGGGCTGGCGGTGGTGACGGGCCTCGTCCACGTCAATCAGGTGCTGTTCACCGTGTACGTGCTGCGGGTGCACGACGGGGATCCGTCGTTCGTGGCGCGCTTCCTGCCCGCCGGGTGGTTCGACCTGGCGTCGGCGTCCCCCGTCCTGCGCGGCCTGGCCGGGCACTTCCCCGCACCGGATCTGCTCGCGCCGAGCGTGCTGCGCGTGCAGGCGTTCCTGGAACTTCCTTTCGTGCTGCTGGCGTTCGCGACCGTGGTGCGGTGGCTGGACGCGGGCCTGTACCGCCGGATCGCGTGCTCGGCCCTGCTGCCGTCGGCCGCCGTGTCGTACACGGCCGTGTTCTGCCTGGTCGAATGGGACCTGCGCAATCCGTACACGGTCGACGACCTGGTGATCCGTGCCGTCTCCGCCGTCGTCACCCCGCTGCTGCTCGCGCGTGCGGCGGCACGGGACCCGGGTGCCTCGCGGGTGCCGGCGTCGATGCCGGGGCTGCTGGTGTTCATCGGCTCGCTGGGGTCGCTGGCCGTGCTGGTGCTGGTCGTGTACGACACGGCCCTGCTGTACAGCCTGGGGCGGCTGGACGACCGGCTTCCCCTGGCGGTGGCGGCCGCGGTCGCCCTGACGGCGCTGCGGGCGGTGGCCGCCCGGCTGCCGGACGCGTCCGCGCCGACGCTGTCGTTCGTGGTGCATGCCCTGCGTCACTGGCTGCTGCTCTTCTTCGTGCCCGCGCTGGCGATCCGCTACGGCCTGCTGTTCGGGACGCCCCGGCTCGCTCTGGCGGCGGGCGCCCTGACGGCGGCTGCGGCCTGTGCGCGGGCGGCCCGCGAGGCGGCCGCCGGGGCCCTGCTCCGTCTCACGGCGCGCGTCGGCTGCGCGGTCCTCGCGGGAGCGGCGTGCGCCGCCGTCGCCCTGCGGCTGACCCCGCCGTCGTACGCCGAGGTCGCCCTGCTGTCGGCGATGGGTGCCTTCCTGGTCACGGGGGTCGCGGTGTGCGGCCTGCTCGACCGGGTCCGCGGCGGGTGAGCGGGGCGGACCCGGACCGGCGGCCGCACGGGGCGGGGTGTCAGCCCTCGACCAGGGTGATCTCCTGCTCCAGCACCGCGTGGAAGCGGGGCAGCGGCAGACCGCCCGAGGGGTGCAGCTCCATCACCGTGACCTCGACGTCGGCGGGACCGGCCTCGAGGGAGTCCGGCTGCGGAAGGCCGGAGTTCTCCCAGCGGTGCTCGGCCCCGTCGCACACGGCCCGGCTGCCGCCGATGCCCTGCTGCACGGACGGCCGGTCCTGGGAGAGCGCGGAACTGACGAACACCGGCCCGGTGCTGCCCGTGCAGCGGTAGGTGCCGGTCAGGGTGACCGTGCCGTCGGCGGCGATCCGGCCGGTCGGGTCGACGGTGACCGTCTCGGACGGGTCGGCCGCCACGGGGACGGCGGCCGCGGCGAGCAGCAGCGCGGCACCGGCCGCGGCGCCGAGGAGCGCGGGGAAGGAGCGGTGCATGGGGAGACCTCCTGTGTGGGGGCTCCACAGGTACCCGGCGTCCGTGCCGGAAGAGGTGACCGTCACCCCTTCGTCGGCGTGTTGACGCAGGTGCGCGCTACGGCAGCACCGCGAACCCGTCCAGCTCCACCCGGGCCGCCTCGTCCCACAGCCGTACGATCTGCACGACGGCCATCGCCGGATAGTCCCGCCCGGCGAGCCTGCGCCAGACGCGCCCCAGTTCGGCCGCGTGGGCGCGGTAGTCGGCGATGTCGGTGGTGTAGACGGTGACGCGCGCGAGGTCGGCCGGGGTGCCGCCGGCCGCGGCGAGCGCGGTGAGCAGATTCCCGAGTGCCTTCTCGAACTGCTCCGGCAGCGTCTCGCCGACGACCTTCCCGTCGCCGTCCAGGGCCGTCTGCCCGGCGAGGAACACCGTCCGGGAGCCGGTGGCGACGACGGCGTGGGAGAAGCCTGTGGGCGGCGACAGCTCGGCCGGATCGATCCGCTCGGCGCTCATACGGTGGCCCTCCCCGTGCGGTAGGTCTCCTTGGCGATGATGCCGCGCTGCACCTCACTGGCCCCCTCGTAGATCCGCGGGGCGCGGACCTCGCGGTAGAGGTGCTCCAGCAGATGGCCGCGGTGCAGGGCGCGGGTGCCGTGCAGCTGGACCGCGGCGTCGACGACGTACTGGGCGGTCTCGGTGGCGAGCAGTTTCGCCATGGCCGCGCGCCGCGGGACGTCCGGGTCGCCGCGGTCGTACGCGGCGGCCGCCGCGTACACCATCAGCCGGGCCGCCTCGGTGCGCAGGGCCATCTCGGCGATCTGGTGCGCGACCGTCTGGAGGCCGCTCAGCGGGCCGCCGAACGCCTCCCGCCGGTCGGTGTGGGCGAGGCTCGCGTCGAGGGCGGCCTGGGCCATGCCGACGGCGAAGGCACCGACGCTGGGCCGGAAGAGGGTGAGGGTGCCGAGGGCGACGCGCAGTCCGCGGCCCTCCTCGCCGAGGACGTCGTCGGCGGTGACCGGCACGGCGTCGAAGTCCAGGGCCCCGATGGGGTGCGGGGACAGCATCTCCAGCGCGGAGCCGGTGAGGCCGCGGCGGCCGGCCGGGACGAGGAAGGCGGTCACGCCCCGGGGGCCGGGCGCGGTGCGGGCGAAGACGGTGTAGAAGTCGGCCTCGGGGGCGTTGGAGATCCACCGTTTCTGCCCGGTGAGCCGCCAGCGGCCGGGGCCGTCGGGTGCGGCGGCGAGGGCGAGCGCGGCCGCGTCGGAGCCCGCGCCCGGCTCGGTGAGCGCGAAGGCGGCCACCGCGGAGCCGTCGGTCACCCGCGGGAGCCAGCGCTCGCGCTGGGCGGGTGTGCCGTGGGCGTGCACGGGGTGGGCTCCCAGGCCCTGGAGGGCGAGCGCGGTCTCCGCCGGGGTGCAGGCGTAGGCGAGGGACTCGCGCATCAGGCAGAGCTCCAGGGCTCCGGAGGTGAACAGGCGCTCCAGCAGCCCCAGGCGGCCGAGTTCGGCGATCAGTGCCCGGTCCACGTGGCCGTCCTCGCTCTTCTCGGCGAGCGGGCGCAGCCGTTCCTCCGCCAGGGCGCGCAGTTCGGCACACCAGGCGGTCTGTGCCGGTTCGAGCGAGAATGCGGTCATCACCGGTCCCCTCTTTCCAGGCTCGCCCCCGACCATATCGCGCTGTCTTGACTGCCGTCACCAACGCGATACGCTCCAGGGGCGCTGCCCACCCGAGCCGTGCGCGAGCCCACACCCAGGGGGCGAACCGCCATGAACGAGTCGGCCCATCTCGACACCTTCGCGCGCGACCATCTCCCGCCGCGCGAGCAGTGGCCCCAGCTCCGCTTCGACCTGCCGGAGCTGCGGTACCCCGAACGACTCAACTGCGCCGCCGAACTGCTGCACGGACCGCCCGGCGAACACCCGGTCTTCCACACCCCGGACGAGACCTGGACCTACGGCGAGCTGCGCGCCCGGGTCGACCGCATCGCCCACGTCCTCACCGGCGTGCTGGGCGTCGTCCCCGGCAACCGGGTGCTCCTGCGCGGCCCGACCACACCCTGGCTGGCGGCCTGCTGGCTGGCGGTGCTGAAGGCCGGCGCGGTCGCGGTCACGGTGCTGGCGCAGCAGCGGCCGCACGAGCTGCGCACCCTGTGCGAGATCGCCCGGGTGGAGCACGCCCTGTGCGACATCCGGGCGGTGGACGACCTCGTCAAGGCGGAGGCGCCGGGGCTGCGGATCACCACGTACGGCGGTGACGGCCCGGACGACCTGCTGCGGCGGCCGGCGCCGGACACCCCGTACCCGGCGGTGGCGACCGCGGCGGACGACGTGGCGCTGATCGCGTTCACCTCGGGCACCACGGGCCGTCCGAAAGGGTGCATGCACTTCCACCGCGACGTGCTGGCGACGGCGGACACCTTCTCGCGGCATGTGCTCCAGCCGCGCCGGGACGACGTCTTCGCGGGCAGTCCCCCGCTCGGCTTCACCTTCGGCCTCGGCGGTCTCGTCGTCTTCCCGATGCGCGCCGGTGCGAGTGCGCTGCTGCTCGAACAGGCCGGCCCCCGCCGGCTGCTGCCCGCCGTCGCCGAGCACGGGGTGACCGTGCTGTTCACCGCGCCGACCGCCTACCGGGCGATGCTCGCCGAGGCCGACGGCCACGACCTCGGCTCCCTGCGCAGATGCGTCTCCGCCGGCGAGAACCTCCCGGCGGCCACCTGGCACGCCTGGCACGAGCGGACCGGTCTGAGGATCATCAACGGCATCGGCGCCACCGAGCTGCTGCACATCTTCATCTCCGCCGCCGACGACGACGCCCGCCCCGGCCTCACCGGAGTGCCCGTCCCCGGCTGGCAGGCACGCGTGCAGGACGAGACCGGCACGCCCGTGCCCGACGGCACACCCGGACTGCTCGCCGTGCGCGGCCCGGTCGGCTGCCGCTATCTCGCCGACCCGCGCCAGAGCGTGTACGTGCGCGACGGCTGGAACGTCACCGGCGACACCTACGTCCGCGAGCCCGACGGGTACTTCCGCTACGTCGCCCGCGCCGACGACATGATCATCTCGGCCGGGTACAACATCGCCGGCCCCGAGGTCGAGGACGCGCTGCTGCGCCACCCCGACGTCGTCGAGGCGGCGGTGGTGGGCCGGCCGGACGAGGACCGGGGCCAGGTCGTGGTGGCCTTCGCGGTGCTGCGCGAGGGCGCCGCCCGGGACCCGGAGGCGCTGCGGGCCTTCGTCAGGCAGGAGCTCGCGCCGTACAAGTGTCCGCGCGAGATCCGGTTCCTGGACGGCCTGCCGCGCACGGCCACCGGCAAGCTCCAGCGCTTCCGGCTGCGCACCGGGGGCGACCGGCAGTGACGCCGACGACCTAAGATGATCAACGTGTCCGACCAGCATGCTCCGCGGTCTCTGATCGTCACGCTCTACGGCGCGTACGGCCGCCTCCTGCCCGGCCCGGTGCCCGTCGCCGAGCTGATCCGGCTGCTCGCCGCGGTGGGCGTGGACGCGCCCTCCGTACGCTCGTCGGTGTCCCGGCTCAAACGCCGCGGTCTGCTCGTGCCGGCCCGCACCGGCCGGGGCGCGGCGGGCTACGAACTCTCCCCCGAGGCGAGACAGCTGCTCGACGACGGCGACCGCCGCGTCTACGCCACCGCGCCGCCCGGGGACGAGGGCTGGGTCCTCGCGGTGTTCTCGGTGCCGGAGTCGGAACGGCAGAAGCGGCACGTGCTGCGCTCGCGCCTGGCCGGACTGGGCTTCGGCACCGCCGCGCCCGGCGTGTGGATCGCCCCCGCCCGGCTGTACGAGGAGACCCGGCACACCCTTCAGCGGCTGCGCCTCGACCCCTACGTCGACTTCTTCCGCGGTGAGCACCTCGGGTTCGCGGCGACCGCGGAGTCCGTGGCCCGCTGGTGGGACCTGGCGGCGATCGCCAAGGAGCACGAGGCGTTCCTGGACCGCCACGCCCCGGTCCTGCACGCCTGGGAGCAGCGCCCGGACACCCCGCCCGGCGAGGCGTACCGCGACTACCTCCTCGCGCTGGACTCCTGGCGCCATCTGCCGTACACCGATCCGGGGCTGCCCGCGCATCTGCTGCCCGCCGACTGGCCGGGCGGCCGCTCGGCGGCCGTGTTCCACGGCCTGCACACCCGGCTGCGCGACGCGGGCGCGGAGTTCGCCGGGGTGTCCTGACCGCTGAGGGGTGTCATCGCCCCAGGCTCAGGCGGGGCCTGGGCGCGTCCGTGCGGCCGGTGTTGGGGCGGCGGCTGCCCGCGCGGTAGGGCGCGGGCCAGACGGCGCCGGGGCCCTCGTAGCCCTGCTCGGCGGCGGCGTGCAGCGTCCAGTGCGGGTCGTACAGATGCGGCCGGGCGAGCGCGCACAGGTCCGTACGGCCCGCGAGGACCAGGGAGTTGACGTCGTCCCAGGAGGAGATCGCGCCCACGGCGATCACCGGGACGCCGGCCTCGTGACGGATCCGGTCGGCGAACGGCGTCTGGTACGAGCGCCCGAACTCCGGCCGTTCGTCGGCGACGACCTGCCCCGTCGAGACGTCGATGGCGTCGGCGCCGTGCGCCGCGAAGGCCCGCGCGATCCGCACCGCGTCCTCGGCGGTGTTGCCGCCCTCGGCCCAGTCGGTGGCCGAGATGCGGACGGTCAGGGGTTTCTCCTCGGGCCACACCTCGCGCACGGCGTCGAAGACCTCCAGCGGGAAGCGCAGCCGCCGCTCCTCGGAGCCGCCGTAGGCGTCGGTGCGCAGATTGGTCAGCGGGGAGAGGAAGCCGGACAGCAGATAGCCGTGCGCGCAGTGCAGTTCGAGCAGGTCGAACCCGGCTCGGGCGGCCCGCCGGGCCGCGGCCGTGAACTGCTCGCGGATGTCCGCCATGCGGGAGCGCGTCAGTTCGCGCGGGGTCTGGCTGCCGGCCCTGTAGGGCAGCGGGGACGCGGCCGTGAGCGGCCAGTTGCCGTCGAGCAGCGGCTCGTCCAGGCCCTCCCACATCCGCCGGGTCGAGCCCTTGCGTCCGGAGTGGCCGAGCTGGACGCCGATCGCGGTGCCGGGCGCCTGCGCGTGCACGAACCCCACGATCCGCCGCCACGCCTCGGCCTGCCGGGCGTCGTACAGGCCCGCGCAGCCCGGGGTGATCCGGCCCTCCTCGCTCACGCACACCATCTCGGTCATCACCAGCCCTGCGCCGCCGAGCGCCCGTGCGCCCAGGTGCACGAGGTGGAAGTCGCCGGGCACGCCGTCCTCGGCGGAGTACATGTCCATGGGCGAGACGACGACCCGGTTGCGCAGGGTCAGACCGCGCAGCCGGAACGGGGTGAACATCGGTGGTGTGCCCGGTGCGCAGCCGAACTCCCGTTCCACGGCCTCGGTGAAGTGCGCGTCGCGCAGCCGCAGGTTGTCGTGGGTCACGCGGCGGCTGCGGGTGAGCAGGTTGAACGCGAACTGGCGGGGCGGCTGGTCCAGGTAGAGGGCGAGGTCCTCGAACCACGCGAGGCTGGCCCGGGCGGCCCGCTGGGTGGAGGCGACGACGGGCCGGCGTTCCTCCTCGTAGGCCGCGAGCGCGCTCGCGGTGTCGGGCCGTTCCCGGAGACAGGCGGCCAGGGCGAGGGCGTCCTCCACGGCGAGCTTGGTACCGGAGCCGATGGAGAAGTGGGCGGTGTGGGCGGCGTCGCCGAGCAGGACGAGGTTCTCGTGCGACCAGCGGTCGTTCACGACCGTGCGGAAGACCGTCCAGGCGGAGTTGTTCGAGCGCAGGGGCCTGCCGCCGAGGGCCTCGGAGAAGATCTTGGCGCACCGCTCGACGGACGCGGCCGGGTCCCCCTCGTCGAAGCCGGCCGCGTGCCAGACCTCCTCGCGCATCTCGATGATCACCGTGGAGGCGTCGTCGGCGTACGGGTAGCCGTGGAGCTGCATCACGCCGTGTTCCGTCTCGGCGATCTCGAACCGGAAGGCGTCGAAGGCGAAGTCGGCGGCGAGCCAGATGTAGCGGCAGCGGTGGCGCTCGACGACGGGCCGGAAGACGGAGGCACATGCCTCGCGGACGGTGCTGTGGACACCGTCGGCAGCGACGACGAGGTCGTACCCGGCCATGAGCCGGGCGGGGTCCGGTGCCGGGGTCCGGAAGTTCAGCTCGACGCCGAGTTCCGCGCATCTCTCGTGCAGGATGCCCAGCAGGCGCCGGCGGCCGAGGGCGGCGAAGCCGTGTCCGCCGGAGGTGTGACGGGTGCCCCGGTGGACGATGTCGATGTCGTCCCAGCGGGTGAAGTGTTCCTTCATGGCGGCGAAGACCTGGGGGTCTGCGTGTTCGATCCCGCCGAGGGTCTCGTCGGACAGGACCACACCGAAGCCGAAGGTGTCGTCGGGGGCGTTGCGTTCCCAGAGGGTGACCTCGCGGCCGGGGTCGAGACGCTTCAGCAGCGCGGCCGCGTAGAGACCGCCGGGGCCGCCTCCGACGATCGCGACCCGGGTCACCGTCCGCTCCATTTCGGCGGGCGCTTCTCGGTGAACGCCGCGTGGAACTCCGCGTAGTCCTCGCCGTTCATCAGAAGGGCCTGGGTGGCGGCGTCCATCTCGACGGCCGCGGCCAGCGGCATGTCGAGTTCCGCCGTCAGCAGCGCCTTCGTCCGGGCGTACGCCAGGGCCGGTCCGGCCGCCAGCCGGCGGGCCAGGGCCGCGGCCGCCTCGTCGGCGCGGCCCTCGTCCGTCAGCTCGCTGATCAGGCCGATGCGTTCGGCCTCGGGGGCGCGGACCTGGTCGCCGAGCATCAGCAGGCGGGTCGCATGACCGAGGCCGATCACCCTCGGGAGCAGGTAGGCGGCGCCCATGTCGCCGCCGGACAGGCCCACGCGGGTGAAGAGGAAGGCGAAGCGGGCCGAGGGGTCGGCCACCCTGAAGTCCGCCGCGAGGGCCAGCACCGCGCCGGCGCCGGCCGCCACACCGTGCACCGCGGCGATCACGGGGAAGGGGGTCTCCCGGATCGCGCGCACCACCTGGCCGGTCATCCGGTTGAAGTCCAGGAGCTGGGCGGTGTCCATGGACAGGGTGGCGCCGATGATCTCGTCGACGTCCCCGCCCGAGCAGAAGCCGCGTCCCTCACCGGCCAGCACCAGGGCCCGTACGGCCTGCTCCCGGGACAGTTCGGCGAGCAGATCGCGCAGGTCGGCGTAGGCGCCGAAGGTGAGCGCGTTGATCTTGGCCGGGCGGGCGAGGGTGACGGTGGCGACGCCGTCGGTGATGTCGAGGCGCAGATGGCGCCAGTCGGCGGTGCGGGTGGCGGAGCCGGTGAAGGGACTCATGACGTGCGGCCTCCTCGGGCGGGCACAGCCTCACTGAGCTCTGTCCTCCGACGCTATCACCGATTCGTGACTTCCGTCACGAGTGCGCGATAAACCGGGGCGGGGCGAACCCGCCGGGGCCTCTTCCGTCACCGCCGTCACCGGACGCCCCCGGCTCTTCGACAGGGAGGTAACAGGCTGCGCGGACGGGGGATCCGGGCCGCGGACGGGGGTAGGTCGCCGGCAGCGGGGCCGACGGTCCCGTGCGGTGCCCGCCGTGCGACTCCACCGAGGGCGCCGTACCATTCCTAAGGTTGAAAGCAGGACCGCCTGATGTTCGCTTCGGGAAGACCTGCGCCATGAACGGACTCGCCTTGCACGAACGCCCCTCCGCCTCGGCCTCCTGGCGCATCGCGCTGCCGCACTCCACCGCGGCCGTGCCCGTGGCCCGTGCGCTGGTCCGTACGGCGCTGGCCGAGCTGGAGCACGGCGCGGACTGCGACACCGCGGAGCTGCTGACCGCGGAGCTGGTCGCGAACGCCGTGGAGCACACCTCCGGCGCGGCCCCGATACACCTGGTCGTGGAGCTGCTGCCGAACGGCTGCCAGGTCGAGGTGCACGACCCCGACCCGTCCCCGCCCGGCGATCTCGCGCACGCCGCCGACGTCGTACCGGACCCGTGGCAGGAGCACGGGCGCGGGCTGCTGCTGATCCGCGCCCTCAGTTCGTCCTGCGGGCACCGCCCCACCGGGTCCGGCAAGGCGGTGTGGTTCAGACTGCCTGTGGTACCGCCTCAGCGGTGTCGTCCGCCGCTGTGACCCGGGCCGGCGCGGACAGCCGCGAGTTCCTGCGGCCGTAGGCGAGGTACACCAGCAGTCCGGCCGCGAGGAACACGGCGAACTGGACCCAGGTGCGCCATCCGGTCTCGTACATCAGGTACAGGCAGAAGCCGACGCCGAGCAGCGGGAGCACCGGGAACAGCGGCACCCGGAAGGTGCGCGGCAGCTGCGGTTCGCGGCGGCGCAGGGCGATCACCGCGATGTTGACGACGGCCATGATCGCGAGCGTGCCGATGGTGCACAGGTTCATCACGGCGTCCAGGGAGGCGAAGGCCGCCGGGACCGCGAAGACGACCGCGACGATCAGGGTGCCGGCCACCGGCGTGGCGGTGCGCGGCGAGACCTTCTCGAAGACGCCCGGGACGAGACCGTCGCGGGACATCGACAGCAGGATGCGGGTCTGGCCGTACATCACGGCGAGCACCACCGAGGCGATGGCCACGACCGCGCCGAAGGCGACGATCGCGCCGCCGACCGTGGAGCCGGTGACCTGGTTGACGACGTACGACAGCGCGGCGGGACGGCCGCCGACCTCGTCGGCGCCGACGGCCCCGATCGCGGCGAGCGCGACGGCGCAGTACAGCACGGTGACCACGCCCATGCAGACCAGGATCGCGACGGGCACGTCCCGGCGCGGGTTCTTGGCCTCCTCGCCGGTGGTGGTGATCGCGTCGAAGCCGATGTAGGAGAAGAAGGCGGCCGTGGTGCCGGCGCCGATGCCGCCGAGCCCGGCCGGGGTGAAGGGGGTCAGGTTGCCGTCCTCGAAGGCGCTGTAGCCGATGGCGCAGAACGCGAGCAGGACGGCGAGCTTGAGGACGGCCATGGCGGCGGTCGCCCGGGCGCTCTCCCGCACCCCGCGCACCAGCAGCACGCACGCCATCGCGATGACCAGCACCGCCGGGACGTTCACGACGCCGCCCTCGCCGGGTCCGGCGGACAGCGCGGCGGGCAGCTGCACCCCGAGGACGCTGTCGAGCAGCTCGTTGACGTACTGGCTCCAGCCGACCGCGACGGCCGAGATCGAGATGCCGTACTCCAGCAGCAGGCACCAGCCGATGAGGAAGGCGGTGGTCTCGCCGAGGCTGGCGTAGGCGAAGGAGTACGAGGAGCCGGAGACCGGGATCGCGCCGGCCAGCTCGGCGAACGCGAGCGCGGTGAACACGCAGGTGATCGCGGCGAGGACGAAGGAGACGACGACCGCGGGTCCGGCCTGGGCGACGGAGTCGGACAGGCCGACGAAGATGCCGGTGCCGACGATCGCGCCGACGCCGAAGCAGATCAGCTGGAAGAGGCCCATCGTGCGACGGAGGCCGTGACCCTCGCGGTCGGCGCCGGATTCGGCGACCAGAAGGGCGGGGGACTTGATGCGGGGCATGCGGGTGGTGCTCGATTCTGGGGACGGAGTGCGCCCGGGTGGAGCGCGCGGCGGCCTCGGAAGGGGTGGCTCCGAGCCGCCGGACAGCATAAGGCCCGATCGGACCCCGGCCGGGCCGCTCCGCGTCGGAGGCGGAGGGCCGGAGCCGGGCGGGCCTGGGCGGACCTGTCCGGACCTGGCCGGACCTGGGGCGGGCCTGGGCGGACCTGTCCGGACCTGGGGCGGACCTGGGCGGGCCTGGGCGGGCCTGGACGGGCCTGGGCCGGGCCTGGGCGGACCTGTCCGGACCTGGGGCGGACCTGGGGCGGGTCCGGCCCCGGGCCTGGACGGGCCTGGGCCGGGCCGGGCGGGCCGGGCGGGCCGGGCGGGCCGGGCGGGCCGGGGCGGGCCGGGGCGGGCCGGGCGGGCCGGGCGGGCCGGGGCGGGCCTAGGCGGGCCGGGGCGGGCCTAGGCGGGCCGGGGCGGGCCTAGGCGGGCCGGGGCGGGCCGGGGCGGGCCTAGGCGGGCCGGGCCAGGGTCGCCACGAGGACGGCCTTGATGGTGTGCAGCCGGTTCTCCGCCTCGTCGAAGACGACCGAGTGGGCGGACTCGAAGACCTCGTCGGTGACCTCCAGGGAGTCCAGACCGTGGCTCTCGAAGATCTCCTGGCCGACCTTGGTGCCCAGGTCGTGGAAGGCCGGCAGACAGTGCAGGAACTTCACGTCCGGGTTGCCGGTGGCGCGCAGCACGTCCATCGTCACGGCGTACGGGGAGAGGGCGGCGATCCGCTCGTCCCAGACCTCCTTGGGCTCGCCCATGGAGACCCAGACGTCGGTGACCACGAAGTCGGCGCCGCGCACGCCCTCCGCGATCTCCTCGGTGAGGGTGATGCGGGCGCCGCTGGTCACGGCCAGCTCACGGGCGGTGTCGACGATCTCCTGGGCGGGCCAGTACGACTTCGGCGCGACGATCCGTACGTCCATGCCGAGCAGGGCACCGGTGACCAGGTAGGAGTTGCCCATGTTGAAGCGGGCGTCGCCGAGGTAGGCGAAGGCGATCCGCGTGAGCGGCTTGGCGCAGTGCTCGGTCATGGTGAGCACGTCGGCGAGCATCTGGGTGGGGTGCCAGTCGTCGGTGAGCCCGTTGTAGACGGGCACACCGGCGTGGACGGCCAGCTCCTCGACCTTGGCCTGGCTGTCGCCGCGGTACTGGATGGCGTCGAACATCCGGCCGAGCACCCGGGCGGTGTCCTTCACCGACTCCTTGTGCCCGATCTGCGATCCGGCGGGGTCGAGGTAGGTGGTGGAGGCCCCCTGGTCGGCGGCGGCGACCTCGAACGCGCAGCGGGTGCGCGTCGAGGTCTTCTCGAAGACCAGCGCGATGTTCCTGCCGGTCAGCAGCCGCTGCTCGGTCCCTGCGCGCTTGGCGGCCTTCAGCTCCGCGGCCAGCTCGACCAGAGCGCGGAACTCCTCCGCGGTGAGGTCCAGCTCCTTGAGGAAGTGGCGGCCGGCGAGGGCGGTCGGGACAGTCGCCATGGGGGCGCTCCAGGGATACGGGACAGCGGACAGAGACCGTGGAAGTCTATACGAAGACCAGAATTTCTATACGGCGTCTCGCTCCACGGGACAGCTCATGCAGCGCGGCCCTCCCCTGCCCCGCCCCAGCTCGCTGCCGGGGATCTCGATGACCTCGATGCCCTGCTTCCTCAGATGCGTGTTGGTGGTGGAGTTGCGCTCGTAGGCGACGACCACGCCCGGCTCCACGGCGAGCACGTTGCAGCCGTCGTCCCACTGTTCCCGCTCGGCCGCGTGCACGTCCTGGGTGGCGGTCAGCACCCGGATCTCGTTCAGCCCGAGCGCGGCGGCGATCGCGCGGTGCATGTGCTCCGGCGGATGGTCGGTGACCTTCAGCTCCTTGTCGCCCGCACCCGGTTCGATCGTGTAGGAGCGGAGCATGCCGAGGCCCGCGTACTGGGTGAAGACATCGCCGTCGACCATGGTCATCACCGTGTCGAGATGCATCAGCGCACGCCGCTTGGGCATGTCCAGCGCCACGATCGTCCGGGCCGACCCCGCGGCGAACAGCTTGTGCGCGAGCATCTCGACGGCCTGCGGGGTGGTGCGCTCGCTCATGCCGATGAGGACGGCCCCGTTGCCGATGACCAGGACGTCACCGCCCTCGATGGTGGACGGGTAGTCGGCCTGCCCCTCCGACCAGAGGTGGAACGACTCGCCGCGGAAGAGCGGATGGTGCCGGTAGATCGCCTCGAAGTGGACGGTCTCGCGCTGCCGGGCCGGCCAGCGCATCGCGTTGATGGCGACGCCGTCGTAGATCCAGGCGGAGGTGTCCCTGGTGAACAGGTGGTTGGGCAGCGGCCGCAGCAGGAAGTCGTCGAGGTCCATGACGTGGAAGCGCACGGAGGTCGGCTCCGCCTCGGCCTCCAGGAACTCCCGTTTGGTCATGCCGCCGACCAGCGCCTCGGCCAGCTGCCGCGCGGGCAGCGACTCGAACGCGGCCCGCAGATGGTCGGTGGCCAGCGGGCCGTACTCCTTCTCGTCGAAGACGCGGTCCAGGACGAGCGCACGGGCCTGCGGGATCTCCAGGGCCTCGGCGAGCAGATCCCCGAACAGGTGCACGGCGACCCCGCGGTCGCGCAGCACGTCGGCGAACCCGTCGTGCTCGGCGCGCGCCCGGCGCACCCAGAGCACGTCGTCGAAGAGCAGGGCGTCCTTGTTGCTGGGGGTGAGCCTTTTGAGCTCGAGGTCGGGCCGGTGAAGGATGACGCGGCGCAGCCGCCCGGCCTCGGAGTCGACTTGGAATCCCATGCCTCCATCCTGACCATCGCCGACCGGCTTCACCCCCTTCTCGCCCGTTTCCGCTCACACCTGTTTTCGTCCTCTTGACGATAAACAGAGTCTCCGTTTATCGTCGTGCTGACGAAAAAAGCGAGGGGGTCCCATGGCCGACATCACCCGGCGCCTCGGCATGCGCCATCTGCGGGGCGCGCCCACGGCGCACATCCGCCATCACCGCTCGGGCCGGCTGGTGCACGACGGACCGGGGCTGAGCTTCTGGTTCCGGCCGCTGACCGCGACCCTGTCCGAGATCCCGGTCGACGACCGCGAGCTGGCGATGACCTTCCACGCCCGCACCTCCGACTTCCAGGACGTCGCCGTCCAGGCCACCGTCACCTTCCGGATCGCCGACCCCGCCCTGGCCGCCACGCGCCTGGACTTCTCCGTCGACCCGGACACCGGTGTCTGGCGGGGCACGCCGCTGGAGCAGCTGGGCACCCTGCTCACGGAGACCGCCCAGCAGCACGCGCTGGACGTCCTGGCCCGTACACCGCTGGCGGCCGCGCTGGCCGACGGCGTCAGCACGGTCCGCGAACGCCTCGCGGCGGGCCTCGCCGCCGAACCCCGGCTGCCGGCCACCGGCATCGAGATCGTCGCCGTCCGCGTCATGGCCCTGCGCCCGGAACCCGAGGTGGAGCGCGCCCTGCGCACCCCGGCCCGGGAGCAGATCCAGCAGGAGGCCGACCGGGCGACCTACGAACGCCGGGCCGTCGCCGTCGAGCGCGAACGTGCCATCGCCGAGAACGAGCTCGCCAGCAAGATCGAACTCGCCCGCCGCGAGGAGCAGCTGGTCGAGCAGCGCGGCACCAACGCCCGCCGCGAGGCCGAGGAGAACGCGGCCGCGGACGCCGTACGGGCGCGGGCCGAGGCCGCCCGGACCGTGCAGCTGGCCGAGGCGGAGGCGGAGCGCTCCCTGAGGCTCGCCGACGCGGAGGCGGCGCGCTCGGTGAAGCTCGCCGAGGCGGAGGCGGAGAAGTCGGTGCGGCTGGCCGAGGCCGAGGCCGCACGGTCGGGCAAGCTCGCCGAGGCGGAGGCACAGCGCTCGCTCAGGCTCGCCGACGCGGAGGCCGAGCGGGCCGTACGGCTCGCCCGCGCCGAGGCCGCGGCCGCGCGCGAGACCGGCGAGGCACGGGCCCAGGCCCAGGCCGCCTGGCTGCGGGCGCACGCGGACGCGGGGGTGGACGGCACGGCGACCCTCCAGGCCCTCACCGCCGCCCGGCTCGCCGAGAACCTGCCGCACATCGAGAGCGTCACGGTCAGCCCGGACGTCCTGACCGGACTGCTGGCCCGGCTGGGCGCCCAGGAGCGTCCGTGAGCCTCGCGCCCCGGGCCGTGCTGGTCCACCGCACCACCGAGTACGAGGAGCTGGTGGCCCGGCACGGCACCCATGGACAGGCCGCCTTCTTCCTCGCCTCCCGGGGCCGTGACATCGAGGAGGTGGCCGAACGGCACCGCAGGACGCAGCGGGCCCTGGCCCGGGTGACCGCGGCGATCCCGCTGGTCTGGCGTCAGGCCCGGGTGGAACGGCGGGACCTGGACCGCTTCCTGTTCGCCCCCGAGGACGTGGTGGTCGTCGTCGGCCAGGACGGGCTCGTCGCGAACGCCGCCAAGTACCTCTCCGGGCAGCCCGTGATCGGCATCGACGCCGACCCCGGCCGCAACCCCGGCGTCCTCGTCCGCCACCGCCCCGAGGACACCGCCGGCCTGCTCACGGGAACCCCGTCCACGGCGGAACTCACCATGGTCGAGGCGGTGTCCGACGACACCCAGCGGCTGCTCGCCCTGAACGAGATCTATCTCGGCGCGCCCGGTCACCAGACCGCCCGCTACCGCCTTGACCTGGAGGACGGCGGGGGTGCCGTCGAGGCCCAGGCGTCCTCCGGGGTGCTCGTCGGCACCGGCACCGGCGCGACCGGCTGGCTGCGGTCGGTGTGGCTGGAACGGGGCGGCCGGCTGCCGCTGCCGGCCCCCACCGACGACCGGCTGCTGTGGTTCGTGCGCGAGGCATGGCCCTCCCCCGCCACCGGGACCTCCCTGGTGGCGGGGG
Source organism: Streptomyces sp. NPDC093094 (assembly GCF_044754345.1). Classification (NCBI taxonomy): domain Bacteria; kingdom Bacillati; phylum Actinomycetota; class Actinomycetes; order Kitasatosporales; family Streptomycetaceae; genus Streptomyces; species Streptomyces sp. NPDC093094. The sequence goes on along the minus strand of NZ_JBIVOX010000001.1, from coordinate 174,042 downwards.
AACTCCCCGCGCCGCACCGGCTCCGGATCACCGTCGAGTCCGAACGCCTGATCGCGTTCGGCGACGGCATGGAGTCCGACGCCCTGGAACTGACCTGGGGCCAGACGGTCACCCTGCGGGTGTGCGCCGAGAAGCTGCGCCTGGTCGGCTGAGCCGGGTCACAGCCGCGGGTCCACCGGCTCCGACTCCAGGGCCAGCACCCCGAACACCGCCTCGTGCACCCGCCACAGCGGCTCGCCCCCGGCGAGGCGGTCCAGGGCCTCCAGACCCAGCGCGTACTCACGGATCGCGAGGGAGCGTTTGTGGCCCAGGAAACGCTGCCGCAGCCGGGCCAGGTTGTCGGGGCGGGTGTACTCCGGGCCGTAGATGATCCGCAGGTACTCCCGGCCCCGGCACTTGATGCCGGGCTGCACCAGCCGCCCCTTGCCGTCCCGCACGAGGGCGTCGACCGGCTTGACCACCATGCCCTCGCCGCCGCGCCCGGTCATCTCCAGCCACCAGTCCACGCCCGCCCGCACCGACTCGGGGTCTCCGGTGTCGACATGGAGCCGGCGGGTGGTCTGGAGCAGACCGCTGTTGTCGTGCTCCACCAGCCGGTCCAGCAGGGCGAGCTGCTCGTCGTGCGACACCCCCGCGAGGCTGCGGCCCTGGACCGCCAGGATCTGGAACGGTGCCAGCCGGACGCCCTCCAGGCCGTCGGTGGTCCAGCAGTAGCGGCGGTACGCGGCCGTGAACGCGGCCGCGTCCGAGGCACGCCCCCGCTGCCGCTCCAGCAGCCCGGCCACGTCCACCCCGCGGGCGGCCGCGCCCTCCAGCGCGGCCAGCGCGCCCGGCAGGACGGCGCCCGAGGCGGCGCCCACCGCCGCGTACTGCGACCGCAGCAGCGACGACGCCTTCAGCGACCAGGGCATCAGCTCGGCGTCCAGCAGCAGCCAGTCCGTGCCGAGTTCGTCCCACAGACCGGCCTCGCCGGCCGCGGTCCGCACCCGGTCGAGGACCTCCTCGGTCATCCGCTCGTCGTCCAGGAACGGCCGGCCGGTACGGGTGTAGAGGGAGCCCGTCGGACCGTCGACGCCGAACCGCCTGCGGGCCGCGTCCGCGTCCCGGCACACCAGTGCCACGGCCCGCGAACCCATGTGCTTCTCCTCGCACACGACCCGTCCGACGCCGTCCTCCGCGTAGGCGGCGAAAGCCTCCGCCGGGTGCTCCAGGTAGCCGTCGACCCTGCTCGTGGCCGTCGGCGCCATGGTCGGCGGAAGGTACGGCAGCAGCCGCGGGTCGACGGCGAACCGGCTCATGACCTCCAGTGCCGCGGCCGCGTTCTCCTCACGGATCGTGACCCGCCCCTGGTGCCGGGTCTCGACGACCCGCCGTCCGTGCACGTCCGCCAGGTCCAGCGGCCGCCCGTCGTGCCCGCCGGGCGCCTCCGACCGCAGCGGCCTGGCCGGCTCGTACCAGACCTTCTGCGCCGGTACGTCGACCAGCTCGCGCTCCGGCCAGCGCAGCGCGGTCAGCTTGCCGCCGAACACGGCTCCGGTGTCCAGGCAGATGGTGTTGTTCAGCCAGGTGGCCTCCGGGACCGGGGTGTGGCCGTAGACCACGGCCGCGCGGCCCCGGTAGTCCTCCGCCCAGGGGTAGCGCACCGGCAGCCCGAACTCGTCCGTCTCACCGGTCGTCTCGCCGTACAGCGCGTGCGAGCGCACCCGGCCCGAGGTGCGGCCGTGGTACTTCTCCGGTAGACCGGCGTGGCAGACGACGAGCCGCCCGCCGTCGAGGACGTAGTGGCTGACCAGCCCGTCGATGAACTGCCGTACCTCGGCCCTGAACTCCTCGCTCTCGCCCTCCATCTGCGCGACGGTCTCGGCGAGTCCGTGGGTGTGCTGGACCTTGCGGCCCTTGAGGTGACGTCCGTACTTGTTCTCGTGGTTGCCCGGCACGCACAGCGCGTCGCCCGACTTCACCATCGCCATCACACGGCGCAGCACGCCCGGGCTGTCCGGGCCGCGGTCGACGAGGTCGCCGACGAACACGGCCGTACGGCCCTCGGGGTGGCTTCCGTCGGCGTAGCCCAGCTCGGCCAGCAGCGACTCCAGCTCGGCGGAGCAGCCGTGGATGTCGCCGATGATGTCGAACGGGCCGGTGAGGTGGGTCAGGTCGTTGAAGCGCTTCTCGGTGACGACGGTGGCTGCGTCGACCTCCTCCACGCCCCGCAGGACGTGGACCTTGCGGAACCCCTCGCGCTCCAGGCCCCGCAGGGAGCGCCGGAGTTCACGGATGTGCCGCTGGACGACCCGGCGCGGCATGTCGGCCCGGTCGGCGCGGCCCGCGTTGCGTTCGGCGCACACCTCCTCCGGCACGTCGAGCACGATCGCGACGGGCAGCACGTCGTACTGCCGTGCCAGGGCGATCAGCTGCTTGCGGGCGTCCGGCTGGACGCTGGTGGCGTCCACGACCGTGCGGCGGCCGGCCGCCAGGCGCTTGCCCGCGATGTAGTGCAGGACGTCGAAGGCGTCCTTGGTGGCGCTCTGGTCGTTCTCGTCGTCGGAGACCAGACCCCGGCAGAAGTCGGAGGAGATCACCTCGGTCGGCTTGAAGTGGCGCCGGGCGAAGGTGGACTTGCCCGAGCCGGAGGCACCGACGAGGACGACGAGGGAGAGGTCGGTGACGGGCAGGGTGCGCCCCTGGCGGGACACGGTCGTCTCGGTCATGCGGCCTTGGCCTCCTTGTCGGCGTTGTCGGCATTGCCCGTGCTGCCCGTGCTGCCCGTGCTGCCCGTGCTGCCCGTGCTGCCCGTGCTGCCCGTGAGTGTGAACACGGCCATCTGGGTGGGCGGCCCGACCTCGGGGTCGTCGGGTCCGACGGGGACGAACTCCACCGTGTACCCGTGCCGTCCGGCCACGGCGGCGGCCCAGCCGCGGAACTCCTCACGGGTCCACTCGAAGCGGTGGTCGCCGTGCCGGACGTGTCCGGCCGGGAGGGACTCCCAGCGGACGTTGTACTCGACGTTCGGGGTGGTCACGAGCACGGTCCCGGGCCGGGCCGCGCCGAACACCGCGTACTCCAGGGCGGGCAGCCGTGGCAGGTCCAGGTGCTCGATCACCTCGCTGAGCACGGCGGCGTCGTAGCCCTTGAGCCGGCGGTCGGTGTAGGCGAGCGAGCCCTGGAGGAGTCTGACGCGCGCGGCCTGGCGCTCGCCCATGCGGTCCAGCTTCAGCCGGCGCGCGGCGATCGTCAGCGCCCGCACGGACACGTCCAGACCGACGATGTCGGTGAACCGCACGTCCTTCAGCAGCGCCTGCACCAACTGGCCCTGTCCGCAGCCGAGGTCGAGCACGCGGGTGGCGCCGCAGGCGCGCAGGGCGGAGAGGATCGCGTCGCGCCGCTGCACGGCGAGCGGCGCCGGCCTCTCCTCGCCGTCCTCGGTGTCCGCCTCGACGGCGTTGTCGATGTCCTCGACCTCGCTGTCGTCGGTCTCCGCCAGCCGGACCAGCTCCAGGCGCTCCAGCGCCTGCCGGGTCAGCGACCAGCGGCGCGACAGATAGCGGCTGGTGATCAGCTTCTGCTCGGGGTGCCCGGGCAGCCAGCCCTCACCGGCCCGCAGCAGCTTGTCGACCTCGTCCGGGGCGACCCAGTAGTGCTTGGCGTCGTCCAGGACCGGCAGCAGGACATAGAGGTGGCGCAGCGCCTCGGCGAGGGTGAGCGTGTCCGAGGCCAGGGTGAGGCGCACGTACCGCGAGTCACCCCACTGCGGGAACTGCTCGTCCAGCGGCACCGGTTCGGCCGCCACGCTCCAGCCGAGCGGTTCGAAGAGCCGTCGTACGAGGTCGGCGCCGCCGCGGGCGGGCAGGGCGGGCACCTCGACGGTGAGCGGCCGCGGCTGCCCCGGCAGCTCCGGGCGCGCGTGGCACACGCCCTTCATGGCGCTGGAGAAGACACCGCTCAGCGCGACCGCGAGCAGCGAGGAGGCCGCGTACGGGCGGTCGTTGACGTACTGCGCGAGTGCCGCGTCCGGCGCGCCGCCACGCCCTTTGCCCCTGCGGACCAGCGCCACCGTGTCGACCTCCAGGAGCAGCGCCGCCGTGCAGCGCTCGGGCCGCGCCTCGGGGTAGAGGACGTGCGCCGTGCCGTAGGAGGTCGAGAACGTCTGCGCCTTGTCGGGATGCTTGTGCAGCAGGAATCCGAGATCGGTGGCGGGACGTCCGGCCGTGCCGGTGGTCGTGATCGTCAGGAACATGGGCGGGCCTCTCAGGCCGGTGGACGATGGGCGTCGGAAGGTGCGTCACGTGCAGGAGCCCCCAGGACATGGTGATCCTGGGGGCTCCGGCAGGACGACGGTCCTACTGTCGCACAGGGCCTGTGACCGGCGCCTTCGGTTTCCGCGGCCCGCCGCGGAGGGGTGCCGTCACGCCAGCTGGGACTGCACCTGGGAGGAGATCAGCTCCAGGTGGTCCAGGTCGTGCAGGTCGAGCACCTGGAGGTAGACGCGGCTGGTGCCGACCTCGGCGTAGCGGCCGATCCTGTCGACGACCTCGGCCGGGGAACCCGCCAGGCCGTTGGCCCTCAGCTCGCCGGGCTCGCGGCCGATCGCCGCGGCTCGGCGGGCGACCTCCTGGTCGTCCTTGCCGACGCAGACGACCAGGGCGTTGGAGTAGACGAGGTCGTCGGCCTTGCGTCCGGCGGCCTCGGCGGCGGCGCGGACCCGGCCGAACTGGCGCCCGGTGTCCTCGACCGAGGAGAACGGCATGTTGAACTCGTCCGCGTACCGGGCGGCGAGACGCGGGGTGCGGGCCGCGCCGTGGCCGCCGATCAGGACCGGGATCCTCGCCTGGGCTGGCTTGGGCAGGGCGGGCGAGCCGGTGAGGTCGTAGTGGGTGCCGTGGAAGTCGTAGGTGCTGCCGGGCTCGGTGCCCCACAGTCCGGTGACGATCTCCAGCTGCTCCTCCAGCCGGCCGAACTTCTCCTTCGGGAAGGGGATGCCGTACGCCTTGTGCTCCTCCTCGAACCAGCCCGCGCCCAGGCCGAGTTCGATCCGGCCGCCGGACATCTGGTCCACCTGGGCGACCTGGACGGCGAGCACGCCGGGCAGCCGGAAGGTGGCGGCGGTCATCAGCGTGCCGAGACGGATCCGCTTGGTCTCGCGGGCCAGGCCGGCCAGGGTGATCCAGGCGTCGGTGGGGCCGGGCAGACCGTCGACGGAACCCATCTTCAGATAGTGGTCGGAGCGGAAGAAGGCGTCGAAGCCCAGGTCCTCCGTGGCCCTGGCGACGGCGAGAAGAGTGTCGTAGGTGGCGCCCTGCTGGGGTTCGGTGAAGATGCGGAGATCCATGTCCCCATCCTGCACCGTGACCGGCCCCGTCGATGATCACCGGCCGGGGCGGGGCGCGTGCGCCCGGCGTCGGTGCCCGGTCCGGAGGTCCGTCCATGACCGAGGAGACCGCGCCCGAGGGGTCGCTCCGGCGGACGGAGGGGGTGACGGCGGCGTCGGACGCGGATCCTTCCGCGCCGGACACGGGCCTCCGGGCTTCGGGTGCCTGCGGGCGTGCCCCGCCCGGCGAGGAAGCGGCGTCCGCGGACCGAGGGGGCCGGTCACCGGCGCCGGGCGCCCTCTACGAGGTCGCCGCGAGGGCCTCTTCCCCGTCCGCCAGGCGTCTGAGCATCTCCAGGACCCTGTCTCTCGACTCGTCCGCCGCGTCGATGGCCTCCATGCACTGCCAGTAGACGCCCTCGTCGTCGGCGGTGCTGGCCACGCCGACCAGGGCGATGCCGACCTCGCCGAGGAGGCCGCCGAGACACAGCAGGGCCTGGCGGGCGTCGCCCAGTTCGGTCAGCTGCGCCGCGCGCAGTTCACCGGTGTCCAGCGCCGGCTCGTCGAGCACTCCGCAGCCGCGGCCCGCCAGTTCGGTCAGGCCCAGCGCCTCGCCGCGCAGCTGGGGCGGCCCGAGGACCGCCAGCCTGCTGCCGATGGCCTGCGCGAGCGACTGCGCCTGCCACACCTCCGCCATGATCTGCGGCACTTCGCCGCTCCCCGCCAGTGCACGCCTGCTCGTCAGGATGAGCCGCACCGCGTCCATGCGCTGCCCCCGTCTGTCCCGACGCGCTCTTCGCACGTCCGCCCGAACTCCCTTGTTCACTACCCAGAGTGAAGGCGCCTGCGACGAAAAGCCAGAGGAAGACGGAAATCTGCGGACAACAATTCGGATTCAGGCCGGAATTTGACTGCGGAGAGTGAAAGCGGACGGCGATCTTCTGGTCGAGGCGGTCCCTCGGAGCACGTGCCCGTGCCCCGGGACGCATCCGTTCGTCTCCCGGGGCACGCGTCCGTTCCCCGATGTGCCCGTCCGGTCCTCAAGGCGCCGGGAACCGGCCTTCGTTGCGGTCGATCTTCGCGTCCAGCGCCGCCAGCGCGTCGATGCCGAGCACCTCGCACAGTTGCAGGAGATACGCCAGCACGTCCGCCACCTCGTCGGTGACGCGGTGCGCGGTGCCGGGGTCGTCCATCACCCGCGCCGACTCCTCCGGCGTCAGCCACTGGAAGATCTCGACCAGTTCGGACGCCTCGACGCTCAGCGCCGAGACGAGGTTCTTGGGGGTGTGGTACGGCTGCCAGTCGCGCGCCGCCGCGAACTCGGCGAGCCTGCGCTGGAGTCCGGCCACGTCCAGCGGCCGCGGGTCCTCTGTCATCCGTCCATCATCCGTCCAGGTCCACCACTGTCACGCCCGGTGTCCCCACGGCCCAGGACGCGTCGCTGACCGCGCCGACGCAGCGGATGTGCCCGTACGCGGACATCCGTACCGCGAGCCGCGTCAGTTCGGCCCGCCGGCGGGGGTCGAGCGAGCGGTCGAAGCCGTCGGCGAGCACGGTGAGCGTCCGCATCGCGTCGGGCACCTCGCCGGGCGCGTCCACGTCGAGCACGCCGGGCCCGGTGAGCAGCACCAGGGCGAGGGCGAGATGGCGCAGTTCCCCGTCGCCCAGCCGGGCGAAGTCCGTGCGCAGCCCGTCCCCCCGGTCCAGCAGGCCACGGACCGAGCCGCGGCCGTCGGGCTCGGCGACGACGTCCAGGACCGGCCCGGCGCAGGCGGCGCGTGCCGCCGCGACGAACCGGGCGTGCCGGCGGCCGCACTCGGCGCGGGTGCGCCGCAGCACGTCGGCGAGGTTGCCGCAGCCGGGGAGCAGCCTGCCCGTGCCGCGCGGCACGGGCACGCGCATCCTGCCGGGCCGGGGGTCGCAGGCGAAGACCGGGCGCAGGGCGACGACCATCTGCTCGGCGGCGGCGAGCACCTGCCGCTGTCCGTCCGTCTTGCCGGCCACACGCAGGGGCAGCAGGGCGGTGCCGAGCCGGTCGTCGGGCAGCGGGGCACGGGTGACGGGCGCACTGCCCGCGGTGTGCCAGGCGGCGTGCACGACGGGCCGGCCGGGGTCGCGCAGGGCGGTCTCCAGCAGGACGACGCCTCCCGCGGTCAGCCGTTCGCCCACGATCCGCAGCGTGGGCTCGGCCTGCACGGCGAGGTCCAGCCGGACCGGCCCCTGGGGGCCGTCGGCCGTGCAGCCGATACGGAATCCCCGGCGGCGCTGGGCGTCGGGCCGGGCGCGCTCCGGCACACAGGACGCCGGATCGGGGAACACCTCGTGGAGCACGGCCCCGCCGGCGAGCCGTGCGAGCGCCTCGTAGGCCCGCAGCGCCGTGGTCTTCCCGCATCCGCTCGGCCCCGCGAACAGGGTGACCGCCCCGAGCGGGAACCCGGCGCCCCGGTGTCCGGCGAACGCGGACAGCCGTAACTCGGTGAGCCTCGGCCGCTGGACGCCGGACCGCCCGGCGTCGTCGGCGGAGGGCCCGCGCGGCGACGGGACGGTCTCGGGGCACGCCGTCGCCGGCGGCGAGGCGGAAGAGGACTGGGGCGGCACGGTCATATGCGGACGGTAGGACTCCGCCGGAAGGCGAACCGTTCCGCCCTCACGGCATTCCTACGATCGAGCGACCGCGGTCACCGCGGACCCGCACCCGGGCGGGCCGGTACGGCACTCCGGCCGCACCGCGGCCGGACGCTCCAGGACACCGGGACCGCGCTTCCCGAGGCCGGCCGGACGTTTCCGTGAAGCCGGCCGGACGTTTCCGAAGCCGGCCAGGTACTTCCGAAGCCGACGGGGCCGCGAGGGGCCTCGGGCGGGGCGCGAGGGGCCTCGGCCGCGCCGGGGAAGGCCGGTACGGCGCTCCGCGTGGCCGGGCTGCGCGTTCCGGGTGTGTCCGGTCGCGCGCCCCGCCGGTGCGGCGGCCCCACGGGGCCGGTCTCACAGGCCCGGGACCCCCGCGCTCTCCATGAGTCCCTGCACCTGCGTGCCGGGCGGCGTCAGCAGGAACACGTTGCGGTCGACGCGGTGCATGCCGCTGGCGAGACCGAACACGACACCGGTGCTGAAGTCCAGGACGCGCTTGGCGACGTCGCCCTCCGCGCCGGTGAGGTCGAGCAGGACCGGGATACCGGACATCAGGGTCTCGGCGACCTCACGGGCGTCCGCGAACACATTGACCCGCAGCACCACGAACCGGCGCCGGGCCTCGGTCGTCGCCTCCGGCATCGCGCGGTGCCCCACCGACGACGGCCAGGCGTCGCGGCCCCGCAGCGGCACGACCTGGGCGAGCCCTTCCCACTGTTCATCGGTGACGTCGTGACTGTTCACCGGCTCCCCCCGATCTGACTCGCACTCATCGCCTGCACCAGCCAATTCTTACGCCAAGTCACCCGTTCAGCCCAACAGCGACACGGTGCGCGAGAGCCTCGGCGGCCCCTGGCGTTGTCGGTGGCGCCCCGCATGACGGGAGGCGGACGGACGAGAACGCCCGTGGGGGGACACCTTGCAGAGCATGACAACCGCCCAACTGCAGAAGGCATTCGGCCTGTCCGAGAGCGTCCGGGAACACCTCGCCGCGGACCCGGGCATGATCGCCCCGGTCGGCGCGGGACACACGGACGGTGTCACCAGGTGGAGCGGACAGGAGTTCGCCCGCCGGCTCGCCCGCTCCCGTCCCGACCTCGCCGATCACGTCCCGCTGCTGCTGCGGCCGCCCCGCCGCCGGACGCCACCTCGGCCCGCTCAGAGGCCCAGGTCTCCCGCCGTCGCCCCCGGTGTCGCCGTCCTCGGACACAGCCGGGCCACAGCGGCCGCCAGCTCCGGGTGGCACGGCAGAGTGCTGACGCCCGGGGCGTCGATCAGGGCGCGCATACGGCGGGAGACGTCCGCCTTGCGGAAGTGGGCCGCGATCGACGGCACCCGGTCCGCCTCACGGGAGAGCAGGGTCAGCAGCTCCGCGCCGCCCTCCGTGGCCATCTGCCAGTGCTCGGCGAGGGGATCCCCGGCGGGCACCCGGCCGGCCCGGGCGGCGGCGATCAGCGCCATGCACGCCTTTCTCTGCTGCCACTGCGCGTAGCCGGAGCGCTCGAAGACGTCCAGTGCCGCCCCGGCCGTCGCGTCGGCCCGGTCGCCGCTCGCCAGCCAGGTCATGGCCCAGGCCACCGCCGCCGGATAGGCGACCGTGTTGGGCTCCAGCGCGGGCCAGGCGTCGGGCACGTACTGCCGTCCGCCGCAGTCGGCCAGCGCCTGCGCCGCCCAGCCGATCTGGCTCCAGTGCTCCTCGGCGTCGACGACGCGCGGCCGGGCCAGTGCGCGCTCCAGGAGCAGGCCCACCCCGGGCAGCAGGAGATCGGTGGGCTGTTCGGCGTGCCGGAGCGCCTTGAGCATGCGGGGTGCCTGCTGGAGCCCCATCGACTCCGCCACCCACTCGGCCGGCACCGCGCCGAGGTCGCGCACGATCTCCTCGATCAGGTCACGGCGTCCGGTCAGCAGCAACGCCGTCACCAGGTTGGGAAGTTCACGCAGATCGGGCCGCATGCGCCGGCGCAGCCGCCGGCAGAGCCGGCCCGATTCGACGGTCTCGGCGAGCTGCTCGCCCCACTGCGGCTCCCAGGTGTAGGCGAGCATCAGCACCTCGGTGATGCCGCGCGGACTGGCCAGCAGATGCAGGGTGGACGCCCAGCGGTCGACGACCAGGGTGCGCATCCAGTTCTTGGTCTCCCTGGCCGGCACCACGCCCAGCCGCGCCAGGCCCCGGCCGACGACCCCCTGGGTGATGGGGTCCTGCTCGAACTTGAAGATCTCGGTGAACACCTGCCAGCGGTCCTCACGGCCGTCGCGCAGGGCGGCCAGCTCGGACTTGCCGAGCCCGCGACGGCAGCGTTCCACCGCGGACAGCAGGTCGTTGGTGAGCGGCGGGTGGATCACGCTGCGCAGCACCATGTCCGTGACATGGGACTCGGTCTGATCGTCCTGGGGCGTGCTGAGGGTGCTGACGGCCGTCGCGGCCTCGGACGGGTCCAGTTTGCGCAGCTGGTTCAGCGCGGTGGTGAAGGAGCCGATCCCGCGCAGCGCGCGCAGGTTCTGCGCCCAGTCCCACTGGGGGTACTCGTCCTTGAAGTTCTGCACGATCCTGGTGCTCGCGTCGATGTCGCCGCCGGCCCGCAGCGTGCCGGACATCACCTGGAGCTTCTGCGCCACGTCTCCGGCGCTCCACTGCACGGGGCTGCGCACCGCGCGGTCGACGTCGGCCTTCTTGGAGAACTCCTCGCCGATGCGCGGGTTGAGGGCGAGGCCGAGACGGTGGGTGTGGACCATGCTCTGCGGGTCGAGGGAGGGATTGCGCATCCGGTCGACGAGCAGACGGGTGTCGAGGCGGTCGGCGAGCCGCATCAGGAACTGCTGGCCGAAGTAGTCGTCCTCGATCAGCAGCATCGCCAGCTGCGGTCCCCAGGGCCGGGCCGCGCTCCGCTGGGCCTGGATGCTGGCCACGACCAGGTTCAGCGCCTGCTCCTCCAGGTCGGTCCGGTACTCGGCGCCCGCCTCCCACAGGCCCTTCAGGAAGTGGTAGATGACCGCGGGCCGGCGCTCCAGCGCCATCAGCTCCCGGGCGAAGTCCGCGCCGAGTTCGGCCGCCAGGACGGGGCCGAAGCCGTCCCGGGTGTCGCAGTAGAGGTCGTCGGCACGGCTGACACTGCTCAGCAGCATGCCCGCGCCGCGGCCGTCCTTCAGCCGGCGGACGGTGGCGGCGAGGTCCCGGGCGAGCTGGACGTCGGCGACGGGGCTGCCGCCCCTGGGCTCTCGGTAGAGCAGCGACTTGATGGTGATGCCGTGGATGTTGCGCACGGTGCGGATGAGGATCGCGGCCTCGGCGGGCGTGGAGCTCTTCAGGACCGCCGCCAGGGTCCGGCCGAGCTGGAGGTTGTTCAGCAGCCGGTTGGTCAGGCCGCGGTTGTTGCGGGCCAGGTCGGAGAGCGCGGTGCAGATCTGGATGGCGTCGGCGTGGTGCAGCGCGGCGCGGATCTGCTGCTCGTACTGCTTGATGAGGGGATCCCAGCGGGCGGTGCCGTCGAAGTGCACCATGAGGGAGATCCACGCCAGTACGGCGGACAGCGGGGTCTGGCGGGTGGGGTGCTGCTCCAGGAGCGGGCTCGTGGAGCGCTCCAGGGGGCGCAGCCCGTCACGGCCGGCGTCGGCTCCGCGGGCCTCGCGGGACCAGCGGTGGATGACGTCGTCCATGCGGCGGATGGCGATGAGGTCGTCGGCCCGGCCCGGGTCGGCCCCGCGGACGAGGGCGTCGGAGCGCGACTCCAGCCAGGCGCAGACCTCCGTGACGGGGGTGGTGCTGTCGCCGGAGAGCCTCAGCAGGGCGTGCACGAACCGGCGGCGCTCGCGGATCGTCGAGGGCCGCTCCAGGACGGTGTCCAGGCCGCCGTCCGGGCTGCCGATCCAGGCGACCAGGTCGGCGACGGCGGCGGCGGGCAGCTGGTACTGGTGGTCCCAGAGCGTCCTGAGCGCGGTCGTCAGGTCGTGCACGCGCAGCTCGGGGGTGTCGGGCAGCCGGACGAGGACCGGCGGAAGCGCGGCGGCGATCCAGGTGGGGTCGCTCTGGCCGGCGCACAGCCGCAGCAGGCGCAGGGCGGTCGGCGGATGGGACCGGGCCGCCCAGGAGGTGACGGCCTGTCGCAGGGGCCTGCTCTCCAGCAGCACGGACAGCAGTTCGGGCTGGTAGGCGGCGCAGTTGGTCATCAGGGCCCGGACGCGTTCGTGGTCGTCCTCGGCCAGCATGGCCAGCAGGTACTCCTCCAGGCAGGTGCGCCGGTCCTCGGGACTCCTGATGCCGAGAGCCTCCAGGACGGCCTCGGCCCGTACCCCGCTGGGGATGCGGGCCAGGTCCTCGTGCACGACGACGCCGAGAGCGGCGCGGGTGTCCTCGCGGACCGGGCCGAGCTGGGCGACGGGCACCCCCTCGTCGAGCAGGGAGACGGCGGCGAGCCGGCCGACGGCGGTGCGGCCGGCGTCGTCGAGGCCGGCGCAGGCCCGCTCGGCCTGTCCGCTCACGAGCCGGGCGGCCTCACGGCGTCCGCCGTCCCCGGCGGGGGCGGGTGTGACGCCGTCCCGCAGCAGGCCGGCCAGCACGGCGAGGTCGCCGGCGCTGCCCTCCACCGCGAGGGCGATACCGGCCTCGTCGGTGGTGCGGTACACGTCGGGGTGGTCGGCGACGAGCCGGGCGCCGAGCCGGGAGAGCTCCTCGGGCATCACAGGGGTCATGTACGGCATCACGCTGTGGGTGTCCCAGACGCTGGTCGCGCCGTCGACGTACCGGGTGACGGCGAGCACCGCGACCCCCAGCTCGCCGAGGGACTCCAGGGCCGCGCCGATGTTGCCGTCGACGAGGGCGTGCAGGTCCTCCAGGACGACGAGACGGTTGCGGGTGGTGCCCTCGGCCCGGGCGGCGATCAGCGCGGCGCGCACGATCGTGGGCAGGCTGCCGTCGGTGGGCAGATGGCGTCGCCGCGGGGCGATGGCGACGGTCTGCCAGCCGGCTTTCTCCAGCTTTCCGACGAGCTGGCGGGCGCACACGCTCTTGCCGCTGTTGCGGGTGCCGGACTGGATGACGCGGGAGGTCGGCAGATGCAGGAAGCGGTGGGCGAGGACGCCGGCCTGCGGCAGTTCGACGAGCCCGTCGCCGCCCTCGTGCATCCAGGAGCCGGGGCCCTCCTGGCCGGCTCCGGCCGTGGAGTGCAGGATGCGCCACTCGAAGGTGTCGAGGGTCTCGCGGGCCCAGCGCCTGCGGGTCTCCTGCCAGCGCTCGCCCCACAGCAGCCGGGCGGCCCCCTCCAGGCCCGGGTCGGGGTCGCTGCGGGTCTCGGTGCCGGTGCGCAGCCGCCAGCCCTCGTCGTCCCGCCACAGGCGGTCCAGGCCGTCCTCGCCGGTGTCCGGCAGGGCACGGCCGCCCTGGGCGTACGGGGTCCAGGTGCCGTCGTCGGCGCAGCCGGCCAGCACCAGCACGCCCAGCCCTCCGGGGGTGGGCAGGCCGCCCTCGTGGGCGAGGTAGGTGAGCGCCACGGCGGCGGCGCAGGCGCGGGCGGCGACCACGGTGGGGCTGAGCGCGTTCCGGACGTCGATGAGCGCGCCGACTTCCGGGGGCTGGAACCGGCCGATGCCGGAGACGAGCCGGCAGGCCGTCTTCAGGCCGCGTTCGACCTCGGCGGCGACGGGGGCGGGCAGTGCCGTCCAGGTGGCCCGCACGGCGCGGTCGGTGGCCGGGCCGCCCGCGGCGGTGCGGCCCCGGAAGGCGACGGCGGCCCGGGCGACGGTGTACCAGTCGTCGACCGGGTCCAGCAGCAGCGGCACCTCGTCGGGCCCGGAGCCCGTGCGCTGGGCCGGGACGGAGGCTTTCGGCGCGGCGGCCTCGTCGTGTGTGACGAGCTGGTCCAGCTCGTCGAGCAGCCGGCCGTTCAGCTCGGACACCAGGCCGGTGAGGGAGGTGCTGCCGGGGTCGGCGTACTCGGCGAGCAGGGCTCCCGCGCCGATGGGCGGGTGGCCGCCGACGAAGGCGAAGGGCCGGGCGGGCAGCCGGCCGCCGGAGCGCAGGGCGCGGTTGCCGAGGTCGATGACGGTGCGCAGCAGCTGCTCGACCCGGGCGGGCTCGGCCGGTGTGCCCTCCAGAGCGCTGGCCAGGGCGTGCGAGGCCATGCGCAGCTCGTAGTCCAGGGGATCGTCCTTGCGCGCGGCGGCCGGTCCGGCGGCCTCGGCAACGCTCACGGTGTCCTCCTCCTCCGGCACGCCCTTCGTCGGACGTGCCGTTGTCGTTCAGCGGGCGATGCGGATGACGCCCACGCTGCTGCCCACGACGATGCGGCCGTCGGGGTCGACGTCGACCGAGCGGACGTCGAGCCCCAGGTCGAGGTGGTAGGCGGTGGTGCGCCGGGCGCCCAGCGAGGTCAGCCGGATGTCGCCCTGCCGTCCCGCGCTGATGAGCTCGGGGCCGTCGGCGCCGCGGTGGATCCGCAGCTCGGCCACGGCGCCGGCGTGGGTGGTGATCCAGGCTCGGGACGTCGGGTCGTCCCACGCGGTCCACCACACGGACCCGTCGCCGGCACCGGTGTAGACGCCGGTGGCGTCGGCCGCGATCGCCGTGACGGCGCGCGACCTGCGGTCGGGTTCGTAGGTGTGCCGGTGGGTGCCGTCGGCGTCCCAGACCGTGACGTCCCGCGCGGTGCGGGCGGCGACCATGGCCGTGCCGTCCGGCCGCACGGCGGCCGCGGCGCCGCCCAGCCGCAGTCCTCGGGGGCGTACGACCTCGCCGGTGCGGCGGTCGTGGCGCCACTGCCAGCCGTCGGTGGCGGCGAAGAGCATGCCCGCCTCCGTCTGGACGCAGGCGACGATCTGCCCGCGGAGGCCGAGATCGAATGCCTGGCCGCCCTGGGAGTCGTCGATCTTCTGGATCCAGGCCCTGCCGTCGATCTGCCCGGTGAACAGGGCCGGTTCGCCGCCGAGGTAGGTGAGGCTGTGGGCCGTCACCTGGGCGGTGCGCAGGGGCAGCGCGACGGCGTTCCAGGCGAGGTGGCCGCCCGCGCGGCCCCGGGTGCGTTGTGCCCGGCCCTCGCTGTCGACGAGGAGTTCGCCGCCGTCGCGGAGGCAGAAGACACCGGCGGCGGGTTCACGGCTGGTGAGGGTGGGCCGCCAGCCGTCGGCCGAGTCTCCGGCGCGGCGGGCGAGTTCGGGCAGCCGGTGCACCTGGGCGAGCAGGGCCATCCGGTTCAGGGTGCGGCCGTCGTGGCGGTCGGCGCCGACGGCCAGCTCGGCGCACAGGGTCCGCAGCCGTGCCAGCCGGTCGCTGTCGTGCAGCACCGTCAGCGCCCGGTGCAGGGCCTCGGAGTTCATCATGAGCAGGAACTCGGGCTCGTCGAGGTAGTCCGTGAGCACTCCGGCCAGCCGGGCGTGGTGGGCGAAGTGCTCCCGGGTGTAGCGGTCGGCCGCCGACCAGTCCCGGGCCCCCGAGGACCGGACGGGCAGTGACTTGATCATCGCGTCGACGAATCCGGCGTGCGCCGCCCGCTCGTCGACCGACTCGGCCAGGTACCGGGCATACGAGGGACGCACGAACCTCCAGCCTTGTCCGTGCATGCCGCCCTCCGGAGCAGCGAGGAGATGCGATGCCTGGTCCTGTACGCGGGCGAGGTCGGCCGGTGTCGTCGGCCGGCCGGCCGCCTCCACGACGGCGGCCCACAGCCGGCCGTCGGCGGGCAGGCCCTCGCCCTGGGCGAGGGCCACCGGCAGCAGCAGGTCGGCCGCCCACTGCTTGCCCTTGCCGAAGCCGGCGAGTTGTCCGAGGAAGAGCTTCGCGTTGGTCAGATCGGCCCCGACGCGCGCGTCGCCCGGACGCTCGGAACTCAGGAACACGGCGAAAAGGTACGCCCGTAACCAGGAGTGCCCGGCTTCCTCGACCGTTTTGCGTGTCAGCTCGGCGATGAGGTCCGGGTCGGCGTCGTCCCACTCCTCGTGTCTGCCCTCGCGCCGGCGCAGCACGTGCGCGACGAACTCCGCGATGCCGTCCGGGTCGGCGTACTCCTCGGCGTCCAGGTCGACCCGGGGGCCGGTGAACCCCCGGGGCAGCTCGCTGCCGGCGAGGACGACACGGACGTGGCCGAGCGAGGCGAGCGGCTCGATCAGGTCGGTGTACAGCCGGTCGGGGTCGGCGCAGGCGTCGACGGAGTCGAGGCAGATCGTCAGAGGGCCGGGCCGATCGCGCAAAGTGTCGACGAGTGCCTGTGCGTCGCCGCGGTTGACGATCCCGTACGCGGCGGCCACCTTGGACACGACCACGGGGACGGACCGCCCGCGCACGTCGAAGAGCTTGCCGAGGGTCCCGGGCGGAGCGACCGGGGGCGCGTCGGGTCCGGCCGGCAGGGGGCTGCCCTGGGCCGCGGTGTGGATCCAGTCCAGCAGCATGGACTTGCCCGACCCGGCGCGGCCGGTCACCGCCAGACCGCCCGATGCACGGTCGCCGGTCAGGAAGGAGATCACCGCCTCCGCCGCCGCGGCCCGGCCGCAGAAGGCCCAGCCGCTGCCCTGCTGGGCCTCCCGCGGCCGTCGGATCACGTACTGCATGTACCAGGGATTGAGGAAGGCCCGGGTCAGGCCCGTCGGCGGCAGGAACTCCGGCCGGGGAGGTTCGTTCTGGCTCGTCCGGAGCCTGCCCATGCGGGTGTTCAGCTCGTCGAACAGCAGCTGCATGGGGATGTACTCGTCGTCCTTGCCGGCGGGGGCGGTGCGGACGGCGTGCGCGAAGGACTCCACGAAGTGCAGCTGCTGGGCCTCCTGCACACGGTCGACGGAGCCGAAGGCGGTGAGGACGGGCAGCTGGACGCCCCGTGTCTCCTGTTCGCCCTGGATCTGCTTGAAGCGGGACACGGCGAGGCCGGCCCAGCAGTTGTCCAGGATGATCACGACCTCGCGGGGCCGTGGCCAGGCTTTCGCCTGGAGGATGGCGAACAGTTCTTCCGGGCGGAACATGCTGGAGAGCTGTTCCTTCGAGCTCTGGTGCGCGGCGATGAAGAGGTTGCCGCCGTCGTCGTCGAGCGCGTGCCCGGAGTAGTAGAAGATCAGCAGGTCGGGAGGGGTCCCGTCGCCTTCGAGCGCACGCTCGAAGCTCTCCTTCACCTGCTGTGCGTCCGGGTTGTGCCGTGAGTCCGGGTGGATGACGCAGTCGGCGGACTCCGCCAGGACGGCCTTCATCAGACGCAGTTCGTCGTACACCGAGTCCAGGGGGTCGAAGCCCTCGCCGAAGGTGCTGGTCCCCGAGACGAGCGCGACCCGGCCTGCCCCCTGGAGGTCCTCCGCGCCCAGGGCCGCCGCCGTCACCGCTCCCCGGCGAGCAGCGCCGCGCCGACGGCCTCGGCCAGGTCGGCCGTGGTGAGGTAACGGGTGACGGCGTGGCCGCCGAGGACGTGCCTGGCGGGCCGGTACCACGGCAGGTTGACCACGGTCCGGTCGTCGACACGCTCGTCGAAGAGCGGGGCGAGCTCCTTCACCAGGGCGATCGGGTCCTCCTTCGCCGCGATGTTGACCCAGCGGCGGACGTGCGGCCAGGCACCGGCGCCGGACGGCCGGAGCCGGTCGCGGATCTCGCCGATGCCGAGGGGGGAGCCCAGGGTGACGAAGGTGTCGATGTTCCATTCGGGGTGGGCGCACAGGGCCTCGTAGGCGACGACGGATCCGAGGGAGTGGGCCACGACCACCCGGGTGTCCGGGGTGACGACGCGCTCGAACCGCTGCTGGGCGCAGGCGTGGACGGTGTCGGCGGGGTCCAGGTAGCGGCGGACCTGCCGGACCGCCCAGATCGCCACCTTGGCCGGGGGGCGTCCGAGCCGTTCGGACCTCTCCAGCCGGCGCAGCGCGGACTGGACGAGGCCCTTGCCGCCCTCCTGGGGTTCCTCGGTGCCCTGGGCGAACGCCTCCAGCAGTGCCGCCTCGAACGGGTCGCGCACGTCCCCGCTGCGGAAGTTGGGGATGTCGTCGAGTTCGTTCTCGTCGTCGCTCACGGCAGCCTTGCCGCCCTTGAGGCTTCGGAAGCAGTTGCCGTAGAAGACGGCGGAGACCCGCTCGGGCTCCGGTACGGGCAGCGCGGCGTCGGTCAGCGATGCGCGCAGGGCGCCGTACCAGGGGGTGAGCGATGTCTCCCGATGCTCGTACTGGTATCCGATGCCGTGACACATCACCACGTGCGACATGCGTCCCCCTGTCGAATCGACCTGAATTATAGGGGAGTTGTGCCCCCCGCATCCCGTTCGCACGGTTCCCGTCCCTCATCTTCACGTCCATCGTCACCCGCCGAACGGCTGGGACAGACCATGGGCGCGGCCGAGCTGGGCCGGGAACTCGGTGACGCGGGAGGCCCGTTGCTCGTCGCCGTCGTCGCCTCGGCCGCGACCCTGACGTACGGCTACGCGGCCCTGGCGGCGCTGACCGCGGCCGGCGCCCTGCTCGGCCTGGCCGGCGGCCGCCGTACGACGGCCCGGGTCTCCCCCTGACCCGAGGCCCGCGGCGACGGCCCGCAGGGACGATCCCGTCGCCTATCTTGGCGCTCATGCAGTCATACACGATCGGCCAGGCGGCACGGCTCCTCGGCGTGAGCCCGGACACCGCGCGGCGGTGGGCGGACGCGGGCCGGGTGGCGACCCGGCGCGACGAGGGCGGCAGACGGCTCATCGACGGCAGGGACCTGGCGGCCTTCTCCGTGGAGCTCGCCCGCGGCGACGCCGACGACGAGGAGGCCCCCCGCACCTCGGTCCGCAACGCCTTCCCCGGCATCGTCACCGCGGTCAAGCTCGGTGACGTCGCCGCCCAGGTCGAGATCCAGGCCGGCCCCCACCGGCTGGTGTCCCTGCTGACCCGGGAGGCCGTCGAGGAGCTGGGCCTGGAGGTCGGCATGGAGGCGACAGCCCGGGTGAAGTCGACGAACGTCCACATCGACCGCGTGTAGGCGGGCGGCCTGCCGGGCTCAGTACACGTCCCTCACATAGCGCTTGTCCGCGGCGAGCTGTTTGACGTACGCCTCGGCCCCGGCCTCGTCCAGGCCGCCGTGGACGACGGCGATCTCCCGCAGCGCCCGGTCGACGTCCTTCGCCATGCGGGAGGCGTCGCCGCAGATGTAGAAGTGGGCGCCGTCCCGGAGCCAGGACCACAGCAGGGGGCCGTGCTCGCGCATCCGGTCCTGGACGTAGACCTTGGCACGCTGGTCGCGGGAGAAGGCGGTGTCCAGCCGGGTGAGGGTGCCGTCGGCGACGAACCCGGCCAGCTCCTGCTCGTAGTAGAAGTCGGTCGCCCGGTGCTGCTCGCCGAAGAACAGCCAGTTCGGGGCGCGATGACCGCGGGCCCGGCGCTCCTCCAGGAACCCGATGAAGGGCGCGACCCCGGTGCCCGGCCCCACCATGACCGCCGGCACGGACGGGTCCGCGGGCGGCCGGAAGTGCGGCGCCCGCTGCACCCGGACCGGCACCGGCGTCCCCGGCTCGGCGTCGGCGAGGAACGGCGAGCACACGCCCTGGCGCGGGCGGCCGCCCGGATTCTCGTAGCGGACGACGGAGACGGTCAGCGACACCAGATGCGGGTCGGTGAGCGGGCTGGAGGATATGGAGTACAGGCGCGGCTGGAGCCGCCCCATCAGATCGGCCCACTCCTGCGCCCCGGCCCGCAGACCGAACCCGGCGACCACGTCGACGGCCTGGCGCCCCCACGACCACTGCGCCAGCTGCCCCTTGTTGTCGGGCCGCAGCAGCTTGCGCAGCTCGCGCGGGTCACGCGTGCGGTCCGCGGCGAACCGCAGCAGGCCCGGCGTGATCCGGGTGATGTCCAGATGACGCAGCAGCGCCTCGGCGAACGGCACCTCGCCCACGCCCTTGACCGTGACGGCCGCGTCCGCGTCCAGGCCGGTGACGGCCAGCCACTCCGTCACCAGCTCCGCGCCGTTGACCGGGTGCACCGCCAGGGCG
This sequence comes from Streptomyces sp. NPDC093094, assembly GCF_044754345.1. Taxonomy (NCBI): domain Bacteria; kingdom Bacillati; phylum Actinomycetota; class Actinomycetes; order Kitasatosporales; family Streptomycetaceae; genus Streptomyces; species Streptomyces sp. NPDC093094. Next base: position 154,194 of record NZ_JBIVOX010000001.1, on the reverse strand, counting down.
TCCCCGGCCTCGTAGACGAGCGGGCTGTCGCTGTCACGGGTGTCGAAGGTGAAGCGGCGGACCTCCTTGCCCGCGCCGGGCAGGCTGAGCAGCCGGTTGCCGGTGAGCCGGGCGTCGACCGGCGCGGGACGGCCCGGCCGCGGCGCGGCGGGAGCCGGGGCCGGCTCCTCCGTTGCCGGTGCTGCGCCCTGTTCCGGGGCCGCTCCCGGTGTCCGGGCCCCCTCGTCCTGGAGCGCGGTGCGCACCTGCTCCAGCCATGCCTCGGCCTCGGCCTCGTAGTCCGGTTCGCAGTCGGTGCGCGGAGCCAGCCGTACCGCGTCCAGTTCCTCCATACGGTGGTCCAGCCGACGCCCGTGCCCGCAGAAGTCGTCGTACGAGGAGTCGCCGAAGGCCAGGACGGCGTACCTCCTGCCCTTCAGGCGCGGCGCTTCGGCCGAGGCGAGGGCGTCCCAGAAGCCGGCGCCGTTGTCGGGGGCGTCGCCGTCGCCGAACGTGCTCGTGATCAGCAGCAGATCGGCGTCGGACGGCAGCCGGGCGGGGTCCGCCTCGGCCATGGGCAGCAGGGCGGCGGCGTGGCCGTCGGCGGTGAGCCGGTCGGCCGCGGCGGTCGCGAACTCCTCGGCGTTGCCCGTCTGCGACGCCCACAGCACCACGATCTGGCGGCGGGGTCCGCCGGCGGACGGCCCGGCGGGCAGGAGGGAGCCGCCCGCGCTCTCGCCTCCCCCGCCCGGCTCGGCCCTGGAGTACATCCCGGCCAGGACGCCGTTCACCCACAGGGCGTGCGCCGGGCTGAAAGGCGCGTCCGGCGGGAGGACGGGCACGCCCGGAGCTCCCGACGGGATGCCGGCGAGGAAGCCGGTGAGGTACAGGCGCTCGTGCTCGGCCAGGACCGGCGGGGGCGCGGACGGCAGGGCGAACGGGGCGGGGGCGGCAGGGGTGACGGCGGGAAGCACGGCGGGGGCGGCAGGCGTGGCGGAGGCACTGGCGTGGGCCCCCACCAGGGCCGGGGCGGGCACGGCGGCGGGGACCTGCACGGACACCGGGGTGGCCACCCGGGTCAGCGACACCGCGCACACCTTGAACTCGGGCTGGAACGACAGCGGGTCGACGGCGTCGCTGGTCACCGCGTTGACGCTCAGGTACTCCCCGAACAGGTCGTTCCAGTGGAACGGCGCGAAACAGCAGCCCGGCCGCACCCGTTCGGTGACGACCGCGGGCAGCACGGCCCGGCCGCGCCGCGAGGCGACCTCCACCGAGTCGCCCTCGGCGATGCCCAGCGCGGCGGCGTCCCGCGGGTGCACCTCCACGAAGGGCCCGGGGTTGAGCTTGTTGAGCTTGGCCACCTTCGCGGTCTTCGTCAGCGTGTGCCACTGGTGCTGGAGCCGGCCGGTGTTGAGGACGTACGGGTAGTCGTCGTCGGGCATCTCCGCGGCCGGGATGTGCGGGCGCGCGTGGAAGACGGCACGGCCGCTCGGGGTCGGGAAGACGGGCCTGCCGTCGTCGTCGAGGTACCGGATCGGGTTGCGGTCCTCGCCCTCGGGGCTCGCCGCCGGCCACTGCACGGGAGTCTCCCGCAGCCGCTCGTAGCTCACCCCGCGCAGGTCCCAGCCGGTCACCGGGTTCCAGGCGCGCTTGATCTCCTCGAAGATCTCCTCGGCGCTGTCGTACGAGAAGCCCTGCTCGAAGCCCATCGCGCGGGCCACGGCGGCGATGATCCGCCAGTCGGCCGTCGCCTCGCCGGGCGGATCGGCGGCCGGGCGGGCGAGGGTGAGGTTGCGCTCGCTGTTGACGAGGACGCCCTCGGTCTCGGTCCACAGCGCGGCGGGCAGGACGACATCGGCGTACGCGTTGGACTCCGTCTCGGCGAACGCGTCCTGGGTGACGACGAACTCGGCGGTCTCCAGGCCCTCGATGACCGTCCTGCGGTTGGCGACGGAGGCGACCGGGTTGGTGCAGATGATCCAGCATGCCTTGATGTCCCCGTCGGCCATCTTCCGGAACATCTCGACCGTGCCCTGTCCGACACCGTCGGCGCGCAGCGTGCCGGGCTCCAGCTCCCACAGCTCCTCGACGAAGGCCCGGTCGGCGTCGACGAGGACGGAGCGCTGCCCGGGCAGGCCCGGTCCCATGTAGCCCATCTCCCGGCCGCCCATGGCGTTGGGCTGGCCGGTGAGGGAGAAGGGCCCGCTGCCCGGGCGGCAGATCGCGCCGGTGGCCAGATGCAGGTTGACCAGGGCGTTGGTGTTCCAGGTGCCGTGCACGGACTGGTTCAGGCCCATCGTCCAGCAGCTCGTCCACTCCCCCGCCTCGCCGATCAGCCGGGCCGCCTCGCGGATGCCGTCCTCCGGGAGGCCGGTGATCTCCGCGACGGCCGCGGGCGGATAGTCGGCGAGGAAGGCGGGCATCGCCTCCCAGCCCTCGGTGTGGGAGGCGATGAAGGCGGGGTCGGTGTGTCCGGCGGCGTGCAGCAGATGCAGCAGACCGTTGAGCAGCGCGAGGTCGGTGCCGGGCTTGATCTGCAGGAACAGATCGGCCTTGTCCGCGGTGGCGGTGCGCCGCGGGTCGACGACGATCAGCTTGGCGCCCGCCGACTTCACCCGGTCCATCATCCGCAGGAACAGGATGGGGTGGCAGTCCGCCATGTTGGAGCCGATGACGAGGAAGACGTCGGCCCGGTCGAGGTCCTGGTAGGAGCCGGGCGGCCCGTCCGCGCCCAGCGACAGCTTGTAGCCGGTGCCGGCGCTCGCCATGCACAGCCGGGAGTTCGACTCGATCTGGTTGGTCCGCAGGTAGCCCTTGGCGAGCTTGTTCGCCAGGTACTGCGCCTCCAGGCTCATCTGCCCCGAGACGTACAGGGCGAGCGCGTCGGGGCCGTGCTCGTCGACGATCGCGCGCAGCCGCCGTGCGGTCTCCTCCACCGCCGCCGCCAGGGGCGCGGGCTGCGGTTCCTCGCCGCGGTCCGGCCGGACGAGTGCGGTGGTCAGCCGCCCGGGCGCCGCGAGCATGTCCGCGGTGGTCGCGCCCTTGGTGCACAGCCGCCCGAAGTTCGCCGGGTGCTCCTTGTCCCCCGACGCCTTCAGGACGGTGCGCCGCCCGTCCGGTCCGCTGCCGACGTCGAGAACCAGGCCGCAGCCCACCCCGCAGTACGAGCAGACCGTCCGCACCTTCGTCGTCCCCGCCGCGGCCACGGGCACCTCCCTCGCTGTGCTCGGCCCGATCCGTCACCGGCTCCGACGCTACGAACCCCTGATTACGCGGGCGCTCCGCCCCTGATCACCGGGGGTTAAGGTGCGCGCACAGGGGTGGGTGCAGGGGTGTGAGCGAGGGGCGCCCCGTCAGGGAGTGCCCGGGGCCCCGTCCTGCCGGGGCGTGACACGGAAGTCGAACGCGAGCGTCCCGGGATCCAGGGCCGTCGCCCCGCCGTCGACGGTGAGCACGGCACCGTTCACGTACGACGCCGCCGGGGACAGCAACCAGTCGACGGCCTCCGCGACCTCACGCGGCTCGCCAGGCCGGCCCGCCGGAAGGAGACGGGTGACCTCCTCGTAGGCGGCGTCCACGCCGTCTCCCGGCAGGTCCGCTTCCGCGGCGAAACGCGCCATACGGCGATCGGCCATCTCGCTTCTCACCCAGCTCGGGCACACGATGTTGGCCCGTACCCCCTGGCGCCCGTAGTCGACGGCGACCGAACGGCAGAGCTGGAGCAGGGCCGCCTTGGACGTGGCGTACGGGACGTTGCTCGTGCCGTTGCGCAGCGCGGACACCGAGGCGACGGCGACCACCGCGCCGCGCGCGTCGAGCAGGTGCGGGATCGCCGCCCGCAGGAGCAGCAGCGGGCCGGTGACATTGGTGTGCATCACCTCGTCCCAGTCCTCCAGCGAGAGGTCGCCCACGGTCCCCCCGCGTCCGATGCCCGCGTTCAGCACCAGTCCGTCGAGGCGTCCGTACGTGTCCAGTGCCGCCCGGACGAGGCTGCCGGCGGCCTCGGGGTCCCGCACGTCGGAGGGATGCGCGAGCACCCCGATCTCCTGTTCGAGACGCCGCAGCGGTTCGCTCCGCCGGCCGGAGACGACCACGTGATGCCCGCCCCGGCGCAGCAGCCGGGCAGTGGCCTCCCCGATGCCTGTCCCCCCACCGGTCACGACGACGACCCGGTTCTCCGTCACTGCTGCTCCGCCCCCTTCGCGATCACAGGACACGCCCGAGCCCGGAACCCGCGCCGCAACGGCCCGGGCACCTCCGGCGCCTCTACTTCACCGGCTCCAGGATCGCCACGCACTCCACGTGGTGCGTCATCGGGAACAGGTCGAACGCCCGCAGCGTGCGCACCCGGTAGCCGCCCTCGCGGAAGTACGCGATGTCGCGGGCCAGGGCGGCCGGGTCGCAGGCGACGTAGGCGATGCGGCGGGCGCCGAGGGCGGCGAGGTGGGCGACCGTGGCGCGGCCGGCGCCCGCGCGGGGCGGGTCGAGGACGACGAGGTCGACGTCGGTGATGCCGGTGCGGGGCAGGACCGTCTCGACCTTGCCCTGCTCCACCCGCACCCGCGGGAAGTCGGCCAGGTTGTGGCGGGCGTCCTCCACCGCGCGCTTGCCGGACTCGATGCCGAGCACCGCGCCCTTCTCGCCGATGCGGTCCGCGAGGGCGCCGGCGAAGAGACCGACGCCGCAGTAGAGGTCGAGGCACATGTCGCCCTTGCGGGGCAGCAGGCCCTGCATGACCGCCGTCACCAGGGTGTCCGCGGCCTTCGGGTGCACCTGCCAGAAGCCGCCGCTGCCGACCCGGTGCGTACGGCCGTCCGCGCGCTCACGGACGAAGGGGCGGCCGTGGACGCGGTGGACGCCGCCGTCCTTCTCCTCGACCCGCATCACGGAGACCGGCTTGTCCAGCTCGACCAGAGGCAGCCGGCCGCCCGGACGCGGCGTGAGGATCACCTGGCGGTCCTGCGAGCCGGTCGCCGCGATGGCCTCCACCGACGCCATGCCGGTCCAGTCGCGCTGCTCGATGCCCAGCTCGCTGACGCCCTCGGCGGCGATCATGCAGTGCTCGATGCGCTCGACCTCGTGCGAGCGGTGGCGGCGCAGCCCCGCGTGGCCTTCGGCGTCCACGGCGTACTGCACCCGGGTGCGCCACTGCGGCACCTGTCCGGCGGGCAGCTTGTCGCCCTCGGCCGGCATCACCGTGCCGTCCCAGCCGGCCTCCTCCGGGGTGAGCCCCGCGAGCCGCTTCAGCTGCTCGGCGACGACCTCGCCCTTGAAGCGGCGCTGGGCGCCCGGCTTGGCGTGCTGCCAGTCGCAGCCGCCGCAGCGGCCGGGGCCGGCGTAGGGGCAGGGCGCCTCGACGCGGTCCTTCGACGCGAGCAGCACCTCGACGGCGTCGGCCCGCAGGAAGCGGTCGCCCTCCTCGCCCTCGGTCACCCGCGCGACGACCCGCTCACCGGGCAGGGTGTGCCGGACGAACAGCACCTGCCCCTCGGAGGTACGGGCGATGCAGTGCCCCCCGTGGGCCACGGGGCCGACCTCGACCTCGTACGCCTCGCCCACCAGCGACTTCTTCGGTTCTGCCTGCATGGCGGGTGACTCCAGATCGGGAAGGTACGGCGGGACGGCCGCCCGCGGCCGGACGGCTGACCGCCGTCGCGGGACAACAGCCCACCAGTTTACGTGCTCCGGCACGCGCGCCGGGCCGCCCGGCCGTCGGCCGGGCGGCCCCGAGGGGCCGCCCGGCCCCCTCATCCCTTGCCGCTCGACTCCTTGTCCCGCTCCTGGGCCGGACCACGCCGCACGGCGCCGGGCGCGTTCCATTCCTGGCGCTTGCGGGCGCGCTGCTTGGCGGCCTCGGAGGACTCCAGCTGGTACGGGACGGAGGTGACCATGATGCCGGGGGTGAACAGCAGGCGGCCCTTCAGACGCAGGGCGCTCTGGTTGTGCAGCAGATGCTCGTACCAGTGGCCGACCACGTACTCGGGGATGATCACCGACACGGCGTCCCGCGGCGACTCCCGGCGCAGGTTCTTCACGTACTCGATGACGGGCCGGGTGATCTCGCGGTAGGGCGAGTCGAGGACCTTCAGCGGTACGTCGATGCCGCGCCGTTCCCAGTCGTCGCGCAGCGCCTTGGTCTCGTTGGGGTCGACGTTGACCGTGAGCGCCTCCAGGGTGTCGGAGCGCATCAGCTTGGCGTAGGCGAGGGCGCGCAGCGTGGGCCGGTGGATCTTGGAGATCAGCACCACCGAGTGGACCCGCGAGGGCCGCACGCTGTCGTCGCTGGGGCCCTCGGGGGCGGCGAGCTCCCGCGAGACATGGTCGTAGTGGCGGCGGATCGCCGACATGGTGACGTAGAAGATCACCATGCCGAGCAGGGCGACCCAGGCCCCGTGGGTGAACTTGGTGACCAGGACGACGACCAGCACCAGCCCGGTGAAGAACGCGCCGAAGGCGTTGATCGCGCGGGAGCGGACCATGTGACGGCGCTTGCCGGGGTCCTGCTCGCTCGCCAGGTGGCGGTTCCAGTGCCGGACCATGCCGATCTGGCTCAGCGTGAAGGAGACGAACACGCCCACGATGTAGAGCTGGATCAGACGCGTGGAGTCGGCGCCGTAGATCCACACCAGCAGCCCGGCCGCGCCGGCGAGGAGCACGATGCCGTTGGAGAACGCCAGCCGGTCGCCGCGGGTGTGCAGCTGGCGCGGCAGGTAGCGGTCCTGGGCGAGGATCGACCCGAGGACCGGGAAGCCGTTGTAGGCGGTGTTGGCGGCCAGGAACAGCACGAGGGCGGTGGCGGCGGCCAGCACGACGAACAGGAAGCTGCCCGCGCCGAACACGGCCTCGGCGACCTGGGAGATGACCGGGTGCTGGACGTAGTCCGGGCCGACCGGTACGCCGTTGTCGAGGAGGTCCTTGGCGGGGTTCTCGGCCATCCGGACCTCGGACGCCATGGCGAGGGCGATGATCCCGCAGAACATGGTGGTGGCCAGCAGGCCCATCATGGCCAGCGTGGTCGCGGCGTTCTTCGACTTGGGCTTGCGGAAGGCGGGGACACCGTTGGAGATGGCCTCGACGCCGGTGAGCGCGGCACAGCCGGAGGAGAAGGCGCGCAGCAGCAGGAAGACGAGGGCGAAGCCGGCGAGGCCCTGGTGCTCGGGCTCGATCTCGTACCCGGCGGTCGGTGCCCGCAGGGTGTCGTCCAGGACCAGGCCCTTGAAGGCGCCCCAGGCGATCATGATGAAGACGCCCGCGACGAAGACGTACGTCGGGATCGCGAAGAGCGCGCCGGACTCCTTCACCCCCCGCAGGTTCATCAGCGTCAGCAGCACGATCACGGCGATCGCGCAGAGCGTCTTGTGCTCCACGACGAAGGGGACCGCGGAGCCGAGGTTCTCGATGCCGGAGGAGATGGAGACGGCGACGGTGAGGACGTAGTCGACCAGCAGGGCGCTGGCGACGGTGAGGCCGGCCTTAGGTCCGAGGTTGGTGTTCGCCACCTCGTAGTCGCCGCCGCCGCTGGGGTAGGCATGCACGTTCTGCCGGTAGGAGGCGACCACCGTGAACATCAGCACGACGACCGCGGCGGCGATCCAGGGGCTGAAGTGGTAGGCCGACACACCCGCGATGGACAGGACCAGCAGTACCTCTCCAGGGGCGTAGGCCACGGAGGACAGCGGGTCGGAAGCGAACACGGGAAGGGCGATGCGCTTCGGCAGGAGCGTTTCTCCGAGCCGGTCGCTGCGCAGTGCGCGCCCGATCAGAATCCGTTTGGGCACGTCGGTCAGTTTGGACACAACAGAACATCGTAAGGGTTCGAACAGCCGGTCGCCCACCGCCCCGCCCTGCTCTGCCTCATGAGTGAAATTCGGCCCCCGGTTCCGCAAGGCGCACCGGCGTCCGAGGCGACCCCATGCCTATATGACAATCACCGCCCACTCAGGCAATACCCGCCCACTCATGGCAATCCCTGCCTGTCTGTGACAACCCCTGCCCGTCCGCGGCGAAGCCACCCGCCGCACACCCTCCGGAGCCGCCATGTCCGCCGCCGCAGAACTGCTCGGAGCCGCTGCCGCGCTCGTCACCCTCGCCGTCCTGACTCTGGCGAGTGTCCGCAGCATCAGCCGCCGCTGAGCGGTATCAGCCACCGCCCGGCGGGGCAGACCGTGCACGAGGGTGCCGTCCGCCGACCGCGCGTGTGTAGCTTGGTCGCCGGTCTGAGACCCTGTTCAAGCCAAGCCAGCATCTCTTGACACCGGAAGGACGGTCGTGCACATCGTCATCATGGGCTGCGGCAGAGTGGGGTCCGCTCTCGCCCAGACCCTGGAGCAACAGGGGCACACGGTCGCGGTGATCGACCAGGACCCCACCGCCTTCCGTCGCCTCGGCTCCTCCTTCGGCGGCCGCCGGGTCACCGGCGTCGGCTTCGACCAGGACACCCTGCGCGAGGCGGGCATCGAGGAGGCCGGCGCCTTCGCCGCCGTCTCCAGCGGCGACAACTCCAACATCATCGCCGCCCGCGTGGCCCGCGAGATGTTCGGCATCGAGAACGTCGCGGCCCGTATCTACGACCCCCGCCGCGCCGAGGTCTACCAGCGCCTGGGCATCCCGACCGTGGCGACCGTGCGCTGGACGGCGGACCAGATGCTGCGGCGGCTGCTGCCCTCCGGTTCCGAGGCCCTGTGGCGCGACGCCACGGGCGGTGTCCAGCTCGCCGAGGTGCACGCGTCGGCCGCCTGGGTCGGACACAAGATCAGCCGCCTCCAGGAGGAGACGGGCGTCCGCGTGGCGTTCCTGACCCGCCTCGGCGAGGCCATACTGCCCACCTCGCAGACAGTGCTGCAGGAGGGTGACCTGGTGCACGTGATGATGCGCACCGACGAGGTCGAGAAGGTCGAGGCGGCGTTCTCCGAGGGTCCGAAGGAGGGCGGGAACTGATGAGGGTCGCCATTGCCGGTGCCGGCGCGGTCGGCCGGTCGATCGCCGGTGAGCTGCTGGAGAACGGCCACGAGATCCTGCTGATCGACAAGGCGCCCACCGCCATCTCGGTCGAGCGCGTCCCGCAGGCCGAGTGGCTGCTCGCCGACGCCTGCGAGATCACCTCCCTGGACGAGGCCGCGCTCCAGCGCTGCAACGTCGTGATCGCCGCGACGGGCGACGACAAGGTGAACCTGGTCGTCTCGCTGCTGGCGAAGACGGAGTACGGCGTCCCGCGCGTCGTCGCCCGGGTGAACAACCCCAAGAACGAGTGGCTGTTCAACGAGTCCTGGGGCGTGGACGTGGCCGTCTCCACCCCGCGCCTGATGTCGGCCCTGGTGGAGGAGGCGGTGAGCGTCGGCGACCTGGTCCGGCTGCTGCGCTTCAGCCACGGCGACGCCAACCTCGTGGAGCTGACGCTGCCGGAGGAGTCGGCCCTGGCCGGCACCCAGGTCGGCGACGTGGAGTGGCCGCAGGACACGTCCCTGGTCACCATCATCCGCGGCACGCGCGTGCTGACGCCGTCGAAGGACGACTCGCTGGAGGCCGGCGACGAGCTGCTGTTCGTGGCCGCACAGGCCCGCGAGGAGCAGCTGGAGGACCTGCTGTCGGTGCGGCGGGACGACATCGCCGACTGACCGGCTGAGCCCGACCACGACGAGGGGCGCCCCGCGCGATGCGCGGGGCGCCCCTCGTCGTGGTCGGGCAGCGGACCGGGAAAGGGTCTACTCGCCGGAGCGGGCCGCGGCCTGCCGGTCCTTCTCCTCCTGCTCGGCGGCCTCGGCCGCCTCCATCTCCGCGAACACGTCGATGGGCGGCGGCGCCTTCGCCAGGAAGACCCAGGTCAGATAGACGGCGAGCAGGAACGGCGGGATCTTCAGGGCGATCAGCACCCAGCCGAGCTGGGTGGTGTCGGCCCACCAGTACAGCGGGAAGAGGATCGCGCACTTGGCCAGCAGGATCAGGCCCCAGGCCCAGCTGGCCTTGGTGTATGCCTTCTTGCGGCCGGGGTTACGGGTGCGCCAGGAGAGGTTCTCCTTGAAGACCGGGCCGAGGATCAGTCCGATCAGGGGCACGCCGCACAGGGCCGTGACGATGTAGGCGAGCGCCAGGCCCAGCGTGTAGAGCATGCCGGGCAGATAGAAGTCCTTGGCGTTGCCGGTCATCATCGCGAAGACCACGCCGAAGGCCACGCCGAAGACTCCGCTGAAGGCGTGCTTGACGGTGTCCTTCATCGCCAGCCGGACCACCACGAGGATCAGCGACACCGCGAGCGCGGCGATCGCGGACATGTGGAGGTCCTTGTTGATCGTGTAGATCGTGACGAAGAGGAGGCCCGGCACGACCGTCTCGACCATGCCGCGCACACCGCCGAACGCCTCGAAGAGCGCGGCCTCCGTCACCGCCCTCGAATCCTGCTGGGCGTCCTGGGTCGGCTTGTCGAGTGACGTCAACGGCTACTCCCGTCCGAGCGGTCTCAGTTCGTACTTCGGGTTGAACAGCACCCGGCGGCCCCGGCTCATCGAGACACGGCCGGACGCTATCAGCCTGCGTCCGGGCTCTATCCCGACTATGGAGCGCCGGCCCAGCCACACCACGTCCAGGGCGGCGGAGCCGTCGAACAGCTCGGCCTCCAGGGCGGGCACACCCGCGCGCGGACGCAGGGTGACCGTGCGCAAGGTACCAGTAACGGTGACGACCTCACGGTCGTGACAGTCGCCGATGCGGACACAGCCCGCGGTCTCGGCGTCCTCCCGCAGCTCCTCGGACTCCAGGTCCTCCTGCGACGAGGAGAGCCGGTCCAGCATGCGGCGGAACCGGCCCACCGGCTTGTCGGATCGAGGAACAGCACTCATGTCTGAAGGGTACCGGGGGCCGCCGCCGCGTAAGTACCCCTGTGGCCCGTGGGACGGAAGCGCAGACCTGCGCGGCTCACTTCTCAAAGCGGTAGCCCATCCCCGGCTCGGTGACGAAGTGCCGCGGATGCGAGGGGTCCGCCTCCAGCTTGCGGCGCAGCTGGGCCATGTAGACCCGCAGGTAGTTCGTCTCCGTCCCGTAGGAGGGCCCCCACACCTCCTGGAGGAGCTGTTTCTGCCCGACCAGCCGGCCGGTGTTGCGGACCAGCACCTCCAGCAGGTGCCACTCGGTGGGGGTGAGCCGTACGTCCTTGCCGTCGCGGTTGACCTTCTTGGCGGCCAGGTCGACGGTGAAACCGGCCGTCTCCACGAGCACGTCGCCGTCGCCGCCCCCGACGGGCTCGGCCCGGCGTACGGCGGCGCGCAGCCGGGCGAGCAGCTCGTCCATGCCGAAGGGCTTGGTGACGTAGTCGTCGGCGCCCGCGTCCAGCGCCTCGACCTTCTCGTCGGAGGTCTGCCGGGCGGACAGGACGATGATCGGCACCCGGGTCCAGCCGCGCAGCCCGCGGATGACGTCGACGCCGTCCATGTCGGGCAGCCCCAGGTCGAGGACGACGACGTCGGGCCGGCGCTCGGCCGCCAGGCGCAGGGCACCGGCCCCGTCGTGGGCCGCGTCGACCTCGTAGGCGCGTGCCTTGAGGTTGATCACGAGGGCGCGCACGATCTGCGGCTCGTCGTCGATCACCAGCACACGGGTCATGAGGCACGCCTTTCCGGTCCTACAGGTCGTACGGGCTGGAGCCCTGCGGCGTTCACGGCCGCGGCGGGAACCGTCAGCACCATGGTGAGGCCGCCGCCCGGGGTGTCCTCGGCGGCCAGCGAGCCGCTCATGGCCTCGGCGAAGCCGCGGGCGACGGCGAGGCCGAGTCCGACGCCGGCGCCGCGCGGGGCGTCGCCGTAGCGCTGGAAGGGGGCGAAGATGCGCTCCTTGGCCTCGTCGGGGACGCCGGGCCCGCGGTCCACGATCCGCAGCTCGACCCGGTCGGCCAGGGCGCTGGCCGCGACCAGCACGGGGGCGGCGTCGGGGCTGTACTTGACGGCGTTCTCGACCAGGTTGGCCACGGCCCGCTCCAGCAGCCCGGCGTCCACGGCGGCCATGGGCAGGCTCTCGGGGACGTCCAGGACGACGCTGCCCTCGGGGACGCCGCCGAGCGCCATCGGCACGACCTCGTCGAGGTCGGTCTCGCGGATGATCGGCGTGACCGTGCCGGTCTGCAGGCGGCTCATGTCCAGGAGGTTGCCGACGAGGTGGTCGAGCCGGTCGGCGCCGTCCTCGATCCCGGCGAGCAGCTCGGCCCGGTCCTCCTCGGACCAGTCGACGTCGTCGGAGCGCAGGGACGACACGGACGCCTTGATGCCGGCGAGCGGGGTGCGCAGGTCGTGGCTGACGGCGGCGAGCAGCGCGGTGCGGATGCGGTTGCCCTCGGCGAGGGCGCGGGCCCGGTCGGCCTCCTCCTGCAGGCGTCTGCGGTCCAGCACCACGGCGGCCTGCGCGGCGAACGCGGCCAGTACCCGGCGGTCCTCGGCGGGCAGCACCCGGCCGGTCAGCGCGAGGGCCAGCCGGTCCCCGGCGGGCACGTCCACGTCGGCGTCCTCGGGGCGTTCGACGCCGGGCCCCGGGCCGGCCCGGCCCACGCAGGTCCACGGCGCGCGGTCGCCGTCCCGCTCCAGCAGCGCGGCCGTGTCCATGCCGAAGGTCTCGCGGACCCGTTCCAGGAGTTCCTCCAGGCCCGTCTCGCCGCGCAGCACGTTGCCGGCGAGGAAGGACAGGATCTCCGCCTCGGCCCGCAGCCGGGCCGCCTGCTGGGTGCGCCGGGCGGCGAGGTCGACGACGGACGCCACGGACACGCCGACCCCTGTGAAGACCGTGATGGCGACGATGTTCTTGGGGTCGGCGATGGTGAAGCGGTGCAGCGGGGGTGTGTAGAAGTAGTTCAGCAGCAGGGTGCCGAGGGCCGCCGAGGCGAGCGCCGGCAGCAGCCCGCCGAGCAGGGCCGCCGCCACGACCACGGTCAGGAACAGCAGCATGTCGTTGGCGAGGCCGAGGTCGACGGTGTTGAGCAGCAGCGCCAGCACCACGGGTCCGGCGAGGCCGACGGCCCAGCCCCAGACGATCCGGGCCCGGCCGAGCCGGGCACCGCGGGCGACCGGGAGGCCGCGGCCCTTGGCGGCCTCCTCGTGGGTGACGATGTGCACGTCCAGGTCGGGTCCCGACTCCCGGACGACGGTGGCGCCGACACCGGGTCCGAGGACGTACTGCCAGGCCCTGCGGCGCGAGGAGCCGAGGACGATCTGGGTGGCGTTGGCCCCGCGCGCGAAGTCCAGCAGGGCGGCGGGGACGTCGTCGCCGATCACATGGTGGAAGGTGCCGCCGAGGTCCTCGACGAGAGTGCGCTGGACCGCCAGTTCCTTCGGGGAGGCCGCGGTCAGGCCGTCGCTGCGGGCGACGTAGACGGCCAGCACCTCGCCGCCCGCGCCCTTCTCCGCGAGGCGGGCGGCACGCCGGATGAGCGTCCGGCCCTCCGGGCCGCCGGTCAGTCCGACGACGATCCGCTCGCGCGAGCCCCATATCTTCGACACCCGGTGCTCGCTGCGGTACTGCTGGAGGTACTCGTCGGCCCGGTCGGCCACCCACAGCAGGGCCAGCTCGCGCAGGGCCGTGAGGTTGCCGGGCCTGAAGTAGTCGGACAGGGCCGCGTCGACCTTGTCGGGCCGGTGGATGTTGCCGTGCGCCATCCGGCGGCGCAGGGCCTGCGGCGACATGTCGACCAGCTCGATCTGGTCCGCGCGCCGGACGATCTCGTCGGGGACGGTCTCGCGCTGCCGTACGCCGGTGATGGACTCCACGACGTCGCCGAGGGACTCCAGGTGCTGGATGTCGACGGTGGAGATCACGTCGATGCCGGCGTCGAGCAGTTCCTCGACGTCCTGCCAGCGCTTGGTGTTGCGGGAGCCGGGGACGTTGGTGTGGGCGAGCTCGTCGACGAGGGCGACCCGGGGGCGGCGGGCCAGCACCGCGTCGACGTCCATGTCGGTGAACACGCCGCCGCGGTGGCGCAGTTCCTTGCGCGGGACCTGTTCGAGGCCGTGCAGCAGCACCTCGGTGCGCGGCCGCTCGTGGTGCTCGACCAGGGCGACCACGCAGTCGGTGCCGCGCTCGACGCGCCGGTGCGCCTCGGACAGCATGGCGTAGGTCTTCCCGACGCCCGGTGCCGCACCGAGGTAGATCCGAAGCCGCCCGCGTCCCATGGCCCTCATTGTCGTCCGCTCGCCGTGACCCTGCGCAGGGTCGACCTTACGGCCGCCGAGCAGGGCGGACCGGACGGAAGGCGGGACCGGGGCCCGCTTTGACGCAACCCTGACGCGGCGGGCCGCCGACGCGGGTCAGTGCTCGGTGATCTCGCCGTCGTTCAGCTCCAGCACCCGGTCGGCCAGGTCGAGCAGGGTCGCGTCGTGCGTGGCGACGAGCGCCGTGACGTTCTCGCTGCGCACGACGGCCCGCAGCAGCTCCATCACGGCGTGCCCGGTCTCGACGTCGAGCTGGGCGGTCGGCTCGTCGGCGATCAGCAGGGCGGGGCTGTTGGCGAGGGCGCGGGCGATGGCGACGCGCTGCTGCTGGCCGCCGGACAGCTCGCCGGGCCGCTGGGCGGCGTGGTCGGCGAGTCCGACCAGGGCGAGCAGCAGCGCGATCCGTTCCTCGCGCTCGCGCACCTCGGCGCGGCGCAGCCGCAGCGGTACGCCGATGTTCTCCGCGGCGGTGAGGATGGGGATGAGGCCGAAGGACTGGAAGACGAAGCCGATGCGGTCCCGGCGCAGTTCGAGCAGTTCCCGCTCGCCCAGCCCGGTGAGTTCGAGTCCGCCGACGGTGACACTGCCCCCGTCCGGTGCGTCCAGGCCGCCGACGATGTTCAGCAGGGTGGTCTTCCCGGATCCCGAGCGGCCCTTGAGGGCGACCAGTTCGCCCGGGCGCAGCTCGAAGGAGACCCCGCGCAGGGCGTGGACGGCGGCGGCGCCGCTGCCGTACGTCCGGTGGACGTCCTGGACCCTCACCATGGTCTCGGTGACCACCTGGCTCATGTTCTGCCTCCCCCGTGGGCCGGGCGCCAGTATCGCGGGCGGGCACCCGGCCGATCAACGGTTCGTTCAGTTCGGGTTCTGCGCGTGGGTGAGGGTCTCCCAGGCCACGAAGAGGTTGTTGCTGCCGGCCGGACGGTTCCGCTCGGTGAGGGTGCCGGTGTTGGTCATGGCGATGCCCAGGCGGTGGTGCAGGGCGTTGTGGCCGACCTCGGTGACCGGGCCGAGCCCGAGGTGGAGGGTGCCGCCGCACAGCCAGGCGGGGACGGGGGTGCCGAGTTCGTACTTCGCCTGGAGGCCGAGCGCCTGCCGCAGCCGTTCGCCGACGTCGGTGCCGTACAGGTCCTGCCCCTGGATCCGGCTGGTCTCGGCGACGTGCGCGATCGCGGAGATGCCGTACCCGGTGTGGGTGAGGTCGCGGCAGGTCTCCTGGGTGAGGCCGGTGACGAAGGTGGACTGGCCCTGCCAGTACTTGACGATCTTGTCGCGGGTGTCGAGGTTCTGGCCCGGCACGGTCCTCGGCAGGTCGCCGTCGGAGGCGAGGTAGACGTAGGCCGCGGTGCGGGTTCGGAACTTCGCCATGGCCTTGTCGTACGAGTCCTTGTCGTCCAGGAAGACGGAGATGCCGACGGCGGCCTCCATCATCGACAGCTCCCAGTTCCCGTTGGAGTGGGAGCCATTGATGATCTCGGGCAGGTAGACGGTGCGCAGCATGGTCGCGAAGCGGCCCGCACCGGGCCAGCCGCCGGTGTACGTGTGCTTGATGATCTCGGCGGCCCTGGGCCAGGAGGAGCCCGCCCAGCCGGTCTGCAGGGGCGCGTTGCTGTTGGTGTGGTCCTGGATGACGGCGGACCAGGCGTCCATGAGCTGGATGGCCTTCCGGGCGTAGCGCGGCTCGCGGGTGATGTACCAGGCGAGGGCGTTGGTGTACGCGGCTATGGCGTCCTCGCGCTCGTCGGTGCAGCCGAGGTTGGGGTTGGAGTACGAGCCGCACTCGACGACCGCGCGGGGCTTGGGGGTGCGGTTCTGGTCGGCGTACCTGCTCGTCATCATCTGGTCGTAGGCGCTCTTCCAGGGCTGCGCGCCGGCGAGGACCTTGGTACGGGCGAAGTCGAGCTGGCTGCGGGAGACGGTGACACCGGGGTGGGCGAACGCGGTGGGGGCGGCTTCGGCGGACGGCTGCGCGAGGACACCGCCGAGGAGCAGGGCGGTGACGGTCGCGAGGAGGGGGGTTCGACGCACGACAGCTCCGTTCTCATATGTGAACATGGGGCACTCTGCTGAATGCGAGTGTCCGAGAACGTAGGTCCAGACCAATCGCGCGTCAAGAGAGCGCGCGGAAACGCCACCGGCGTCCGCACCACGAGACCACTGGGACCGGCACCGGTACCGCGAGACCACCGGGACCCGGGACCCGGCACCGCGAGACCGCGGGACCACTGGCACCGGCACCGCGGGACCACCGCCACCGACACCGCGGGACCGCCGAAACCGGCATCGTGGGACCTCCAGGATCGACACCGACACCGACACCGACACCGGCACCGCGGGACCGCCGGCACCGCCACCGGCACCGCGAGACCGCCGAAACCGGCATCGTGGGACCTCCAGGATCGACACCGACACCGACACCGGCACCGCGGGACCGCCGGGACCCGGCACCCCAACACCGTCGAGGCGCGCACGAGAAAGGGCCGCACCCCCACGGGGTGCGGCCCTTGTGCTGCTCTGTGCTCAGCGGACCTCGGTGATCTCCGGTCCGCGCTGGAGCTGGCCCATGCCGCCGGAGAAGCGCGAGCCCTCGTCCTGCTGCTGAACGCCCTCGGGCACCATCTGCGCGTCGTTGGGGAGCTTCAGGACGATCGGGTCGCGGGGCGCCATCGGGCCCTCGCCGCGGACCACGACCGTGTCGCGGAAGATCTGCTCCAGGAGCCCGGCGGCCTGCGGCTGCACCGCGCCCTGGCCCGAGATCACACCGCGCAGGAACCAACGCGGTCCGTCCACACCGACGAACCGCACGACCTGGAAGCCGCCCGTGCCGTCCGGCAGCTGCACCGGCACCTGCGCACGCAGCTCCCAGCCGAGAGGGCCCTCGACCTCGTCGATGATGCCGCCCTGCTGGGTGATGCCCGAGCCGATCTCCTCGCGCACCTCGCCCCAGATGCCCTCGCGCTTGGGCGCGGCGAATGCCTGCAGCTGGATGGCGCTGTCGCGCAGCACGACCGTGGCCGCGACGATCGCGTCGCCCGCGACCTCGACGCGCAGCTCCATGCCGTCGACACCGGGCACGAAGAGCCCGCCCAGGTCCACGCGGCCCTCGCCGGGCTCGCGCACCTCGGTGCTGTCCCACGGCCCGTCGGGGCGCGGCTCGGGCTCCAGCCTCACACGCTCGCGACCGGCACCCTCGGCGTCCTCGTACGCCTCACCGTCGACGCTGTCGACGACCTGCTCGGCCTCGCCGGCCGCGCCCTCGGCGGCATCCCTCTTCTTGCGACGTCCGAACACGTCACTGTCCTTCCCGGTCGGATACGACCGAAGCGTATCGATTCCCACCCGTCGGACCGCCGTCGGCGGCCTGACCCCTTGTCGCGGTTGCGCCGCTCCCGGCACCCACGGCGGCATGGCCGCCGGTGGACCCGAAGCCCCCGCCGGCCCGCGCCGAGTCGGGAAGCTCCGCCACCTCCTGGAAGCGGACCCTCTCGACCTGCTGGACGACCAGTTGGGCAATCCGGTCGAAACGCTCGAACCGCACGGGCTCGTGCGGGTCGAGATTCACCACGATCACCTTGATCTCCCCACGGTACCCGGCATCAACCGTCCCCGGGGCATTCACGAGGGCGACACCGCACCGGGCGGCAAGCCCGGAACGCGGGTGCACGAAGGCCGCGTACCCCTCCGGGAGCGCGATCGACACCCCGGTGGGCAGCACGGCCCGCTCCCCCGGCTTCAGCTCGCAGCGCTCGGTGGTCCGCAGATCCGCCCCCGCGTCCCCGGGGTGCTCGTACGTCGGAAGCGGTACGTCCGGATCGACGCGCCGCAGCAGCACGTCCAGTGGCTCACGGCTCACGGGTTCACCTCGAAGGCGCGGGCACGCCGGACCTGGTCCGGGTCGCTCATGGCGGCCTGGATCTCCTCCGGGCGGCCGTTGTCGATGAAGTGGTCGACCTTCACCTCGATGAAGAGGGCGTCGGCGCGGACGGCGACGGGCCCGTCGGGGCCGCCGATCCGCCCGACGGCACGGCAGTAGATCTTCCGTCCGGCCACCGCCGTGACCTCGGCCTCCAGATACAGCGTGGTGCCCACGGGCACCGGCCGCACGAAGTCCGTCTCCAGCCGTCCGGTGACCGCGATGGTGCGCAGCAGCCAGTTCAGCGAGCCGAGCGTCTCGTCCAGGGCCGTCGCGAGGACGCCGCCGTGGGCGAGCCCGGGAGCACCCTGATGGGCGGGCTGCACGGTGAACTCGGCGGTGATGGCGACGCCTTCACCGGCCCGCGCGGCCAGATGCAGTCCGTGCGGCTGCTCGCCGCCGCAGCCGAAGCACTGGCCGTAGTGGGCGCCGAGCAGTTCCCCGGGCGCGGGAGCGTCGGGGTGCCGTACCGGCCGCGCCGCGTCGGCGGGCGGCTGAAGAGCCGCGGAAGTACCACTCACAGGCGCAGACCTTACCCGCGCGTCGGCCCGATCCGGACACCGTGCCAAGCTTGGCTCCATGCAGCTCTCCACCGCCCCGTACGAAGAACGCCTCACGGCCCCCCGCACATGGTGGCTGGTCAGCTTTCTCGTGGGTGTCTCGATGGCCCTGATCCTGCTGCCGTTCGGCACGCTGCCGATGCTCGGCGGCCTGGTCGGCGGCACCGCGGCGGCGGCGGTCGTGGCCAGCTCCTACGGATCCGTGCGCATCCGGGTCGTGGGCGGCTCGCTGATCGCGGGCGACGCGAAGATCCCGGTGACCGCGCTCGGGGAGTCCGAGGTGCTCGATCCCGAGGAGGCGCGCGCCTGGCGCACGTACAAGGCCGACACCCGCGCCTTCCTGCTGCTGCGCGCCTACATCCCGCGGGCCCTCAAGGTCGAGGTCACCGACCCGGCCGACCCGACGCCGTACCTGTACCTGTCGACGCGCGAGCCGGAGCGGCTGGCGGAGGCGATCAGGACGGCCCGTACGGCGGCCTCCTAGGGCGTCCCGGGCTTCGTGGCTCCCCCACAGCCACGGGAGGGACCGGCGGCCCGTCAGCGGCCGCCCAGCTCCTTGACGACGTCCCCGACCTCGAGGGGCTGCGCCGGCTGTTCCAGCGGCGGGAGATCGGCCAGGGCGTCCCAGGGCACCTGCATCCTGCGCAGGTCAGCCCGGACCCGGGAGGCGAGCTTCCTGGTGTCGCGGCGGTTCATGACCGCCCCGACGGCGGCTCCCACCATGAACGGCATCAGGTTCGGCAGGTCGCGCACCATGCGCTTCATGATCTGCTGGCGCAGTTCGCGTTTCATCTGGCCGCCGAGGGCGGCGTTGACCGACGCCGGTTTCATCACGTCGATGCCGCGTTCGCCGGACCACGAGCGCAGGTAGGCGGTGCTGCGCTCCACGAGCGAGCCCGGCGGACGCAGTCCGTAGACCTCGTGGAGTTCGGCGATCAGTTTCAGCTCGATCGCGGCGACGCCGGTGATCTCCGCGGCGAGCTCGGCCGGCATCGCGGGCGGCACGGGCAGCATCGCCGCCGCGCCCACACCCGCCCCGACCGTCGCGGAGGCGTACGCCGCACCCGCCACGAGTTTGTCGGCGATCTGCTCGGGCCCCAGGCCCGGGAACTGCCGGCGCAGCGCGGCGAGGTCGCGCACGGGGATCCGGGGCGCGTTCTCGATGATGCGGTCGGTGACGTACGCCAGGCCCGCTCTGGCCCGGCTGCCGCCCTTGCGGGCGCCTTCCCTGGCCAGTTCCCTGGCCCGGTCCCGGACGACCGCGGCCCGCCGTCGCGCGACGGGCGCGGGGGCGCCCGCCGGTACCGGAAGGCCCGTGCGGTCGGCCACCGGTCCGAGCGAGGCCGATCCATGACGGAACTGTCCCGGCAGAACCGTTCCCGTGGGGTCCGGTTCCGGGACAGCCTTGTCCGTGGGAGCCGGTTCACCGGGAACCGGTCCCGTCATGGATGAGCCCCGCCCGTCATCACGCGCGCCGTAGGGGCCGTCGAGCGGCCCCGTGTCCGCTCTCCCGAGGGAGAAGCGGCGCTTCCGAGGTGGGGTCGAGCCAGTCACGGCCGACCCGTCCTCAGTCGCAGTCGCGGCAGATCGGCTGGCCGTTCTTCTCGCGGGCCAGCTGGCTGCGGTGATGGACCAGGAAGCAGCTCATGCAGGTGAACTCGTCCTGCTGCTTGGGCAGGACCCGGACGGCCAGCTCCTCGTTGGAGAGGTCCGCGCCGGGCAGCTCCAGGCCCTCGGCAGCTTCGAACTCGTCGACGTCGACGGCCGAAGCGGACTTGTCGTTCCTGCGTGCCTTGAGTTCTTCAAGGCTGTCCGAGTCGACGTCGTCGTCGGTCTTGCGTGGGGTGTCGTAATCGGTTGCCATGTCGCTCTCCCCCTCCGGGTGTCTGCGGTGTCTCCAGCGCACGTAACGCGTGAGAGGCCGGACTTGTGCCCGACCTGAGGCGGAGATTTTGCCTCACATCAAGGTCTGTTACTCAATCGACACCCAACCGGACTCCTCACGAGTGATCGGTTTGGGTGGCGATCGGGACCGTACACGGCCCTAACACTGCACTTCAAAGGCGCCTCCCCGTGTACTTCCCGTGATCAAGACCCCGGAAAACACGGATTTTCCCGACTTTCCGACAGCCTGCATGATCACGGAGAGTGGATGGCAGGAAATTCGCCCTTGTGATCGATCACACATCGGAAACCCCGCCCGGTGCCCGGAAAATTCCGCGCAAAGCGAACATCCCCGCGTGTGTCGGCGACATGATCTCAGACCGGGAGACTGACCCGCATCGTGAGTCCGCCTCCTTCCCTAGGTCTGGCCGAGATGTGCCCGCCGTGCGCGCGGGCCACGGACCGCGCGATGGACAGGCCCAGCCCGACCCCCTTGTCGCTGCCGGTGCGCTCGGTGCGCAGCCGTCTGAACGGCTCGAAGAGGTTGTCGACCTCGTACGCCGGGACGACCGGGCCGGTGTTGGAGACGGTCAGCACCGCCTGGCCGTGCTGGATCTCGGTGTCGACCTCGACCCAGCCGTTCTCGGGGATGTTGTACCGCACCGCGTTCTGCACCAGGTTCAGGGCGATCCTCTCCAGCAGCACACCGTTGCCCTGCACCACGGCGGGCTGCCGTCCGCCGCGGATCTCCACGCCCTTGGCCTCGGCCTCGGCGTGCACCTGGTCGACGGCCCGGCCGGCGACCTCGGCGAGGTCGACCGGTTTGCGCTCGACGATCTGGTTGTCGCTGCGGGCGAGCAGCAGCAGCCCCTCGACGAGCTGTTCGCTGCGCTCGTTGGTGGCCAGCAGCGTCCTGCCGAGCTGCTGGAGCTCCACCGGCGCGCCCGGGTCCGACAGATGGACCTCCAGCAGCGTGCGGTTGATCGCCAGCGGGGTGCGCAGCTCGTGCGAGGCGTTGCCGACGAAACGCTGCTGGGCGGTGAAGGCCCGCTGGAGGCGCTCCAGCATGTCGTCGAAGGTGTCGGCCAGCTCCTTGAGCTCGTCGTCAGGGCCGTCCAGCTCGATCCGCCGCGACAGGTCGGAGCCCGCCACCGCGCGGGCGGTGCGGGTGATCCGGCCCAGCGGCGACAGCACCCGGCCGGCCATCGCGTAGCCGAAGGCGAACGCGATCACGGCGAGGCCCAGCAGGGCGAGCAGGGAACGGCTGAGGAGGTTGTCCAGGGCGTTCTGGCGCTGCTCGTTGACGCAGCTGTTCATGGCCTCGTTGAAGGTGCTGGGCGAGGCCGACTCCGGCAGGTTGCAGATCGTGCTGGTGACCTTGCCCTCGACGATCTTGAAGGGCAGGTCGCTGCCGACGTTGAGGGCCTGCGCCGCCAGCAGATAGATGATCGACAGCAGCAGGATGCCCGCGATCAGGAACATGCCGCCGTACAGCAGCGTGAGCCGTATCCGGATGGTCGGGCGCAGCCACGGGAAGGGCGGTTCCTGCCTGCGGGGGTCCCAGGTGGGCTTCGGGGGCGCCTCGGGCGGCGCGGGGGTGGCGGCCACGGCGGATCAGATCCGGTAGCCGGAACCGGGGACCGTGACGATGACGGGCGGCTCGCCCAGTTTGCGGCGCAGGGTCATGACCGTCACCCGCACGACGTTCGTGAACGGGTCGGTGTTCTCGTCCCACGCCTTCTCCAGCAGCTGCTCCGCGGAGACGACCGCGCCCTCGCTGCGCATCAGGACCTCCAGGACGGCGAACTCCTTCGGCGCGAGCTGGACCTCCTTGCCGTCGCGGAAGACCTCGCGGCGGTTGGGGTCGAGCTTGATGCCGGCCCGCTCCAGCACCGGCGGCAGGGGCACGCTGGTGCGCCGGCCGAGGGCACGCACGCGCGCGATCAGCTCGCTGAAGGCGAAGGGCTTCGGCAGGTAGTCGTCGGCGCCGATCTCCAGGCCCTCGACGCGGTCGCTGACGTCGCCGGACGCGGTGAGCATCAGCACACGCGTGGGCATGCCCAGCTCGACGATCCTGCGGCAGACGTCGTCGCCGTGCACCAGGGGGAGGTCGCGGTCGAGGACGACCACGTCGTAGTCGTTGACGCCGATGCGCTCCAGGGCGGCCGCGCCGTCGTACACGACGTCGACGGCCATGGCCTCCCGGCGCAGTCCGGTGGCCACCGCATCGGCGAGCAGCTGCTCGTCCTCGACGACGAGTACGCGCACGTCGCTGTCCTTCCTGTGTCCACCCGCGTAGCGGAGCGCGCGCGGGCAGGGGTTTGTCGTGGGGGTGTTGGCGTCCATCCTGCCCTTTTCGGCCATAAGTCGGCGGTAAGGCGAGGTGAGCGGCAGATGGCGGGGCCGGGGACACCGGTCGGCCGGACCGGGAATGCCAGATTTTCTCGGGCGGTTGAGGTTTCCGCGGAAGGGAGCGGGGGGAGGACGGTTTACACCCCGCGATCACGCTCTGCATGTACCGCAACACCATGCGGTACGTCGCGATCCGCTTGCCGCAGAGTGGGCGTGGGTGTCCGGCACCGTAGCCGCCCCGGCACGGCAGGCCGGGCATCCGCAGGAGCCGTGATCGCCCCTTCCGAACGGCACACCCCCGTGCCACAGACCCACGACCCAGGACGAGGGGGCGCAGCATGGACGCTTTCACCACAGGACTTCTGCAGCGCATAAGGACGACCGAGTCCGACCTGACGCGGGCCCGGAACGAGGGCGACGACTTCCTCGTCGAGGTGGAGCAGGGCGAGCTCGACGACCTGCGCCGCCTCGCCGCCGAACACGGCGTGGAAGTCGGCGCTCACCGCGTCTGACCGGCTTGTGCGTACAGCAGCGGGCCCCCGGTGAATCCAGCACCGGGGGCCCGCTGGTGCGTGTGCCGGCGGCGGCAGGGCCGTCCGTCAGTCGTGCCAGGCGCCGAAGTCCTCCAGGAGGCGCTGGAGGGGTTCGAAGACGCCCGGGGTGCCGGCGACCGTCAGCTCGCGTGAAGGGCGCTCTGCGGGCCGTCCACCGGTGAGCGCGCCCGCCTCCCGGGCGATCAGGTCCCCCGCGCCGTAGTCCCACGGGTTCAGGCCGCGCTCGTAGTAGCCGTCGAGACGGCCGGCGGCCACGTCGCACAGGTCGACCGCGGCGGATCCGCCGCGCCGGATGTCGCGCAGCAGCGGGATCAGCCGGCCGGCCACCTCGGCCTGATGGGCACGGACCCCGGCGACGTAGTTGAAGCCGGTGGAGACGAGCGCCTGGTCGAGCGGCGGCGCGGGGCGGCAGGCGAGGGTGCGCTCGCCTGCCCCGGCGCCGGTCGTCCACGCCCCGCGGCCGCGCACGGCGCTGTGGGTCTCGCCGCGCATCGGGATCTCCACCACGCCGACGACGGTCTCGCCGTCCCGCTCGGCCGCGATGGACACGGCCCAGGTGGGCAGGCCGTAGAGGTAGTTGACCGTGCCGTCGAGCGGGTCGATCACCCAGCGCACGCCCGAGCTGCCCTCGCTGGAGGCGCCCTCCTCCCCGAGGAAGCCGTCCTCGGGGCGGTGGTCGGAGAGGAAGCCGGTGATCAGCTTCTCCGCGGCGATGTCCATCTCGGTGACGACGTCGATGGGGCTCGACTTGGTGGCGGCCACGCCCAGGTCGGCCGGGCGGCCGTCCCGCAGCAGCGCGCCGGCCCGGCGGGCCGCCTCCTGGGCGAGACGGAGCAGTTCCGGGTGCAGGGGGTCGGTCACGTCGCTCCTCAGGCGTAGGGGCTGTCGGCGCCCGCGGCGGCCGGGCGCGGGGCGCGGGCCGGACAGCAGCCGACGGGGCAGAGGTCGTGGCTCGCGCCGAGCGCGCCGAGGGCGCAGGGCGTGACCTCCTGGCCGCGCTCGACGGCGGCGCGCTCCAGGATCAGGTCGCGCACCGCGGCGGCGAAGCGCGGGTCGGCGCCGACGGTGGCCGAGCGGCGCACCGGCAGGCCCAGCTCCGCGGCCTTGGCCGTGGCCTCGGTGTCGAGGTCGTACAGGACCTCCATGTGGTCGGAGACGAAGCCGATGGGCGCCATCACGACGGCCGGCACCCCGGCGGCGTGCCGCTCCTCCAGGTGGTCGCAGATGTCGGGCTCCAGCCACGGGACGTGGGGGGCTCCGGAGCGGGACTGGTAGACGAGCCGCCAGGGGTGGTCGACGCCCGTGCGCTCGCGGACGGCGTCGGCGATCAGCCGGGCCACGTCCAGGTGCTGCGCGACGTACGCGCCGCCGTCGCCGTGGTCCTCGACGGGGCCGGAGGAGTCCGCCGCGGAGTCGGGGACCGAGTGGGTCGTGAAGGCGATGTGGGCGCCGTCACGGACGTCCTCGGGAAGGCCGGCCAGGGATGCCAGGACGCCCTCGGTCATCGGCTCGACGAAGCCGGGGTGGTTGAAGTAGTGGCGCAGTTTGTCGATCCCGGGCGGCTCCACCCCCTCGGCCTCCAGGGCGGCGAGCGCGTCGGCGAGGTTCTCGCGGTACTGGCGGCAGCCGGAGTACGAGGCGTAGGCACTGGTGGCCAGGACGAGGACACGGCGGCGGCCGTCGGCGGCCATCTCGCGCAGGGTGTCGGTCAGGTACGGCGCCCAGTTGCGGTTGCCCCAGTAGACCGGCAGCTGGAGGCCGTGTTCCGCGAAGTCCTTGCGCAGGGCGTCGAGCAGGGCGCGGTTCTGGTCGTTGATGGGGCTGACCCCGCCGAACAGGAAGTAGTGCTGCCCGACCTCCTTGAGGCGTTCCTTGGGGATGCCCCGGCCCCGTGTCACGTTCTCCAGGAACGGGACCACGTCGTCGGGGCCCTCGGGGCCTCCGAAGGAGAGCAGCAGCAGGGCGTCGTAGGGGCTGACATCGAGCGCGTCTGGCATGGCTCCGATCCTGCCACCCGCCACCGGCAGCCGGGAAACGCCCGGCTGCCGGGCGTGGCCGGGCCGCCGGATCCGGCTCCGGACTGCTGCATTAGGGTTACCTAACTCGTAAGCTGTACGAGTTGCCTTCACGCCTTACGAGCCACCCTTTCGCGCCATGCCCGGGTCCTGCCCGGACCGTGGCGTGCCGGACCCCCGGAGTGCCTGTGCCCAGCCCCTATCGCGCCCTGTTCGCCGCCCCCGGCACCAAGGGCTTCTCCGCAGCGGGGTTCCTCGGCCGCATGCCGCTGTCGATGATGGGCATCGGCGTCGTCACGATGATCTCGCAGCTCACCGGGCGCTACGGCCTGGCCGGCGCACTGTCGGCCACCATCGCGCTGTCCGCGGCGGTGGCGGGGCCGCAGGTCTCCCGCCTGGTCGACCAGTACGGCCAGCGCCGGGTGCTGCGCCCGGCGACGCTGCTGTCGCTCGCCGCGGGGACGCTCCTGCTGCTGGCCGCGCACTACGCGTGGCCGGACTGGGTGCTGTTCGTGGCCTGCGTCGGCATCGGCTGCGTGCCGAGCGTCGGCGCGATGGTCCGGGCCCGCTGGGCGGCCCTGTACCGGGACACTCCGCAGCTGCACACCGCGTACTCCTTCGAGTCCGTGGTGGACGAGGTGTGCTTCATCTTCGGGCCGATCATCTCCATCGGCCTGTCCACCGCGTGGTTCCCCGAGGCTGGCCCGCTGCTCGCCGGAGGATTCCTGGCGGCGGGCGTCTTCTGGCTGACCGCCCAGCGCGCCACCGAGCCGGCCCCGCACCCGCGCGAGCACCACGGCGGCGGCAGCGCCCTGCGCGCCCGCGGCCTTCAGGTGCTGGTCGGCACCTTCGTCGCGACCGGCACCATCTTCGGCGCGGTCGACGTGGTCACGGTCGCCTTCGCCGACGAGCGCGGCCACAAGGGCGCGGCGAGTGTCGTCCTCGCGGTGTACGCGGCCGGTTCCTGCGCCGCGGGGGCCGTGTTCGGGCTGCTGCGTTTCAAGGGGGCGCCCGAACGTCGCTGGCTGCTGGGCGTATGTGCGATGGCCGTGAGTATGATCCCCCTCCTACTGGTCGGAAACCTGCCGTCTCTGGCCGTGGCGCTGTTCGTTGCGGGCCTGGCCATCGCTCCCACGATGATCACCACCATGTCCCTCATCGAGCAGCACGTACCCCGCGCGCAGCTGACCGAGGGCATGACCTGGGTGAGCACCGGGCTCGCGGTGGGCGTCGCGCTCGGCTCCTCGATCGCCGGCTGGGTGATCGACGCCTCGGGCGCGGACGCCGGGTACGGGGTTCCGGCGGTCGCCGGGGCCGTCGCGGTCGTGGTGGGTTTCCTGGGCTACCGCCGGCTCGGCAGGCCGGCTACGGGTCGGGGAGGCACCGTTGGTCAGCACAGCGAGCGCGAAGATCGGCACGTGGCGTAACTGGGGCGGCAATGTGAGCGCCCGTCCCGCGCGGGAGGTCACGCCCGCCTCCGTGGAGGAGCTCGCCGCGGCGGTACGCGCGGCGGCGGAGGACGGGCTGAAGGTGAAGCCCGTCGGCACGGGGCACTCCTTCACGTCCATAGCCGCGACCGACGGTGTGTTGATCCGTCCTCAACTGTTGACGGGTATCCGCACCATCGACCGGGACGCCATGACGGTCACGGTCGAGGCGGGCACTCCGCTCAAGAGACTCAACATGGCCCTCGCGCGCGAGGGTCTGTCGCTCACCAACATGGGCGACATCATGGAGCAGACGGTCTCCGGCGCCACCAGCACCGGCACCCACGGCACGGGCCGGGAGTCGGCCTCCATCGCCGCCCAGATCAAGGGCCTGGAGCTGGTCCTGGCCGACGGTTCGGTGCTCACCTGTTCCGAGAAGGAGAACCCGGACGTCTACGCGGCCGCGCGGATCGGCCTGGGCGCCCTCGGCGTCGTCACCGCGATCACCTTCGCCGTGGAGCCGGTCTTCCTGCTGACCGCGCGCGAGGAGCCGATGCCGCTGCAGAGGGTCCTCGCCGAGTTCGACGAACTGTGGGCCGAGAACGAGCACTTCGAGTTCTACTGGTTCCCGCACACCCGGAGCACCAACACCAAGCGCAACAACCGCAGTGCCGGTCCGCAGCGGCCCGTGGGCCGGGTCGCGGGCTGGTTCGAGGACGAGTTCCTCTCCAACGGAGTCTTCCAGGCGGCCCAGTGGGTCGGCCGCGCCGCTCCGGGCACCGTCCCGGCGATCGCCCGGATCTCCAGCAGGGCGCTGTCGGCGCGGACCTACACGGACATCCCCTACAAGGTCTTCACCTCCCCGCGCCGGGTGCGGTTCGTGGAGATGGAGTACGCCGTCCCGCGCGAGGCCCTGGCCGACGCCCTCGGCGAGCTGAAGGCGATGGTGGACCGCTCCCGCCTGCGGGTGAGCTTCCCCGTCGAGGTGCGCACCGCCCCGGCCGACGACATCGCGCTGTCCACCGCGTCGGGCCGGGACAGCGCGTACATCGCCGTCCACATGGTCCGCGGCACGCCCTACCAGGCGTACTTCACCGCCGCCGAGCGCATCTTCACCGCGCACGAGGGGCGCCCGCACTGGGGCAAGGTGCACACGCGCGACGCGGAGTACCTCGCCGGGGTCTACCCGCGGTTCGGCGAGTTCACGGCACTGCGGGACCGTCTGGATCCGCAGCGGCTGTTCCAGAACGACTACTTGCGAAGGGTCCTGGGCGCGTAGCCGGGAGGGCAGGACCGGGCCGGGTCGGGCCGGGCGAGGACACTCGCCCGACGGCATCCGTCCGTGCGCGCCCGCAGGCGTGACGAATCCGCCCGCTCGTCCGCTGGAGGAACTGTCCCCTCAGGGCTCGACTCGCCTCCCCGGAAGGGCATTTCACGCATTCAGGGACCTTGCCCGGCTTTCCCGTGTCCGATCGGCGAACCTCACTAGGGAGGAGATGCGCGGACGAAACGGTCGATTCCCGCTCCGGTGTGTACGTGAAGTGCGCCACGTTCAAGATCGGTGAATCCGCTCAAGCCGCCCGCCTCCCGCGCTCCGGCGGAAGTTGAGCGGCGTGCCCATCCACCTACATGGCCCGAATGGAGTACTGTTGCGAGCCCCGGGTCCGGCCTCCGCCAGGGTGTCGCGACCTTCAAGGACCGCCGGGAAGGGGCTTGTTGCACAGGGTGACGGAGTTGGTCACTCAGCGTTGCGAATAGGTAACCGTGCCATAACGGCGATCCAGGGCCCGTGCCCGACACGCCGGGCAACTCGGCAAGGTTGTGGCAGGCTGCACCCGGGCAGGCCACACTCGACTAGCGGAAGCAGCGACGCACGTGACGTCGGCAGGCACCACCCGGGAGGTCCCCATGCCCGAACTGCGTGTCGTGGCCGTCTCCAATGACGGCACACGGCTGGTGCTCAAGGCTGCCGACTCAACGGAGTACACCCTTCCGATCGACGAGCGGCTCCGTGCCGCCGTGCGCGGCGACCGTCCCCGCCTCGGCCAGATCGAGATCGAGGTGGAGAGCCATCTCCGCCCCCGTGACATCCAGGCGCGGATACGTGCCGGCGCGACCGCGGAAGAGGTCGCGCAGATGGCCGGCATCCCCGTCGAGCGCGTACGGCGTTTCGAGGGTCCCGTGCTCGCCGAGCGTGCCTTCATGGCCGAGCGCGCCCGCAAGACACCCGTGCGCCGCCCCGGCGAGAACTCCGGCCCGCTGCTCGGCGAGGCCGTGCAGGAGCGGCTGCTGCTGCGCGGCGCCGAGAAGGACACCGTCCAGTGGGACTCCTGGCGCCGTGACGACGGCACCTGGGAAGTGCTGCTGGTCTACTGCGTCGCCGGTGAGCCCCACTCGGCGAGCTGGACCTACGACCCGCCGCGGCGGCTCGTGCAGGCCGTCGACTCCGAGGCGCGCTCGCTGATCGGCGAGTCCGACGACCTCGGCGTGCCGGAGCCCAGCTTTCCGTTCGTCCCGCGCATCGCGCGGCTGCCCCGTGACCGTCCGCTGGACCGCACCGGCGACCGCGAGCGGCTGGCCCTGCCGGCGCCCGCGCCGGAGCCCGCCGAGGAGAGTGCGAGCGAGCGGGACTCGCTGACCAGTCTGCTGGAGGCCGTGCCGAGCTTCCGGGGCGACCTGGTGGTCCCCGAGCGCCCCGCGGCCGCGGAGCCGGAGGAGGAGCCCGCCGCGGAGATCGTCGCGGAGGAACCACCGGCCACTGCCGCGTCGGCCGGGTCCGCCTACGCGGACGTCCTCATGCCGCGTTCGGTCGGCAGCCACCGTGACCGCCTCATCGGCGCCACCGACCGCCAGGCCGAGGCCGACGGCGTCCGCCCCGGCCGCCGCGCGGCCGTTCCCAGCTGGGACGAGATCGTCTTCGGCACGCGCCGCAAGAAACAGGAGTAGCCCTCGCAGGAGCGCCGGGCCCGCGTCGACGTCGGCGCGGGCCTTCTGCCGTGCGCGGCCCGGACGGCCGGGGCGCGGCCCCCCGGCGCCCGGCCTCGCGCGGACAGCCCTACTGAGGGTCCGCCCCCACCGCGACCGGGCGGGACGGGTCGGAGGACCACTCCGACCAGGAACCCACGTACAGGGCCGCCGGAATGCCCGCCACCGCGAGGGCGAGGACCTCGTGCGCTCCTGACACGCCGGAACCGCAGTACACACCGACCTCGGTGCCGTCGGCGGCACCGAGAGCCTCGAAACGCCGCCGAAGAGTCTGCGCGGGGAGGAAACGGCCGTCCTCGGCGACGTTCCGGTCGGTCGGCGCGGACACTGCCCCGGGGATGTGGCCGCCCACCGGATCGATGGGTTCCACCTCACCCCGGTACCGCTCGCCCGCCCGCGCGTCGAACAGCACCCCGGACCGGGCCAGCGCCGCCGCCCCGTCCGCGTCGAGCAGACCCTCCGCCCCCGGACTCGGCTCGAAATCACCCTCGGAGGACGTCGGTTCACCGTTCGACAGCGGCCCCTCCCAGGCCGGCAACCCGCCGTCGAGGACCCGCACGTACGGGTGACCGGTCCACCGCAGCAGCCACCACGCGCGCGCCGCCGCCCAGCCCTGCCCGCCGTCGTACACGACCACCGGCCTCGACGCCGACACTCCCGCCCGTCGCATGGCCGCACCGAATTCGGCCACATCCGGCAGCGGATGCCGGCCGTTCCTGCCCGGCTGCGAGGCCAACTCCCGGTCCAGGTCGACGAACACGGCCCCCGGGACATGCCCGGCACGGTAGGCGGCACGGCCGTCGAAAGGTGCTGCCCCGGCGGCCTTGGCGACGCTGAGCTGCCAGCGGACGTCGAGCACCACCGGCGGGTTCTCGCCCGTCAGTTCGGTCGCGAGTTCGGGTGCGGAGATGATGGCGTTCATGGCCCCCATCCTCGCGCACGGGGTGGCCGCGGCGTCCAGGTCCGGCTACTCTGCTCCGCCGGACACGTCCGGTCACCGGGCGTACCTGATCGAGCACATGATGTACTGCCGATCGACATCCGTCGGCAAAGGCACGGAAACGGTCGAGAAACTGCACACCGGGCATCCTCCGGAGTGCGGCGACTCACCGGCCGCAGCACGGCGGCGCGCCCGGAGCGCGCCGCACCACGGGTGGTGCGAGCATCGGCACGGGAATCCGCAGAGCGAAGGCGACACGGCCACCGCGAAGGGGCCGAGGAGAGAGCGACGATGACCGAGTCACGGGGTTCGGCCGGCCCGAACGGAGCAGCAGACACCCGCCATGCACCCGGCACGCCCTGCTGGGTGAGCCTGATGGTGCACGGGCTGGACTCGACCCAGGAGTTCTACGGAGAGCTGTTCGGCTGGGAGTTCAGGCCGGGACCGCAGCAGCTCGGGCCGTATGTGCGGGCCGTTCTCGACGGCCACGAGGTGGCCGGCCTCGGACAGCTTCCCCCGGACCGCCATCTGCCGATCGCCTGGACGCCCTATCTGGCCTCGCAGGACGTGGACCAGACCGCCGACAGCGTCCGGCTGTGCGGCGGCACCATCGGTGTGGGGCCGCTGGACCTGGCCGACGCCGGCCGGCTCGCGATCGGGTCGGACCCCTCGGGCGCGGTGTTCGGGGCCTGGCAGTCCGCCGCGCATCTGGGCACCGCGATCACCGGTGTGCCCGGCACGCCCGCGTGGAACGAGCTGCTGACCTTCGAGTCCGCGAGCGTCGTCAAGTTCTACGAGACGGTGTTCGGCTTCGAGCGGGAGCGGCGGGAGTCCGTCGACACCGACGAGGTGACCCTGCTCGTCGACGGCCGCCCCGTCGCCGGCGTCCACGGTGTGGGCAACGCCCTGCCGAGGGACCGGGGTCCGCACTGGCTGACGTACTTCGAGGTGGCCGACACCGACGAGGCCCTCGGCCGGCTCGTCGCCCTCGGCGGACATGTCCTCGCTCCGGCCCACGACGACGGACACGGCCGGGTGGCGACGGTGACCGACCCCGAGGGCGCCCGGTTCGCCCTGATCCAGAACCCGCGCTGACATCCGTCCGGCGGCGGGGGACGCCGTACTTGCCCGGCGCCCCCGCCGAAGCCGGGCAGCGCGGCCCGTGGAGGCTACGCGGACGGAACCGGCAGGACGTCCGGGGACAGCGCGGCCGCGCGGGCGGAGGCCGCGGTCATCCGGCGGCGGTGGTGGCGGCGGCACAGGACCTCGTAGCCGATCTCGTCGGCGGACCGGTTCACGTCGCCGACGACGACCTGAGCGCCCTCGACGACCATCTCGCCGCGGACGGTACGGGCGTTGTGCGTGGCCCGGGCGCCGCACCAGCACAGCGCCTCCACCTGGAGCACCTCCACCCGGTCGGCGAGCTCCACGAGCCGCTGGGAACCGGGGAACAGCTTGGAGCGGAAGTCGGTGGTGATGCCGAAGGCGTACACGTCCAGGCCCAGGTCGTCGACCACCCGCGCGAGCTGGTCGATCTGCTCCTCCGCGAGGAACTGCGCCTCGTCGGCGATCACGTAGTCCGCGCGCCCGCCCTGGGAGAGATGGTCGACGAGGTACGCGTACAGGTCCATGCCGTCGGCGACCTCCACCGCGTCCGTCACCAGACCCAGGCGCGAGGACAGCTTGCCCTCGCCCGCGCGGTCGTCGCGGGTGAGGATCATGCCCTGGAGTCCTCGGGCGGAGCGGTTGTGCTCGATCTGCAGAGCCAGCGTGGACTTCCCGCAGTCCATCGTTCCGGAGAAGAACACCAGCTCGGGCATGGCAGGTCGAGCACCTTTCGGTGAGGGGAACGGCGGAGGGCGGAGTTCAGGAACGGACTTCGAGCAGCGGGACGAGCTGCTCGGCCGGGGTCATCGAGCCGTGGTTGCCGACCATCACCGACTCCTTCGGCTCCCGCTCGGAGGCGATGATCAGAACGTCGTCCCGGGCGGCCGCGATCACGTCGCCGATCCGGGCGTACACCCGCTCGTCGATGTGCGGCCCGAACCAGCCCGCCGCGATCGCCTCGTCCCGCGAGGCCACCCAGAACTGCTCGCCCAGCACCTCGCGCCAGCAGGTCAGGACGTCCGCCTCCGCGCCGGGCAGCGCGTAGACGTGCCGGGCGCGGCCCTCGCCGCCGAGCAGGGTGACGCCGGCCTGGAGCTCCCAGTCCTCGTCGAAGTCGATGCGGTGCTGCTCGTCGAAGGGCACGTCGATCATGCCGTGGTCGGCGGTGACGTAGAGCGCGGTGCGCGGCGGGAGCTGCTCGGCGAGGCGCTGCACGAGCCGGTCGACGTACATCAGCTGGCCGCGCCAGGTGTCGGAGGCCACGCCGTAGCGATGTCCGGCGCCGTCCAGTTCGGCGTAGTACGTGTACACCAGCGCGCGGTCGGCGGCGGCGAGCTGCTCGGCCGCGAAGTCCATCCGCTCCTCGCCGGTCAGCCGCCCGTGGAAGGTGCCACCGCTGAGGGCGACCTTGGTGAGCGGGGTGTTCTGGAAGGCGGGGGACGACACCTGGGCGGCGTGCACCCCCGCGTCGTGGGCGAGCTGGAACACGGTGGGGTACGGCTGCCAGGCCCCTGGCTGCGTCCACGGATGCCAGCGGAGCTGGTTCATCAGCTCCCCGGTGGCCGGGTTGCGCACGGTGTAGCCGGGCAGGCCGTGGGCGCCGGGCGGCAGACCGGTGCCCACGGAGGCGAGCGAGGTCGCGGTGGTGGCCGGGTAACCGGTGGTGAGAGGACGCCCGGTGCCACCGCGCGAGGTCGTCAGCAGCGAGGTCATGAAGGGCGCCTCGTCCGGGTGCGCGCGCAGCTGCTCCCAGCCGAGGCCGTCGATCAGGAAGACACAGGCCCGGTCGGCCGCGGCCAGCTCCGTGATCGCGGGCGACGTGCCCGGGACGCCCATGCCGGCGGCGAGCGTGGGCAGCAGGTCGGCGAGGGATCCGCTGCCGTACTCGGGAACCGGTGCGGAGTCGACGGCGAGGGGTTCGGGGTGGTCCCAGGAGGCGGGCTGGATCATCAGCGGGCGGTGTCCGCGGTGGCCTCGGAGATGGCCTGCGCGAAGACGAGCGCCTGGCGCACGGTCTCCGGGCCGTCCCCCGCCTCGCTGACGCGCAGGCTGAGGTCGTCCGCCGTGGAGCTGCCGGTGTAGCCGTGGTCGGCGTCGCAGTTGGGGTCGCCGCAGGCGGCGGGCTCCAGGTCGATGCGGGAGACCGCGCCCCAGCCGATGGTCAGCACGATCTCGCGCGGCAGGGTGCCCGGCGTGTACTGCTCGGGATTGGCCACGACCCGGCTGACCACGACCGACGAGATCCGGTCGAGTTTGACCGACTCCGTGGAGGTGGTGGCGTACGGGGTCGGGGACGTGGTGTCGGCGGCCTGCTCGTCGGTGTGGCTGACGATGAACCGGTTGCCGGTGAGGACCAGCACGGTCACATGACGGCGGACCTCGTTCTGGTCGAACGTGGTTTCCTGGTGGACCAGGTACGACTTGATGGGCTCGCCGCCCACGGCGGCCTCCACCGCCTCGGCCACGAGGGCCGGGTAGTAGCCGCTGCGCTCGATCGCGGCACGCAGCCCCTGGGTCGTCGTACTGGTCTTGGCCATGCCGTCCATCCTACGGGGACGCACTGACTGCGAGGGACCGGTCGGACGTGCCCGGGGCCGCGGAAACCGTGCCCGGGGCCGCTGCGCGGGGCGCCGGTCAATAGGCGGGGAGCGTGCGCGGACCGAGGTCGTCACGGGCCGGGGGCGGCGCCAGGCGCACGGAGGCGCCGAGCACGCTCAGGCCCTGCGGGGCGACCACGACCGGCTCCAGGGTGACCGCGACGACCTCGGGGTGGTCGTCGACCAGCCGGGACACCCGCAGCAGCAGTTCCTCCAGGGCCGGGGTGTCGACCGGGGTCGAGCCGCGCCAGCCGAACAGCAGCGGCGCCGTCCTGATCGACCTGACGAGCGAGGCCGCCTCCCGGTCGGTGACCGG
This sequence comes from Streptomyces sp. NPDC093094, assembly GCF_044754345.1. Taxonomy (NCBI): domain Bacteria; kingdom Bacillati; phylum Actinomycetota; class Actinomycetes; order Kitasatosporales; family Streptomycetaceae; genus Streptomyces; species Streptomyces sp. NPDC093094. Next base: position 119,382 of record NZ_JBIVOX010000001.1, on the reverse strand, counting down.
GACCAGCCGGTGCACGGTGTCGCCGAGCAGCTGCGAGGCCGCCCCCGCCAGCCCGAACGACAGCACGGCACCCGCCGCGGGGTCGATCACGGCCCGTACGACGGTGTCGACGCCGCGCGGCGCCATGCGCTGGACGACCGGCCGCAGCTCCTCCGGCGTGCCGAAGAGGCCGGCCAGTTCGGCGTACGCCCGTCGCAGCTGCTCCTCGTCGGCGAGGTCGAGCCGGACCCCGCCGAGGTCGGCGCGGTGCCGCAGATGGGGGGCGGTGGCCTTGAGGGCCACCGGATAGCCGAGCGTCCGCGCGGCCCGTGCGGCCTCCCCGGGCGTCGGCGCGGGCAGGGCCCGCAGCACGCTTATCCCGTACATGCCGAGCAGGTCGCAGGTCTCGTCCGTGCCGAGGGTCAGTCCCTGGCCGCGTGCGAGCAGCCCGTCGATGAGGCGGGCGGCGCCCCTCTCGTCGATGTCCTCGTACTCCGGCACCTTGCCGGGATCGGTGGCCTCCCGCCGCCACCGGGCGTAGTTCACGGCCTCGGCGAGCGCCCGCACGGCCCGTTCGGCGGCGGGGTAGGCGGGGATGAGCCGGGAGGCGGGGCCGGGAGCGGGCCCGGCGGCGGCGGCCGGGGCGGGCTGCGGGCCGGCGGGGCGGGGCGGGGTCCCGCGCTCGGCCGGATCCGGGACGGGAAGGGGGCCGGCGCCGTCGCCGGCGACGGCGCCCGTGGTCCTGGAGCCGGCCTGCGGTGCGGTGCTGGCCGCGGCCGACAGTGCCGCGGCCAGCCCGCCGAGTTCCACGTGCACCACCAGCACCGGCTTGCCGGGCACCTCCTGCGCCGCCGACCGCAGCGCCTCCGCCAGTTCGGCGTCGTCCGGTGTCCCCTCCCCGATCGCCGGGATCGCGGTGACCACGACCGCGTCGCACAGGTCGTCGCGCAGCGCCGCCGACAGGGCCCCGCGGAAGTCCTCCGCCGAGGCCCCGGTCGTGAGGTCGACCGGCGGCAGCGGCCGCAGGCCCTGGGACAGACACGCGTCGTACGTCAGCAGCCCGAGCGACTCGGAGTTGCCGAGGATCGCCACCCGGGGGCCGCCGGGCAGCGGCTGGCGGGCGAGCAGCAGGCCCGCGTCCACCAGCTCCGTGATGGTGTCGACGCGGATCACCCCGGCCTGGCGCAGCAGTGCGGAGACGGTGCCGTGCGGCAGCCGTGTCGCCCGTACGGCATGCCCCTGGGGCGCGGCGCCGCCGTGCCGGGCGCCCTGGACGACGACCAGGGGCTTCGCCGCCGCCGTACGCCGCGCCAGGCGGGTGAACTTGCGCGGGTTGCCGATGGACTCCAGGTACATCAGGGCCACGTCGGTGTCCGGGTCGTCGTACCAGTACTGCACGACATCGTTGCCGGAGACGTCCGCGCGGTTGCCGGAGGAGACGAAGGTGGACACACCGGTGACGCCGGTGACCCCTCCCCCGCGCCGGTGCAGCCGCGACAGCAGCGCCACGCCGATGGCGCCGGACTGGGCGAACAGGCCGATACGGCCGGGGCGGGGCGGTTCGGGGGCGAGGGAGGCGTTGAGGCGCACCTCGGGCGAGGTGTTGATGATCCCGAAGGCGTTGGGGCCGATGATCCGCATGCCGTACGCGCGCGCGTGGCGGACCAGTTCGCGCTGGCGCTCGCGGCCTTCGGGGCCGCTCTCGGCGTAGCCGGCGGAGATCACGACGAGGCCCTGCACGCCGTGTTCGCCGCACTCGGTGACGACCTCGGGGACCTGCTCGGCGGGGACGGCGACGACCGCGAGGTCGACGGGCCCCGGGATGTCCCGCACCCGGCGGTGGACCTGGACGCCGTCCAGGTCCTTCAGGTCCTCGGGGAAGGCCCGGTTGACGGCGTACAGCTGCCCGGTGAAGCCCGCCTCGCGGATGTTGCCGAGGATGCTGCGGCCCACGCCGCCCGGGGTGCGGCCGGTGCCGACGACGGCGACGGAGCCGGGCGCCAGCAGCCGCCGTACGGACCGCGCCTCGGCCCGCTGCTCCCGCGCGCGCTGCACGGCGAGCGAGCGGTCGGTGGGCTCCAGGCCGAACTCCAGGCGGACGACGCCGTCCTCGAAGCTGCGCTTCTGGGTGTAGCCGGCGTCGGTGAACACCTTGATCATCTTGGTGTTGGCGGGGAGCACCTCGGCGGCGAAGCGGCGGATGCCGCGCTCGCGGGCGACGGCCGCGACATGCTCCAGGAGGGCGGAGGCGACGCCGCGTCCCTGGTGGGCGTCCTGCACCAGGAAGGCCACCTCGGCCTCGTCGGCGGGCGCGGAGGCGGGCCGGCCGTCCGCGCCGATCCGGTCGTAGCGCACGGTGGCGATGAACTCGCCGCCGATCGTGGCCGCGAGTCCGACCCGGTCCACGAAGTCGTGGTGCGTGAAGCGGTGGACGTCCTTGGCGGACAGGCGCGGGTAGGGGGCGAAGAAGCGGTAGTACTTCGATTCGTCCGAGACCTGCTCGTAGAAGCTGACCAGGCGCTCGGCGTCGTCGGCGGTGATGGGGCGGACGCGCGCGGTGCCGCCGTCGCGCAGCACCACGTCGGCCTCCCAGTGTGCGGGGTACTCCTGCCGGTCCGGCGCGCTTCGCATGGGCCCCAGAGTACGGCTCGCGTACGACAACGGCGCGGGGCAGTCTGTGGAGGACGGAGGCCGGACCGGGGCCGAGGTCCGGTGTCCCGCGCCGGGGCGTGACGGGGCCCGTTCCGGGCACGCCCCACGTTGTGGAACACTGGTCTAGACAACCCTGAGCAAGTGAAGGGCAGCATCACATGGCTGAGCGCCGCGTCAACGTCGGCTGGGCCGAGGGCCTCCACGCCCGCCCCGCCTCCATCTTCGTCCGAGCCGCCACGGCCGCCGGCGTCCCCGTGACGATCGCCAAGACCGACGGCAACCCGGTCAACGCGGCTTCCATGCTGGCCGTGCTCAGCCTGGGCGCCACGGGCGGCGAGGAGATCGTCCTGGCCTCCGACGCCGAGGGCGCCGACGCCGCTCTCGACCGCCTGGCCAAGCTGGTCTCCGAGGGCCTCGAGGAGCTCCCCGAGACCGTCTGAGCCGCTTCGGCGGCCCGGCACGGGGCCGCGTCGTCCGCCCGGACGGCGCGGCCCCGTTCTTTTCTCGTTCACCGGCCGGAATTATCGGCGCACACCGAAGGGCGCACAGCCCGAATTACGGCCGCACGCGAAAAAGGGCAGCGGAAATACACCCGCCCCGAATAGCCACTTCTTTGTATACGGTGCGCGTGTTAATGCCGCACACCCGACATGTTTACGGGAGGTTGCGAGGTCCTCACACGGTCGCCGGGAAAGCGCAGCCGGTGCGCGGCGCTCGCCCGTTCGGTGTGCAGGGCGGTGATCGTCCGCGCGCGTTCGCCGTCCCCGCGCGCGACGGCGTCCACGATCGCGCCGTGCTCGGCCCAGGACTCCACGGGCTGGGCGGGCGCGTCGACCGTGTACATCCAGGCGATCTTGTGCCGCAGCTGGGCCAGCACCGTCACCAGGGCGGGGCTGCCGGACGCCTGGGCGAGCGTCTCGTGGAACCACGCACCCAGGGAGCGCAGGTCGTCGCTGGTGCCCCTCCTGGCCCGCTCCTGGCCCAGCCTCACCAGACCGCGCAGCACCTTCAGATGGGCCTCGGTGCGCCGCTGGGCGGCTTTCGCCGCGCCGAGCGGCTCCAGCAGCAGACGCATCTCCAGCACGTCCCCCGCCTCCTGCTCGGTCGGCTCCGCGACGCACGCGCCCGCGTGCCGCCGCGTCACCACGAACCCCTCCGCCTCCAGCGTGCGCAGGGCCTCCCGCACCGGGACGCGCGAGACGCCGTAGCGACGTGCGAGCAGTTCCTCGGTGAGCCGGCCGCCGCGTTCGTAGACACCCGCGATGATGTCGTCCCGGATCGCCGTGCACACCGAGTGCGCCGGAACACGCATGACCGACCTCCGCCTTAATCCCCGTGAAACGTCGACGATTGACGTGTGTTCCGTGACTCTATTGCAATGAGCCGGAATTTCCGACGGCGGACCGGAATCCATGGATATTTTTTGGACAACCGGCCCCCGCGGGCGACGGAAAACCGAAAGCCCCGGCTCGGGAGCCGGGGCTTCGGGGAAGAACTGTCGCTCAGATGTTCACACCGTGCGAGCGGAGGTAGAAGACCGGGTCGAGGTCCGAGCCGTACTCCTGGGTCGCGCGGGCCTCGAAGTGCAGATGCGCGCCGGTGACGTTGCCGGTGGCGCCGGACAGGCCGATCTGCTGTCCCGGGGTGACCGACTGGCCCACCGCGACCGCGACGGAGGACAGATGGCCGTACTGGGTGTACGTGCCGTCGTGCATCCGGATGACCACCTGGTTGCCGTACGCGCCGCCCCAGCCGGCCTCGACGACGGTGCCCATGCCGACGGACTGGACGACCGTGCCGCTGGAGGCGTGGAAGTCGACGCCGGTGTGGCTGCCGGAGGACCACAGCGTGCCGCCGGTGCGGTAGCCGGTGGACACGTAGGAGCCGGCGATCGGCGACACGAAGGTGTTCAGGCGCTTGCGCTCGGCCTCGCGGGCGGCGCGCTCCTGGGCCTCGCGGGCGGCCTCGGCGCGGGCCTCGGCGCGCTTGACGGCGGCCTCCTCGGCCAGCTGCTCGGCGAGCGCCTCCTCGGCGGCCACCTTCTGCGCGGTGGCCTGGGCGTCGATCTGGTCGGCGACGGTGTCGCCGATGGTGACGACCGGCAGCAGGCCGGTCTGCTCGGGCTCCGGCTCGGCGGCCAGGGCCGGCGCGGCCAGGGTGCCGATGACACCGGTGGTGGTGAGCGCGGCGACACCCGCCGCGCGGACGGTGGAGTGCTGCATCCGGCTGGGACGACGGTGCTTCCCGGTGGCGCGCGTGAACGCCATGAAGTGGCTGGTCCTTTCCTTCCCTCTCGCCTACCGGGTTAGCTGACGGGTTCGGAGCAGGAAGGTCTCCTACGGACCCCCTCGCCTCAGGCGCGGGCATCCGATTCACCCCAGGGACTTCGGTGGGTCCCCGGCTCCCCCGGCTCGCGCCGTGGGGGACTCGGCGATGGCTGTCCGGTGCCGCGGTTGCGGCGCACTGCCTGACGTACAGCCCGCATGACGCTAAGGGGATCATCTTTCGATCCTCAAACCGATCGGGGTTTTTGTAGCGCACGCCACAGGGCAGACAGGCAGCCTCTCCCGCAACCCATCGCCAACTCGGACAAATTCAGATAAACATGGAGCCCTGGTGACGCTCCGGTCACCAGGGCTCCATGCGCGCGTGCTGTCGGCGTACGCCTCCGCTCGGCTCTACTCGGCCGTGACGACGGTGACTTCGCCGATGCCGAGGGCCTCGACGGGCTCCTTGATCTGAGCCGCGTCACCGACGAGGACGGTCACCAGGCGGTCCACCGGGAAGGCGTTGACGACGGCCGCCGTGGCCTCCACCGTGCCGGTGGCGGCGAGCTGCTGATACAGCGTCGCCTGGAAGTCGTCGGGCAGATGCTGCTCGACCTGGTCTGCCAGCGTGCTCGCGACGGCGGCGGCCGTCTCGTACTTCAGCGGCGCCACCCCGACGAGGTTCTGCACGGCCACGTCCCGCTCGGTGTCGGTCAGACCGTCCGCGGCGAGCGTGCGCAGCACCATCCACAGATCCTGCAGCGCCGGACCGGTGTTCGGGGTGTCGACGGAGCCGCTGATGGCGAGCATCGACACGCCCGAGCCGTCGGGCGCGGAACGCAGCACCTGGCCGAACGCCCGCACGCCGTAGGTGTATCCCTTCTCCTCGCGCAGGACGCGGTCCAGGCGGGAGGTGAGGGTGCCGCCCAGGCAGTACGTGCCGAGCACCTGCGCGGGCCACACACGGTCGTGGCGGTCGGACCCGACACGCCCGATCAGCAGCTGCGTCTGGACCGCCCCGGGGCGGTCCACGACGACCACCCGGCCCCTGTCGTCGGCGCTGACCGGCGGCACGGGCCGCGGCGCCGCCTTGGAGCCCGTCCAGGCGCCCAGGGTCTCCCCGAGCAGGGCGTCCAGGTCGACGCCCGTCAGGTCGCCGACGACCACGGCGGTGGCGGTGGCGGGGCGCACATGGCGCTCGTAGAAGGCCCGCACGGCCGCGGAGTCGATCGCGGCGACGGTCTCCTCGGAGCCTTGACGCGGCCGGGACATGCGCACGGAGGCCGGGAACAGCTGCCGGGACAGCTCCTTGGCCGCCCGGCGGCCCGGGTTCGCCATCTCGTGCGGGATCTCGTCGAGCCGGTTGGTCACCAGCCGCTCGACCTCGCTGTCGGCGAAGGCGGGCGCCCTGAGGGCGTCGGAGAGCAGCCCGAGCGCCTTCTCCAGGCGGGAGGCCGGGACCTCCAGGCTGAGGCGGACACCGGGATGGTCGGCGTGCGAGTCGAGGGTGGCGCCGCAGCGCTCCAGCTCGGCGGCGAACTCCTCGGCGGAATGCTTGTCGGTGCCCTCGGAGAAGGCCCGGGCCATGATCGTGGCCACGCCCTCCTGGGCGGCCGGCTCGGCGTCGAGCGGTGCGTCCAGCAGCACCTCGACGGCGACGACCTGCTGGCCCGGGCGGTGGCAGCGCAGCACCGTCAGGCCGTTGTCGAGCGTCCCGCGCTCGGGCGCCGGGAACGCCCACGGCTTGGCCGCGCCCGCCTCGGGCCGGGGGTGGAAGTCCATCGGGGCGAGCTCGGTCACTTGGCCGTCTCCTCGTTGTTGATGTCGCCGGCCTCCACCGTGGCTTCGGCCTCCGGGTCCTCGGGGAAGTCCTCGTCCTCGGTGTGCTCCGCGGACTCGGGGGACAGCGGCTCGTAGACGAGCACGGCGCGGTTGTCGGGGCGCAGGCGCTCCCTGGCGGTCTCGCGGACCTCCTCGGCCGTCACCTCCAGCACGCGCTGCACCGCGGTCAGGGCGAGCTGCGGGTCGCCGAACAGGACGGCGAAGCGGCACAGTTCGTCCGCGCGGCCGGCGACGGTGCCGAGCCGGTCCAGCCACTCGCGCTCCAGCTGGGCCTGGGCGCGCTCCATCTCCTCGGCGGTCGGTCCCTCCTCGGCGAACCGGGCGAGCTCCTCGTCGATGGCGGCCTCGATCACGGGCACCTCGACGTCGCCGGAGGTCTTCACGTCCAGCCAGCCCAGCGAGGGCGCACCGGACAGCCGCAGCAGACCGAACCCGGCCGCGACGGCCGTACGGTCACGGCGTACGAGCCGGTTGTACAGGCGGGAGGACTCGCCGCCGCCGAGGACGGTCAGCGCCAGGTCGGCGGCGTCGCACGCGCGCGTGCCGTCGTGCGGCAGCCGGTAGGCGGCCATCAGCGCCCGCGCGGGCACCTCCTCCTCGACGACCTCGCGCAGCTGCTCGCCGATGACGTCGGGCAGGGTGCCGTCGCGCGGGGCGGGCTTGCCGTCGTGCCCGGGGATGGAGCCGAAGTACTTCTCGATCCAGGCGAGCGTCTGCTCGGGGTCGATGTCGCCCACCACGGACAGGACCGCGTTGTTGGGCGCGTAGTACGTCCGGAAGAACGCACGCGCGTCCTCCAGGGTCGCCGCGTCCAGGTCGGCCATCGAGCCGATGGGCGTGTGGTGGTACGGGTGGCCCTCGGGGTAGGCGAGCGCGGTCAGCTTCTCGAAGGCGGTGCCGTAGGGGACGTTGTCGTAGCGCTGGCGGCGCTCGTTCTTGACGACGTCGCGCTGGTTCTCCATCGACTCGTCGTCCAGGGCGGCGAGCAGCGAGCCCATGCGGTCGGCCTCCAGCCAGAGGGCGAGCTCCAGCTGGTGGGCGGGCATGGTCTCGAAGTAGTTGGTGCGCTCGAAACTGGTGGTGCCGTTGAGCGAGCCGCCGGCGCCCTGCACCAGCTCGAAGTGACCGTTGCCCTTGACCTGGGCGGAGCCCTGGAACATCAGGTGCTCGAAGAGGTGAGCCAGGCCGGTGCGTCCCTTGACCTCGTGACGGGAACCGACGTCGTACCAGAGGCACACCGCCGCGACCGGGGTCAGATGGTCCTCGGAGAGCACCACGCGCAGGCCGTTGGCCAGGCGGTGCTCGGTCGCTGTCAGGCCGCCGGAGCCTGCCTGGTCTGTGGCCGTGTGACCCATGGGCATGTACGTCCCTTCGATCGCGGATGCGGTTGCTGAAAACCGCTGTTCTCCTGCCGGTCCTGCCACTGTATGCAAGCGTGCGGACGGCCGGTGGAGTTCCCGGCCGCCGTACGCCGAGAGCGAGATCCCGTAGCCTGCGGACAGTCATGCCACCACGGGCGATGCCGGGTCCTGTTCCGGTGTTGTCAGTGCCGAGGTCCACAATGGTCCGCGTCAGAATCCGTTCACGCTTCCGCAGGAGCGAGCCGAAGGGGTGCGACCCCAGGCGAACGACCAGAACAAAAGGAGCCAGGCAGCGATGGCCCGCCGCAGCACGAAGACCCCGCCGCCCGACGACACGTACGAGGAGAAGATCCTCGACATCGACGTCGTCGACGAGATGCAGGGCTCCTTCCTCGAGTACGCCTACTCGGTCATCTACTCCCGGGCCCTCCCGGACGCCCGCGACGGCCTCAAGCCGGTGCACCGGCGCATCGTCTACCAGATGAACGAGATGGGGCTGCGCCCCGAGCGCGGCTATGTGAAGTGCGCCCGCGTGGTCGGCGAGGTCATGGGCAAGCTGCACCCCCATGGCGACGCGTCGATCTACGACGCCCTGGTGCGCATGGCCCAGCCCTTCTCGATGCGGGTGCCCCTGGTCGACGGCCACGGCAACTTCGGCTCGCTGGGCAACGACGACCCGCCCGCCGCGATGCGGTACACCGAGTGCCGTATGGCCGAGGCCACGAGCCTGATGACGGAGTCGATCGACGAGGACACGGTCGACTTCGCGCCGAACTACGACGGCCAGGAGCAGGAGCCGGTCGCCCTTCCGGCCGCCTTCCCGAACCTGCTGGTCAACGGCGCCTCGGGCATCGCGGTCGGCATGGCCACCAACATGCCGCCGCACAACCTGGGCGAGGTCGTCGCCGCCGCCCGCCACCTGATCCGCTACCCGAACGCGGACCTGGACGCCCTGATGCGGCACGTCCCGGGCCCCGACCTGCCCACCGGCGGCCGGATCGTCGGCCTCTCCGGGATCAGGGACGCCTACGAGACGGGCCGGGGCACCTTCAAGATCCGCGCCACCGTGTCGGTGGAGACCGTGACGGCCCGGCGCAAGGGCCTCGTCGTCACGGAGCTGCCCTTCACCGTGGGCCCCGAGAAGGTCATCGCCAAGATCAAGGACCTGGTCGGCTCGAAGAGGATCCAGGGCATCGCCGACGTCAAGGACCTCACCGACCGTGAGCACGGCCTGCGCCTGGTCATCGAGATCAAGAACGGCTTCGTGCCGGAGGCCGTCCTGGAGCAGCTCTACAAGCTGACCCCGATGGAGGAGTCCTTCGGCATCAACAACGTGGCCCTGGTCGACGGCCAGCCGCTCACCCTGGGCCTGAAGGAACTGCTGGAGGTCTACCTCGACCACCGCTTCGAGGTCGTGCGGCGGCGCAGCGAGTACCGCCGGGGCAAGCGCCGCGACCGGCTGCACCTGGTGGAGGGCCTGCTCACGGCTCTCGCCGACATCGACGAGGTCATCCGCCTCATCCGGTCCAGCGAGAACAGCGCACAGGCCAAGGAGCGCCTGATGGAGCGCTTCTCCCTGTCGGAGATCCAGACGCAGTACATCCTGGACACGCCGCTGCGCCGGCTGACCAGGTACGACCGCATCGAGCTGGAGGCGGAGAAGGAGAAGCTCAACGCGGAGATCGCGGAGCTGACCCGGATCCTGGAGTCGGACGCGGAGCTGCGCAAGCTGGTCTCGGCCGAACTGGCCGCGGTGTCGAAGAAGTTCGGCACCGAGCGCCGTACGGTCCTGCTGGAGTCGGCGGGCACCCCGGCCGCCGCCGTACCGCTCCAGGTCGCCGACGACCCCTGCCGTGTGCTGCTGTCGTCGACCGGTCTGCTGGCCCGCACGGCGAACGCCGAGCCGTACGAGGACACGGACGGCAGGCGCACCAAGCACGACGTGATCGTCTCGGCGGTTCCCGCGACCGCCCGCGGGGAGATCGGCGCGGTCACCTCGGCGGGCCGGCTGCTGCGGATCAACGTCGTCGACCTGCCGCAGCTCCCGGACACGGCGTCCGCGCCGAATCTCTCGGGCGGGGCGCCGCTGGCGGAGTTCGTCTCCCTGGAGGGCGACGAGACGGTGGTCTGCCTGACCACGCTGGACGAGTCCTCCCCCGGGCTGGCCCTCGGCACGGAACAGGGCGTCGTCAAGCGCGTGGTGCCCGACTACCCGTCCAACAAGGACGAACTTGAGGTCATCACCCTCAAGGAGGGCGACCGGATCGTCGGCGCGATCGAGCTGCGCACGGGCGAGGAGGACCTGGTCTTCATCACGGACGACGCCCAGCTGCTGCGCTACCAGGCCGCGCAGGTCCGCCCGCAGGGCCGTCCCGCGGGCGGCATGGCGGGCATCAAGCTCACCGAGGGCGCGAAGGTCATCTCGTTCACGGCGGTCGACCCGGCGGTGGACGCGATGGTGTTCACGGTGGCCGGCTCGCGCGGCACCCTGGACGACTCCGTGCAGACCACGGCCAAGCTGACGCCGTTCGACCAGTACCCCCGCAAGGGCCGCGCCACCGGCGGTGTGCGCTGCCAGCGGTTCCTGAAGGGCGAGGACTGCCTGTCGCTGGCCTGGACGGGCGCCGTCCCGGCCCGGGCCGCGCAGAAGAACGGCACGCCGGTCGAGCTGCCCGAGCCCGACCCGCGCCGCGACGGCTCGGGCGTGTCCCTGGCGAAGACGGTGTCGGTCGTGGCGGGCCCGGTCTAGGGGCCGGGTTCCGCCGAGCCCTGCTCGTCGGGCTCGCGTACGTAGCGCAGGACGCCCCACATGCCGAATTCGTCGGCGTGCGGGGCGTCGCTCGCGCAGGCTTCCAGCTCCTTGGCGAGCGCCCGGGTGTCGATCCCTGCGCCGATGAGCACGAGCTGGGTGAGGGGCGCGTCGCCGCCCGGCCACGGCTCGGGCTCGAAGCGCAGGAACCGGCCCACGGCGTGGACGCCGTAGCGGTTGCGGACGTCGTACGGCCCGAAGTCGGCGTATCCCTTGATCCGGTACAGCCCCTCGGAGCGGCTGTCGAGGAACGCCATCAGCCGGCGCGGGTCCATCGGTGTCCGTGAGACGAACGACAGGGTGTCGTAGGCGGAGTGGAGATGGCCGTCGTGGACGTCGTCCGCGGTGTGCTCGTGGAGGTCGTCGAAAGAGAGCTGTCCGATGCGCTCCTCGCTCGGCCGGCAGTCGAAGAGGAACTCCGGGTCGAGGCGTCCGTAGGAGGCCGGCACGACGGCCGCCCCGGCGGCGAGGGTGCGCACGAGGCCGAGCACCCGCCCGGCGTCGGCGGCCCGGTCGGTCTTGTTGACGACGACGAGATCGGCGAGGGCGAGATGCCGGTCGATCTCGGGGTGCCGGGCGCGCGTGCCGTCGAACTCGGCGGCGTCGACGACCTCGACCAGCCCGCCGTAGACGATGTCCGGCAGCTCGCTGGCCAGCAGCATGCGCACCAGTTCCTGCGGCTCGGCGAGTCCGCTGGCCTCGACGACGATGACGTCGACACCGGCCTCCGGACGCGCGAGCCGCTCCAGGTAGACGTCGAGTTCACTCGCGTCCACCGCGCAGCACAGGCAGCCGTTGCCGAGGGAGACGGTCGAGTCGCCGAGCGCACCGGCGACGGCCATCGCGTCGATCTCGATGGCCCCGAAGTCGTTGACGATCGCCCCGATGCGGCTGCCTCCGCTGTGGTGCAGCAGATGGTTGAGCAGGGTGGTCTTGCCGGAGCCGAGAAATCCGGCGAGCACGACGACGGGGATCTGCCGCGGACGGGGACCCAATGTGCGACCTCTCTCACGCCCACGCGCGCACCGGATCGCGGCCGGGGCACGCCTTCGAGGATGGAATGCCGCCCCAGGATACGAGCCGTGGGCAGGACAGTTCGTCGCATTGCCGACTGTCGGCTGTCGGCCGTCCGCCGTCGACTGTCCCTGTCCGCCGTCCGTCGTCGGCCGTCGTCCGTCGTCCGCCGTCCGCCGTCGGTCGTCGTCCCGTTCCGGACGTCCGGGCCGGGCGTCCCCGGGGCCGCAGGGCTCCGGAGCCGCCCCTGCCGTCCTACGGCGGTCCGCCGCGGTCCGCCGTGGTCCGCCGCGGGCCGGATCAGGCGGCCGTCGGCGGGACCGCGACCGGCGGCACCGGACCCACATAGCGTGCGACCGGACGGATGATCTTCGGGTCCTGGGCCTGCTCCAGGATGTTGGCGCTCCAGCCCACCACGCGTGCCGCCGCGAAGGTCGGCGTGAACATCTCGCGCGGCAGCCCGCACAGCTCCATGACCAGGCCGGCGTAGAACTCGACGTTCGTGTGGAGCTCACGACCGGGCTTCAGCTCGGCGAGCACCGCCTCCACCCCCCGCTCGACCCGGACGGCGAAGTCGACCCGGGACCCGCCGAAGTCCTGCGCGATCTCGCGCAGCATCCGGGAGCGCGGGTCCTCGGTCCGGTAGACGGCGTGCCCGAAGCCCATGATCCGGTCACCGGCCAGGACGCGCTCCCGCACCCAGGAGTCGATCCGCTCCGGGGTGCCGATCGCGTCCAGGGTGTCGAGCGCCCTGCTGGGCGCCCCGCCGTGGAGCGGGCCCGACAGCGCGCCGACGGCGCCCACGAGACAGGCGGCGACGTCCGCGCCCGTCGAGGCGATCACCCGCCCCGTGAAGGTTGATGCATTGAATCCGTGATCAATGGTCGAGATCAGGTATTGCTCGATCGCCCGGGTGCACCGGGGATCCGGCTCGACGCCGGTCACCATGTACAGGTAGTTGGCGGCGTGGGAGAGGTCGTCGCGCGGCGGGACCGGGTCGAGTCCTCGGCCCAGCCGGTACAGCGCCGTCAGCAGCGTGGGCACGGCGGCGGCGGCCGCCACCGCGTCCGCGCGGCGCCGGTCCGCGTCGAGGTCGTACACCGGCCGGAAACCCTTGGCGGCACCCAGCAGCGACAGCGCCGTGCGCAGTCCGGCGAGCGGGCCGGAGCGCCCGCCCGCCGCGGCGATGGCGGGCAGTGCCGCCGCCACCTGCCCGGGCAGGTGGCGCAGCGCGGCCGTCTCGGCGAAGAACGCGGCGCCGCGCGCGGCGTCGGGGAGTTCGCCGTGGACCAGGAGATGCCAGACGTCCTCGAAGCCGCGGGTCTGCGCGAGCTCGACGGCCGAGTACTGGCGGTAGTGGTAGAAGCCCTCGCGCCCCCGTACGTCGCCGATCTGGGTGTCGGTGACGACGACACCCGAGAGTCCTCGCGGTACGTCGACGAGAGTTGCTGCGGATCGGTTGACGGACATGTTTCCTCCCTGGACTTGATTCGACTGTCCATGGTTGACTCAATGTCTGTCAATATTGATTGACTCAATATTTCATCAACCTGTTGTGAATGTGGATACGGTGACCCCATGACCTCCATGCGCGATCAGCAACCCGGTGCCGGCCCCGCGGAACGACGGCTGACCACCAAGGAGGCCGCCGAGGTGCTCGGCGTGAAGCCGGAGACCGTGTACGCGTACGTCAGCCGCGGCCAGCTCAGCAGCCGACGCGTGCCGAACGGCCGCGGCAGCACGTTCGCCGCCGAGGAGGTCGAGGCGCTCGCACGGCGCAACAGACGCGAGAGCGCGGCGAGTCCGGCCCTCGGCGGAGAGCTGTCCGTGCGGACGCACATCACGCTCATCGAGGAAGACCGGTACTACTTCCGGGGCGTGGACGCGACACAGCTCGCCGCCCGCCACTCGTACGAGGAGATCGCCGAGTGGCTGTGGACCGGGCAGATGCGGCCCGGGGTCTCCTTCGCAGCCCCCGAGGCATCGGTCGCCGTGGCGCGTCGCGCGGTCGACGCGCTGCCCGAACACGCCGGCCCCGCCGACCGGCTGCGCGTCGCCGCCATCGCCGCGGCCACGGCCGACCCCCTGCGCTTCGACCTGTCCGAGGACGCCGTGCTCGGCACCGCGCGCACCCTCGTCCCGACCCTCGTCGCCGCGCTGCCCCCGGTGCTCGGCCGCCGCCGCGACGAGGGCCCGCTGGCCCACCGCCTGTGGCCGCGGCTGTCCGGCAGACAGCCCGACGAGGCGTCGCTGCGCGTCCTGGACACGGCGCTCGGTCTGCTGGCCGACCACGACCTGGCCGCCTCGACACTTGCGGTACGGGTGGCCGCCTCGGCCCGTGCGCACGCCTACGCGGCGGTGTCCGCGGGACTGGGCGTGATCGAGGGCCCGCTGCACGGCGCGGCGAGCGGGCTGGCCCACCGCATGCTGCTGGAGGTGCTCGACCAGGGCGACGCGGGACCCGTGATCGCCGAGGAACTGCGGGCGGGCCGGCGTGTCCCCGGACTCGGGCACCGGCTCTACGCCAGCGAGGACCCCCGCGCGCGTGCCCTGTTCGCCCTCCTGGAGGAGGTCCCCGGCGCCGCGCCCGCGCTCGCCGCCGCCCGCGACGTCATGAAGACGACCGCACGCCACACCCCGCTGCACGCCAATGTGGACCTCGCCCTCGCGGTGTTCACCGTGTCCTCGGGAATGCCCGCCACGGCCGGGGAGACCGTCTTCGCCGTCGCGCGGACCGCGGGCTGGATCGCCCATGCGCTGGAGGAATACGGCGAGCGGCCGCTGCGGATGAGGCCGAGCGGGCTCTACGTCGGCCCCAGAGCGCCTCGACCCCTGCCGGAGTAGGACACGAGCCCGGCGAGAAGTCAGCTCGGGTCAAGTCAGGTTAGGCTCACCTCTGTGAGTACGTGTGCGACCGTCTCGCGGGACTTCGACGAGCCCGTTTCCGGGACCGCGGCCCCGGCGAAGACCTGGCTGCTGCTGGAGCAGCCGGGCCCCTGGGGTGCCCGGGCGCTCACCTCCAGCCACCTGGACCCCGCTCTCGGGCGTGCCCTGGAGGCCGCCGCGAAGGGCACCGGCGTGCGCATCGCGCTCATCCGCCGCTCCGGACGCCATGCCGACAGCCACTCCCCCGCAGCCCGCCGGGTGTACGTGTCCCACACCGTGCCGGGCCGGGTCTGGCTGCGCGAGGCCACGACCGTCGATCCCCGGCTGCTGCTCGACCTGGACTTCGCCGCGCTCGGCCGGGGCGACCACAGGTCCTTCGACGCGGCGCTGGGGGGCCGGCCCCACACGGACGGCCCGCTGGCCCTGGTGTGCACCAACGGCAAGCGCGACCGCTGCTGCGCCCTTCTCGGCCGCCCCCTCGCGGCCGAGCTCACCGCCTCCGGAACCGACGGTGTCTGGGAGGTCACCCATCTGGGTGGTCATCGTTTCTCCCCCACCGTGCTCGTCCTGCCCTACGGCTACGCGTACGGCCGCGCCGAGGCCCACGGCCTCAGGGAAGTGCTCCACGGCGTCCGGGAGGGCCGGATCGTCGTGGACGGCTGCCGCGGCGCCTCCGCGTGGGAGCGGCCCGGCCAGGCGGCCGAGCTGGCCGTGCGCGAGGCGGCGGGCGAGTACGCCGCGGAGGCGCTCAGTGTCGTCCGCACCGACGGGGCGGCCCCTCGCTGGGAGGTGACCGTCGCACACGTCGACGGGCGCCACTGGCGGGTGAGCGTGGCCCAGGGAGCATCCCTGCCACCGCGTCCGGAGAGCTGCGGCACGTCGATCCTCGGCGCACCCGCGCGGATGGACGTGGTGTCCGTGCGCGAACTGCAGACGGCTGCGCTGGCGAGCTGACTCGGGGAGACGGGACGCCCGCGCCGAGGCCGGTGCCGGCGCATCGATCCGCCCGGCCCCATTGCGGCGCGACCGTCGGCCTGCCCGATCCCGCCATGACGTAGGGCGGTGATCCATGCATTCGGCACCCGATCCCCGCATTCGGTGCCCGATCCCTCTGCCCGGCGTCGATCTCGTCCACATTGATCAATGGCGTCGACTCGTTCAAGAGATCAATGCCACACCCTTGCGGCAGCCGAGGGCGGTCCACGTACCGTCGGGGACATGAGCCCCACTCCCCCCGCACGCCGTCTGCGGCTCGGCCTGCCGCGCCGGGTGTTCTCGCAGGTGCTGCTCATGCAGGTGGCGATCGCCGCGGGGGTCGCGGTGCTCGCGACCGGGCTGTTCCTCGCGCCTCTCGGCGACCAGCTGGACGACCAGGCGATGCGCCGCGCGCTGGCCATCGCGCAGACCACCGCGGCGCAGCCGCGCATCGCCGAGGACGTCGTGACCACGCCCGCGACCGCCGACGGGCCCGTGCAGCGGGAGGCGGAGCGCGTCCGGGAGGCCACGGGGGCCGAGTACGTCGTCGTGATGGACCGGCGGGGGGTGCGCTGGTCGCACACCGAGCCCGCGGAGATCGGCCGGAAGGTCTCGACCGACCCCAGCCAGGCGCTCGCGGGCCACGAGGTCATGGAGATCGACGAGGGCACCCTGGGCCGCTCCGCACGCGGCAAGGTGCCGTTGCGTGACGGCCAGGGCGACATAGTCGGCGCCGTCTCTGTGGGCATCGCGTACGACAGCGTCAGGGACCGGCTGATCCACGCGATCCCCGGGCTGTTCGCCTACGCCGGCGGTGCCCTGGCGGTCGGAGCGCTGGCCGCCTGGCTGATCGCCCGCCGGGTGCAGCGGCAGACACGGGACCTGGCCTTCTCGGACATCTCCGGACTGCTCGCCGAGCGCGAGGCCATGCTGCACGGCATCCGTGAGGGTGTCGTCGCCCTGGACCGTTCGGGCCGTATCCGCCTGCTGAACGACGAGGCCGGGCGCCTGCTGGGCGTCGGGGACGAGGTCGTGGGCCGTTCCCCGGACGAGGCGCTCGGCGAGGGGCGCACCGCGGACGTGCTCACGGGCCGTGTCACCGGCACCGACCTGCTGACCGTGAGCGGCCCGCGTGTGCTGGTCGCCAACCGCATGCCGACCGACGACGGCGGGGCCGTCGCCACCCTGCGCGACCGCACCGAACTGGAGCAGCTCGGCCGGGAACTGGACTCGACCCGCGGCCTGACCGACGCGCTGCGCGCCCAGGACCACGAGCACGCCAACCGCATGCACACCCTGCTCGGGCTGCTGGAACTGGGGATGTACGACGACGCCGTCGACTTCGTCGGAGAGGTCGTCGGCGACCACCGGGCCACCGCCGAGCAGGTCACCGAGAAGATCCACGACCCGTTGCTCGCCGCCGTCCTGGTGGGCAAGGCGACCGTCGCGGCGGAGCGTCAGGTGGCCCTGCGGGTGTCGGACCGCACCTGTCTGCCCGACCGGCTGGTGGACCCCAGGGGGCTGGTCACCGTCGTCGGCAACCTGGTGGACAACGCCCTCGACGCGGTCGCCGGCTCCGCGCACGCGCGCGTGGAGGTCGAGCTGCACCCCGAGGGGCACGCGGTCGTGCTCCGGGTGCGGGACACGGGCCCCGGCGTCCCTCCTGAGCAGCGGGAGCTGATCTTCACCGAGGGCTGGTCCACCAAGGAGCGCCCCGCGCACCGGGAGCGGGGCATCGGGCTGTCCCTGGTACGCCGGCTCGCCGAGCGCCAGGG
The DNA here is from genome assembly GCF_044754345.1 of Streptomyces sp. NPDC093094. Taxonomy (NCBI): domain Bacteria; kingdom Bacillati; phylum Actinomycetota; class Actinomycetes; order Kitasatosporales; family Streptomycetaceae; genus Streptomyces; species Streptomyces sp. NPDC093094. Next base: position 101,822 of record NZ_JBIVOX010000001.1, on the reverse strand, counting down.
CGGCACGGCGACCGCGGGCGAGGCCCCGGGCGGCGGCGCGGAGTTCACCGTCGTCCTGCCCGAGGCACTCGCCGGCCCGGACCTGGAAGCCGCCCTGACCGTGCCGTCCCCCGGGCGGACGGCCCCCGAGGAGGAGTCGCGATGATCGAGGTCCTGGTCGTGGACGACGACACCAGGGTCGCGCGTGTGAACGCCGCGTACGTCGAGAAGGTGCCGGGCTTCCATGTGGCGGGCGAGGCGCACACCGCCGCCGAGGCGCTGAGCAGGCTGGAGGAGCTGCCCCACCTGGATCTGGTGCTCATGGATCACTGTCTGCCGGACGAGACGGGGCTGGAGGTCGTCCGGGAGATGCGCCGCCGCGGCCACCACACGGACGTGATCATGGTGACGGCGGCCAGGGACGTCTCGACGGTGCAGGAGGCCATGCGGCAGGGGGCGCTCCAGTACCTGGTCAAGCCGTTCGCGTTCGCGGGGCTGCGCATCAGGCTGGAGGCGTACGCGCGGCTGCGCCGCACCCTGGACGGCGGCGGCGAGGCCGAACAGGCGGAGGTCGACCGGATCTTCGGTGCCCTGTCCGCCTCCTCCGAGCCCGACCTGCCGAAGGGGCACTCCCCCACCACCGCGGAGCTGGTGCGGCAGGCGCTGATGCATGCCGACGGCCCGCTGTCGGCCCAGGAGATCGCCGAGCGCACGGGGGTGAGCCGCCAGACCGCCCAACGCTATCTGAAGCTCCTGGAGCGCACGGGCCGCGCCACCCTGACCCTCAAGTACGGTGACGCGGGCCGCCCGGAGCACCGCTACGTCTGGGCGACCCTCACCTGATCCCGGTCGGCCCGCACCTGATCCCGGTCGGCCCGTACCTGGACCGGTCGGCCCGCACCTGATCCCGGTCGGCCCGTACCTGGACCGGTCGGCCCGCACCTGATCCCGGTCGGCCCGTACCTGGACCGGTCGGCCCGTACCCGCGCCTGGACCGGGTGGCCCGTACACGTGCCTGGACCGGGTGGCCCCGGCGGGTCCGCGGACGCCGCGTCGGGTGCGCCGCCCCGCTACACCGCTCCGGCCCCCGTCAGCGACCGTACTTCGGTCTCGGCGTGCTTGGCCTCGTCGGGCTCCTCGGTGGAGGTGACCGTGCCGAGCCAGCCCGCGAGGAAACCCATCGGGATGGACAGCAGACCAGGGTTCTGCAACGGGAAGACCTGGAAGTCCACGCCCGGGAACAGCGAGTCGGGGCTGCCCGACACCACGGGTGACAGCACGACCAGCAGCACGGCCGGGACCAGCCCGCCGTAGACCGCCCACACCGCGCCGCGTGTGGTGAACCCGCGCCAGAAGAGCGAGTAGAGCAGCACCGGAAGATTCGCGGACGCCGCGACGGCGAAGGCCAGACCCACGAGGAAAGCGACGTTCAGGTCCCGGGCCAGCAGCCCCAGCGCGATCGCGACCACGCCGACGCCGACCGCGGCGATCCGCGCCACGGCCACCTCGCTGCGCGGCTTGGAGTTCCTGCGCCGCAGGGACGCGTACAGGTCGTGGGCGACGGACGCGGAGGAGGCCAGCGTGATGCCGGCGACCACGGCGAGGATGGTGGCGAAGGCGATGGCGGCGACGACCGCGAACAGGACCGTCCCCCCGGTGGAGTCCGCTCCGCCGCCCAGGTCGAGCGCAAGCAGCGGGACGGCCGTGTTGCCGGAGGCGTTCGAGCCGCGTACGGCGTCTGGTCCCACGATCGCGGCCGCGCCGAAGCCCAGCACGATCGTCATCAGGTAGAAGCCGCCGATGAGCCCGATCGACCAGACCACGGACCGCCGCGCGGCCCGCGCGGTGGGCACGGTGTAGAAGCGCGACAGGATGTGGGGCAGCCCGGCCGTGCCCAGCACGAGGGCCAGGCCCAGACTGATGAAGTCGAACCGGGCGGTCCAGTCCCCGCCGTACCTCAGCCCGGGTGCGAGGAACTTGTCGCCGTGCCCGCTGCGTTCGGCCGCGGTGCGCAGCAGGTGGTCGAAGTCCCCGTGGAACCGGACCAGGACGAGCACGGTCAGCGCAATCGCCCCGCCCATCAGCAGGACCGCCTTGACGATCTGGATCCAGGTGGTGGCGCGCATCCCTCCCAACGACACATAGATCACCATGAGCGCGCCGACCCCGATGACGGTCCAGGACTGCGCCGCCTCGCTCGTGCCGCCCAGCAGCAGCGCGACCAGGCTGCCCGCACCCACCATCTGCGCCACCAGATAGAGAACGGACACGGCGACCGAGGAAGTTCCCGCAGCGATCCGGACCGGCCGTTCACGCATCCGCGCCGCGACGACGTCGGCCAGCGTGAACCGCCCGCAGTTGCGCACCAGTTCGGCGACCAGCAGCAGGACCACGAGCCAGGCGACCAGGAAGCCCACCGAGTACAGCAGGCCGTCGTAGCCGAACAGGGCGATCAGCCCGGAGATGCCGAGGAAGGACGCGGCCGACATGTAGTCGCCCGCGATGGCGAAACCATTTTCTATGGGAGAGAACAGCCGCCCGCCGGCGTAGAACTCCTCGGCGGAGCCGTGCCGTCTGCGGCTCACCCATGTCGTGATCGCCAGGGTGACGGCGACGAACGCGCTGAACAGCAGCAGGGACAGGGTCTGGTGATCGAGCGTCACGGAGCACCGCCCCGCGCACCGCGCGCCAGCTCCTGGGTGTCCCAGCGCAGTTCGAGCGCGGCCCGGTCCCGGCGGAGCCGGGCATGGCGGGCGTAGGCCCAGGTGAGGGCGAAGGTCGTGAGGAACTGCCCGAGTCCGGCGAGCATGGCCACGTTGACCGCGCCCACGACCGGACGGCCCATCAGCCCGGGCACGGTCGTGGCCGCCACGACGTACCCGAGGTACCAGACGAGGAAGGCGGCGACGGCCGGCACGACGAACCCGCGGTACCGGCCGCGCACCTCCTGGAAGGCGGCGCTGCGCTGGACCGCGAGATACACGTCGGCGGTGGCGAGGGCCTCGTCGCGGTGCTCCACGCGCGCGGGGGGCACGGCCCCCGCGGCCTCCTCCGACTCGCCCCAGCCCGCGGCCAGCGCGTCGTACCAGGGATCGTCGTAGGCCACCGGGCCGGAGGGGTCGGGGAGCTGGTGTTCGGTGGCCCGGTGGCGGTCCGCCGGTCTCGCGGGACCGTCCCCGCCCGAGCGGGGACGGTCATGGGTTGAATGCATGCCCAAGGATGGACAGACCGGGAAGATCCCTGGCTCTTCTTCCTCGGGCTGTTCACCCCTTCAGGTGACCCGCCCCCGCGCGGGCGGTGATCAGGCGTCGATGCGCGACCGGTCGAGCGTCGCCGCGGAGCTGGAGATGAACTCCTTGCGCGGCGCCACGTCGTTGCCCATGAGGAGGTCGAAGACCTGCTCGGCCGCCTCCAGGTCGGACAGGTTGATCCGGCGCAGGGTGCGGTGGCGCGGGTCCATGGTGGTCTCGGCCAGCTGGTCGGCGTCCATCTCGCCGAGGCCCTTGTAGCGCTGGATCGAGTCCTTGTACCGGACGCCCTTGCTCTGGAACTCCATGAGCTTGTCGCGCAGTTCACGGTCCGAGTACGTGTACACGTACTTGTCCTGACCCCTCTTGGGCTGGCTCAGCTCGATCCGGTGCAGCGGCGGGACCGCGGCGAAGACCCGGCCGGCCTCGACCATGGGCCGCATGTAGCGCTGGAAGAGCGTCAGGAGCAGGCAGCGGATGTGCGAGCCGTCCACATCGGCGTCGGTCATCATGATGATCTTGCCGTAGCGGGCCGCGTCGATGTCGAAGGTGCGCCCCGAGCCCGCCCCTATGACCTGGATGATCGCGCCGCACTCGGCGTTCTTCAGCATGTCGGTGACGGACGACTTCTGGACGTTGAGGATCTTGCCGCGGATCGGCAGCAGCGCCTGGAACTCGGAGTTGCGGGCCAGCTTGGCCGTGCCGAGCGCGGAGTCCCCCTCGACGATGAAGAGCTCGCTGCGGTCGACGTCGTCGCTGCGGCAGTCGGCGAGCTTCGCGGGCAGCGACGAGGACTCCAGGGCCGTCTTGCGGCGCTGGGCGTCCTTGTGCTGGCGGGCCGCGATACGGGTGCGGGCCGCGGCGACGACCTTCTCCAGCACCACCCGGGACTGCTGCGCGGCATCACGCTTGGTGGCCGTCAGGAACGCCTTGAGTTCCTTGGAGACCACGTTGTTCACGATGCGGCGGGCCGCCGAGGTGCCGAGCACCTCCTTGGTCTGCCCCTCGAACTGCGGCTCGGCGAGACGGACCGTGACGACGGCGGTCAGACCCTCCAGGGCGTCGTCCTTGACGACGTCGTCCTCGGCGACGCGCAGCAGCTTCTTGGCACGCAGCACCTCGTTGATGGTCTTGGCGACCGCCTGCTCGAAGCCGGCGACATGGGTGCCGCCCTTGGGCGTGGCGATGATGTTGACGAACGACTTGGCGGTCGTCTCGTAGCCCGTCCCCCAGCGCAGTGCGACGTCGACGCCGAGCTCGCGCGTGACCTCGGTCGGCGTCATCTGCCCGTGCTCGTCGAGGACGGGGACGGTCTCCTTGAAGGTGCCCTGTCCGGTGAAGCGGAGGATGTCGCAGATGGCCTTGTCGGAGGCCAGGTACTCGCAGAACTCGCTGATGCCGCCGTCGTAGCGGAAGGACTCCTCGCCCTTGCTGCCACCCTCGCCGAGGCCGTACTCGTCGCGGACGACGATGGTCAGGCCGGGCACCAGGAACGCGGTCTGGCGGGCGCGCTGGTGGAGGTGGTCGAGGGAGAGCTTGGCGTCCTTGAGGAAGATCTGGCGGTCGGCCCAGTAGCGCACGCGCGTGCCGGTGCGCGTCTTGGGCAACCGCCTGGACTTGCGCAGTCCGCCCTTGGCCTCGAACTTCGCGTCCGGGCCGCTCGCGGCGAAGGCGCCGGGGACGCCGCGCCGGAAGCTGATGGCGTGGGTGCTGCCGCCGCGGTCGACCTCGACGTCCAGCCGCGCGGACAGGGCGTTGACCACAGAGGCGCCCACGCCGTGCAGACCGCCGGAGGCGGCGTAGGAGCCGCCGCCGAACTTGCCGCCGGCGTGGAGCTTGGTCATGACGACCTCGACCCCGGACAGACCGGTCTTGGGCTCGACGTCGACGGGGATGCCGCGGCCGTTGTCGCGCACCTCCACCGAACCGTCGTCGTGCAGGATCACCTCGATGTGGTCGCAGTACCCTCCGAGGGCCTCGTCCACGGAGTTGTCGATGATCTCCCACAGACAGTGCATCAGACCGCGACTGTCGGTGGATCCGATGTACATACCCGGGCGCTTGCGTACGGCCTCGAGGCCCTCGAGGACGAGCAGGTGCCGCGCGGTGTAGTTGGAACCGTCCCGGTCTGCTCCTGCCAGCAGCGCTGTGGACGGCACGGACGTATCGGCGGTCACGCGGTTCGCTCCTCGCTGAATTTCAGGTGGGGCCCTTCTGGGTAAGGGCGCGGCTTCGGTTGCCGCTCAGAGGGTACCGATGCCTGGTAGAGCCGTTGTAACGCCACCCTCACCCAGAAGACAGACTAGTCCAGGATCGTATAGGTGTTCGATCCCTCGATGGGGTGAAGTACATATCACGTTCCCTTCGAGGCATGAACCATTTAGGCTCCGGGCACGTCCTCATGAACAACCGGCAACCCCGCCGGGAGGACCTGACACCGACAGACAGCGCGAACCCGTACGACACACAGACACGTGATACGGCACATTCGCCGCCAACCGGCAGCAGACAGCCACTCGGAAAGATTTTTCGAAAGAAAGCCTCGAGCGGGAACGATTTCGGGCTGGTTGGATGTTGACCCTGGTACGACAGCTCGTCGAGCTAGAGAAGAGGCGACGTGACTACTGTTCTGACCCCCGCGAGCCCGCTGACGGCCGCTGATCGCTGCGACCGCTGCGGCGCCCAGGCTTACCTGCGCGTCGTGCTGCTGAGCGGCGGAGAACTGCTCTTCTGCGCCCACCACGGTCGCAAGTTCGAGCCGGAACTCAAGAAGATCGCCGCTGAGATACAGGACGAGACGGAGCGGCTCACGACCGTTCCCGGATCCACCTCGGACGAAGAGCGCTGACCTTCCGCGTCAACGACGAGCCACACCGGCCAGGCCGGTGACCGGGCGGCGGCCCCTGCTTCTGGGGGCCGCCGCCCGCACTCGTGGACTTTTGGGACGACCGGACCTTCCGCAGGCGCTCTACCGGGCCCCTGTGGCGCTCTGAGCACCGCTCCAGCCGAGTGTGCGGAGAATCTCCGACACTCGCGTGTACACCCCGGGACTGCCCGGCTCGCCGCAGCCGCTGCCCCAGGACACCAGCCCGACCAGACGTCCCTCGGCGACCAGCGGACCTCCGCTGTCCCCCTGGCAGGCGTCCGGGCCGCCTTCCGCCTCCCCTGCGCACAGCATGCTGTCGGCGCGGTAGGTGCCCTCCGCGCTGCCCGGGTAGGCACGGGCGCACATCTCGTCGGGCAGCACCCTCACGCGTGCCGCGCGCAGGACGTAGGCGTAGTCGCCGGCTCCCGTGGCGTCGCCCCACCCGTAGACCGTGGCAGCGGTCCCCGGCGCGTACGCCGGATCGCCGTCCGCGGCCACCGGGACGACCGCGTCGGCCGCCACCGGCTCGGCGAGGGAGAGCACGGCGAAGTCCCCGGCATTGCCGTCGCTGCCGTAGGCCGGATTCACCCAGACGTCGCTCACCCGGATCTCCTGCCCCTGCCGCGACCGCAGATCGGTGCGGCCCACGATCACTTTCAGGTCGCGCACCCGGCCCGGCGGGGCGCCCAGGACCTCCTCGCTCAGGCAGTGGGCGGCGGTGAGGACCGTGCTCCGGCCCACCGCCACACCACCGCAGAACTGTCCCGCGCGTGTACCCCCGAACCGGTCACGGCTGGACAGGGCGACCGTCCAGGGACCCTGCGAGATGTCGACCGGGAAACCGCCCACGACCACGCTGTCGGCGGCTGCGGGGGCGGCGGACGCCAGCGGTATCGCGGCTGCCGCGGCCGCCAGGACCAGCGGCCGGACCAGGCTCCGGACAAGACGACGCATACGCGCTCCTCACTCTGAGTTCGTCATGAGACACCCAGAGTGTTTCAGGGCGAAGCGCCCCGCACCCGCGCGCAGCGACGAGGGCCCGGCCCCCTGACGGGGAGCCGGGCCCTCGTTGTCGTACGCCTGCCCGTACGGCGGCCTGGTCGCGGTCGACCCGGCCGGCCTAGTCCAGGTAGTCCCGCAGCACCTGCGAACGCGACGGGTGGCGCAGCTTCGACATCGTCTTGGACTCGATCTGGCGGATGCGCTCACGCGTGACGCCGTAGACCTTGCCGATCTCGTCGAGCGTCTTCGGCTGACCGTCGGTGAGACCGAAGCGCATGGACACCACGCCCGCCTCACGCTCGGACAGGGTGTCGAGCACGGAGTGCAGCTGCTCCTGGAGGAGCGTGAAGCTGACCGCGTCGGCCGGGACGACGGCCTCGGAGTCCTCGATGAGGTCACCGAACTCGCTGTCGCCGTCCTCACCGAGCGGGGTGTGCAGCGAGATCGGCTCACGGCCGTACTTCTGGACCTCGATGACCTTCTCCGGGGTCATGTCGAGTTCCTTGGCGAGCTCCTCCGGGGTGGGCTCACGGCCCAGGTCCTGGAGCATCTGGCGCTGCACGCGCGCGAGCTTGTTGATGACCTCGACCATGTGCACCGGGATACGGATGGTGCGGGCCTGGTCGGCCATCGCGCGGGTGATCGCCTGACGGATCCACCAGGTGGCGTACGTGGAGAACTTGTAGCCCTTGGTGTAGTCGAACTTCTCGACCGCGCGGATCAGACCGAGGTTGCCCTCCTGGATGAGGTCCAGGAAGAGCATGCCGCGGCCGGTGTAGCGCTTGGCCAGGGAGACCACCAGACGGAGGTTGGCCTCCAGCAGGTGGTTCTTGGCGCGGCGGCCGTCCTCGGCGATGATCTCCAGCTCGCGCTTGAGCTTCGGGGCGAGCTTGTCGGCGTTGGACAGCTTGTCCTCGGCGAACAGACCGGCCTCGATGCGCTTGGCGAGCTCGACCTCCTGCTCGGCGTTGAGCAGGGGGACCTTGCCGATCTGCTTGAGGTAGTCCTTGACCGGGTCGGCGGTGGCACCGGCCGCGGCGACCTGCTGCGCGGGCGCGTCGTCCTCGTCCTCGTCGGAGAGCACGAAGCCTGCGCTCTCGGTGCCCTCCGGCTCGTCGCCCGGCTTGGCGTCCTCGAGGACGTCCTCCTCGACCAGCTCGGCGTCGTCCTTCTTGGCCGTGGTCTTCTTCGCCGCAGTCTTCTTGGCGACGGTCTTCTTGGCGGCCGCCTTCTTGGCGGTCGTCTTCTTCGCTGCGGCCTTCCTGGCGGGGGAGGCTTCCTCGGCGGGGTCGACGTCAGAGTCTGCGGCAGGCGCGGGGGCGGCAGCGGATGTGGCGGTGGCCTTCCTCGTGGTCACCGTCTTGGCCGCGACCGTCTTGGTGGTGGTGCGCTTGGCCGGACTCTTCGCTGCGACGCTCTTTCGGGTGCGCTTGGGCTCTGCAGCACTGACCATCAGCGTCACACCCTCTTCCTCGAGGATCTGGTTGAGGCTGCGCAGTACGTTCTTCCACTGAGTGGCCGGAATCTGGTCAGCTTCGAAGGCCCGACGCACGTCATCGCCGGCGATCTGCCCCTCAGCCTTTCCCCGCTCAATGAGCGCCATGACAGAGACGGACTCGGCGATCTCCGGCGGGAGCGTACGGGATGTGCTGGCCGACACGAACAACCTCTCGGAACGTTGGAAAACGGCTTCCGGCCCCGTCCACGACGGACAGGGGCCGACCACCGGCTTGGGGATGGGCCGACGGTGCGGGCGGGGGCCGGGGAGATGCACAGCGCCTTTCATGGCGTCCGTATTCCCTCCGCGGCTGTCACCTCTTAGGTCATCGCGTTGTTTCCCCGAGTGTTACGCCCAATCTGCGTGGCCCGAGTCACACCCCGTAAGCGCTCAAAAGCGATCAACTACGGACAAAAAGTCTAGTCGGATGTGCGATCCGGGCTCACGGGGCGAGCGGGCCGCGGCCTCGCGCCGTCGGACCCCGCAGGAACCAGGGTCCTGCGGGGTCCGACGGGGAGCGGTACGCCGTCCGGCGATGCCACAGGAGGGGGGAGGCATCTCCGGCCGCGACCGCCCGTGGACGCGATCAGTGCTCGCGCGGTGCGGGCACGACGCGCTCCACCTCCGGGTGGACGGTGAGCAGCTGGCGCATCGCGGCCTCGGCCGCCGCGCCGTCGCCTGCCGCGAGGGCGTCGGCGATCCTGCCGTGGTGCGCCAGCGACGACTCGTTCGGCCGGTCACAGCCCGTGACCGGACCGCCGGACACCTGGAGGGCGGCCGAGACGATGCCCGAGAGGTGTTCGAGCATGCGGTTGCCGGCGACCTGGATCAGCAGCGAGTGGAACTCGGCGTCGGCGCGCGAGAAGGTCAGCGCGTCACCCTGCGCCATCGCGTGGCCCATGATCTCGACCATGTCGGTCAGCCGCTGCTGGACCTCCTCACGGCCGTGTCCGGCGGCCAGACGCGCGGCGAGCGGCTCGATCGTCCAGCGCAGTTCGCTCAGCTCGCGGCGCTGGTCGTCGCGCTGCGGCCCGAAGGCACGCCATTCGATGATGTCCGGGTCGAGCAGGTTCCAGTCGCTGACGGGACGCACGCGCGTGCCCACGTTCGGCCGGGCGCTGACCAGGCCCTTGGCCTCCAAGACCCGCAGCGACTCACGGACGACGGTGCGGGACACCTCGAAACGCTGGCCGATCTCCTCGGGAACCAGCGGGCGGTCGGCTCCCAGGTCGCCCGAGACGATCATCTGGCCGAGCTGCTGGACGAGTTGGCCGTGGAGCCCGCGTCCGCGGCTGCCCGCGGCACGCCGGCCCACGCGGCCCAGCTCGGGGTCGGCCCCCTCCCAGGCGGGGGATCCGACGCGGTCGGCGACGGGAGCCTCCGCGAAGGGGTAGCGGTCGAGAGCGCCCGGACCGGCGAGACCGGCATCGGAGGTGCGGGCGGAGGTCATCATGGTGTGCGCAAGGGTACTCACGGATCCTTTGTCGGCGCTGTCCCCAACTCCCTTGAGGTCTTTGGTGAAAAGCACACGAAAGGGTGATCGCTCACCCCGTCGCAATTGACGCCTTATCGGAAAGAAATGGGCGTTCTTCGGGAAGTTGTGCGCAGCCTGCGTCCGGAACGGGCTCAACACCCCTCATCGGGCCCCGCGCCGTAGGCTCGTGAGCAGATATGTGCAGAACAACGCGGTGAGCGACAACGTCAGCGCGCCGCCCACGGGTTGGACGACCACCCGTGCCAGCCCGTCCAGATAGCGCTCTCCGCCGAAAGGCCACTGCGACAGAAGCAGTTCGCGCAGCCGCATCGGGAATCCGGCGGCGGTTCGCACGGACGGTCCCTCCAGGACCTCTTGTACGAGGGGCACGACCACCACCGGCACCGCCACCACCGCCGCCAGACCCGCCGTCGTCGAGCGGAAGATCCCCGCCGCCAGCACACCGGCCCAGGCGCAGCCCACCACGAGGCCGAGCCAACTCGCGCCGAGCGGCAGCCAGTCCGCGGGGACCTTCGAGAGCTCCTGTCCGTAGACGAGATAGAGCATCTCGGCGTCGCACCCCACGGTCAGCACCGCCAGCGCCAGCGCGGCGACCGTGGCGACGAGGAGTTTCGCGGCCAGCAGCCCCAGCCGACGGGGCACCGTGCCGCGATCCGCCGCCAGGGCGGGGTGGCGGAACTCGTCGCCGAACGCGAGCGCACCCAGCAGCCCCGCACCGAGCGCCGCGGGCGGCAGGGGCAGTTCCTGCGGCCACGCGGCCAGCAGCCTCGACTGCGGGGTGTGCCCGACACGGGCCAGGAACACGGCGGTCAGCGCGGACACGACCAGCGCCGAGGCACCGACCACGAACCCGGTCCCGACACCGGCCGCCCGGCGCAGCTCGTACCGCAGCGGGCGCAGGGGGCTGGGAGCGGAACGGACGGAGATGGGGGGCGGGAGGGAGGGGTGCGGGGCGGGGCTCCCGGAAGGCGAGGACGACGACGGTGCAGGTGTGTCGAAGGTGTCGGCCGTGCCGGGCGCGTCGGCCGCGCTGGATGTGTCGGCTGTGTCGGCCGTGTCGGCTGTGTCGGCTGTGTCGGCTCTGTCGGCTGTTTCAGGTGTGACCGACGAGGCGTGTGAGGCGGCAGGCGTGTCCGGCTGCGGCTCGCACCCGGCAGGTTCGGCGGGTTCGGCGGGGTCGGCAGGGTCGGCGGGTTCGACAGCCGCAACCCCGTCGGCCAGGGGGGCGCCCGTCGCCCCGGTCACCGGCTCCGTGCCGACCCGCTCACCGCCGAGCAGGACCGCACGGGCCCCCATGTCCCCTGTCTCGTCAGCGAGTTGATGAATGAGGACGTCATGGCGGAACGCCGTCTCCCCGACGGCGGCACAGGTGCTGCCGTACACGAGGAGGCGGTTGCCGTCCTCTCGGACGATCTCGACGGAGCGGCGTGCGGTGCGGGCCTCCTTGGCCAGCAGGGCGGCGAGGCGGGCGGCGTGCGGGGTGCGGACGGCCACACGGGGGCGCAGCCGGGTGCGCGCGAAGTCCTCGGCGTCCTGGTCGGCGACGACCCTGCCTTTTTCGAGGGTGACGATCCGGTCGGCCGTCCGAGCCGCCTCCTTGGGGTCGGAGGCGGTGAGGAGGACGGTACCGCCCTGTTCCGTGTGGGCTCGCAGAACGTCGTACAGCCAACGGATTTCGCGTGCGGAGAGCCCGTCGGAGGGATCGTCGAGGACGAGGGTGTGGGGGTCGGACAGCAGGGCGCAGCCGAGCCCCAGGCGGCGGTCCATGGCACGGGAGAGGGTGCCGAGGCGTTCGTCGCGCAGACTGACGAGGCCCACCGCTTCGAGTACTTCGTCCGCTCGCCGAACCGGTACGCCCGCCGCCGCGCAGAGCATGCGCAGGTGCCCTCGGACGCTGCGGGCCGGATGCCCGGGAACGTCCCCCAGGAGCACGCCGACCTCGCGCGAGGGGTGGGCGATGCGGTGCAGGGGTCTGCCTCTGAAGTAGGTGATTCCGCGGCCTTGTTGGAGTTCGAGCATCAGTCTGAGCACCGTCGTCCTGCCCGCGCCGGGCGCACCGAGCAGCGCGGTGAGACGGCCCGCGCGCGCCTCGAAGGACACGTCGTCGACGGCGGCGGGAAGGCCCTTGCGGGAGTTGCTGGTCAGTCCGAAGGCCTGGATCACCCGCAGCAAGATAGCGCGCTATATCCGTTTTTTCGGGCACCGAGTGGACTGTTGACCCCGTCTCATGACGGTTCTTGCCGCCTTGTTCGCCCTGAGGGCTCAGACTTCGGGGCGCAGCATCGGCGGGTTGAGCAGCGTGGCGCCACCGGCTCTGAAGAGCTGGGCGGGACGTCCGCCCTGACGGGTGGTGGTTCCGCCCGTGGGCACGAGGAAGCCTGGCGTTCCCGTCACCTTGCGGTGGAAGTTGCGCGGATCGAGGGCCACGCCCCAGACCGCCTCGTAGACGCGACGCAGCTCGCCGACGGTGAACTCGGGCGGGCAGAACGCGGTGGCCAGCGACGAGTACTCGATCTTGGAGCGGGCCCGTTCGACTCCGTCGGCGAGGATCTGCGCGTGGTCGAAGGCGAGCGGTGCCACGGGCTCTCCGTCGCGTCCGTAGCCGCCCTGCTCCAGCAGTTCCTCGACGGGGGCCCAGCGGGCGTTGCTCGCGTCCCCTCCGGCGCGCGGCGCCGGAAGGTCGGGCGCCAGCGCCAGGTGGGCGACACTGACCACGCGCATCCGGGGGTCGCGCTTGGGGTCGCCGTAGGTGGCGAGCTGTTCCAGGTGGGCGCCGTTGTCCTGGACCGGCACGTCGGGGTCGTGGGCGTGCAGCCCGGTCTCCTCCACCAGTTCCCGCGCGGCGGCCTGCGCCAGGTCCTCGTCCGCCCGCACGAACCCTCCGGGGAGCGCCCAGCGTCCCTGGAACGGCGACTCTCCCCTGCGCACCGCCAGCGCGCACAGTGCGTGACGGCGCACGGTCAGCACGACCAGGTCCACGGTGACGGCGAAGGGCGGAAAGGCTGACGGGTCGTAGGGCATGCCGCGATCATAGTCGTCTTCCTGACGATAAACACTCCCTTCTCCGGCCGCATCCGCCTGCGCTCCTCCCCGGTCCCCGTGCGTGGCCCCTGGGCCGTCGAGGCCGGGCGGCGCGGCATAGCGCGAGGTCATGCCGGTCTTCACGGCACGGGACGGTACGAGGTCACCCGCCCGGCTGCAGCCCTTCGGCGGCCTCCTCCACCATCGCGAGGCCGAGCCGGCTCACCCTTACGGAGAAGGGAGCGCCGGCGATCCTCAGACCGGTCAGGCCCAGCTCCCCCAGGGGCGCGCCGCGCAGGGGACGCAGAGTGACGGTCCCCGCCGGGGCGTCGGGGCGGATCCCTGCGAGTGTGGTCAGCAGCAGGACTCCGGCGGCCGCCGTGGTGGCGGCGGGGCGGCAGGCCGCCGGGTGGGGAAGCGGAGCGCTCGCCGTGGTGCGCCGCTCCGCCGCGTACATCTCCGGCAGACGGTGGCCGAAGCTTTCGGCCGCTGCCAGCAGACCTCGCAGCAGTGAGGTCGCCTCCTTCTCGTGGTCCGCGGCGGCGAGGCCCGCGACCGCCACGGCCGTCTCGTGGACGCGCACGGCTCCGGTGCGGTGGCCGAAGGGGTTGTAGCCGACCTCCTGCACGCCCAGGGTGCGCAGGCCCCAGCCCGAGTCCCGCTCCGGTTCGCCCAGCAGTCGTGCCAGTTGTCCGGTCCGCGTCTTGTCGAGCAGCCCTTCGGCGGACCTGCCTCCACCGAGCAGGCCCGTGTCCAGGAGGTGGGCGGCTGTGGAACCCAGATGGAGAACGGGGCGACCGTCGGGAGTACGGGCCGCGGCGGGGCGGCCTCCATTGCTGTCCTCCAGCCAGAAGTCGTCCCGGAACGCGGTCCGCAGGCTGCTCGCCCACTCCCTCAGCCCGGCGCCTCCCGGTCTGCCGCAGGCATCGAGGAGATCGGCTCCGAGCAGGGCGGCCCGATGGGCGTGCGCCTGGGTCTCGCACCGGACGGGTCCGGCGGGTTGAGGGTCGGGCAGGTGGATGCCGTCGCCGACGGTTCTGCGCAGCCAGTTCAGGCAACGTTCCGCCGCGGGCAGCAGTTCCTCCGTCTCCTGCTGCGGCAGGCCCCAGCGGCGGGCCTCGGCCAGGAGGACGGGGAACAGCAGCGTCGCCTCGGTGCCGGTGCAACCGGGAGGAAGATGCGTTCCCGCGTCCCGCCGGGGGCCTGGGATCATGCCGGACTGCGAACCCGGACCAGCGAGTTGGGTGCGGGCGAGGCTGCGCAGGGTGCCCGCGGCAAGGCGGGTGCCGAGGGGCAGTGCCATCCGGGCGGCGGTGAGCGCCTCGGCCGGTGCGAGGCCGCAGCGCCAAGGGGCCCCGGCCGCCGGAAAGATGTCGGCAGGGTGTGCCGGGTCCCGGAGGAGGAGCGCCTGGAGGTCTTCGATGCTGGTCCGCAGCAGCCCGGTGACGCGAGGGTCGTCGCCCGTCGCCCGGGCCGCGGCGAGCGGGCAGGCGGCCGTACGGCCCACCGGGCGAGTGGCCCCGGCCGCGTCCGGCCGGACCCGTAGCTCCACGCCGGCACTGCCGCCCGGAGGGATCTCCAGTTCCCAGCGCAGCAGTCCGGCGGAGGCCAGGACATCGGTGGGCGGCGGCTCGGCGGTGACCCACGATCCGCTCCCGGCCCCGGTCCAGCGCAGACCGGAGCCATGGACGCCGGCGGGCAGTTCGGGGCCCGCGCCGCCGGCGACGACGGCGCCCAGAAGGGCGAGGTCCGAGCCGAGGGCGACTTCGACGGGAAGTCTCAGCGGGCGGGAGGCGGCGCTGTGGAGTGTGATTCGCTCCGTGCCGTCGGCGTGACGGACGCGCTCGACCATCACGTCGGGGTCGGGGCCGACGTTCGGCGAGGTGCGCAGCGTGCCCACGAACCGGACCCGGTCGGCGCCGGTCATCTGTGCCTGCACGGGGATCGGTTCGCGTCCGGCGACCCGTACCAGGCAGCGGGACAGCACACGTCGGCCCGCGTGATAGATCCCCTCCAGTCCCTGACCGGTGAGCTGTCCTTGCTCCGTGGACACGGCGAGGCCCGGTAGGCCGACACAGATCATGACCGTGTGCGCGGGCGGCGGTTCGGCCGGTCCCCGAGGCGGTGGGAGCGCACCGGACGCCGACGCCGGGGAGGATGCCCCGTGGGGCGTCCGCGGCTGGGCGTGTGCGGCCGGACTCCGGTCGGGCCACCGGGTCTCCGGCCGGGCCGAGGACCGGCGGGCGGTGGGGACGAGCGGGTGATCGGTGTCGGCCGGGGCGCCGTACGTCCGACGGGGTGTCCTGTCCGATGGCGATGGACGGCCCTCGCGAGGGGGACCGCTGCCGGTGGCACGGGTGTCGTCGGCGAAAGGCACGGGGGAGGGTGGCTGACCTGCGGAAGATGAAGGCGGCTGCTCGCCGGGGGGCGAGGGCGGCTGGTCGGCGGAGGGTGGAAGCGGCTGGTCGGCGGAGGGTGGAAGCGGCTGGTGCATGCGGCACCTTTTCTGCGCTCGGTTCGCCTCGGGCGGGGTCGGCGGCGGTTTCCGTGAGGGCTGTGGAGGGGCGGCGGAGCCTGGTCGGCCGGGCGCTCCGCCACTCAGGTGAACGGGGCCGGGCTTGCTCCGGTCACGCCCCCGACGGCACAGCCGAGCCGAACGGACGCGCAGCCGCGCACCGGCACCGCCGACGGCCCGCGCCACCCGCGAGGCGACGCTGCGGCACCCCCGGATGCCGGCTGCTCCGCCGCTGCCGAGGCTCACGCGTCGCCCTCCGTGCGATCGGTCTCGGGCCGGGGGTCCGTGGAAGGGCAGGAACGCCGGCGTCGTAGCGCGTCCTTCGCCGAGGTCCGCCGGGGACGGGTTCCGTCCGCTCGCGCGGTGTCCGGACCGGTCGGCCCCGGCCGGGTCGCGCCCGCTCCCGCGGCGGGTGTACGCGGACGGGGCACGCGGGTTCCGCGCGGATGAAGATCACGGGTTGCCCGCGAACGGGTGGCACCTGTCCGGCGCGGCTCGCGGGCCGCGTCCCGCGCGGGTGAGCCGTCGACGGCGGCCGGGACGTGGTCGGCGCGGTGGGGGTGCCGGGCCGCCGGGGACGGGTCGGGCTGCCGCGCCCCGTCGATGTCGCTCGGCGCGGCGGGGGCGGTGGGGCTGACGTCGTGGACGGAACCGGGTTGCACAGAGCCGACGCCGCCGGACCTGGCCGGGGCGGCAGGTCCGGGGTCCGCGGGCCCGGAGTCGCCGGACCCAGGTCCCGCAGGCCCGAGGTCACCGAGCCCGGGGCCGGTCGAACTCGGCACGGCGTGACCGAGGTCGGCCGGTCCGGACGCGGCAGGATCCGGACCGGCGGCCGGGCCGGTCCGTGTGTGCTCGCGGTCCCCGCGCTCGGCTCGCAGGCAGCGGCGGAGCGATTCGGGGTCGAGGCCCTCGTTGCACGCCTGGTGGAGGAGGCGGGCGAAGAGATAGCCGGGGTCGGCGCCCAGGGCCATGGCGAGGGCTTCGCGTGCTTCGAGTTCGTCGCCGGTCGACCAGGCGACCCAGCCGGCGAGGGTCAGCGGAGCGGCGGCGTGCTCTCCGTAGGGTCCGACGCAGCGACGGGCCAGGGCCCGCCAGAGCCGGAGGGCTGGGCCCGCCTCGTCCCCTTCCATCCATTCGGCGGCGCGGTCGCGTGTCGCCCGGTCCTGCAGGCCCAGGACCAGGGCAGCCGCCTCGTCGTGCGCGAGCAGGTCGTCGTCCCTGTGGTCGGCGGCGAACGCCCCGGGCACGGAGGGTGCCTCCGCGAGACGGCGCATGACCCGCCGGGCCAGGTCGAGCGTCTCCCGGGCGACGGACGCGCGGCCCGCCTCGTCGAGGATCCTGGGGACCAGCTTCATGCCCGCGGCGTCCAGGGCGGCCTCCTGCCGGAGTGCGGCCGGGGTCTCCCAGGGCTGCAGCCGGGCCCTGAGTTCACGCAGGGTGCCGCGCACCTGGAGCCCCGCGTAGGTGGCGGCGGCCGCCAGCACCGACGTGCCGGGCAGGCCCATGGGCAGGCCCTCCGGCGGGCAGCAGGTCTTCTGGTCGCAGCAGTACGACCAGAAGCGGCCGCCGGAGATGCACAGGGCCTCGATCACCGGCACGTCCAGGGCACCGCATTCGACGCGCAACCGGTGGGCCAGCGGGCGCAGTCTGTCCATGACCTGACGGCCCGTCTCGCCCTGCTCTGGTTCGTGGCAGAGGTAGACGACGATCTGCTCGGGCCGGGCGCCGCGCCGCTCGCCGCCCCGGACGAGGCCGTGCGCCAGTTGCCTGGCCGCGGAGGGCCAGTCCTCCTCGCTCGCGGGGATGCCGAGCCTGGCCCGGCCGCCGAACCTGCCGCGGCCGGCCCTGTCGTGCAGGGCGACCATCACGATGCTGTCCTCGGGGCGGTATCCCAGGACGTAGGGCAGGGCGTCGGCCAGCTCGGCCGGAGTGCGCAGGGTGACCTGGTGGACTGCGGGGTCTCCCGCGGCGAGAGGGTGTGCGGGCCCGGCGGGCGTGAGGCGGCTCTCGTCATGTCCGCGGTCCGGGTGGATGTGCCCGTCCCGCCCGATGATGTCGTCGTTTCCGAAGGATCCGGTCGATTCGCCGTGATTCGTCATGCGCAGACGATCTCGCGGATCGTGATCCTCCGCTTGCCCCTGTGGATAACTTCGACCAGGGACACGTCACAAGGCCAAGGCTTGCCTCGTCCGGCACCGGAGGCACACGCGATGTCGGTGGCGTCCTGTTGTATGGACGCATGGAGCACACGAGCAACGCGGATCTGCGCGCGGAGGCCGACACGGTCCTCGCCCGTCTCGTCGGGGACGTCACGGGCGAGGCCCGGCTGCGCGAGGACCAGTGGCGGGCCATCGAGGCGCTGGTCGCCGACAAGCGCAGAGCCCTGGTCGTCCAGCGCACGGGCTGGGGCAAGTCCGCGGTGTACTTCGTCGCCACCTCGCTCCTGCGCTCGCGCGGCAGCGGCCCCACCGTGATCGTCTCCCCCCTGCTCGCGCTCATGCGCAACCAGGTCGAGGCGGCCGCCCGGGCCGGCATCCGGGCCCGGACGATCAATTCGTCGAACACCGAGGACTGGAACACCGTCCAGGACGAGATCGCGGCCGGCGATGTCGACGTCCTGCTGGTCAGTCCCGAGCGGCTCAACAATCCCGACTTCCGCGACCAGGTGCTGCCGAAGCTCGCGGCGGCCACCGGTCTGCTCGTGGTCGACGAGGCCCACTGCATCTCCGACTGGGGCCATGACTTCCGTCCGGACTACCGCCGGCTGCGGACCATGCTCGCCGACCTGCCGCCGGGCGTCCCCGTCCTGGCGACCACCGCCACCGCCAACGCCCGCGTCACGGCCGACGTGGCCGAGCAGCTCGGCACCGGAGGGACGTCGGACGCCCTGGTGCTCCGGGGCCCGCTGGACCGGGAGAGTCTGAGCCTGTCCGTGCTGAGACTCCCGGACGCGGCACACCGTATGGCCTGGCTCGCCGACCACCTGGACGACCTGCCGGGCTCGGGAATCATCTACACGCTCACGGTGGCCGCCGCCGAGGAGGTCACCGCCTTTCTGCGGCAGCGCGGCCACACCGTCTCCTCGTACACGGGCAAGACGGAGAACGCCGACCGCCAGCAGGCCGAGGACGACCTGCTGAACAACAAGGTCAAGGCCCTGGTCGCCACCTCCGCCCTCGGCATGGGCTTCGACAAGCCCGATCTCGGGTTCGTCGTGCACCTCGGCTCTCCCTCCTCCCCCATCGCCTACTACCAGCAGGTGGGCCGCGCCGGACGCGGCGTCGCACACGCCGAGGTGCTGCTGCTGCCCGGGAAGGAGGACGAGGCGATCTGGGAGTACTTCGCCTCGCTCGCCTTCCCCGCGGAGGACCTGGTGCGCCGCACCCTGGACATCCTCACGCGCGCGGAAGGACCCCTGTCGCTGCCCGCCCTGGAGCCGCTGGTCGAGCTGCGCCGCTCCCGGCTGGAGACCATGCTCAAGGTCCTCGACGTGGACGGCGCGGTCCGGCGCGTCAAGGGCGGCTGGATCGCGACCGGCCGACCATGGACGTACGACGGCGAACGCTACGCGTGGGTCGCACGGCAGCGTGCGACCGAGCAGCAGGCCATGCGGGAGTACGCCTCGACGACGGGCTGCCGCATGGAATTCCTGCAGCGGCAGCTCGACGACGAAGCCGCGCGCGCCTGCGGCCGCTGCGACAACTGCGCGGAAGCGCGCTTCACCGCGGACACCTCCACCGCCGCCGTGGACGCCGCACGTGTCGATCTCGGGCGGGCCGGCGTCGAGGTGGAGCCCCGGCGGATGTGGCCGACGGGGCTTCCGGCGATCGGGGTGAACCTCAAGGGACGGATTCCGGCCGGTGAGCAGGCCGCGCCGGGGCGGGCACTGGGGCGGTTGTCGGACATCGGCTGGGGCAACCGCCTGCGGCCCATGCTCGCGCCCCGCGCCACGGACGGCCCCGTGCCGGACGACGTGGCGCGCGCGGTCGTCGATGTCCTGGCCGACTGGGCGAGAGGTCCGGGCGGGTGGGCCTCCCCCGCGGCGGACGCGCAGCCGCGGCCGGTGGGCGTGGTCACCGTCGGCTCACGCACCCGCCCGCAGCTGATCGGCTCCCTGGGAGCACGCATCGCCGAGGTCGGCCGGCTGCCTGTGCTGGGGGCCCTGGAGTACGCGCACGACGTGTCCCACATCCCCCGCAGCAACAGCGCCCAGCGCCTGAGGACGCTCGACGGAGCCCTCGTCGTACCGCCCGCGCTCAGGCAGGCCCTCGCCGAGGCTCAGGGGCCGGTGCTCCTGGTGGACGACTTCACAGAAACCGGCTGGACTCTCGCCGTGGCGGCCCGCATGCTCCGGCAGGCGGGCGCGGCCGGGGTGCTGCCTCTGGTTCTGGCCGTCCAGGGCTGAGGTCGCGCGACTACTCCTGGTCAGGACTCCGTGACCCCGTCGTGAGATGTCGGCTGGTTCACTGCCGTCCCGGCATCACCGGGGAAATCATCGGGTAGAGATATACGACACGGATCACCAGATAACGGGCGGTGGCCCCAATTGCTCGTTGCCGCATCCAAGTTCGGCAGGAAGAATTGAGGTCCGCTCCCCGCACGGCTCGGCCGTGATCAGGTAGGGCTTCACTGCGGTGCGCGCTCCCCCGAATCCGATCCCGCCCGCAGTATGGGCGCGTAGCCGAAGGGAGGATCGTGACCTTCGGAATAGCTCCGTCTCCCGCGGCGTCGATGTCGACGTCCGCCGACCTGTCCGCCACCTCCGCCACTCGCGTGCTCGAACCCGCGGAGTGGGCCGCAGCCGGGATCCCCCTGCTGCGCAATCCGCGTGAGGTCGTCAGCGGACTGCACGCCCGGCACCGTCCCGAGCCCGCGACGGCGATCGTGGCTGTACTCGATCCCGACGAACGGCTGCGGGCGAGCGCCTCGTTCACCCGCCGGTCGGCGTCGGCCGACGGCTGGATGTTCCGCAACGTGCTGTTGTCCCAGTTGCGTCGGGTGATCCCGCACGACCTGCGGCGCCGCACACCGGTACGCACCGCCGTCCTGCTCTACTGCCGGGACGGAGACGCTCGCTGGACGGAGGAGGACGGGGCCTGGATGTGGGGCCTGCGGGACGCCTGCACGCTGCACGGGTTGCGCTGCGGTGCCTACATCACGCTGACCGGTGAAGGCTGGCAGGTTCTCGGCGAGGGCCGAGGGGGACGTCGCCCCAACGCGGACTCGCCGCCCGAGCCTTTCGGCTTCGCGGAGGCGCCGCCGCCGCTGCCGCGTACCGGGGGCGCGGCCTACGGCGGTCTGCGCCGCGTGGCGGCCCGCTGACGGCCGGGCCGGCTCACCGGGGAAAACGCATTGCGGCGGCAGGGTCACCCTGACCGCCGTTTCTGCCACCGCGACGACCCGATCGTCCGCACCCTCGGCCCGACGCGACCACGGCGCCCTCCGGCACGATGTGCCGGAAACGCACGGAGCCCGGGCCACAGGGCCCGGGCATCGGCGTGGTTCAGGCCCACGGCATCCGCGGATGCCGATGACCGGTCCGGGGGCAGCGCGCCGTTCCACCGGGACGGGAACTCCGGCCGGGGCAGGAGACCTGACGGACGGGTGTCTCCTCCTCCGCACACCGGACGGAGGCACGCCTGATGCGCGCCTCCGGTCTGCGTGCAGCGGCCCGGACGACTGCCACAGGCGCGGCGAAGCCGTGGCCCGCCTCGCCCCTGGACGTCTCAGGCCCGGCTCAGACGCCGGCGCCCAGAACCGAGTTGATCTGCTGCGGGTCACCGCAGACGATCAGCAGGGCACCGGCCCGGGTCAGGGCCAGTGGCAGCGCCTGGGCGGCCACGGTGTCGGAACCGCCGTTGATCGCGACGACGACCACCGGCCGGGTCGCGGCACGGCTCACGGCAGCGGCGTCGGCGTAGAAGACGTCGTCGCCGGAGTCGTGCTGGGCCCAGTAGGCGGCCTCACCGAAGGACAGCTCGTGGGCGGCCCAGGGGTGCGGTTCGCCGGTGGTGAGCACCAGCACCTCACCCGGGGCCCGGCCCGAGTCCAGGAGCAGGTCCACCGCTTCCTCGGCGGCGTCGAGCGCGCCCTCGGCGGAGGCCGGGAGCAGCTGGATCTGCGGCACGGCCGGCTCCGGGCCGGACGCGGCGGGAGGCTTGGGGCCCGAGGGACCGGGCTTGGAGGCGGCCACGTCGCGTGCGGTGCGCTGAGCGGGCGGCGTGGGCCGGAGCGGCCCCGGACGACCGGGGCGCGACGGCGCCGCGGGGCGGGGGCCGGGTACGGGGCGAGGGGTCGGCGCGACACGGCCGCTGGCCGGAGTAACGCGGGGACCCTGGGCACTCTCGTGAATCTGAGGCTCCTCGGGGATGAGAGGCATGAGCTGATGTCTATCAAACGGTGGTGCGGCTCGCGTCGGCGGGTGGCACATACATGCGAGCGGAACGGTCAGAAATCGAAGCCGAGCTGACCCTCGATTTCCGGAACGCTTCCGTCCGCCCAGCTGCGGGCCTTCTTGAGGTGCCGCCACTGCGGCAGCGCATCAAGATACGCCCACGACAACCGGTGGTAGGGAGTGGGTCCCCATTCCTCCAGTGCGGCCTTGTGCACCGGTGACGGATACCCGGCGTTGTCCGCAAAACCGAAGTGTGCATGGTCGACACCCAGTTCGGCCATCATTTTGTCGCGCTGCACCTTGGCGATCACCGATGCCGCGGCGACGGCCACGCAGGACCGGTCGCCCTTGATGACCGTTCGGACCCTCCAGGGAGCACCGAGGTAGTCGTGCTTGCCGTCCAGGATGACCGCGTCGGGACGCACCGGCAGGGCGTCCAGTGCGCGTACGGCGGCGAGCCGCAGGGCTGCCGTCATCCCCAGCGCGTCGATCTCCTCGTGGGACGCATGCCCCAGCGCGTAGGACGTCACCCACTTCTGGAGTTCGGCCGCGAGTTCGGTCCGGCGCCTGACGGTGAGCAGTTTGGAGTCGGTGAGACCCTCGGGGGGCCGGCGAAGACCGGTGACCGCCGCACAGACGGTGACGGGGCCGGCCCACGCGCCGCGGCCCACCTCGTCGACACCGGCAATGGTCTTCGCTCCGGTCGTGGCGCGAAGGGAGCGCTCGACGGTGTGAGTAGGTGGTTCGTACGGCATGGCGCCCATAGCCTACGACGCCCGGAACCCCCCGCGACACCCTGGTTTCCCCACCGGCCGCCTAGGGGTCCGAAAGCCGCCGTCAGAGGGCGGCTGGACGCAGGAGCGGCAGCATCAGATGGTCGATCATCTCCTCCAGATCCTGGTCGTTCCATTCGCTGGTGCACAGCTTGGAGCGGTACATCATCAGTGCCGGAATGGCGTCGTAGACGTAACCGTTCGCCGCGTCGGGCCTCACCTGCCCCCGCTCGATCCCACGGGTGATGACCTCCCGCAGCATCTTGATCGTCGGCTCCACGACACCGTCGAAGATCACACCATGGAAGCGCTCGGCCTGGGTGGGATCACATTCGTGAATGACCGCACGCAGGGCGTGACCGGGACGCGAGAACATCGCGTCGCGCGCCGTACGGCACAGGGCCAGCAGGTCCGCCCGCACGTCTCCCAGATCGGGCGCACCCTCCAAGGAGGGCAGACCGGCCTGGAGCGCGTCGGCGACGAGGTCCTCCTTGGACGGCCAGCGCCGGTACACGGCGGCTTTCCCGGTCTGGGCGCCGGCCGCGACGCCCTCCATGGTGAGCCCCTTCCAGCCGACCGTGCTGAGCTGGTCCAGGGCGGCGTCGAGAATTGCGCGTTCGAGTACAGCGCCGCGCCGACGGAGGGAGGCCGACCGAGCGGGGGCGGCCGTCCAGCGCGAGGTAACCATCGAGTCTTCTCCAGCGAGCAGAAGCAGGGATCCCGGGAGCGGCCCGGGTGTTCGGGGACACATCACCTGGCGGCGACGGGGGAGGCGGCACGACGAGGCGAACCGAGTGAACGCTTGCGTTCACTAGCGGGGGCTCACTACCGTTGACGCGACAGTGAACGCCTTCGTTCACTAAGGCACTTGTGGGGGACCCATGGTGACGACCTCTCAGTTGACCCAGAAGCAGAAACCAGGTGCGGCACGCCGGGAGGGGCATCCCGGTATCGCGCTCACCGTCATCGCGGCCTGCCAACTCATGGTGGTCCTCGACGCGACGATTGTGAACATCGCGCTCCCGCACATTCAAGACGCACTCAGCTTCAGCACCACCGACCTCACCTGGGTGGTCAGCGCCTACACGCTCACCTTCGGCGGGCTGCTGCTCCTGGGCGCACGCGCCGGTGACATCCTCGGCCGCCGCCGGGTGTTCATGACCGGCATCCTGCTCTTCACCTTCGCCTCGCTGCTGGGCGGACTCGCCCAGGAACCCTGGCAGCTGCTGGCGGCGCGAGCCCTGCAGGGTGTGGGCGGCGCGATCGCCTCGCCCACGGCCCTGGCGCTGATCACCACGACCTTCCCGGAAGGTCCGGAACGCAACCGCGCCTTCGGTGTCTTCGCCGCGGTCTCCGCGGGCGGCGGCGCCATCGGTCTGCTGGCCGGCGGCATGCTGACGGAATGGCTCGACTGGCGGTGGGTCCTCTTCGTCAACCTGCCGATCGGTGTGCTGATCGCCGTGCTGACACCGATGTACATCAGCGAGTCGGAACGGCACCCGGGCCGCTTCGACATCGCGGGCGCGCTCACCTCGACCGTGGGCATGGCGTCGCTGGTCTACGGCTTCATCCGGGCGGCCGAGGAAGGCTGGCGGGACGGCCTGGCGCTGGGCTCGTTCGGCGTCGCGGTGCTGCTGCTGGTGGCTTTCGTGTTCATCGAGACGAGGGCCAAGGAGCCGATCACCCCGCTGAAGATGTTCGCCGACCGCAATCGCTCCGGCACGTACGTGATCATGCTGAGTCTGGCCGCTGCGATGTTCGGCATGTTCTTCTACATCGTGCTGTTCGTGCAGAACGTACTGGGCTACAGCCCGATCAAGGCGGGGCTGGCCTTCCTGCCGGTCACGGCCGCGATCGCGGTGGGCGCCGGCCTGTCGCAGCGGTTCCTGCCGGTGCTGGGCCCGAAGCCCTTCATGATCACCGGTTCCACGCTCGTGGTGCTCGGCCTCTCCTGGCAGTCGTTCATCAGCCCCGACAGCTCGTACGCCGGTGGGGTGCTCGGCCCGATGCTGGTGTTCGGCTTCGGCATGGGCCTGAACTTCGTCACGGTGACGGTGACCGCCGTCTCCGGCGTGGCCCAGCACGAGGCCGGTGCCGCCTCGGGACTGCTCAACGCCACCCAGCAGGTGGGCGGTTCCCTCGGCCTGTCCATCCTGACGACCGTGTTCGGGACGGCCTACGCGGACGAGGCCGAGAAGCAGGTTCCGGACTTCCTGGCCAACGGCACGGCGGAGCAGAAGGCGCAGTTCGCACAGACCCATCAGCTGCCCGCGCCCTGGGGGCACGAGGTGCTCGCACAGGGCATCGCGACCGCTTTCGTCCCGGCCGCGGCGATGGCGGTCCTCGCCCTGGTCACCGCCGTGCTGGTGATCCGTGTGCGCAAGAGCGACCTGGCGGCCCTCTCCGGCGGCACCGGGCCGATGGCCGGCTGACAGGCCGGCACGCCGATCCGGCCACGGCAGCGCGCCGACGGGCGTTACGGGGGTACGCCCACGGCTGCCGGGCCGGATCGGGCAGCGCGCCGCACACAGCGCACCCGCGATCATCAGCACCGCGCTCCGCGAGGCGGGCGGAATCACCAGGGCCAGGCGCGTGAACAGCGCCCGCAAGATCTCCATGACCATCACCCCTCCGCTGCCGTCCGGCACCGCCTGCATCTGTCTCGCGCAGTGCTCACCACGACAACGCGCCGGCGTCACGGAGAGTTCCCGGCGGACACGGAGAGTCTCCGTATCGGAAGAGCGGGCGGACCGAGGCCCGAGGGACGGCTGACCGCGCCTCCTCGGAGCCTCCCGGCGACCGCCCTGGAGAACGCGCCGCCACCCCAAGGAACGCGCAGCGGCCGCCGACCGGAGAAGCGGGTGCGGGCCGGCCTCAGCCCACGGCCGGTACCCAGTCCGGCATCGTCTCCGTGCGGTCGACCCATTCGGCGGGCGGAGTCCCCGCCTTCCCGGCGGCGAGCACACCGCCCACGATCGCGCAGGTGGTGTCCACGTCACCGCCGACCTGTGCGGTCGTCCAGAACGCCTCCTCGTAGTCACCGAGGCGCCGAGCGGCGGACCAGAGGGCGAAGGGCACGGTGTCGTGGGCCGACGTGCGCCGTCCGCAGCCCAGCACGGCCGCGACGGTGGCCGCGTCGCCGTAGTCGAGCATGTCCCGGGCCCGCCGCAGACCGGCGCCGACGGCGCTCTTCGGCACGAGGTCCACGACACCGTCCAGCAGCGCCTCGGGACCGGGCGGCCCGCTGGGGGCGGCGACCAGCGCGGCGGCCGCCGCGACGGCCATGGCGCCGACGACGGCCTCGCGATGCTGGTGCGTGGGATAGGCGGAGATCTCCGCCTGGTGCGTGGCCTGCTCGGGGTCGTCCGCGTACCAGGCACCCAGAGGCGCGATGCGCATCGCGGCGCCGTTGCCCCACGAGCCCTGCCCCTTGAAGAGCGCGGCGGACAGCTCGCGCCAGTCGCCGCCCTCGCGGACCAGCCGCAGAAGCCGGTTGACCGCGGGACCGTACCCGCGGTCGAAGTCATGGTGCTCGGCGAAGGACAGCGCCAGGGCGTCCTGGTCGATGCGGTGGTGGGCGGCGAGGACGGCGACCACCGAGCAGGCCATCTCGGTGTCGTCCGTCCACTGCCACGGGCCGGCCGGAAGCTCTCGCTGCTTGAGCAGCGGGTAGTTCACCGGCACGAAGAACTGGGAGCCGAGCGCGTCGCCCACCGCCAGTCCGCGCAGGCTTGCCAGGGCGCGCTCCAGGCGCCCGTAAGGTGAGGAATCTGCCGTCATCGCCCTGCCACTCTATCCAGTGATCCCGTACGGTTCCGGATCTCGCCAGCGTTCGAATGGCCGGTCGAGCGTGTACTTCCCGTCGTCCCCGAGAACGAGCATCCGCACCTCGCCGTTCCCGGGGTTGGACAGCGACTCGAATTCGGCGACCGTCCAGTGGAACCAGCGCATGCAGAACAGCCGCATGGCCAGGCCATGGGTCACCAGCAGGACGTTCGGCGGATGGTCGGGCGCCTCGAAGCTGCGGAACAGGCTCTCCAGGAAGCCGCCGACCCGGTCGTAGACGTCGGCCCCGCTCTCGCCCTGGGCGAAGCGGTAGAAGAAGTGCCCGTAGGCGTCCCGGTACGCCTTCTGGAGCCGTACGTCGTCGCGGTCCTGCCAGTTGCCCCAGTCCTGCTCGCGCAGCCGGGGCTCCTCGCGCACCCGTATCAGCTCGGGATCCAGGTGGAAGGCACGCAGGGTCTCGTGCGTACGGCGGTAGGGGGACACATAGACGCTGACGCGTTCACGTCCGAACACCTCCCGCAGACCCTTGCCCGTCTCCTCCGCCTGCCTCCAGCCGCGCTCGGTCAGTGCGAGCGCGTGGTCGGGCTCACGCTCGTACACGGTGTCATCAACATTGCCGGTTGACTCGCCGTGCCGGACAAGGACGATGCGCCGTGGTCGTGCCATGCCAAAACCCTAGATCGAACGAGGCCCTGCCGAGCACCCGTGCGGGCTCCATACGGCGTAGGTCACACCGTTCACACATCAATGAACACACTTTGCTCACCGATCACATGCGGAGCGATCACACCGTCCAGGTCGGCTCCAGCTCCACGATGTCACCCGTGAGCGCCGCTATGTCGGCCTCGGTCTGGGCGCGCAGGGCAAGCCGTTCCACCCGCTCGGTACGGTATTTCCCGTGCTCGGCGGCGGACCGCCACATCGAGAGGATCATGAACTCGTTGCCCGGCGCCTCGGCGAACAGCCCGCGGATCATGCCGGGCGAGCCGGCCATCGCCGGGTTCCAGACCTTCTCCTGCATCAGGGTGAAGTTGTCCACCCGGTCCTCGCGGACACGGCAGAGGGCGACCCGGATCAGGTCCGCGTCCGTGAAACGGGGCTCGAAACCGGTCTTCACGTCGAAGCGGTACTCGAACAGCCGGACCTGTGCGTCCTTGAAGGTTCCCGCCTGGGCCGCAGCCAGCCGGTCGTGGGAGCGCGCCATGAAGGAGTCGTAGAAGGCCCGGCTCTCCCAGAAGGCGAAGACATGGGCCACCGACGGCCGCCCCCGGCTCCAGCCTCCGCCCTGCCCGCGAAAACCCGGCTCGCCGGGCAGCCCCGCCCACTTCCGCTGCCCCCGCTCGAAACCGCGGCGGTCCACCACGGTGCAGCGAATCCACTTGACCAGCACCGCGCCATGGTAAGGCCACGGCGCGGGGCGGGGGTCACGCTCGGGCACACCGCTGTCCGGCAGCGGGGCACGCGTGCATGGCAGGATGGCAACCGGCCTCAACCGCAAGGAAGTTGAGTCACGGACACAGGGGGAAGGGGAATACCGGTGAACGACCTCATCAAGGGCATCCACAAGATCGAGGTGGCCCTGAAGTGGGATCCGAGCCCGATCGGGCAGCCGCCCACCGACCTGGACATAGTGGCAGCCACCTACCTGCAGAGCGCCCCGTACGGCGATCCGGCGTACGTCGTGCACTTCGACAGCCGCTCCCCCGACGGCACGATCCACCTCAACCGGGACAGCAAGGACGGCAAGGGCTTCGGCTGGGACGAGGTCATGATCCTCGAGCTCGACCGGCTGAACGCCCGCTACACGCGCGTGCTGGTCGGTGTCATCCTCCAGCAGCGTCCCGCGCGGCGGACCTTCGACAGCGTGGCCAATCCGGGACTGCGTATCCGTGAGGGGTACACCGACCTGGCCGTGGACGACTTCGCCGCGATCTCCGGGGCGACGGCCGCCACGGTCGCGGAGTTCATCCGCGACGAGGCCGGCAACTGGGACTTCCAGCCCGGTGTGCGCGCCTTCGAGGACGATCCGGCGACCTTCATCAGGACCATGGGCGAGGCCGGCCGCCCCTGAGTCTCATCCGGTGTACGGAGCCACGACGGCGAGGGTGCCCGCGAGGCCGTCCAGAACCGCTTCGCGGTGGGTGACCAGGTGCGGCGGTTCGTCGGTGTCGCGGGTGCGCAGGCCCCGGTCGGCGAGGACGTAGAGCATCCGCAGCGTGCGCATGGTGTTGGAGGCCCACGCCGGGACCGGCCCCGGTTCGCCCGTCCGGAACGCCTTCTCGACGGGGCCGAGCCAGGCGGTGGACTCCTCCACGCCCAGGTCCGGGCGGCTGAGGATCTGCGCGAGCGCGTAGGCCAGACGGTCGTCCTCCTGGGCGTCGAAGAGATGCTCGGTGGGGGCCAGCAGCCGGGCGACCGCGAGGTCGGCCAGCCGTACGGGATCCTGGCCGGGCCGCCGGGCCAGAACGGCCAGCAGGTCGGCGCCGTGCGCGGCCGCGTGCAGCCAGCCCAGCTCGGCGTCGTGTCCCCGCAGGTCCCGCTCGGCCGGGTACCAGTCCGCGAACGGGCGCCACCATGCCTCGTGCCAGTCACCCGCCTCGGCGATCCTCGCCAGGACCAGCGGCGCGAAGGCCCGTGCCTGGACGGCCGGGTGCGTGAAGTACGCGGTCACCCGCTCCCCGAGATCCTGCCGTTCGGCCGGCTCCAGGACGGGCGTCCAGCGCGCTGCGGCGGCGTAGGCGCCCTCGTCACGGACGCGGGGGTCGGCCGAGCGCAGGCCGTCGAGAAGGGCGTCGAGCGCGGCCGCGCGGGACGCGCCGGTCAGAGCGCGGATGTCACCGTCGTACCGCTGTGAGGAATCCATGCGCGGAGATTACGGCGGGAGGGGCACAGCGCACGGCGGAACGAGTGCAGCGGAACGAGCGCACAGCGGAACGCACGGCGCACGGCGGCAGGAAGGGCGGGGAACCGCACGAGCGGACGGAGACACCGCCGCGCCGAACGGCACGCTCACACGCGTGCCCTGCGTGAACCACAGGGCACGCGTGTGCACGCGAACAGCGAAGAGGGGCGTCGGCACATGGTCCGACGCCCCTCTCACTCAGTGCTCAGCGCTCAGCTGCAGCCGCTGGTCGAGCCGCAGCCCTCGCAGATGTAGCAGGAACCGGCCCGCTGCATCTTGGTGCCGCAGGAGAAGCACAGCGGGGCGTCGGCCTGGATGCCCAGCTGCATCTCCACCAGCTCGGCGCTGGTGTGGGCCTGCTTCGGGGCGGGCTTGACCGCCTCGGGCTCCGCCTTCGGCGCGACGACGGCCTTGAGCTCCTGGGCGCGCGGCGCCGACTGGGCGAGGCCCTCGACGTCGACGTCCTCGTCGTCCAGCGGCTCGTAGGAGCCCGTCTCGAGGTGACGCTGGCGCTCCTCGGCGGAGTGGATGCCGAGGGCCGAGCGGGTCTCGAAGGGCAGGAAGTCGAGCGCCAGGCGGCGGAAGATGTAGTCGACGATCGACTGGGCCATCCGCACGTCCGGGTCGTCCGTCATGCCGGCCGGCTCGAAGCGCATGTTGGTGAACTTGGAGACGTACGTCTCCAGCGGCACGCCGTACTGCAGGCCGACCGAGACGGCGATGGAGAAGGCGTCCATCATGCCCGCGAGGGTCGAGCCCTGCTTGGACATCTTCAGGAAGACCTCGCCGAGACCGTCGTCCGGGTAGGAGTTGGCCGTCATGTAGCCCTCGGCGCCACCGACGGTGAAGGAGGTGGTGATGCCGGGACGACCCTTCGGAAGGCGCTTGCGGACCGGGCGGTACTCGACGACCTTCTCGACCTTGGCGGGAGCCGCCTCGGCCTTCGCCTCCGTCTTCTTGTCGTCGTCCTTCTTCTTGGCCGAGAGCGGCTGGCCGACCTTGCAGTTGTCGCGGTAGATCGCGAGGGCCTTGACGCCCATCTTCCACGCCTCGAAGTAGACCTCCTCGACGTCCTCGACGGTGGCGGTCTCGGGGAGGTTGACCGTCTTGGAGAGGGCGCCGGAGATCCACGGCTGGATCGCGGCCATCATGCGGACGTGGCCCATCGCGGAGATGGAGCGCTCGCCCATGGCGCAGTCGAAGACCTCGTAGTGCTCGGTCTTCAGGCCGGGGGCGTCGACCACATTGCCGTGCTCGGCGATGTGGGCGACGATCGCCTCGATCTGCTCCTCCTGGTAGCCCAGACGGCGCAGGGCCTGCGGCACGGTGCCGTTGACGATCTGCATCGAGCCGCCGCCGACCAGCTTCTTGAACTTGACCAGGGCGAGGTCGGGCTCCAGGCCGGTGGTGTCGCAGGACATCGCCAGGCCGATGGTGCCGGTGGGGGCGATGACGGACGCCTGGGAGTTACGGAAACCGTTCTTCTCACCGAGGCGCAGCACGTCCTGCCATGCCTCCGTGGCGGCGGCCCAGATCGGCGTGTCCAGGTCGTCCATGCGGACGGCCGTGCCGTTGGCGTCGGCGTGCTGCTTCATGACGCGCTTGTGGGCGTCCGCGTTGCGGGCGTAGCCGTCGTACGCGCCGACGACCGCGGCGAGCTCGGCGGAGCGGCGGTAGGCCGTGCCGGTCATCAGGGAGGTGACGGCACCGGCGAGGGCACGGCCGCCGTCGGAGTCGTAGGCGTGGCCGGTCGCCATCAGCAGGGCGCCGAGGTTGGCGTAGCCGATGCCGAGCTGACGGAACGCGCGGGTGTTCTCGCCGATCTTCTGGGTCGGGAAGTCCGCGAAGCAGATGGAGATGTCCATCGCGGTGATGACGAGCTCGACGACCTTGGCGAAGCGCACGGCGTCGAAGGACTGGCTGCCCTTGCCGTCGTCCTTGAGGAACTTCATCAGGTTCAGCGAGGCGAGGTTGCAGGACGTGTTGTCCAGGTGCATGTACTCGCTGCAGGGGTTCGAGCCGTTGATGCGGCCGGACTCCGGGCAGGTGTGCCAGTGGTTGATCGTGTCGTCGTACTGGATGCCCGGGTCGGCGCAGGCCCAGGCGGCCTCGGCCATCTTGCGGAAGAGGGCCTTGGCGTCGACGTCCTCGATGACCTCGCCGGTCATGCGGGCGCGCAGGCCGAACTTGCCGCCCTGCTCGACCGCCTTCATGAACTCGTCGTTCACACGGACGGAGTTGTTGGCGTTCTGGTACTGGACGGACGTGATGTCGTCGCCGCCCAGGTCCATGTCGAAGCCCGCGTCGCGCAGGGCGCGGATCTTCTCCTCCTCCTTGACCTTGGTCTCGATGAAGTCCTCGATGTCGGGGTGGTCGACGTCGAGGATGACCATCTTGGCCGCGCGGCGGGTGGCGCCACCGGACTTGATCGTTCCTGCGGAGGCGTCGGCGCCGCGCATGAAGGAGACGGGACCGGAGGCGTTGCCTCCTGAGGACAGCAGCTCCTTGGAGGAGCGGATACGGGAGAGGTTCAGGCCGGCGCCGGAGCCGCCCTTGAAGATCATGCCCTCTTCCTTGTACCAGTCGAGGATCGACTCCATGGAGTCGTCGACGGCCAGGATGAAGCAGGCCGAGACCTGCTGGGGCTGCGGAGTGCCGACGTTGAACCAGACAGGGCTGTTGAAGCTGAAGATCTGGTGCAGGAGGGCGTACGCCAGTTCGTGCTCGAAGATCTCGGCGTCGGCGGGCGAGGCGAAGTAGCTGTGGTCCTCGCCGGCCTTCCGGTACGTCTTCACGATGCGGTCGATCAGCTGCCTGAGGCCGGTCTCGCGCTGCGGGGTGCCGACGGCACCCCGGAAGTACTTGCTGGTGACGATGTTGACCGCGTTCACCGACCAGAAGTCGGGGAACTCGACGCCACGCTGCTCGAAATTGACCGAGCCGTCGCGCCAGTTGGTCATGACGACGTCACGGCGCTCCCACTGGACCTCGTCGTACGGGTGCACGCCGGGGGTGGTGTGGATGCGCTCGATACGCAGTCCCTTGGTGGCCTTGGTGCCCTTGGAACGGGAACCTCGCGCCGGACCGCTCGCCGTCTCTGTCATGCCGCCTCCCTGTACGGGCGAAAACGCCCTGAAGTGCCCCGATGTTCCCGAGACACGTTGTTCTGTCTGGTGCTGCGGGCACCCGCGTACCGCCCGCAGCAGGTCTTCTCCTGGCCGCCCCGACCCGGCCGGACCGGACGTCCGGCCCGCCGGTCAGTCGGCGGCGCCCGCGGGCTCGGGGACCTGGACGGTCTCCCCGCTCCCGCAGTCGTTCTCCTGGCTCCCCGTGACACCGTTCCCGCGGTCGTCGTCGTCCGCGGCGGTGCATGTGGTCTGCCTCAGCTCGGCGATGGCCGTCTCGAAGTCCTCCAGCGAGTCGAACGCGCGGTAGACCGAGGCGAACCGCAGAAAGGCGACGAGGTCGAGCTCCTGCAGCGGACCGAGTATGGCCAGCCCCACGTCGTGCGTGGTCAGCTCGGCGCTCCCGGTGGCCCGCACCGCCTCCTCGACCCGCTGGCCGAGCTGGGCCAGCGCGTCCTCGGTGACCGGCCGCCCCTGGCACGCCTTGCGCACGCCGTTGATGACCTTGGTGCGGCTGAAGGGCTCGGTGACGCCGGACCGCTTCACCACCATGAGCGAGCACGTCTCCACGGTCGTGAAGCGACGGGAGCAGTCGGGGCACTGGCGGCGCCTGCGGATCGACGTGCCGTCGTCGGTCGTACGGCTGTCGACGACCCGGCTGTCGGGGTGCCTGCAGAAGGGGCAGTGCATGAACTCCCAACCCTCCTCACAGCAGACTCAATGGCCTCAGGAGCCCCTTGGGCCCCTCGAAGCAGCCACAAGCATAGGCGATGCCGGAGACCCCGAAGACCGGGGGGACCACAACTTGTGGGCTGATGCCGCCATCCAACCACTAGATGTGGGGATTGGCTCATACATGCACGCCGGGCCGCGTGTCGCACCCCACGACCTGCGACGAGACGCCGGACATCCCGACAGGCGGCGCGTCGCACGGCCCGTCGCCATGCCCTTCGGGGCGGTTCGGCGCTACCGTGGGCGCCGCGGAGGCGGATGCGGGACCTCCGCGCGGGGACGAGGGGCCGGCACTCGGCGAACAGGGCACCGGACGGCAGACCGGGGCACGCCTCCACGGAGGCGGCACCGGCGGTGAAGCGTATGGCAATACGCCCTTCCGCCCGCCAGGCAGCGCGTCAGCTATACACCCGGACATGTGATCGCGTCAGACGAATCGCGGTTTTTCACTCGAACGTGTGTTTGGCGCAACCTTTCGAAAGCAACTACCGTTGTCCGGGCAGGGAGACAATTCGAGAGGGGCCGACGTGACCACCACCACAGACAGTGCCACCATCACCGCCCAGGACCGCTCCCAGGGCCGACTCGAGCCGGTGCATGCGATGAACGAAGCCGTGAACCCCGAGGGGCACAAGCGCTCTCTGCCGGGCCGACCTCCAGGCATCCGGGCCGACAGCTCCGGGCTCACGGACCGGCAGCGCCGGGTGATCGAAGTGATCAGGGACTCCGTGCAGCGCCGTGGCTACCCGCCGTCGATGCGGGAGATCGGCCAGGCGGTCGGACTGTCCAGCACGTCCTCGGTGGCGCACCAGCTGATGGCCCTGGAGCGCAAGGGCTTCCTGCGCCGCGACCCGCACCGCCCGCGCGCGTACGAGGTACGCGGCTCCGACCAGGCGGCCACGGTGCAGCCCACGGACACCGCGGGCAAGCCCGCCGCGTCGTACGTGCCGCTCGTCGGCCGGATCGCCGCCGGTGGCCCGATCCTCGCCGAGGAATCGGTCGAGGACGTCTTCCCGCTGCCGCGGCAGCTGGTCGGTGACGGCGAGCTGTTCGTCCTGAAGGTCGTCGGCGACTCCATGATCGAGGCCGCGATCTGCGACGGCGACTGGGTCACCGTCCGCCGTCAGCCCGTCGCCGAGAACGGCGACATCGTGGCCGCCATGCTCGACGGCGAAGCCACCGTCAAGCGGTTCAAGCGCGAGGACGGCCACGTCTGGCTCCTCCCGCACAACGCCGCCTACGAGCCCATCCCCGGCGACGACGCGACCATCCTCGGCAAAGTGGTGGCCGTCCTGCGCCGCGTCTGACCCTCCGGCCGGCGGGCCCAACCGACCACCCGCCTCCCTGACCGGGCCCCGGAACCTCTGCGCCGGTTCCGGGGTCCTGTGCTGTCCAGGGGCCTCTGCTGTCCAGGGGCCTTCTGCACACACGGGCGGGAGGCCCGCCCGCCGCATTCGAAGGCGAGGGGCGGGCGCCCCCTCGCTGGAGGGGCGGGCGCATCGCCTGCCGGGGAGGCGGGCGCATCCCGTGTCAGGGCACGCCCGCTCCCGTCACTCCTTCTCCTCCTGCTGCTGCGCCGCGGCGTCGATAGCCGCCAGCGACTTGCGCACCTGGTTGCGGTCCATCGTGTACCAGAAGTCGGGCAGCGACGCCTTCAGATAGCTGCCGTAGCGGGCCGTGGCCAGACGCTGGTCGAGGACGGCGACCACTCCGCGGTCTCCCGTCGCCCGCACCAGACGACCGGCGCCCTGAGCCATGAGCAGGGCCGCATGGGTCGCGGCGACCGCCATGAAGCCATTGCCTCCGGCGTCCTCCACCGCCTTCTGGCGGGCGCTCATCAGCGGGTCGTCCGGGCGCGGGAACGGGATCTTGTCCATGACCACCAGCTGACAGCTCGGGCCGGGCACGTCGACGCCCTGCCACAGCGACAGCGTGCCGAACAGGCACGTCCTCGGATCCGCCGCGAAGTTCTTGATCAGCTCGCCCAGGGTCTCCTCGCCCTGGAGCAGGATCGGGTACTCGGGGATGCGTGAGCGCAGCTCCTCGGCCGCCAGCTGGGCCGCCCGCATCGACGAGAAGAGGCCGAGCGTGCGTCCGCCAGCGGCCTGGATCAGCTCCGTCAGCTCGTCGAGCATGTCCCCGCGGTCGCCGTCCCGCGCGGGGCGTGCCAGGTGTTTGGCGACGTACAGGATGCCCTGCCGGGGATAGTCGAACGGCGATCCGACGTCGATGCCCTTCCACTGCGGCAGGTCGTCGCCCTCCGTGCCTTCGGGGCCGAGCCCGAGGGACGCGCCCACTCCGTTGAAGTCGCCGCCCAGCTTCAGC
The DNA here is from genome assembly GCF_044754345.1 of Streptomyces sp. NPDC093094. NCBI lineage: Bacteria > Bacillati > Actinomycetota > Actinomycetes > Kitasatosporales > Streptomycetaceae > Streptomyces > Streptomyces sp. NPDC093094. Next base: position 66,161 of record NZ_JBIVOX010000001.1, on the reverse strand, counting down.
GTGGCGGAGGTGAGGATCACCGAGCGGTCCGCGAAGAGCTTCTCCCGCAGCAGGCCCGAGACGGACATCGGGGCCACCCGCAGGGAGGCTCCGAAGCGGTCGTGGCGTTCGTACCAGACGACGTCCCACTCGAAGCCGTGCGTGATCCGCTCGGCCACGTCGTGCACCGTCTCCACCGAGGCGAGGGCCTGTTTGCGGACGGCGTCCTCGTCCTGGACGGACTTGTCCCGTGTGGCGCCGATGGCCGAGATGACGGTACGGCAGGCGTCGCGCAGCGCCATGAGGGCGTAGCCGAGATCCTCCGGGATCTCCTCCAGGCGGCCGGGCAGGGCCAGCTCCATGAGCCGTTCGAAGCCCTCCGCGGCGGTCTGGAGCTGGTCGGCGGCCTTCTCGTTGACGAGCTTCGCCGCGCGCCGCACCGCGCGGTTGACCTGTCCCGGGGTCAGCTCTCCGGTGGCGACCCCGGTGACGCGCGAGACCAGTTCATGCGCCTCGTCGACGATCAGCACCTCGTGCTGGGGCAGGACGGGGGCCCCCTCGATGGCGTCGATCGCCAGCAGGGCGTGGTTGGTGACGACGACCTCCGCCAGCTTGGCGCGCTCGCGCGCCATCTCGGCGAAGCACTCGGCGCCGTACGCGCATTTCGTGGCTCCGAGGCACTCGCGCGAGGAGACGGACACCTGGGCCCAGGCCCGGTCCGAGACGCCCGGTGTCAGGTCGTCACGGTCACCGGACTCGGTCTCGTCCGACCAGTCGCGCAGCCGCAGCAGGTCCTGGCCCAGCTTGCTGGTGGGCGCGGCGGCCTCGAACTGGTCGAAGAGCCCCTCCTCCTCGTCCTGAGGCATGCCCTCGTGGAGGCGGTGCAGGCACAGATAGTTCGACCTGCCCTTGAGCATCGCGAACTCCGGGCGGCGGCGCAGCAGGGGGTGGAGGGCGTCGACCGTGCGCGGCAGGTCCCGCTCCACGAGCTGGCGCTGGAGGGCCAGAGTGGCGGTCGCGACGACGACTCGCTCCCCGTGCGCGAGCGCGGGCACGAGATAGCCCAGCGACTTTCCGGTGCCGGTGCCGGCCTGGACCAGCAGATGCGACGCGTCGTCGATCGCTTCCTCTACGGCTTCGGCCATGGCCGCCTGGCCGGGGCGTTCCATGCCGCCGACGGCGGAGACGGCGGCATGGAGGAGTTCGGGGAGTGAGGGCTTCGTCATAGCCCGACCACCCTACGGCTCGGCACTGACAAACGGGGGGTCGCGAGTGATGTGAGGGGTGGGATCAAGGCTGTGGGTCTCTTGTGGGTGAGGGGCGGGTGACGGCTGAGGTCGGCGGGGTGCCGTCCGGGAAGCCGTCACGGACGAAGGCGGACGGAGACGGACGGAGACGGACGGAGACGGACGGAGGCGGAATTCCGCCGCGGGCCGATGGAGGCGGATCACCTCGGATTCCGCCGCGGACGAATGGAACCGGATCGCCCCGGGATTCCGTCGGAACCGGATCGCACCAAAATTCCGTCACGGGCGGACGGAACCGGATCACGCCGGGCGGTGTACCAGAAGTGACGACAATGTCGCGCAGGGCTACAGCAGATGACGCAGGGATCGGTCTCGGACCATCAGGGCGGCCCGCTTCCCGGGAAGGCCGATCTCGGCGGAGAACCGGAAGCCTGCGGTGAGGAAGGCGGCGATGGAGGGGATGTTGCAAAGATCGGGTTCCGCGATGACGCGTGCGCAGGCGGGCCTGCTGTCGAGCGTGAGATCGGCGACAGCTCTCAGAAGCATGCTGCCGAGCCCTCGCCCGCGGTCGGCGGCACCGCCGATGAGGAGGTGGATGCCGGTGTCGTGCGGTCGGGCCGGGTAATGGCGGGCAAGCGGGTCGAGGTCTGCCCGGTAGATCTCCCAGTAGCTCATGGGGCTGCCGTCCAGCAGGCCGAGGCAGGGGACGCTGCGCCCGTCGCCCGTCAACTGCGCCCGCACGTGCTCCCCGGCCACCTGCGGGGGTCCGGCCAGTTCCCAGAAGGCCGCTACGGCAGGGTCGTTCATCCAGCGGACCACGAGCGGCAGGTCTCGCTCCGGCTGTACCGGGACCAGCCGGAACTCGCCCGCGGAGGTGGCCGTCGGACCCCATGACTCCACCCGGTCCAGCAGGTCGCCCCTGCCCGCGAGCGGTCCGGCGTGACGCCACCCCGCGGCTTCCCCGGGGACGGGCGGCGCCGCGGCCTCCTCGGGGAGCGACGCCACCGGCTCGCCGCGGAGGCCCGCCAGGAAGTCGTCGGGCAGCCGTAGGTCCAGCGTGTCCTCGACGTCCGTCCCCAGGGCGCCTGCGGGCCCCGGGCCGAACTCGGCGACAGCGGTGGAGCCGTCGGTGGCATGGCCGGAGCCGTCACGGGCGGAGACGGGGGCTGGGCCGGCACCGGGGTCGGTGGGAGGCACGACGCTCCTCTCAGGGGGCGGGACGAGGCGGGTTCCTCAGGAACGAAAGGGGTCGGTGTGGGCGGCGGGCGACGGAAGGCTCAGGAGTGAAGGGGGTTGGCGATGGTGACGTAGACCGACTGGGTGTCCACGGGGCCGACGAGTTCGTCGAGGCCGCGCAGCCGGGTCAGCAGATTGGCCTTGCAGCGCAGGACGGGCGAGTCGAGCAGCCGGGAGGGCAACGAGGTGGGCAGTCGGGCCGGGCCGGTGGCGACGCTCTGGAGGAAGCGGCGGAACGCGGCGAGCAGCAGCCGTTCGTCCGCGAGGCGCTGTGACCCGAAGGCGCCCACGAGGCCGAGCACGTTGTTGATGGCGAGGTAGTAGGCGAAGCGTTCGTCGGTGACCTCGTCGGAGACGAAGGTGTCGCTGTGCTCGCCGATGCCGGGAAGCCGGGCGTCGATCTCGTCGCGCCGGGAGGCGCGGAAGTAGTAGCCCTGGTTGTCGCGGTAGCGGCCTCCTGCGGGCCAGCCGTCGGTGTCCAGCAGGAGCAGGGTGTTCTGCTGATGCGCCTCCAGCGCGATGCCGGCTTCCGCGTCCAGCCACAGGACGGGGCGGACGACATGTTCGAGATAGCGCAGGAACCACTCGGCGGCGACTGCTCCTCGGGGACGTCCGGTCCGCGCGGCGAGGCAGGTGACCAGCTCGGCGAGACGCGACCGCAGCACGGTTCCGCCCAACCCTCCGCGGCGGTCCTTGGCACCCGTCAGGGGTCTGGGCCGAGGGGCGACGAGCCCGGCGACACAGCCGGCATCGTCGGACGGAGCGAACGGGTTGTGCCGGATCACCACGTCGAGCCCTGGCACGGGGCTGCCGTCGGGCCCGTCCACGGCCAGCCATGCCGGGTCCCGGACGATGTCGAAGCCGGGGTGGGCGGCCTGCCATCGACGGGCCAGGCCGCTGCGCAGCAGCCGGTGGACCTCGACTCCGCGGTGGAGTTCCTTGCGCAGGTTCTCTCGGCAGGAGTTGGTGATCCGCAGGCCGAGCGACAGCTTCAGCATGGCCGGAGCGGTGCTCCGGTGGACGGTTCGTACGGAGGAGGTGGGATGCCAGGGGGCGCCGTGGACGCCGAGATCCTTGAGCAGCCCGGCGTCGAACAGTGCTGTGACCTCTGGGCGGTGACGGATCTCCCTCATCTGCCAGGGATGCAGCGGCAGAGCGGCGTGGCCGTCGGGCAGCGGCAGATCCGGACCGGCGAGACGTGCGGTGAGCCGTGCCGCCGGGACGGAGCGGCCACGCTCGGTCCAAGCCGAGTCATGGGCCAGGGCGGAAGGCGAGACAGCGATCCAGTGCAGGGGAAAGGAGCCGCGCAACTCGGGTGAGTACAGACGCCCTTCGGATTCCGTGAGACCCTCGCGGCTCTTCGGGGTGGGATGCAGCGGGTGCCCCAGCACGAGTGCCTGCTCGGCGGCGAGGAAGAGGTCGGAGCTGTCTGCGGTACGGGCACGCCGGTCACTGATGAAGGTGGCGGTGCGGCGGACCGAGTCGGCGACGCGGGCGACCAGGTCGGTCCCCTCGTCCCCCGCGGGCCCGGAGGCCGGGGCGCCACCGTTCCCGGCCGACGCGGCGGAGCACGCCTCCGCGCCGGAGTGTTCCTCCGTGGCGGAGCATGTCTCTCCTGCCGGGTCGCTGTACGGCTCCCGGGCGGGCGGGGCCGCGGCAGGGGCCGAGTCGGTCTCTCGGGCCAGCAGGGCAGCGAGGGTGACCGCGGCGACCGTGGACGCGGAAGCAGGTGCGCCGTCCAGGGACGGTGCGCCGAAGCGGTGCCAGCCGGTCGGCGACCAGTAGGGGACGGGCACCAGCAGGGCGGTGGCGCTGGCCGGGAGCGGGATGCGGAGGATCCCGTCCGCCGGGGCCGGGAGGCCGGTCTCCCGGACCCAGCAGCGGAGCAGGTTCTCCGTGGCCGCGGCCTGGGCGGCGGCCCGCGGGTCGGGATGCTCCAGGGGCTCAGGGAGGTCGGGGGCGCGGGAGGCGTGAGCGGGCGGGGCGCCCGTCTCCGGAGGAAAGCCACGCGGCTCACCCGCCTCGGGCGCGGGGGCGTGTTGCCGGGGGACTGCAGGGTCCTCCGGAACGGGAGGCGGCTCGGTGGTGTCGGCTGCCTGTGTCGAGGAGCGGGAGGTGCGGTCAGGAAGGGGAAGGATGTTCACGCGGGTTCCTCAGGGGGTGGTGCCTCAGGGTGGTGGTCACAGCTGTTCCCGCGCGGGGAAAGGGGCCGACGCCGTCGTGCGGCCGTATGTCGCCTCCTCCATCGCGTCGGAGAGCCGGTCGACCACGGCCGCAGCCTGCTCGTCGCTGACGGTCAGGGGCGGAAGCAGCCGTACGACAGGGGAGTCATGGCCGCCGAGGCCGACGATCAGACCTCGTCGCAAGCACGCGCGCTGGACGGCGGCGGCCAGTTCGGCGGCGGCCGGACGAGCGGGTTCGCCGCCCGGCAGGACGTCCTGCTCGGGCGGGAGGAACGTGATGCCGATCATCAGCCCTCGGCCTCGGATCTCTCCGACGCACGGGAACTTTGCGGCAATTTCAGCGAGTTGGCCCAGTATGCGGCGCCCGAGGGTGTCCGCGCGTTCCGCCAAACGGTTCTCGCGGACGTGGGCGAGGGTCGCCGCGCCGGCGGCCATGGCCAGTTGGTTGCCGCGGAGCGTGCGTGCGGGGGTGTCGGCCTCGAAGTCGGTGTGGTGGACGACCAGGGACAGCGGCAGGCTGCCGCCGATGGCCTTGGAAAGAACCATCAGGTCGGGTGTGACACCGCTGTGCTCGACGGCCCAGAAGGCTCCGGTGCGGCCGACTCCGGTCTCGGTCTCGTCGGCGATCAGGGGTACCGACCGGGTGGCGGCGAGACGGCGTACCTGCCGCGTCCAGCTGTCGGGGACGGGGCTGATCCGGTCGTCGCCGCGGACGGCCTCGACGATCACTCCGGCCGGCCTGGCGGACTCCGGCCAGAGGGAGGCGAGTTGGAGGTCTGTCTCCGTCTGCGGGCCGGGGGCGGCGCCGGGCGACCTCTGTGCGCCGATTCCGGCACCGGCCGCCCGGCCCGAACCGGGCTCGCCCGCCGGTCGGGGGGCGTCAGCGGCGGGCTCGGCAATCGAGCGTGGACCATGGCTCGTTGCCGGGGGGACGAGGGGCGCTGCCGGAGGGCTGAGGTGGAGGACCTCGGTTTCGCCCGTCACGGCCCGCACGAGTCGGCGGGCTTCTTCCATGGCGCTCGCGGGGGAGGGTCCGCAGAACCGTACACGTGCGTGCTCGGCGAGGCCGGGCGGCAGGGTACGGAGGAGTTCGGCGACGAAGTCGTCCTCGACGGGGGTGCTCAGATCGGGGACGTGCAGAGGGGCACCCGAGTCGAGCACCCTGCGGATGGCCGCGAGGACGACGGGGTGGTTGTGGCCGAGGGCGAGAGTGCCCGCGCCGGAGAGGCAGTCCAGATAGCGGCGGCCGTCGGCGCCCTCGATGGTCAGTCCGCGCGCACGTACGGGCACGATCGGCAGTGCGTGTGCATAGGTGCGCGCCCCCGCTTCCCGTGCCGTCCTGCCCCTCGAAGTCTCCTCGGTCACGGTCACGCCTCTCCGTCCTCCCGCTTGTCCGGAGCCGAGACCTCGCCCGTGCTCCCCACCCGCCCGGGGGACGTGACATCCCCCGGCCCCGTACGACCCCGACTCCCCCGTGGATCCACCGAGTTCTCCACGCCTCACCGATTCACCGGCTTCCCGGATCCACCGGCTTCCCGGCCCCGGACGCTCCCCCGGCGGCGTTCGAATCGCCCGCCCACCGCTACCAACCCCCGACCGGCCACGGGGTTACGGGTGGCGGCAAGATCCCTGGGGTGAGGGGGGCTCGCGGCCGCCGTAGGCGTGCGGCCGCGCGACGCGTCGGCGACAAGGCGTCAACTCGGTTGCTGAGCGGACGATTGCCAGGTCAGACGGCTTGTATCCGAACCGTTGCCGTTCCGTCGGAACTCGCCCACAGCGACCGCATAGTGTGGGGTGCCGTTCCAGGAGCCCCTGCCGCACGCGGGAGTCCTGGCCTCAAGCGCCACGTTCGTCCACCTCAGGGGGAGTCAGCACATGCGATCCATACGGCCGTCGTCCACCGCTCGCCGAGGGGGGAGCGCGCGCCGCGGACCCGCCCGCGCCGTGGCCGCTGTCGCCCTCGTGTCGGCGCTCACACTGGCCGCGACGGCCTGTGATTCGGGCGACGACACGGCGGGCGGCGACCCGTCGGCCTCGTCGGTGGCCGGCGACGACAACAAGATCAAGATCCCGGACGACATCAAGAGCCGGCTCAAGGAGCACGGGATCGACATCGACAAGTGGCGGAACGGCGCCTGGAAGAACTGGGACAAGGACGACTGGCTGCGCGAGGCCGACGAGTTTATCAACCCGATCATCGAGGACCTGTGGGACCCGGACCGGATGCGGGACGCCGAGGAGCCGGACAAGGGTGTCGACGAGAACGACATCTCCGGTGACCAGGGGGTGACGGACCCGACGCCGGAGCCGGTGGAGGCTCAGGCGGTTTCGACGCCGTACCACGCCAATGTGCCGGTCGCGGGCAAGGTCTTCTTCGACTCCCCCGAGGGCACGATGGTCTGCTCGGCGACGGTCGTGCAGGACCCGGCCCACCCCGGCAAGTCGAACACGGTGTGGACGGCGGGCCACTGCGTGCACGCCGGCAAGAGCGGCGGCTGGTACCGCAACATCGCGTTCGTGCCGTCGTACAACGACGCGGGTCTGTCGGCGACCGAGCAGGAGACCGCCTCGAAGGAGCAGGTCGCTCCGTACGGGGTCTGGTGGGGCGACTGGGTGCAGACCTCCGACCAGTGGATCGAGCAGGGTGGCGCGACCGGCGGTGACGGCGCGTCCTACGACTTCGCGGTGATCCATGTGACGCCGGAGGAGGGCGGTTCGGGCAAGTCCCTGGAGGAGACGGTCGGTTCGGCTCTGCCGGTCGACTTCAACGCCCCGGCCGTGCCGAAGGTGGACAGCATCACGGCGACGGGTTACCCCGCGGCGGCACCGTTCGACGGCCAGTCGATGCACCAGTGCGAGAGCAAGCCCGGCCGGCTGTCGCTCAGCGACTCCGACCCGACGATGTACCGCATCGGCTGCACCATGACCGGTGGTTCCTCCGGCGGCGGCTGGGTCGCCGCGGGGGCGGACGGCAAGCCTGCGCTGGTGTCCAACACCTCCATCGGCCCGGTCACCGGCGGCTGGCTGGCCGGCCCGCGGCTGGGCGAGGTCGCCGAGGGCGTGTTCAACGAGGTGAGCGAGAAGTACGCCTCCCAGTGAGGCACCCCGCCCCCAGCTCGTGACGAACTGAGCATGCAGAAGGCCCGCCCCGGCGAGGGGCGGGCCTTCTGTCGTGCGGTGGGCCGGTCAGGCGACCGACGCCGGAACGTACGGCGCGAGTTCCGCCGCGAGTTCCTCGTGCACCCGCGCCTTGAGCAGGGTGCCCTCCGCGGTGTGCTCCTCGGAGATCACCTCGCCCTCGTCGTGCGCACGGGCGATCAGCTTGCCGTGCGTGTACGGCACGAGCGCGTCGATCTCGACCGAGGGCCGGGGCAGCTCGTTGTCGATGAGTTCGAGCAGCTCGGCGATGCCCTGGCCGGTGCGGGCCGAGACGGCGATGGAGCGCTTCTCGTTCCGCATCAGCCGCTGGAGCACCAGCGGGTCGGCCGCGTCGGCCTTGTTGATCACGACGTACTCGGGCACATCGGTGGCACCGACGTCCCTGATCACTTCGCGTACGGCCGCCAACTGCTCCTCCGGGACCGGGTGCGAACCGTCGACCACATGCAGGATCAGGTCGGCGTCGGCGACCTCCTCCATGGTGGAGCGGAACGCCTCGACCAGGTGGTGGGGCAGATGCCGGACGAATCCGACGGTGTCGGTCAGCGTGTAGAGCCGGCCGCTCGGGCTCTCGGCCCGCCGGACGGTCGGGTCCAGGGTCGCGAACAACGCGTTCTCGACCAGAACGCCCGCGCCCGTGAGGCGGTTGAGCAGCGAGGACTTGCCTGCGTTGGTGTAACCCGCGATGGCGACGGACGGCACCTTGTTGCGCCGGCGCTCCTGGCGCTTGATGTCGCGGCCGGTCTTCATCTCCGCGATCTCCCGGCGCATCTTCGCCATCTTCTCGCGGATCCGGCGCCGGTCCGTCTCGATCTTGGTCTCACCGGGACCACGGGTGGCGAGACCGCCGCCCTTGCCGCCGCCCATCTGACGGGACAGCGACTGACCCCAGCCTCGCAGCCTCGGCAGCATGTACTGCATCTGCGCGAGCGCGACCTGCGCCTTGCCCTCTCGGGACTTGGCGTGCTGGGCGAAGATGTCGAGGATCAGGGCCGTACGGTCGATGACCTTGACCTTGACGACGTCCTCCAGGGCGATGAGCTGGCCGGGGCTGAGCTCACCGTCGCAGATGACCGTGTCGGCACCGGAGTCGATGACGATGTCGCGCAGCTCCAGGGCCTTGCCGGAACCGATGAAGGTGGCCGGGTCCGGCTTGTCGCGGCGCTGGTAGACACCGTCGAGGACGTGGGCGCCGGCCGTCTCGGCCAGCGCGGCGAGCTCCGCGAGGGAGTTCTCCGCGTCCTGCAGGGTCCCCGAGGTCCAGACGCCGACGAGGACGACCTGCTCCAGACGGAGCTGCCGGTACTCGACCTCGGTGACATCCTCGAGCTCGGTGGAGAGACCCACCACGCGGCGCAGGGCCGCGCGCTCGGAGCGGTCGAACTGGTCGCCGTCCCGCTCTCCGTCGATCTCGTGGCTCCAGGCGACGTCCTCTTCCATCAGGGCATCGGCCCGAAGACCTTCGGGGTAGCTGTGCGCGAGGCGCTTGTTGTCCTGGGAAAAGGAAGAAGAGGAGGTCATTGGGTCCTTACGTCGATAGGGATTCCGTCACTGCTCACAACGTACGAGTACCCCGGGAGATTCCCGCTCCCACGTCGTGGCCGCCTGAAGATGGTCGCACGGCACGCCACGTCTCGTCACGGCGTTATTTCCGGGTGCCCGTGGGCGCGGCGGAGGTCCAGTCCGGATGCCCGGGCATCGGCGGGGTCTTCTCTCCGTACAGCCAGGGCTCGAGGAACGCGTCGAGGTTCCTGCCGGAGACGACGGAGGCCAGCTCGACGAAGTCGTCGGTGCCGGCCGTGCCGTCCTTGTGGAGGCTCACCCAGGCCCGTTCCAGGCGGTCGAAGGCGGGGTGGCCGATCTTCTGGCGCAGGGCGTACAGGACGAGCGCGGCCCCGTCGTAGACGTTCGGGCGGAAGATGCTGATCTTGCCGCCGGGGTCGGGGGCCTTGGGCGCGGCCGGGGGCCCGCCCGCGGCGCGCCAGCGGTCGGAGGCTCCGTACGCGGCCTTCATCCGGGCCTGGAGCGGCCGGTCGGCTGTCTCCTCCGCGTACAGGGCCTCGTACCAGGTGGCGTGCCCCTCGTTGAGCCACAGGTCGGACCAGGTGCGCGGGGTGACGCTGTCGCCGAACCACTGGTGCGCCAGCTCGTGCACCATGATCGACTCGACGTACCACTTGGGGTACAGGGGCTCGGTGAACAGCTGCCTCTCGAAGAGGGAGAGGGTCTGCGTCTCCAGTTCGAAGCCGGTGGAGGCGTCGGCCATGAGCAGGCCGTACGTCTCGAAGGGGTAGGGCCCGACCTTGCCCTCCATCCAGGCGATCTGTCCGGGCGTCTTCGCGAGCCACGGCTCCAGCGACGCGCGGTGCTCGGTGGGCACGACGTCCCGGACGGGCAGGGCGTGCGGGCCGGTGCGGTGCAGGACGGTGGAGCGGCCGATGGAGACCTGGGCCAGTTCGGTGGCCATGGGGTGCCGGGTCCGGTACGTCCACGTCGTGGCCCCTCGCGCGCGGTCCACGCCGGTGCGGAGGCCGTTGGCGACGGCCGTGTAGCCGTCGGGGGCGGTGACGCGGATGGTGAACAGGGCCTTGTCGGAGGGGTGGTCGTTGCACGGGAAGACCAGGTGGGCGACATCGGCCTGGTTGGCCATGGCGAGGCCGTCCGAGGTGCGCACCCAGCCGCCCTCGCGCTCGGCGTCGTAGACGGGGTCGCTGGTGTGCCGCACGGTGATCCGCATCCAGTCGCCCCGGGCGAGCGGCGTCTCCGGTGTGACCACCAGGTCCTCACCGGCGGTGACGAAGCCGGCGGGCCTGCCGTCGACCTCGACCGAGCCGACCTCGCCGTGCGCGAAGTCGAGGTTCACGCGGTCGAGCGCCCGGGTGGTCCAGGCGTCGATGGTGGTGACGGCCCGGAGGGGCTTGCTGTTGGAGCCGGAGTAGTCGAAGGACAGGTCGTACGACGCCACGTCGTAGCCGGGATTTCCCAGATGCGGGAAGAGACGGTCACCGACGCCGAGCGGGACGGGCGGGGCGCTCGCGGCGACGAGGCACACGGAGACGGCGGAGGCCAGCAGGGCCGCCTTCAGCCGACGGGAACGGCGGCCGGGGCGAGCGGAGGACCCGCGCGGGGCGACACGGAAAGTGAGCGGCATGCACCACGGCTACCAGCGCGCGGGGGCCCGGCCGTGACGACGCGCGACGGGCCCACCCGAACGAGATCGTCCGCGCCGACGGACGACGGGACCGGGCCGGGCACCCGGCAGGACCGGCGGACGACGGGACCGGGCCGGACGAACCGGACCGGCGGACGAGGGGACCGGGCGGAGCGAACCGGACCGGCGGACGACAGGACCGGACCGAGCGAACCGGACCGGCGGACGACAGGACCGGACCGAGCGAACCGGACCGGCGGACGACAGGACCGGACCGAGCGAACCGGACCGGCGGACGACAG
>NZ_JBIVOX010000001.1:0-54808 GCF_044754345.1 Streptomyces sp. NPDC093094 | reverse complement strand
ACAGGACCGGACCGAGCGGCCGCGGCGAGAGGCGTCGTGCCGCCGGTGCGGCGTCAGGCGCCGTCGGCCTGTTCGCGGCTCACGTCGTAGACGCCCGGCACACCGCGCATCGCGCGCATCAGCACGGGCAGGCGGGCGGCGTCGGGGAGCGTGACGGTGTACGTGTGCCGCACGCGCTGCTGGCTCGGCGGCTCCACCGTCGCGGAGACGATCTCGGCACCCTCGAGCGCCATCGCCTCGGTGAGATCGGCCAGGAGATGCGGGCGGACGAACGATTCGGCGAAGAGGGTCACCCGGCACTCGGTGGTGTCGCCCCAGCGCACACCGACCTCCGCGCGCCCCGCGTCCGTCATGCGCGCCACTGCCGGGCATTCGACGCGGTGCACGGTCACCACTCCCCCGCGCACGGCGAACCCGGTGACCTCGTCGGGCGGTACGGGCGTACAGCACCGGGCGAGGCGCACGGTCGCGCCGGGCCGGTCGGCGACGGCCCCCGCGCCGCCGGGCCGTTCACCGGCGGCGGGCCCGGGAATGCCGGGGCGGGCCGGGGCGGGGACGTCCGGTGCGCCGCGCAGGTCCGCCTCGGACCGTGCCGGCGGTGCGTCGGGTTCGCCGGCTGCCGGATGGGTCGCGATCCAGCGCTGGATGGCGATCCGGGCGGCGGCCGTGTGGGCGTGGTCCAGCCACTCCCGGGACGGCTCGGAGGCGGGGTCCTGGCCCATCAGCAGTTGCACGGTGTCGCCGTCGCGCAGCGTGGTGCTCAGGGTCGCCAGCCGCCCGTTGACCCGTGCGCCGATGCAGGCGTGTGCGTCCTCGCCGTACTGCGCGTAGGCCGCGTCCACGCAGGTCGCGCCCTCGGGAAGGCCGAGGGTGCCGCCGTCGGGGCGGAAGACGGTGATCTCGCGGTCCTGGGCGAGGTCCTCGCGCAGGGTGGACCAGAAGGTGTCGGGGTCGGGCGCGGCCTCCTGCCAGTCGAGGAGGCGGGAGAGCCAGCCGGGACGGGTGGGGTCGGCACGCTCGCCCTCGGCGGGGTCGTCCGAGGCGGGCGCGTACGGATTGCCGAGCGCGACGACACCGGCCTCGGCGACCTTGTGCATCTGGTGGGTACGGATGAGGACCTCGGCGACCTGCCCGTCGGAGCGGGCCACCGCGGTGTGCAGCGACTGGTAGAGGTTGAACTTCGGTACGGCGATGAAGTCCTTGAACTCCGAGACGACGGGCGTCATACAGGTGTGCAGTTCACCCAGGACGCCGTAGCAGTCCGCGTCCTCGTTCACCAGGACCAGCAGCCGCCCGAAGTCCGCGCCCCGCAGCCGGCCGCGCTTGCGGGACACGCGGTGCACGGAGACGAAGTGCCGGGGTCTGATGAGGACGTCGGCGCTGATGTCGGCCTCGCGCAGCACGGTGCGCATCTCGTCGGCGATCTCGGCGAGGGGGTCGTCCGCGCGGGAGGTGTTCTCGACGATCAGCTCACGGGTGTGCTCGTACTCCTCGGGGTGCAGGATCGCGAAGACGAGGTCCTCCAGCTCGGTCTTGAGCGCCTGGACGCCCAGGCGTTCGGCGAGCGGGATCAGCACGTCGCGGGTGACCTTGGCGATGCGTTCCTGTTTCTCGGGGCGCATGACGCCGAGCGTGCGCATGTTGTGCAGCCGGTCGGCGAGTTTGATCGACATCACGCGTACGTCGTTGCCGGTGGCGACGAGCATCTTGCGGAAGGTCTCCGGCTCGGCGGCGGCACCGTAGTCGACCTTCTCCAGCTTGGTGACGCCGTCGACGAGGAAGCGCACGTCCGCGCCGAACTGCTCGCCGACCTGGTCGAGGGTCACATCGGTGTCCTCGACGGTGTCGTGCAGCAGGGAGGCGGTCAGGGCCGTGGTCTCGGCACCGAGCTCGGCGAGGATCAGGGTCACCGCGAGGGGGTGCGTGATGTACGGCTCGCCGCTCTTGCGCATCTGGCCGCGGTGGGAGGACTCGGCGAGGACGTAGGCCCGGCGCAGCGGCTCGATGTCGGCGTCGGGGTGATGGGCGCGGTGCGCGTCGACGACATGGCTGATCGCGTCCGGCAGCCGGTCGCGGCCGGCGGGGCCGAGCAGCGCGGCACGGCCCAGACGGCGCAGGTCGATCCGGGGACGGGCCCTCTTGCGGGGCGCCGACGGTGTCGTCGGCAGCCCTGTCAGGGCGCCGGTCACCGGGCCTGGGCTCGCGGGGTTCGTGGCCTCCGCACTCATGGGCACCTCCGGCTGCGTGGACCGGTGGACGGGGCGCCCTGTGGCGGACACGGCTCAGGGAAAGGTGACCGTCCCCCGTCCGGGCCGGTGCTTGATGCTACCGAGCCCATCACGCCCGGCTGACCGCCTCTCGCCGAGCGTGAAACGGATCACCCATTCGAGCGAAGGTTTTGAGGTTTACGGTTTGCGATGTGCGTGACCTGGGGGGACCGGGGAGTCGAACCGAGGTCCGGTCACTCCCCCGCGGCCGGGCGTGTCGCACGCGGTGCGCGCGGGGGGACTCCACAGTGGCCGGGAGGTTCTTGGAAGCGCCGCTTCCGCAGCGCGGACACCTGCGGACACCTGAGGACACCTGCGGACACCTGCGGACGCCCACGGACACCTGCGGGCGCTGCCCGTCGCCCGCAGGTCCGGGCCCGGGGACGGCCCGCTCAGGCGAGTGCGTCCGCCAGCCAGTCCGCGTCGATCTCGCCCTCGGCGAGGATCACCGCGGGGCCGGTCATCTCGACCGTGCCGTCGGGGTGCTCGGTGATCACCAGGCGGCCGCCGGGGACGTCGACGGTGTAGGTCACGGGGGTGCCGGTGACGGCCGGGTCGGCGCCGTCACGGCGGGCCGTGGCGACGGCGACCGCGCACGCGCCCGTGCCGCAGGAGCGGGTCTCGCCGGAGCCGCGCTCGTGCACGCGCATCGCCACGTGCCGCGGACCGCGGTCGACGACGAACTCGACGTTGACCCCGTCCGGGTAGGCGGAGGCCGGGCTGAACGGCGGCGCCTCGTAGAGCGTCCCCGCGTCGCCGAGGTCGTCGACGAAGGCGACCGCGTGGGGGTTGCCCATGTTCACGTTCCGCGCGGGCCAGCTGCGCTCGCCGACACTCACCGTGACGTCTCCCTCGGGGAGCAGCACCTTGCCCATGCCGACGGTCACGTCGCCGTCCTTGGCGAGGTGCACGGTCTTCACACCTCCGCGCGTGGCGACCGCGATGTCTCCCTCGGTCACATGACCGGCATGCTGGAGGTAGCGCGCGAACACGCGCACTCCGTTGCCGCACATCTCCGCGACCGAGCCGTCGCCGTTGCGGTAGTCCATGAACCACTCGGCCTCGTCGGCCATCGCCTCGGCCTCGGGGTGCGCGGCGGACCGCACCACGTGGAGCAGGCCGTCGCCGCCGATGCCCGCGCGGCGGTCGCAGAGCGCGGCCACGGCGGCCGGGGGCAGGTCGACGGCGTTCTCGGGGTCCGGGACGATCACGAAGTCGTTCTCGGTTCCGTGACCCTTGAGGAAGGCGATCCGCGTGCTCATCCCTCGATCGTACGGGGTGGGCACGACACTCCGGCACGCCGTGTCACCAGGTGGCCGCGGCCTGCCCGGGGACGGCGGAGCCGGGCCTCAGCGCAGTCGCGCGACCCGCCACACGGCCAGCACCACGACCGACAGCACCACGACGGTGTACGCGAGCACGACCCGCCAGTCCGGCCGGCGCCCCGAGCCGCGCTGCGGCAGGCCGGGCCAGGTGTATCCGACGCGGCGGGCGGCCATCATGCCCCAGCCCGCGGCGCAGGAGGACAGGAGCAGCCCCAGCATGGCGATCACCGCGCCGCTGTCGCCGAAGTCGAAGGCGAGCGGGAAGGCGAACATCAGGGAGCCGAGGGCGGCCAGGCCCACGATGGGCGCGAGCTGCCAGATCCGCAGCCGGCCCCGGGGGCGCAGCTCGACCTCGACCTCGGGGCCGCCCGCGAACATCTCCTCGGGGTCGGGGCCGTCGTCGGTCATCCCGTCGGACGTCTCGTCGGGCCCGTCGGAGTTCAGCCGCTGCTCGTCCGGCTCCGTCGCCGCGCTGTCGGCGGTGACGGATTCGGTGTCGTGTGCGGTGTCGCGAGGGCCGGCCTCCATCGCCACGCGCCCTCCCAACTCGGACTCCACTTGGTCGATCGAAGCTCGATGATGGCACGGCCCCGGAGGCCCTGATGACGGCCTGAGCGTCCCGATGCCATGACGTGATCAGGCTGTGACCGGTCGTTCGACCAACGTCAGCGCGAGGTGCGGAAGTTCTGTGAGATCCGCCGCAGCCCCACTCAGCCAGTGCACGCGAGGGTCCCGCCTGAACCATGAATCCTGACGGCGCGCGAAGCGCTTGGTGGCACGGACCGTCTCGGCGCGCGCCTCCTCCATGGTGCACACGCCGGCGAACGCGGCGAGAACCTGCTGGTAGCCGAGCGCGCGCGAGGCCGTACGCCCCTCGCGCAGCCCTTGCGCCTCCAGTTCGCGCACCTCCTCCACGAGGCCGGCGTCCCACATCCGGTCGACCCGGCGGGCGATGCGCTCGTCCAGTTCGGGCCGGGCCACGTCGACGCCGATCTGGATCGTGTCGTAGACGGAGTCGTGGCCGGGGAGATTGGCGGTGAACGGCCGGCCGGTGATCTCGATCACTTCCAGGGCGCGGACGATACGGCGTCCGTTGCTGGGCAGGATCGCGCGGGCCGCCTCGGGGTCGGCCGCGGCGAGACGGGCGTGCAGGGCCCCGGAGCCGCGCAGCACGAGCTCCTCCTCCAGCCGGGCCCTGACCTCCGGGTCGGTGCCGGGGAACTCCAGGTTGTCCACGGCACCCCGGACGTAGAGGCCGGAGCCGCCGACCAGGACCGGCCAGCGTCCCTCGGCCAGCAGGGCGTCGATGCGTTCACGCGCGAGCCGCTGGTACTCCGCGACGGATGCCGTGACGGTCACGTCCCAGATGTCGAGGAGATGGTGCGGGACACCGCCGCGTTCGTCGGGCGTCAGCTTGGCCGTACCGATGTCCATCCCTCGGTACAGCTGCATGGAGTCGGCGTTGACGACCTCGCCGCCGAGCTGCCGGGCGAGGTGGACGCCCAGATCTGACTTTCCCGCCGCGGTGGGACCGACGACGGCGATGACTCGGGGGGCGGGGGCTGCGCTGCTCACCGCACCAGTCTCGCAAACCTCGCACGGTGACCCCGAACGAGTTACGTGACAGGGGCCGTGCGGGGTCGTTGCCCGATGCGAGGTTCTCGCCGCCCGTCGGCGAAAGGCGGTGACCCGGGCGACGCGAACGGACGCTCCGGGCAACGCGGGATTTCCCCCGCACGAGTAACGTATGGAGTTGAAATGGGCGTTTTTGCGCGACTTCTCCGAAGGTCGAAGACCACAGAGGGAGCGTCGGCAGCCGAGGCCCGGGCAGCCGCACCGGCGGCAGCCGGGGTCGACGCGGACGAGGCGGAGGAAGCTTCGGGGACGGCGAAAAAGCCGGCCTCGGCGGACACCGGGACGGTGACCGGGGCCCCGGTGAAGGAGTCGGGCACGGACGCCGCCGCGGACGGAGTCGGAATCCCCCGGCAGCAGTCCGCCGAGGAGGCTGCCGACAACGAGGCCGGCGAGGGCGCCCGCAAGTGACCCGCCCCGCGACGGAAGGTGGACCATGGGTCTCCTGGACAACTTGAAGGCCAAGCTCTCCCCGGCGAAGGACAAGGTCTCGGGCCTCGCGCAGCAGCACGGGGACAAGGTCCAGCACGGGCTGGACAAGGCGGCGAAGGTCGTCGACGAGAAGACCAAGGGCAAGTACAGCAACAAGATCCACACGGGCACGGGCAAGGCCAAGGAGGCCATGGACCGACTCGCGCACAAGGACGGCACCGGAGCCCCCGACCGCTCCGCCCCGCCGCCGGACTCACCGCCACCGGCTTCCTGAACCACGCCTCGACCGGCGGACGGCCGCGGAGCAGCGCCTCCCGGCCGTCCGCCGTTTCCCGGCTTCCCCGACCAGGCTTCCGCGGCTGCTACGACCAGGCCGCGACCAGGTACCCCACGCCGTAGGGCGCGTCCTCGTACAGCAGGGTGCCCTGCAGGGCGGCTCCTTCGGCCGCGCCCGCCAGGACCTGCCAGGGGGCCCGGCCGGACACCTTCAGCTCATGGGCCAGGCCGGTGTCCAGACCCTTGAGGGCCGTAAGGTCCGCCGCTCCCAGCGCCCTCGCGGCCTCCGCGTCGAACGGCTCGGCCCGCTCGTCGAGATAGCCGGGCGCCTTGACCGTACGGCAGGCGCTGGCGTCGCCCATCACCAGCAGGGCCACCCGCTCGGCCCGGGCGGCGATCTCGTTCCCGATGTGGATACACCGCTCGGCCGCGAGCGGTTCCCCGACGCCGAGTCCTTCGATCGGGGCATCCGCCCAGCCGGCCCGCTCCAGCAGCCATCCGGCGACGGCCAGCGACGGCGGAAGCACGTCCTGGCCCGCGGTGTCCGGCTCGGGCCGCCCCAGCGTGACCTCGCGGTCGACCCCGAACCCGCGGAACGACCCGGGCGTGCCCTGCCGGTACCGCGTCGGTCCGGCCTCGTCGACCGGACCGACGACGACGAGCAGGTCCGGCCGGCTCGCGGCGAGCAGCCCCAGGGAGTCCGCGCACGCGGCACGCGCGGCGTCCAGTTCGGGGGCGGCCCCCGCGGCGACCTCGGGAACCAGCAGCGGAGGACAGGGGCAGACTGCGGCGGCGGCAAGCATGATCGGCAGCGTAACCCCCCGCAGGCGCGGGGGTGTCACTCCTCGATCGGCAGGTCAGCCGGTCACCCGGTCAGTCGCAGCCGCAGCCGCTTCCCGCGGCCACCGGCAGCGGCGCGGGGACCCCGACCCGGGGCAGGCCGAGCATGACGCCCTGCTTCTTCTCCTGCTCCTCGGCGTTGCGCCTGGCCCAGGCGTCCCCCGCACGGGTGCGGCGCACGTCGAGCACCGGGCCCTCGGCCAGGAGGTGGTGCGGGGCGGCGTAGGTGACCTCGACGGTGACCACGTCGCCGGGGCGCACCTCCTGCTCCGGCTTGGTGAAGTGGACCAGGCGGTTGTCGGCGGCGCGGCCGGACAGCCGGTGGGTGGCGCCGTCCTTGCGGCCCTCGCCCTCGGCGACCATCAGCTCCAGGGTGCGGCCGACCTGCTTCTTGTTCTCCTCCCAGGAGATCTCCTCCTGAAGGGCGACGAGCCGCTCGTAGCGGGCCTGCACGACCTCCTTGGGGATCTGGTTCTCCATGGTGGCGGCGGGCGTGCCCGGGCGCTTGGAGTACTGGAAGGTGAACGCCTGCGCGAACCGCGCCTCACGGACGGCGTGCAGGGTCTGCTCGAAGTCCTCCTCGGTCTCACCGGGGAAGCCGACGATGATGTCGGTGGTGATCGCGGCGTGCGGGATCGCGGCCCGCACCTTCTCGATGATCCCCAGGTACCGCTCCTGCCGGTAGGAGCGGCGCATCGCCTTCAGGACGGTGTCCGAGCCGGACTGCATCGGCATGTGCAGCTGCGGCATCACGTTCGGCGTCTCGGCCATGGCCGCGATGACGTCGTCGGTGAAGTCGCGCGGGTGCGGCGAGGTGAAGCGCACCCGCTCCAGGCCCTCGATCGCGCCGCAGGCCCGCAGCAGCTTGCTGAATGCCTCGCGGTCGCCGATGTCGCTGCCGTACGCGTTGACGTTCTGGCCGAGCAGGGTGATCTCGGAGACGCCCTCACCGACCAGGGCCTCGATCTCGGCGAGGATGTCTCCGGTGCGGCGGTCCTTCTCCTTGCCGCGCAGCGCCGGGACGATGCAGAAGGTGCAGGTGTTGTTGCAGCCGACGGAGATGGAGACCCACGCGGCGTACGCGCTCTCGCGGCGGGTCGGCAGCGTGGAGGGGAACGCCTCCAGCGACTCGGCGATCTCGACCTGCGCCTCCTCCTGGACGCGGGCGCGCTCCAGCAGGACCGGCAGCTTGCCGATGTTGTGCGTACCGAAGACGACGTCCACCCAGGGCGCCTTCTTCACGATGGTGTCGCGGTCCTTCTGCGCCAGGCAGCCGCCGACGGCGATCTGCATGCCCGGGCGGCTCGCCTTCCTGGGCGCGAGGCGGCC
Source organism: Streptomyces sp. NPDC093094 (assembly GCF_044754345.1). Taxonomy (NCBI): domain Bacteria; kingdom Bacillati; phylum Actinomycetota; class Actinomycetes; order Kitasatosporales; family Streptomycetaceae; genus Streptomyces; species Streptomyces sp. NPDC093094. Next base: position 46,707 of record NZ_JBIVOX010000001.1, on the reverse strand, counting down.
GAGGTTGCCGTAGAGCCGGTTGTCGGCGTTCTCGCGCACGGCGCACGTGTTGAAGACCACGACGTCCGCGTCGCCGTCGGACCCCTCCGGGGCGCGTACGTACCCCGCGTCCTCCAGCAGCCCGGACAACCGCTCGGAGTCGTGGACGTTCATCTGGCACCCGTAGGTGCGCACTTCGTACGTCTTGGTTCCTTGGACGTCCACTGCCGGGCTCCGGTCGCTGCTGCTGGTCATGGCTCAAGGGTAGGCGCTCGCGCGGGGGTGCCCGTCCCGCCCGGTCCCCCGCCCCCGGAGACGGGTCAGGCCGGGTCGGCCGGGGTCCAGCCCTGGCGGCGCAGGACGGCCGAGACGTCCGGGGCCTCGTAGTGCTCGCCCTTGAGGACCTTGCCGTCGGCACGGCGGGCGACCTGGCCGTCGGGGCCCAGCTTGGTCATGTTGGAGCGGTGGATCTCCGCGATCACCTCGTCGAGGTCGACGCCGTGCACGAGCGCCGTGCCGTAGGCGACGTACACCACGTCCGCGAGTTCGTGCGCGAGCCGGTCCAGGGGCCCGGACACCGACACCTCGGCGACCTCCGCCGCCTCCTCCGCGAGCAGTTCGCCGCGGTGCTCCGCGAGGTCCGGCGCGACCTCGGCGGGCGTACTGCGGGCGTCCAGGCCGAAAGCCTCGTGGAACTCGCGGACGAGAGCGGCGGGGGAAGAACTCATGCGCCGACTCTAACGGCCGCCACCGACACTCCCGGGGCCCGCTCCCGCCCCTCGTGCTCCTGCTCCGTGCTCCGCCCCTGGCCAGCACGGTGTCCCGGCTGGCAGGATCTCGCCCATGTCCACGTTCCTCTCCCGTATCGGCGGGCGCCGGGCCCTGCAGGGCGCGTGTGCCGCGTTCGTGGTGCTCGGGCTGCTGCTGTGGTGGCTGCTGCCGCTGGGCGAGGAGCCGCCGAGCGGGAGGATCACGGTCAGCACGGGCTCGCCGCACGGGGTGTACCAGAAGTACGGCAGCCTGCTGCGGAAGGCCCTCCACAAGGACATGCCGGACCTGGAGGTCGAGCTCCAGCTGAGCGAGGGCTCGCAGAAGAACGTGGCGCGGGTCGCGACCGGCACCGCCGACTTCACGATCGCCGCGGCCGACGCGGTGGAGACGTACCGCGAGGACGCCGGTCCGGGCGCCGCGCAGCTCCGCGGGGTCGCGCGTCTGTACGACGACTACGTGCACCTCGTCGTGCCGGCGGACTCGGACGTGGAGTCGGTCGAGGACCTCAGGGGCAAGCGGGTCGCCATAGGGCTGCCCGACTCCGGGGTGCGGCTGATCGCGACCCAGGTCCTGGAGACGGCCGGCATCGACCCCCGGTCGGACATCACCCCGCTCCCCGACGGCATCACCACCGGTCCGGCGGGCCTCAAGAGCGGCAGGATCGACGCCTTCTTCTGGTCCGGCGGGCTGCCCACGGACGGTCTGACGGAGCTGGCCGACGACTTCGCCCTCCGGTTCGTGCCGCTGAACGCCGACTTCGTGGCCAGGCTGCAGAGCCGGGGCGGCGCGAGCCGCTACTACCGGCCCACCACCATGCCGGAGTCCGCCTATCCGGCCGTCCAGCACGGCACGCCCGTCCCCACGATGGCCGTGTCCAACCTGCTCGTCACGCGCGCGGACACGGACCCGGAGCTGACCGAGTGGCTGACCCGCACCGTGATCAGGAGCCGCGACAAGATCGGCGCGGACGTGCACTCCGCGCAGCTCGTGGACCTGCGCACGGCGATCTACACCGACCCCGTGCAGCTGCATGACGGCGCCCGGCGCTACTACCGCTCGGTGAAGCCCTGACGCCGTGAAGCGCCGGTCGTGAAGCTCCGGCGGTGTGAGGCCGTGAAGCTCCGACGCCGTGACGCTGCGGAGCGGTGAGGCCCCGGCGAGCCGCGGCGCGTCCGCGTGCCTCGCGGCTCAGCGCGCAGGTGCCGAGCGGGGCACCGCCACCGTCACCCGCAGTCCGTGCGGTTCATGATGGTCGCAGGTGATGGAGCCGCCGCCCGCCGCCAGCAGGGCCCGGGAGATGGACAGGCCCAGTCCCGAACCCTTGATGTTCTGGTGCCGCCCGCTGCGCCAGAAACGATCGCCGACGCGGACGAGCTCCTCGTCGCTCAGCCCGGGCCCTCGGTCGGCGACGACGATGGTGGAGATGTCGCCGTTCGAGGCGACCGAGACGCGTACGCACTCGTCCGGCGGCGTGAACTTCACGGCGTTGTCGATCACCGCGTCCAGGGCGCTGGACAGCGCGATCGGGTCGGCCCAGGCCGTGACGGGCGGGCAGTCGTCCACCAGCCGTACACCCTTCGCCTCGGCCGTCGGCGACCATGCCGCGACGCGCTCGGCGGTGAGCGCGCCGATGTCGGTCAGGATCAGATCGGCCTGGGCGTGCTCGGCCAGGGCGAGGTCGAGCAGGTCGTCCAGGACCTGGGCCAGACGCCGGCCCTCCGCCTGGACCGAGGCGATCTCCTCGTTGCCCTCGGGCAGTTCGAGAGCGAGCAGTTCGATGCGCAGCAGCAGCGCGGCGAGGGGGTTGCGCAACTGGTGCGAGGCGTCCGCGACGAAGGCGCGCTGCTGCTCCAGCACGTCCTCGACGTTGTCCGCCATCTCGTTGAACGACCGGGCCAGCCGTCTGAGTTCCGGCGGCCCGCCGGCCGCGGCGACCCTGGACTTCAGCCGGCCGCTCGCGATGGCGTGCGTGGTGGCGTCCAGGATCCGTACGGGCCGCAGCACCCAGCCCGTCAGCCGCAGGGCCGCGCCGACGGCGAGCAGCATCGCGGCGAACTCGCCCGCGGCGACGGTCAGCCAGCCGTGCAGGATCCGCGACCGCATCCCGCCGGTGGGCGAGTCGGTCACGACGACGGCGACGACGTCACCGTCGCGGATGACCGGCGAGGCGACGACCAGGCTGCGCTGCTGCCAGGGCCAGATCTGCTTGGGGTCCTGGCTGCGCCGGCTGAGCAGCGCCTCTGCGAACGCCCTGCGCACCTCCCCCTCGTCGGGGAGCAGCCAGTCGCCGGGTGCCTGGGACATGGAGGTGCCGTTGCGGTAGAAGACACCGGCACGAATGCCGTAGACCTCGTAGTAGCTCGCCAGTTCGCGGCTCAGCGTCCGCTCGTCCGGGGAGACCGTGCCGGGGCCGGTCGTGGCCGGAATGACGTACTGCGCGAGGGCGGCGAACCGCGCGGTGTCGTCGATCCGGTCGACGATGACCTTCTGCTGCTGCGCCGCGGCGACACTGACGGCGAGCGGCAGTCCGAGCGCCAGCAGCACGGCCGCCATCAGGACGATGAGCAGGGGCAGGAGCCGGGTACGCACCCCGGCCCGCTAGACGGCGGGGGCGACGAGCCGGTAGCCGACGCCCCGTACGGTCTCGATCAGCGCGGGCATGCGCAGCTTGGAGCGCAGGGACGCCACATGCACCTCCAGAGTGCGCCCGGTCCCCTCCCAGCTCGTGCGCCACACCTCGCTGATGATCTGCTCCCGGCGGAAGACCACGCCGGGCCGCTGGGCCAGCAGGGCGAGCAGGTCGAACTCCTTGCGCGTGAGCTGGACGACCGCGCCGTCCACGCTGACCCGGCGGGTGGGCAGCTCGATGTGCACGGGCCCCAGGCGCAGCACCGCCTCACCGGCCTCAGCGGCACCACCGGCGTCCTCCGGCACCGTGCGCCGGCTGACCGCGTGGATGCGCGCGAGCAGTTCTCCGGTGTCGTACGGCTTGACGACGTAGTCGTCGGCGCCCAGGTTGAGGCCATGGATGCGGGAGCGGACGTCGGAACGCGCGGTGACCATGATGACCGGGGTGCTGGTGCGTTTGCGGATCTTCCCGCAGACCTGGTAGCCGTCCTGGTCGGGCAGACCCAGGTCCAGCAGGACGACCCCGAAGCCGGGGCCCCCGGGGACCAGCGCCTGCAGTGCCTCCTCGCCGCTGCGGGCGTGCGTGACGTCGAAACCGTGCCGCGCCAGCACCGCGGACAGGGCGGCGGCGACATGGTTGTCGTCCTCGACGAGGAGAAGTCTCATCCTGGCCTCCTTCGGTTCATCGCGCGTACGGACCCGTCGTCTGAAGACGCGTGCACGCGCGTGCGTGCACCCAGGCAGTCACGCCGATGGATGAGGACGGCGTCAAGAGGGTTCCGGTTGCGCGCGGCTACCGTTACCCGGCCGATACGCGCCCAGGTCGCAAGTGCTACGACACGTGTCCGATTGCTATCGGATCGTGATGCTCAGATTCCCCTCAGATGTAATGACGCTGGTCGCGTAGGGTTACTACTGTCCTCCGAAACCGAGGAGGACGGAGCCAGAGAGCGATGACCGAAGTATCGGTGGCCAAGGAAGACGTGGCCGCGAACGGCGAACTGGTCGTCCTGAAGAACGTCAACAAGCACTTCGGCGCGTTGCACGTGCTCCAGGACATCGATCTGACGATCGCGCGCGGCGAGGTCGTCGTGGTCATCGGACCCTCCGGGTCCGGCAAGTCCACCCTGTGCCGCACCATCAACCGGCTGGAGTCGACCGACTCCGGCACGATCACGATCGACGGCAAGCCGCTGCCCGCCGAGGGCAAGGCACTCGCCCGGCTCCGGGCGGACGTCGGCATGGTGTTCCAGTCCTTCAACCTTTTCGCGCACAAGACGGTGCTCGAGAACGTCATGCTCGGCCAGATCAAGGTCCGCAAGGCGGACAAGAAGAAGGCCGAGGAGAAGGCCCGCGCTCTGCTGGACCGGGTCGGCGTGGCCAGCCAGGCGGAGAAGTACCCCGCCCAGCTCTCCGGCGGCCAGCAGCAGCGTGTCGCCATTGCCCGTGCGCTGGCCATGGACCCCAAGGTCATGCTCTTCGACGAGCCGACGTCGGCTCTCGACCCGGAGATGATCAACGAGGTCCTCGAGGTCATGCAGCAGCTGGCCCGTGAGGGCATGACGATGATCGTCGTCACCCATGAGATGGGATTCGCACGATCGGCGGCAAACCGCGTGGTGTTCATGGCGGACGGCCGCATCGTCGAAGAGGCTGCGCCCGACCAGTTCTTCAGCAATCCGCGCAGCGACCGCGCCAAGGACTTCCTGTCGAAGATCCTGCACCACTGACGTTTCGTCGCTCCCGCGATGTAAAGCGTCACCAGCAACACGGCATCTCCTCATCACACGAAGGATGTTCACCATGAAGCTCCGCAAGGTCTCCGCCGCGGCCGCGGCTGCGCTCGTCCTGTCCCTGACCGCGACGGCCTGTGGGGGCGACGACGACAAGGACAGCGGTTCGGGCTCGGGCGACGGTGGCACGATCAAGGTCGGCATCAAGTACGACCAGCCCGGTCTCGGCCTGAAGGAGCCCGGCGACAAGTTCTCCGGCTTCGACGTGGACGTGGCCACGTACGTGGCCAAGGAGCTCGGCTACGAGCCCGACCAGATCGAGTTCGTCGAGACCAAGAGCGCGGACCGTGAGAACGCGCTGGCCCGTGGCGACGTCAAGTTCATCACCGCGACCTACTCGATCACCGACGAGCGCAAGGAGAAGGTCGACTTCGCCGGCCCGTACCTGCTGGCCCACCAGGACCTGCTGATCAAGGCGGACTCCGACATCAGCAAGGGCACCGACCTCAACGGCAAGAAGCTGTGCTCGGTGGTCGGCTCCACCTCGGCGCAGAACGTCCAGAAGGAGATCGCGCCGAAGGCCCAGCTCCAGGAGTACAGCTCCTACTCCGAGTGCATCGCGAACCTCCAGAGCGGTGCCGTCGACGCGGTGACCACCGACGACTCGATCCTGGCCGGCTTCGCCGCGCAGGACCAGTACAAGGGCCAGTTCAAGCTCGCCGGCCTGAAGCTGAGCAACGAGAACTACGGCGTCGGTGTGAAGAAGGGTGACACCGCCACCGTCGACAAGATCAACGCCGCCCTCGAGAAGATGGTCAAGGACGGCGCCTGGGATCAGGCCGTGAAGGACAACTTCGGTCCGGCCGGCTACCAGAACGAGAAGGCCCCGAAGATCGGCGTCATCGTGAGCTGAGGCTCCAGCCTGGAGGTGCGCCGCCTCTAGGGGCGGCGCACCCGCACACCCCCACCCCCGGAGGAGCGGGAAACTGTGTTTGATTTTCTATCCGACTACGACGACCCGAGCCTGTTGGGCGCGTTCTGGGTCACGGTGCAGCTCACCGTCTTCTCCGGCATCGGTTCACTGATCTGGGGCACCCTGCTGGCCGCGATGCGGGTCAGCCCGGTCCCGCTCATGCGCGGCTTCGGCACCGCGTACGTGAACATCGTCCGGAACATCCCCCTCACGGTCATCATCGTCTTCACATCGCTCGGTCTCGCCGGAGTCTTCCGGGTGAGCATGGGAGCGCCGGACAACTTCGAGACCCGTGACTTCCGTCTGGCGGTCCTCGGCCTCATCGCCTACACCGCGGCATTCGTCTGCGAGGCACTGCGCTCCGGCATCAACACCGTGCCTGTCGGTCAGGCCGAGGCGGCCCGCGCGATCGGGCTGAGCTTCAGCCAGGTGTTGCGCCTGATCGTCCTGCCGCAGGCATTCCGGGCGGTCATCGGCCCGCTCGCCAACGTGCTGATCGCGCTGACCAAGAACACGACGGTGGCGGCGACGATCGGCGTGGCCGAGGCGGCTTACCTGATGAAGCAAATGATCGAGAACGAGGCACAGACACTGCTGATCGGCGCCGTCTTCGCCTTCGGGTTCGTGGTTCTGACCCTGCCTACCGGCCTGTTCCTCGGCTGGCTCAGCAAGCGACTGGCGGTGAAGCGATGAGTTCCGTCCTCTATGACGCCCCGGGCCCGAAGGCCAAACGGCGCAACCTTCTGCTGTCCGTCGTCTTCTTTGCCGTGCTCGCCCTTGCCCTGTGGTGGGTGTGGCAGGTCATGGACGACAAGGGTCAGCTGGAGTGGGCGCTCTGGGAGCCGTTCACGACGTCCGAGGCGTGGACGACGTATCTGCTGCCCGGACTCGCCGACACGCTCAAGGCCGCCGCGCTCGCGATGGTCATCGCCCTCCCGCTGGGCGCGTTCTTCGGCATCGCCCGCATGTCCGACCACCGCTGGGTCCGTATCCCGGCCGGCGCCGTGGTCGAGTTCTTCCGGGCCATCCCGGTGCTGCTGCTGATGCTGTTCGCCAACGAGTTCTACGCCCGCTCCACCGACGTCTCCAGCGCGGACCGGCCGCTGTACGCGGTCGTGACGGGTCTGGTCCTCTACAACGCCTCGGTGCTCGCCGAGGTCGTGCGGGCGGGCATTCTCGCCCTGCCCAAGGGCCAGACGGAGGCCGCCCACGCGATCGGCCTGCGCAAGGGGCAGACGATGACCAGCATCCTGCTGCCGCAGGCGGTCACGGCCATGCTGCCGGCCATCGTCAGTCAGCTCGTGGTCATCGTGAAGGACACCGCACTTGGCGGTGTGATGATCGGCTTCACCGAGCTGCTCAACTCCCGCGGCACCCTGGCTGCGTTCTACGCCAACGTCATCCCGAGCTTTATCGTCGTCGCGGCCATCTACATCATCCTCAACTTCATTCTGACCAGCTTCGCAAGCTGGCTGGAGGGCAGGCTGCGGCGCAGCAAGAGGAGCTCCGGCGCGGTGCTCTCGGCCGAGGACGAGGAAGTGAACCCAGCCGGAACGGGCGCAGGCAGTTCCATCTGATCCACGGTCAATGCCGAGTGAACCGGAGGCAGCGGCGAACCACGCCGCTGCCTCCGTCGGCGTATCTGGACCACCACCGTGAAATCCTTCCGCTCACCGGGTCAGGATCCGCCGAGCGGTTCGATCGATGTACCCGCTGCCGCCGTAGCGGCTCCCACCTGGGATCCGGTGCCTCGTCGGCAAAATGGCAGCGCACGAAATTCCTGGCTCCCGCTCTGGATTCCGGACCTGGCCCGACTGCGACGCGAGTGAATCTTCCCCGTGGCCGTGCGGGTTCGGCATGACCACGGGACGGTGTCCGCGACCCCAGCACTGCCCGAGGATCTGGGCCGCGGCGCGGATCGACCGGATTCCCGCATGGCCCAGGAGTGGACCCTCGGTCCCCTTGCCGACTCACCGCTTCCACGATGCCTTCCCGCCTCGACGAGCATCAGAGCACTACAAGATGTGACTCTCTGTGATCCCTAGACGCAACGGACTCACAAACGCAGGGTCCCCCGTCGGTCGACCGACGGGGGACCCGCGAAGAATCGAGGAGGCCGAGGACCTGTGACTTTCCGGACGCTGCGCTGTTCGGCGCCCGAGAGAAGTGAGCATCCTGGACGAGGTGAAGAATGCCCCGCAGGCGCGGCCCGCGCTGTTCCGCCTCGACTCTTCCGAGCTACAGCGGCGACCTCTGACGGGATGCCGGCAGCGGGACAGTCCGGTCCGTCTGCACTCCTCGCGAAAGAACGGAATACCGAAGGGGGCGGCCCTTCGTCAGGCAGTCGTCCTCACGTGCTCTTGGTGATGATCCCGGCCGACTTGAACTTCGTCTGCGCCGGACAGAAGACCTGCGACCATCCGTTGGTGCGCCAGCGGGGAGCGTCGACGACGACAATGCCGCCCCCGTCCCACCGTTCGCAGTTCGCGCTGGCCTTGTAGTGGCCGCCGTTGCTGTTCTCGCATTTAGCCATCGCGCCATTTGCGTGGTTTTCCCTGTAGGTACAGCCTGTCGGCCAGCCCCTCGCCTCCGCGGCCGCCGCCGAGACCGACCCCTGGAAGCCGAGGGTGACGGCTGCCAGCACGCCTCCCGTGGCGATGATCGACCATTTCCTCATCGACATGAACCCTTTCACTGTTCAATCAATTTTTGACGTGCTGTGCGGGGAGGGCGGTGCCTCGTGTTCAGGACGTCTTGGTTTCGATGCCGGCGGACACAGCCTTGGTCGATCCCTGGCAATATGCCTTGGAAAAGGACCCGTTGTTCCGCCAGTCGCCCTCGAAGACCTTGATGGCGCCGGTGTCCGTGTCCCTGCAGTTCGCGACGGCGCGGTAGTGGCCACCATTCGCACGGTCGCACTCCGCCACAGTCAGCCGCGGATTGATGAGCTCGTACGAGCATCCTGTCGGGCGCCCTCGCTCGGCTGCCGACGCCGTGGCGGGCGCCGCGACATTGAGCGAGAAGGAGCCGGCCAGCAGTACTCCAAAAGCCGAGGCGATGACAGTCCGTCGAGCCCGGAAATCCTTCAGCAAAATTTTCTCCCAACCTTCTGTGCGGCAGTTCCCCTCGAGGGAGCATCCGGCGCTCTTCGTGGTCGCAGGAGCACCGGCACCTCAAGCTCGCCGCACCTCATTCGAAGCTTTGCCGAACCGCTCACCATCCAATCCGATGGACCCGGCTCATCGATATCCCCTTTTCGGGGGGCACGACCTCGCATTCAGACCCCGAATCGGTCATTCCCGGCAAACAGACAGGCTGTTGCCTGCGGAGCCGCCGCGGCACCTCAGGAGAACCTCAAATCGTGTGACATTGACAATGCGAGCCTTGACGTGGCGTCAACTCCAGGGAAAGGATTGCCGGAAAAGGCGGCCCTGACCAGGCGGCCCGGCAAATAAATGCCACACATTCAGTACATTCCGGGGGTTATGGAATGCGAATCGGAATCACCGGCGAAGAAGGCTGCTTGAGTGGACCTCTCCGCGATGCGCTGGACACCCGGCCATTTCTGACCGTCGCAACCGAAAGAGCAGAAGCGGACATCATAGTCAGCGCTCAGACGAACGGACACAGCTCGGCCGAAGCTCTGCACCTGACCGCGCAGGCGCATCCCGAACTTCCTGTCCTCGTCATCGCCGAACGAATCACGCCGATCGACATTCGCCGCATACTGACCATGGGGGCATCCGGGATTCTTCTTCAAGAAACCGCGGCCCAGCATGTTTCGTGGGCCATTCCCGCAGTCTTAAACGACTGCAGAGTTCTCTCGCCCGAGATCAGCGAATCACTGATCAGTGAATGTCTTGGGTCCTGGCCGGCAGCGCCGCAAGAACAGTCCGCACGAGAAAGGATTCACCGTCTGAGCCGGAGAGAACGGGAAGTTCTGCACCTCCTTGGCCAGGGAATGTCCAACCGAGAAATCGCACGCTGTCTCTTCATCAGCCCAGAGACGGTGAAGGACCATGTCCGGTCCCTACGCACGAAACTGGGAGCACCCACACGCGTTCACGCCGCTCGCGTGGCATGGCTCGCCCGCGGCGCGGCAAACGGGAACGCGGCATAGCCGGGGGTCGGACTGCTCGGAGGCAGCAGCCCGACCGCCACGCCTTCGTCACTTGACGCAAGCACCGGCAATGGGTTGCATACGTTCTGTGATCGTGCACCCTGCTCAAACCTCCTGTTCACACCTGTCCCCTGAGACACCGCCACGAGCAGGGAGCGCCGCGCCGTGGACCCGGTGATCATCGTCGGAGCGGGGCCCGTCGGGCTCACGCTCGCCCTGGCGCTCGCCCGCCAGGAGGTGCCGTGCGTCGTCCTGGACGAGGGCCCCGGCAAGGACGAACCGCGCCTGGCCCGTACGGTCGTGCTGCACGAGGACACCGCGGCGCTCGTGGAGCGGCTGACCGGGCTGCCGGTCGCCGAGACCGGTGTCCGCTGGTCCGGCTGGCGGTCGATGCGGCGCAGGCAGATCATGCGCGAGGTCGACTTCGACGCGCCCGGCCCCGAGGCCGGGGCCGCGCCGGGGCCCGCGCCGCTGCACATCGCCCAGCACGTCCTGACCGGCGCGCTGCGTGCCGCCCTGGCCGACGAACCGCTGGTGAAGATCGCCGTGGACAGCAGGCTCGACGGCCTGGAGCAGGAGCCGTCCGGCGTCACCGCGCACACCCGCGGGCCCCGGGGCACCTGGTGGCGCGGGAGCCACCTGGTCGGCTGCGACGGCCCCCGCTCCACCGTGCGCAAGCTCCAGGACATCCGCTTCCCCGGCCGTACGGCGGTGGAGCGGCACGCCGTCGCCGCGCTGCGCACGGAACTTCCCTGGTCCGGTCGGGCGTTGCTCCACCGGACACCGCCGTGGCGGATGTCGGGCCCCTCGGCCGGGGAGGTGACCGCACGTCCGCTGCCGGAGGGCGTCTGGCGGCTCGACTGGCTGCTGCCCCCGGGCAAGGACCTGGTGACACCCGAGCTGCTGGTGGCCCGTGTCCGGGAAACGCTGACGGGCTGGGGCGACGGCGCCACTCCGTCGTACGAACTGCTGGACACCGGTGTGCACACCGTGCACCACCGGCTGGCCCGCCGCTGGCGGGCGGGCCGTGTCTTCCTCGCCGGGGACGCGGCGCATCTGCTCGGCGCGCTCGGCACCCAGGGCCTCGACGAGGGGCTGCGGGACGCCGACAACCTCGCCTGGAAGCTGGCCCTCGCCTGGCATCACGGGCCGCACGAGGCGCTGCTCGACAGCTACCAGGCCGAGCGGCGCGCGGTCGTCGCCGCCCGGCTGCGCGCCGCCGACCAGGTGCTGCCGCTGCTGCGCGGCGGCAAGGGGCTGCGCACGTACGTGCCCGGCACCGCCCGCGGTCACGACGCGCTGCTCACCGACGGCCACCTGGGGCAGGGTCCGCTCGGTGCGCCGGGCGGCTACACCGACTCGCCGCTGGCGCCCCGGCACATCGAGGCGGAGGTCCCGGTGGACACTCCCCCGGGCTCCCCGGTCGCCGATGTCCTGGTCACGGCCGAGGACGGCACGTTCGTGCGGCTGAGGGACCGGCTCGGCCGCGGTGTCCTGCTGGTCGTGCTGATCGCTCCGGGCACCGGGGTGTGGGAGCGCAGGCACTGGATGTCGGCCGGTCTGATGCCCCGGCTGGCCGCGGCGGTGACGGCGCTGCCGCACCCGGCGGAGCTGCTGGTCGCCGAGAGCTACCCGGGCGCGGGGGCCCACACCGTCCTGCTGGTACGGCCCGACGGCCATCTCGTGACCGCTCTGGGCGGCGTCCGCCCGGCGGACCTGTACGCGGCCGCGGAGGCGACGCTCGGGGGGCCGCGGGAGGCCGAGGAGACGGCGTCGGCCCCCGCGTCGGCATCGGCCGCGTCGGGCAGCTGAGGGCCCGGGCCGGCCTCATGAGGGCGCGTCCTCACCGTCACCCTGCGTCCGCATGGTGACGGTGAGTTGACCGCTCCGGACCCGCGTGGTCTACTCCGGATCGTGACCGACACCGATGTGCGCCTGTGGCGGAGGGTCCATATGGACCTCGTCCGTTACGCGGGCTGCGTGTGTCGTCCGTCCTGCTGAACTCGCATCCCCTCTTCCGCGCACGCCGCCTTCGCGGCGCCGCGCGCTCACGCGACTTCTCACCAGGACGGTCTCCGTTGTCTGTCTCCCCCGCCCCCTCCCCCTCCCTCTCCGTTTCCGCGCCTGCCCGTGTCCCCACCCAGGCGGACCTGCTCGACTTCGTACGGCGTACCGCCGCCGACGCCGAGCTGATCGCCTCGCTGCCGCTCGACCCGGAGGGCCGCACCTGGATCCGTCTGGAGGGGCCCGGCGGCAGTGAAGCATGGCTGATCGGCTGGCCGCCCGGTACGGGCACCGGCTGGCACGACCACGCCGACTCGGTCGGTGCCTTTCTCACCGCCCGCGGGGAACTGAGGGAGAACTCGCTCGCGGCCCGGCTGCCCACCGACGGATGGCAGACCCTGGAACTGACCGAGGGCGTGGACCGCGAGCGCCTCCTGCCCGCCGGTGAGGGCCGCGCGTTCGGCCGGCACCACGTCCACGAGGTGCTCAACGAGTCCACCGGGCACCACGCGATCTCCGTCCACGCCTACTATCCGCCGCTGCCCCGCATCCGCCGCTACAGCCGCACCGGCCCGGTGCTGCGCCTGGAGCAGGTCGAGCGGCCGGAGGACTGGCAGTGAGCGGCGGCGGGGGCGGGGAAGAACGCCGGGGAGAGAACCGGACCACGAGTACGGCCGGGGAGGCCACGCGATGACTGCCGAGAGCCGACAGCCGGTCGGTGTGGACGAGTTGCTGGAGCGGGTGCGCGCGGGCTACGAGCGGATCGAGCCCCTCGACGCCCATGCCGCTGTCCGCGCGGGTGAGGCGCTGCTGGTGGACATCCGTTACGCCGCCCTGCGCGAACGCGACGGTCTGATCCCCGGGGCTCTCGTCGTCGAGCGCAACGAACTGGAGTGGCGGCTGGACCCGCACGGAAGCCACCGGCTGCCCGAGGCCACCGGGCACGATCTGCGTGTGGTGGTCGTCTGCAACGAGGGCTACGCCTCCAGTCTGGCCGCCGAGTCCCTGCACCGGCTGGGCCTGCGGCGGGCCACCGACCTGGTGGGCGGCTTCCAGGCGTGGAAGGAGGCCGGGCTCCCGGTCACGCCTCCGGCCGGCGCATGACCGGAAGTCTGTTCCGTGGGCGACCGGCCGGTCCGCCCCGCGTGTGGCCGGCCACGCGCCGGTGTCCCTGAACACGAGGGGCGCCCCCGCGCATCCACCGTGCTCAGGGCGCCTCCGCATGTTCCGGGATGCTCAGAACCCCTCGTCCCCGAGGAGGTCGGTCTCCTCGCCCTCCTCCTCCAGCGCCTGCCGGACCACCCGCAGGGCCATGCCCTCGGAGTAGCCCTTGCGCGCGAGCATGCCCGCGAGTCGGCGGAGCCGCTTGTCGCGGTCCAGTCCGCGGGTGGCGCGCAGCTTGCGGGTGACGAGCTCCCGCGCGGTGGCCTCCTCCTGCTCGGAGTCGAGCTGGGAGACGGCCGTGTCGATCAGTGCGGGGTCGACGCCCTTGGTACGCAGTTCCTGGGCGAGCGCCCGGCGGGCCAGACCGCGCCCGTGGTGCCGGGACTCCACCCAGGCGTCGGCGAAGGCCCCGTCGTCGATCAGCCCGGCCTCCTCGAACCGGGAGAGCACCGCATCGGCGACGTCCTCCGGGATCTCCCGCTTGCGCAGGGCGTCCGCGAGCTGCTTCCGGGTGCGTGGGGTCCCGGTGAGCAGGCGCAGGCAGATCGCCCGTGCCCGCTCCACCGGGTCCCCCGGCGGCTCCCCCTTCTCGGCCCTCGACGAGGCAGGGGTGCCTCCGTCCTCACCGGACGAGTCCGGTCCGGTGCGCCGACGGCGCCCACGCCCCGTGCGTGAGCCGCCCTCGCCGTGTCGCCCGCGCCCGCCGCGGCCGGGTTCGCCGTCCTCGGGGCGCGGGGTGCCGTCCTGCCGGGCGTCACCGTGGTGTCCGAAGGACGAGGTGCCGTCCGGCCAGGCGTCGCCGTCCCCGGCGAAGCCCGTGTCGCCCTGCCGCCCCGGCTCCCGAGGAGGGCCGGGGTGGGCGTACTCGGCCCAGTCGGTTCGCCGTGTCACGCCGTCAGCTCTTGGCGGCCGCGGCCTTGGGCTTGCCGGCCTTGGCCGTCGACGCGGCCGGAGCCGGCTTCGCGGAGTCGTCCGCTGCGGCGGAGACCGCGGCGTCCGTACCCGGTTCGGCGGTGGGCTCCTCGGGACGCACGCCGACGCCGAGCTTCTCCTTGATCTTCTTCTCGATCTCGTTGGCCAGGTCGGGGTTGTCCTTGAGGAAGTTGCGCGCGTTCTCCTTGCCCTGACCGAGCTGGTCGCCCTCGTACGTGTACCAGGCGCCGGCCTTGCGGACGAAGCCGTGCTCCACGCCCATGTCGATCAGACCGCCCTCACGGCTGATGCCCTGGCCGTAGAGGATGTCGAACTCGGCCTGCTTGAAGGGCGGCGCGACCTTGTTCTTGACGACCTTGCAGCGGGTGCGGTTGCCGACCGCCTCCGTGCCGTCCTTCAGGGTCTCGATGCGGCGGATGTCGATGCGCACCGAGGCGTAGAACTTCAGCGCCCGGCCACCGGTCGTGGTCTCCGGGGAGCCGAACATCACGCCGATCTTCTCGCGGAGCTGGTTGATGAAGATCGCGGTGGTCTTGGACTGGTTGAGTGCACTGGTGATCTTCCGCAGCGCCTGGCTCATCAGACGGGCCTGCAGACCCACGTGGCTGTCGCCCATCTCGCCCTCGATCTCCGCGCGCGGGACGAGCGCGGCGACGGAGTCGATGACGATGAGGTCCAGGGCACCGGAGCGGACCAGCATGTCCACGATCTCCAGGGCCTGCTCACCGTTGTCCGGCTGGGACAGGATGAGGTTGTCGATGTCGACGCCGAGCTTCTTCGCGTACTCGGGGTCGAGGGCGTGCTCGGCGTCCACGAAGGCGACCTGGCCGCCGGCCTTCTGCGCGTTGGCCACGGCGTGCAGGGTCAGCGTGGTCTTGCCGGAGGACTCCGGTCCGTAGATCTCGACGACGCGGCCGCGCGGCAGACCGCCGACGCCGAGGGCCACGTCGAGCGCGGTCGACCCGGTCGAGATGACCTCGATGGGCTCCATCGAGCGCTCGCCCATGCGCATGACCGCGCCCTTGCCGAATTGTCGTTCAATCTGTGCGAGCGCGGCATCGAGTGCCTTCTCGCGGTCGGTTCCTGCCATGGGTTCCACCCGGTTTGCTTGAGTCGATCGCTTCACGTCAAAGACGCTAACGCCTGCCACTGACAATGCGCCCCGACGCGGGTCCGGCCTGTGGATAACTCGGGCGCCCATCGGTACAAAATGCACCAGAACCACCCACCGAGAACCTCGCCGAAGCCCCCATGAGAATGGATGTTCGATTTCTGTGTCAAGCGCATCCGCCGTGTCGGGAGACTCTCACGGAGGGTCGGCGGGAAGCCCGGACCAGGCCGGCCGCGGCGTGTCCGGGGGCACCGCCGGACACGCCGGGCGGCCGTCCGCCGCGCAGCTCACTCCCCCGGGGTGCCGTCCTCCGACGACCCTTCGCCCCGCTGCCGCCGCCCCCGCAGGAAGCGGCTGAGCACACGGCCGGCGCCGCCCGTGCCGCGCGTGCGGTGCCCCTGGACGCGCGGGTCGTCCGTGACGGCGTAGCGCTTCACGTACGCGCCGAGGAATGCCTGCAGCGTGGCCACCGCGGGGATGGCGATCAGCGCGCCGACGGCGCCGAGCAGCGCGGTCCCCGCGATGACCGAGCCGAAGGCGACCGCCGGGTGGATGTCGACGGTCTTGGAGGTCAGCTTGGGCTGGAGCACGTAGTTCTCGAACTGCTGGTACACCACGACGAAGATCAGCACCCACAGCGCGTACCAGGGATCGACGGTGAAGGCGATCAGCATGGGCAGGGCGCCGGCGAGGTAGGTGCCGATGGTCGGGATGAACTGCGACACCAGACCCACCCACACCGCGAGCACGGGCGCGTACGGCACACCGAGCGCCTCCAGCAGGATGTAGTGGGCCACACCCGAGATCAGCGCCATCAGACCGCGTGAGTAGAGATAGCCGCCGGTCTTGTCCACGGCGATCTCCCACGCCCGCAGCACCTCGGCCTGCCGGGCGGGCGGCAGGACCGAGCAGATCGCGCGGCGCAGCCTCGGCCCGTCGGCGGCGAAGTAGAACGAGAACAGGGTGATCGTCAGCAGCTGGAAGAGCCCGCCGAGGACCTGCGCGGAGACGTCCAGCACACCCGTGGCGCTGTTCTGGACGTAGTTGCGCAGCCAGTCGGAGCGCAGCAGGCCCTCCTGGACGTCCACCCGTCTCAGGTCGGTGTCGAAGTGCGCGTTGATCCAGTTGATGACGGAGTCGAGGTAGTCCGGGAAGCCCTCGACCATCTTGATCAGCTGGCCCGCGAGCATGGACCCCAGCAGCGTCACGAACCCCGCGGCCAGGATGATCACCGCGAGGAAGACCAGGCCGGTGGCCAGGCCCCGGCGCATCCCGCGCGAGGCCATCCAGCTCACCGCGGGCTCGATGGCGAGCGCCAGGAAGAACGCGATGACGATGTTGATCAGCAGGCCGGTGAGCTGGTGGAAGGCCCAGCTGCCCAGCTGGAAGCAGGCGACGAGGGCGAGCGCGAGCACCATGGCGCGCGGCAGCCAGCGCGGCATACGGGCGCCCGGCGCGGCGCCGACGGCGGGAGGCCGCGTGGGCGGTGTCGTGCCGGTCGGTGATGCCTGCGGGGCTGACTGCCCGGTCTCGTCAGTGGATGCCACGGAGCAAGTCTCGCCCACGCCGCTGACAGCCGGGACCGGTCCGGCGATCTCCGCCGCCCGTCAGCGGCTCTCCCCCGGTACGTTCATCACGGCGCACACCACGCGCCACACGTCCTTGGCCTCCCAGCCGGAGTCCAGGGCCTCGTGAACGGTGCGCCCGCCGAGCTCCGACATCACATGATCGCGCGCGAACGTTTCGGCGTACCCCGCACCGAAGTGCTCCGCCATCCGCTCCCAGAAGACCGTCAACCGCATGACACCAGTATCCCGCCCCTGGGAGTGGGTCCCGGCGGGGAGGGCTCGCGGGCACCGTTTCCGGCCCTACGGTCTGACCATGGCCGAAACAGGAGCATCCCCACTCCCCGCAACGTCCCCGGCGCACTCCCCGCTGTTCCGCGCCGAGCACTTCGTCTGGCTCACCGCGCGCGTGCTGGAGCAGCGGCTCTTCGCGTACCACTTCCTCGACGGCGCGGCCGAACCCGTGGAGACCGCGCTGGACGCCTACCGCAACGAGGACGGCGGGTACGGGCATGCCCTGGAGCCCGATCTGCGCGGTCCCGTCAGCCAGCCCCTGCACACCGCGCACGCGCTGCGCGTGCTGGACTCCGTCGGGCGCTGCGGCGGACAGCGGGTGGAACGCGTGTGCCGCTACCTGACCGCGGTCTCCACGCCGGAGGGCGCTCTTCCCGCGGTGCATCCCGGCCAGCGGGGGTATCCGGCGGCGCCCTTCGTGCCGATCGTGGACGACCCGCCCGGCGAACTGCTCTCCACCGGGCCCGTGGCCGGGCTGCTGCACCGCAGCGAGGTGTGGCACGCGTGGCTGTTCCGCGCCACCGACTTCTGCTGGCAGGCGGTCGAGTCGCTCAAGACCTCCCACCCCTACGAGATCCAGGCCGCCGTCGTCTTCCTGGACTCGGCGCCCGACCGCTCCCGCGCCCAGGCGGCCGCCGACCGGCTGGGCCGGCTGGTGCGCGAGCAGCGCCTCGCGGCACTCGACCCCACAGACCTGGACGCCTGCCCGGTGGCGCCCGGGTACGGCCCGGACGAGCACCACTTCCCGCACGACTTCGCCAGGACACCGCGGTCCCTCGCGCGCGCGTGGTTCACCGACGAGGAGATGACGCGCTCCCTGGACTTCCTCGCGGCCGAGCAGGCCGAGGACGGCGGCTGGCCGGTCCGCTGGCGCCGGTGGGCACCCGGCACGGCCCTGGAGGCACGCCCCATGGTGACGATCGAGGCGCTGCGCACCCTCAGGGCGTACGGCCGCTTCATCGGCTGACGCGCGGTGCCGCTCACCCGCCCAGGGCCCGCACCCCCGCGGTCACCAGCACGGCCGCCGCCACGACGAGCAGGAAGGGTGCGCGCAGCACCAGCGCCACCGCTGCCGCGGCGAGCCCCGCCGTCCGCGCGTCCAGCACCAGCGCTCGGCCGTCGGCGAACGTCTGCTGCGCCGTGAGGGCGGCGAGCAGGGCGACGGGCACCAGCGCGGCCAGTCGTCCGACCAGGGGCCGCTCCAGTACGCCCGCGGGCACGAGGAGCCCGGCGAGCTTGACGGCGTAGCAGCCGACAGCGGTGACCGCGATCGCGATCCAGAAGTTCATCGCCCGTCCTCCTGCGGCTCGTCGCGGCCGGACCTCTCACCGGATCCGTGCGGCTCGTCGTGGCCGGACCTCTCACCGGATCCGTGCGGCTCGTCGTGGCCGGACCTCTCACCGGATCCGTGCGGCTCGTCGTGGTCCGGGCCGATCGCCCGGGCCGTCGTACAAGGACCGTCGTCCCGCGCGGATTCCTCGGACGGCCGGGCGCCGTCCCGCGCGGGCGCCCCGGTCGCTCCGCGGGCCCGGTCGTCCTCCGCCGCGGTCCTGCCGCCCCGGCGACGCCCCTGCGCCCACAGGACGGCCGGGGCGGCGAGGGCGGCCAGCAGCACCGGGACACCCGCGGGCAGGACCGGCAACAGGGCGAGTCCCATGACGACGGCGAGTCCGGCGACGGCCCGTTCGGTGGCGCTCGTCAGCATCGGCGCGAGCAGGGCCAGGAAGACGGCCGGACCGGCGGCGTCCAGGCCCCACGCGTCCGTGTCGCCGATGGCCTCGGCACCCAGTGCGCCCAGCAGGGTGGTGAGGTTCCACAGCAGATACAGGCTGAGCCCGGTCACGGTGAAGCCGATCCTCGCGGCCCGCCGCGTGGGCTGGGCGAGCGACACCACCGTGGTCTCGTCGATGACCCACTGCGCGGCGAACGGCCGCACCGCACGCGGCAGCGCGAGCAACTGCGACAGACGCAGCCCGTAGAAGGCGTTGCGCACGCCCAGGAAGAAGGCGCCGGCCGCCGCCGTGAACGGATTGCCTCCGGCCGCGAGCGCCCCCACCAGCGCGAACTGGGACGCGCCGGTGAAGACCAGCAGGCTGAGCGCACAGGTCTGCAGGACCGTGAGACCGCTGCCCGCCGACGTCACCCCGAAGGCGAAGCCGGACAGTCCTACGGCGATCCCGACCCCGAGGGCGTCCCGGACGACGGCCCCGTCGGGTTTTCCCGGACCGCCGCCGTCCTGCCTTCCCGGGCCGCCGGCCCGTGCGTCCGCTGCGAGAGCTGTCTGTTCTGCCACGCCTCGGACGGTAGGCGCACACCCCGCGGGCCGTCTTGTACGTTCTTGCGCTCCCGCTGGTACGCGCCCGGAGGCACGCCCACGATGCGGCTGAAGTGCCGGTTCAGATGGGGCTGGTCGGTGAAGCCCACGGTCACCGCGGCCTCCGAGGGTGCCGTACCGGCGTCCAGCAGCTGCCTGGCCCGCCGCACCCGGGCATCCGTCAGCCAGGTGTGGGGCGGCATCCCGTAGGCGTCCCGGAACGCCCGCAGCAGGGCGAAGGGGCTGGCTCCGAGGTCCCCGGCGAGTCTCTCCAGCGTCGGCGGCTCGGCCATCCGGTCCTCCAGCACCGCACGCGCGCGTGCGGCGATCCGCCTGCCCGCCGTCGGCACGGCGCGCTGCGGCAGGGGTCCGCCGTTCAGCCGGAGCAGCCGGGTCACGGCCACCCGCAGCAGCGTGTCGGCGGCCAGCGCGTTGCCCTCGTCGGCGGCCCGCAGCACCTGGTGGACCAGGGCCACCGTGTACGGGTCGTCGAGCACGGGGCTGACGAAACCGGGGGTGCCGCGGATCGTCGTCGTCTCGGCCGCGATGGCGCCCACGACTTCGGGCGACGGGTACACCGCTCCGTAGCGCCACCCCTCCGGCACACCGGCCCGTCCGGTGTGCGGGGTGTCCGGATTGACCAGGGCGAGCGTCCCTGCGCCCGCGTACTGGTCGCCGCTGCCGTGGTGGAAGATCTCGACCCCGTCCGCGATCGCGGCGATGACGAAGTTCTCGTGCGTGTGCCGCACGAACGTCTTGCGGATGTACCGGGCGCGCAGCAGATCGACGCCGGGCAGCTCCGTGTACTGCCAGTGCCGCGCGCGCTCCCCGGAACCTGCCATGGGCCCATTGTCGGCCAACCGGGCGACGGGCGTCCGCACGGCCGGTCCCTGCCCGGAGCGGAGACGGACGGGGCCGAGCAGGACGGGACCACCGTGGCCCCCTGCCCGGCGCGGGCCCGAAAGCCCAGCTCAGCGCTGTTGTCAGTGGCCGGGTGCAGGATGGACGCATGGTCAGTGCCGCCCATCGGGCCCTCGACGGCTTCTCCCCCGCGACCCGCGGCTGGTTCACGGGGGCCTTCTCCGCGCCCACCGCGGCCCAGGCGGGCGCGTGGCGGGCCATCCGTGAGGGTTCGGACGTGCTGGTGGTCGCGCCGACCGGCTCCGGCAAGACCCTGGCCGCCTTCCTCGCCGCGCTGGACCAGCTGACCTCCGCGCCACCGCCCGCCGACCCCAGAAAGCGCTGCCGCGTGCTGTACGTGTCACCGCTGAAGGCCCTTGCCGTGGACGTCGAGCGCAACCTCCGCAGCCCTCTGACCGGCATCCGCCAGGAGTCCGTCCGCCTGGACCTGCCCGAGCCGGAGGTGCGGGTGGGCATCCGCTCCGGCGACACCCCCGCCGCGGAGCGCCGCGCGCTGTCCGCACGGCCGCCGGACATCCTGATCACCACCCCCGAGTCGCTGTTCCTGATGCTGACGTCGGCCGCTCGCGACGCGCTGACCGGCATCGAGACGGTGATCCTCGACGAGGTGCACGCGGTCGCGGGCACCAAGCGCGGCGCGCACCTCGCCCTCTCCCTGGAGCGGCTGGACGAGCTGCTGCCGAGGCCCGCCCGCCGCATCGGCCTGTCGGCGACCGTGCGTCCCGTGGACGAGGTGGCCCGCTATCTGTCCCCGCGCCGCAAGGTGGAGATCGTCCAGCCGGAGTCGGGCAAGGAGTTCGACCTCTCCGTCGTCGTCCCGGTCGAGGATCTCGGCGAGCTGGGCGCCGCGCCCGCCGTCGACGGCGACTCCGGCGCGGAGCGTCCTTCCATCTGGCCGCACGTCGAGGAGCGGATCACCGACCTGGTGCAGTCCCACCGGTCCACGATCGTCTTCGCCAACTCGCGCCGGCTGGCCGAGCGCCTGTGCAACCGGCTGAACGAGATCGCGTACGAGCGGGCCACCGGCGAGCCGCTGGAGGAGCATCACGGCCCCGCCCAGCTGATGGGCGGCTCGGGCACGGTCCAGGGTGCACCGCCCGTCATCGCGCGTGCCCACCACGGCTCGGTCTCCAAGGAGCAGCGCGCGCTGGTCGAGGAGGACCTCAAGGCGGGCCGCCTGCCCGCGGTGGTCGCCACCTCCAGTCTCGAACTGGGCATCGACATGGGCGCGGTGGACCTCGTCGTCCAGGTGGAGTCCCCGCCGTCGGTGGCCTCCGGACTCCAGCGGGTGGGCCGCGCGGGGCACCAGGTGGGCGCGGTCTCCACCGGCGTGGTGTTCCCGAAGTACCGCGGCGACCTGGTGCAGGCCGCCGTGGTCACCGAGCGGATGCGCACCGGCGACATCGAGTCGCTGAGGGTCCCCGCCAACCCGCTGGACGTGCTGGCCCAGCAGCTGGTGGCCATGACGGCCCTGGACACCTGGCAGGTCGACGACCTGCTGGCCGCGGTCCGCCGCGCCGCGCCCTTCGCCTCGCTGCCCGAGTCCGCGTTCACGGCCGTGCTGGACATGCTCGCCGGCCGCTATCCCTCCGACGCCTTCGCGGAACTGCGCCCGCGCGTGGTGTGGGACCGGGTGGCCGGCACGGTCACGGGCCGCCCCGGCGCACAGCGTCTCGCCGTCACCTCCGGCGGCACGATCCCCGACCGCGGCCTGTTCGGGGTGTTCCTCGCGGGGTCCGACCCGAAGAAGGGCGGCGGCCGGGTCGGCGAGCTGGACGAGGAGATGGTCTACGAGTCGCGCGTGGGCGACGTGTTCACGCTCGGCACCAGCTCCTGGCGCATCGAGGACATCACCCGCGACCGTGTCCTGGTCTCCCCCGCGCCGGGCGTCCCGGGCCGGCTGCCGTTCTGGAAGGGCGACCAGCTGGGCCGCCCGCTGGAACTGGGCCGCGCGGTCGGCGCGTTCCTGCGCGAGGTCGGGTCCCTCGGCAAGGAGGACGCCCGCCTGCGTCTGCTCGCCGCGGGCCTGGACGCCTGGGCCGCGGACAATGTGCTGTCGTACCTGGACGAGCAGCGCGAGGCGTGCGGCCACGTCCCCGACGACCGCACGATCGTGGTCGAGCGTTTCCGGGACGAGCTGGGCGACTGGCGCGTGGTCGTGCACTCCCCCTTCGGCGCGCAGGTCCACGCGCCCTGGGCCCTCGCGCTCGGCGCCCGCCTGTCCGAGCGCTACGGGATGGACGCCCAGGTGATGCACGCCGACGACGGCATCGTGCTGCGCCTGCCCGACGCCGACCTCATGAGCCTCGACCTGCTCGACCAGGAGCCCCTGAAGGCGGGCACGGAGTACGACGCCGAGCAGGCGCCGGTCGGCGCGGCCGACGTCGTCTTCGACAAGGGTGAGGTCGACCGGGTCGTCACCGACCAGGTCGGCGGCTCGGCGCTGTTCGCGTCCCGTTTCCGCGAGTGCGCCGCCC
Organism: Streptomyces sp. NPDC093094; assembly: GCF_044754345.1. Taxonomy (NCBI): domain Bacteria; kingdom Bacillati; phylum Actinomycetota; class Actinomycetes; order Kitasatosporales; family Streptomycetaceae; genus Streptomyces; species Streptomyces sp. NPDC093094. Next base: position 23,720 of record NZ_JBIVOX010000001.1, on the reverse strand, counting down.
GCGCGCTGCTGCTGCCGCGCCGCAGTCCCGGCAGGCGCACCCCGCTGTGGCAGCAGCGGCAGCGGGCCGCCCAGCTGCTGGAGGTGGCGAGCGAGTTCGGCTCGTTCCCGATCGTCCTGGAGGCGGTCCGCGAATGCCTCCAGGACGTGTTCGACGTCCCCGGCCTGGCCGAGCTGATGGGCGACCTGGAGTCCCGCAAGGTGCGCCTCGTGGAGGTCACCACTCCCGAGCCGTCCCCCTTCGCGCGTTCGCTCCTCTTCGGTTACGTCGCCCAGTTCCTGTACGAGGGCGACTCGCCGCTCGCCGAGCGCCGCGCGGCCGCGCTGTCGCTGGACTCGCGGCTGCTGGCGGAGCTGCTCGGCCAGGCGGAGCTGCGCGAGCTGCTCGACGCCGAGGTGCTGACCGAGCTGGAGCGGGAGCTGCAGTGGCTCACCGAGGACCGGCGGGTCAAGGACGGGGAAGGCGTCGCCGACGTGCTCAGGCTGCTCGGCCCGCTCACCGACGCGGAGCTGGCCGAGCGTGGCGCCGAACCGCAGTGGGCCCAGGAGCTGGCGTCGGCCCGCCGTGTCATCCGGGTGCGCATCGCGGGTACCGACCACTGGTCGGCGATCGAGGACGCGGGCCGCCTGCGCGACGCGCTCGGCACCGCCCTGCCGGTGGGCGTCCCGGAGGCATTCACCGAGCCGGTGAAGGATCCCCTGGGCGACCTCCTCGCGCGCCACGCCCGCACCCACGGCCCGTTCACCTCGGTCACGGCCGCGGCGCGTTTCGGCCTCGGTGTCGCGGTCACCGACGGCGCTCTGCAGCGGCTGGCGGCGTCCGGCCGGGTCGTCCAGGGCGAGTTCCACCCCGCAGGGATCGGTCAGGAGTGGTGCGACGCGGCGGTCCTGCGAAGGCTGCGCCGGCGTTCCCTGGCCGCGCTGCGGCACGAGGTGGAGCCGGTGCCGCCTGCCGCGCTCGCCCAGTTCCTGCCGCAGTGGCAGCACATCGGCAGGGGCCACGGGCTGCGGGGCATCGACGGACTGGTGCGGGCCGTCGAGCAGTTGCAGGGTGCGTCCGTGCCCGCGTCCGCCCTGGAGAAGCTGGTCCTGCCCTCCCGGGTCGGCGACTTCAGCCCGGCGATGCTCGACGAACTGACCTCCGCGGGCGAGGTCGTGTGGGCCGGCGCGGGCTCGCTGCCCGGCAAGGACGGCTGGGTCTCGCTGTACATGGCCGACGCAGCGCCGCTGCTCCTGCCCCCGCCGCACCCGCTGGAGCTGACGGCACTGCACCAGTCGGTCCTGGACGCCCTGTCCGGCGGCTATGGCCTGTTCTTCCGTCAGATCGCCGACCAGGTCCGGGCCACCACGCACCCCGAGGCCACCGACCCCCAGCTGGCCGACGCGATCTGGGACCTGTCCTGGTCCGGCCGGCTCACCAACGACACGCTGGCACCGATGCGGGCCCTGCTGGGCTCCGGCCGGACGGCGGGATCCACCGCCCACCGTGCCAGGCGCACCGTTCCGCGCGGCCGCTACGGATCCCTGACGGCCGCCGCCCGCCCCTCCTCCCGCACCGGGCCCCCGACGGTCGCCGGCCGCTGGTCGCTGCTCCCCCGGCGCGACCCGGACACCACCGTGCGCGCCCATGCGCTGGCCCGGGTCCTCCTCGACCGGCACGGCGTGGTGACCCGGGGAGCGGTCGCCTCCGAGGGCGTGGAAGGCGGCTTCTCGGCCACGTACCGGGTGCTGTCCGTCTTCGAGGAGAGCGGCCAGGCCCGGCGCGGCTACGTGGTCGAGGGCCTGGGCGCGGCCCAGTTCGCGATGGACGGCGCGGTGGACCGTCTGCGCGCGGTCGCCAACGCCCGCGACGGCCTGTCCGCCCCGGACCCCGCCCACGGCCGGGGCACCGCGGCAGCGGCCTACGGCGCCACGGCCCCCTTCGCCGACGACAGCTTCGTCCGCCCGCACGACCCCGCCTCGCCCGGCGCCCCGGCCCCACCCGGCACCACGGAGTTCCCTGGCTTCCCCGCCTTCCCCGACGACGACACCTCTCCCGGCCCGTTCCCGTCCGCCGGAGCACCCTCCGCCCCCGGCGGCCACGCCTCCCCGCGCGACCGGATGCCCTCGTCCGGCCCGTACGGCGTGTCCAGCCCGTACGGCGCGAGCAGCCCGTACGGCACGGCCGGCGCCGGCGGCCGAGGCGGCGGGCCCCCGGGCTTCCGGGGCTCCGGCAGACGTCCGGCCCCCGCCTCCCGCGCCGTGGTCCTGGCCGCCGCCGACCCGGCCAACGCCTACGGTGCCGCCCTGCCCTGGCCCGAGCCGCCGACCGGCGCCGGTCACAAGGCGGGCCGCAAGGCGGGCTCGCTCGTGGTCCTGGTCGAGGGCGAGCTGACGCTCTACATGGAGCGCGGCGGCAAGACCCTGCTGGCCTGGCTCGCGGACCCGGACGCCGGCGGCGGCCCGGTCCCCGACGACCCCCGGCTGCACGAGGCCGCCGAGGCACTCGCGGCAGCCGCCCGGGCAGGCTCCCTCGGCACGGTCACGGTGGAACGCATCAACGGTGCCTCCGCCCTGACCTCCCCCCTGGGCGCCCTCCTGGAAGGGGCGGGCTTCATCGCCACCCCTCGCGGCCTGCGCCTGCGCGCGTGAGGAGGCGCACACCACCGGACGGCCGACGAGCAGGGACCGTCCTCCCCGCCCCGCCCGTGCCACCCTTGACCCATGCCCGAAGGTGACACCGTCTGGCAGGCCGCGAAGAGACTGCACACCGCCCTCGCGGGCCAGGTGCTGATCCGCTCCGACCTCAGGGTCCCGAGGTACGCCACGGCCGATCTGACCGGCCGTACCGTCCTGGACGTCACTCCGCGCGGCAAGCATCTGCTGGCCCGGATCGAAGGCGGCCTGACGCTGCACTCGCATCTGCGGATGGACGGCTCCTGGAAGGTGTTCCGGCCCGGACAGCGCTGGAGCGGCGGGCCCGCGCACCAGATCCGCGCCGTCCTGGGCACCGCCGACCGCACCGCCGTCGGCTACCGCCTCCCCGTCCTCGAACTGCTGCGCACCGAGGAGGAGGACCGTGTCGTCGGCCATCTCGGCCCCGATCTGCTGGGCCCGGACTGGGACCCGGACAAGGCCCTGGCCAATCTCCTCGCGGACCCCGCCCGTCCCCTCGGCGAGGCCCTGCTCGACCAGCGCAACCTCGCCGGCATCGGCAATGTGTACAAGAGCGAGCTGTGCTTCCTCCTCGGCGTCACGCCCTGGCTCCCCGTCGGCGGCGTCCCCGCCGACCGCGCGGCCGCGCTTCCGGGACTCGCCGAGCGGCTGCTGGAGGCCAACCGAGAACGCCCGGTCCGTGCGACGACCGGCCGACGTGGGCAGGACCTGTTCGTGTACGGCCGCGCGGGACGGCCCTGCCTGCGCTGCGGCACCCCGGTCCGCCTGGCCGACCAGGGCGACGGCTCACGGGAGCGCCCCACGTACTGGTGCCCGGTCTGCCAGCCGGGCCCGGCCCCCGTGCCGGGCGGCACCCCGTCGGCCGGGGCCCTCCGCCGAGGCGGCAGCCCCCACAACCGCACGGAGACCACCGCACCACAGGCCGGGGAAGACTCGTGACCCTGGAAGGCCCACAGCCGGGGAAGAACCGGCGGCACGGCGGCGCCCAGCGCTCCCGGACAGGCCCAGGACGAGCTCCGGACAAGCCCCGCAGCAATAGTTGACGATCCGTCAGATACGCTCGTACGGTCCCTCCATGGCCGTCGACGCGTACGACCTCACCGGACGCACCGCATTCGTCACCGGCGCCGCGAGCGGCATCGGCCGGGCCGGCGCGGTCCTGCTCGCGCGCGCGGGCGCGACCGTGCACTGCGCGGATCTCGACGCGCCGGGCCTCGACGAGACGGCCGCCCTCATCGGGGCCGGGGGCGGCACGGCCGTCACCCACCACCTCGACGTCACCGACCGCGCGCGGCTGGGGCAGGCCGTCATGTCCTGCGAGCAGCTGCACATCATGGCGGCGGTGGCGGGGATCATGCACAGCAGCCCGGTGCTGGAGACCCGGGACGAGGACCTGGACCGGGTCCTGGACGTCAACTTCAAGGGCGTGCTGTACGCCTGCCAGGAGGCCGCGCGCCTGATGGTCGCGCAGGGCACCCGGGGCAGCATCGTCACCATGGCCTCGGGCGCGGTCGACACCGGGGGGCCCGGTCTGCTCTGCTACGGCGTCGCGAAGGCGGCCGTGGTCCAGTTGACCAGGACCCTCGCGACCGAGGTCGGCCCGCACGGCATCCGTGTCAACGCGGTCGCCCCGGGATGGATCCGCACGGCCATGACCGGCCGTCACGAGGCCGGGCAGGCCCGCACCGAGGCTCTGATGGCCCGCAGATCGCCTCTGGGGCGCGTGGGCGAGCCCGAGGACGTGGCCCACACGATCCTGTATCTCGCCTCGGACGCCTCGGCCTTCGTCACGGGCCAGATCCTCCGCCCGAACGGCGGCGTCGCCATGCCGTGGTGAACTTCCCCGGCCCGAAAGGGGCCCGCAACGGGCTCCAGGACGCGGCCCCGGAACGCGAAAGCCCGGAACGCGAAAGCCCGGAACGCGAGAACCCGGAACGCGAGAACCCGGAACGCGAGAACCCCGGGAGAAACACCTCCTACCCGGCGTCGCCCTCCCGCCCGGCCGCTCCCGTCCGCCAGGCCCGGACCCACCGCCCCTTCGCCACGGCCCCCGCGGCCCGCCCCTTCGGCATGCAGTGCACCGGCAGCAGGCTCAGCCCCCAGCCCCCAGCCGCCACGGCCCCTTCCAGCACCCCCGCGTCCGGCGCGACCGCCAGCCGGGCCACGGCCCACCACCACAGCACCCCCAGCCCGAGACCGACCGTCCAGCGTGTCATCCGCCCCACCATGACCCCACCTCCAGCCCGGCACCGCCCCCGACGCCAGGAACACCTCCGGCGCCGCGGCAGGGCGCACCCCGGTACACGGATGCCGTGCGGCGGCCGCCGAAGAGGCCGCCGCCTCCACCGTCACCCGTTCTCGGCCTGAAACATCCAGTGGTGCTTCTCGAGGTCCGCCGTGATCCCGATGAAGATGTCCTGCGACACCGGGTCCGCCTCCCCGGTCGCCGTCACGCGTTCCCGCATCCGTCCGATCACGGCTCCGAGGGCGTCCACGAGCACACCCACCGCGTCACCGTCCTTCACCCAGCCGCCCGGCACCGCACCGACGCCGCTGCCGCCGGCCACCGTCGCGGCACGGCCGTCGGGTGACACACCGAGCGCCGAGGCCCGTTCCGCGACCGTGTCGGAGTGCGTCCGGGCGACGGCGACGACCTCGTCGAGCTGGAGATGCACCGACCGGAAGCGCGGCCCGACGACGTTCCAGTGGATCTGCTTGGCCACCAGGGACAGGTCCACGAGATCGACGAGGGCACCCTGGAGCGCCTCGGACACGATCTTCAGATCGGCGTCGGACAGCGGGCTCTTGACGACGTACATGCAACATCTCCGTGGATCGCGACGGACACGTCCCTCCACGATGACCGTCCGGCCCGAACCCGGCAAATGGAGCAAAACAGCCCGTCCCGGCTCAGGCCAGAGGCTCCACGGACACCCTCGGACACGCGAAAGGCCCCGGTCGGGACTTCTCCGGTTCATCCGGAGGGGCCCCGACCGGGGCCTCACAGCATCAGATCGCTTCGGCCCGCGCACTCACGCGGCGACGACGTCCACCGCCTCGGCGGGCGCCTTGATGGTCACCCGTTCCGGTGGCACACCGGTCACCGACACGGCGCCCAGCATCGGTCGTACCGGCGTGGGCACGGACTCGCTGGGGGTGGCCGCAGCGGACTGGGCCAGCTCGGCGAGGGCGAGCTCGTCGCTCACTTCCCGCATGAGCTCGGACATCCGTACGTCCAGCGCGTCGCAGATGGCGGAGAGCAGTTCGGAGGAAGCCTCCTTCTGCCCCCGCTCCACCTCGGAGAGATAGCCGAGCGAGACTCGGGCGGACGAGGAGACTTCGCGCAGAGTACGGCCCTGGCGCTGGCGCTGCCGACGCAGCACGTCACCCAGCAGGCGACGGAGCAGAATCATCGGTGGCTCCCTCCTCGGACCGCGAAACCGCATCCTTCACGCCCCACCGTACCGCCTCGCGCCGCGGCCGTGCGGGGAGCGATGTCGTGTTCACTCAGGGCTGCAAACATCAAAACCCCCCGTTCTGTTCCGTATCCTGTGCCCGCTCATTCCCGGTCTGTTCGCCCGTAAGCTCCCTCAGAAGCAGGGCGAGTACGCTCCGTACACTCTCCATACGGATTTCCGCACGGTCGCCGTTCAACCGCAGCGCCTCCACTTTTCCGCCACCGGCGGAAACGGGGCTCACGCCGCGGGGACCGTCGACGGCGACGAAAACGGTGCCGACGGGCTTGCCGTCCTGCGGCTCGGGGCCGGCGACACCGGTCGTCGCGAGGCCCCAGTCGGCGCCCAGCGCCTTGCGCACTCCGGCCGCCATCTGTGCCGCGACCTGCGGGTCCACCGCCCCGCGCTCCTCCAGGAGAGTGGCGTCGACGCCCAGCAGTTCATGCTTGAGGGGAGTCGCGTACGCCGTCACCGAGCCACGGAAGGCCAAGGACGCCCCGGCGACCGCGGTCAGTTCGGAAGCGACCAGTCCGCCGGTCAGCGACTCGGCGACGGCGACCGTCTCGCCCCTCACCGTCAGTAGTCGCACGACGTCGGCGGCCGTGGGATTCACGCTTCGGTCTCCTCCGAGGCTCCGGCGCGCTCGGCCATTCCGCGCCTGCGCAGCACAATGGCCTGTCTCACATAGTCCAGCCCGGTGAGGACGGTCAGGACGACCGCGGCGGCCATCACCCACCAGCGCAGCGTGGCCAGCCACCCCGTCAGGGCCAGGATGTACATCCCCACGGCCACGCCCTGGGTGAGCGTCTTCAGCTTGCCGCCGCGGCTCGCCGGGATGACGCCGTACCGGATGACGAGGAAACGCATCAGCGTGATCCCGAGTTCCCGGCCGAGGATCACCGCGGTCACCCACCACGGCAGATCGCCGAGGTAGGACAGACAGATCAGCGCCGCCCCCATGATGGCCTTGTCGGCGATGGGGTCTGCGATCTTCCCGAAGTCGGTGACCAGGTTGTACGTGCGCGCCAGATGTCCGTCGAACAGGTCGGTGATCATGGCGATGGCGAAGGCCGCCCAGGCGAACGAGCGCCAGGCGGGGTCGTAGCCGCCGTCGGCCAGCATCAGGGCGACGAAGGCGGGCACCAGCAGCAGCCGGAGCATGGTCAGCAGGTTGGCGATGTTCCAGACGCTCGCCTGGTTGACGGCCGCGGCCGCCAGCTTGCCGCCCCGCCCGGGCCTGGCGCCGCTCTCGCTCTCGGCGCCGCCCGCCATGGACATGCCCTTCGCACCGCCCGCCGTGGACACGTTCTCCGTACCGCCGCCCGCCGCGGTCGCGCCGGCCCCGGGTGCCGTGGTCGCGCCGGCCTTGGCCGGTCCGGTCCGGGAGGGGCCCGCCTTGGAGGAGCCGCCCGCGGCGGATGCCGGGACTCCGGTCATCTGCCCGCCTCCTCACTACACGCGTGCGAGCCCGGCAGAGGCTCGGCCACCAGGTCGACACCCTCGGTGCCGACCACCTTCGCCTCGACGATACGGCCGATGCCCAGGCCCTCGCCGCTCGTGAGAAGCACCTGGCCGTCCGTCTCGGGCGCCTGGTGGGCCGCGCGGCCGTGGACGCCCTCCTCCTCGTCGACCGACTCCACGAGCACCCGGACGGTCTCGCCGACGCGCTCCTCGGCGCGCTGCGAGACGAGTTCCTCCGCGAGCCGGGAGATGTGCGCGAGACGGTCGGCGACGACGTCCTCGTCGAGCTTGTTGCCGTACGTGGCCGCCTCGGTGCCCTCCTCGTCGGAGTAGCCGAAGACACCGATGGCGTCCAGCCGCGCGCCGTTCAGGAAGCGTTCCAGCTCGGCCAGGTCGGCCTCGGTCTCGCCGGGGAAGCCCACGATGAAGTTGGACCGCACACCCGCCTCGGGCGCCTTGCTCCGGATGGTGTCGAGCAGCTCCAGGAAGCGGTCGGTGTCGCCGAAGCGGCGCATCGCGCGCAGCACGTCGGGCGCGGAGTGCTGGAAGGACAGGTCGAAGTACGGGGCGATCTTCGGTGTGCCGGTCAGCACGTCGATCAGGCCGGGGCGCATCTCGGCCGGCTGGAGGTAGCTCACCCGCACCCGCTCGATGCCGTCGACCTCGGCCAGCTCGGGCAGCAGGGACTCCAGCAGGCGGATGTCGCCCAGGTCCTTGCCGTAGGAGGTGTTGTTCTCGGAGACCAGCATGATCTCCTTGACGCCCTGCTCGGCCAGCCACCGCGTCTCGTTCAGGACGTCCGAGGGCCGGCGCGAGATGAAGGAGCCGCGGAAGGACGGGATGGCGCAGAAGGTGCAGCGCCGGTCGCAGCCGGAGGCCAGCTTCACCGAGGCGACCGGGGCGCCGTCCAGGCGGCGGCGCAGGGGCGCACGGGGGCCGGAAGCGGGCGCGAGGCCGTCCGGGAGGTCGGTGGGGCCGTGTCCGGGCAGGGCGACCTCGGTGGCCGACTCCTGCCGCTCGGCCGGGCTGATCGGCAGCAGCTTGCGGCGGTCGCGGGGGGTGTGAGCGGCGTGGATGCCGCCGGACAGGATGGTCTGCAGGCGGTCGGAGATGTCGGAGTAGTCGTCGAAGCCGAGCACGCCGTCGGCCTCGGGGAGGGCTTCGGCGAGTTCCTTGCCGTACCGCTCGGCCATGCAGCCGACCGCGACGACGGCCTGGGTGCGGCCGTGGTTCTTGAGGTCGTTGGCCTCCAGCAGGGCGTCGACGGAGTCCTTCTTGGCGGCGTCGACGAATCCGCAGGTGTTGACGACGGCGACGTCCGCGTGTGCGGCGTCCTCCACGAGCTGCCAGCCGTCCGCCTCCAGACGGCCCGCGAGCTCCTCGGAGTCCACCTCGTTACGGGCGCAGCCAAGTGTGACGAGTGCGACGGTACGGCGTTCAGGCATGGGCTCAAGACTACTTCGTCCCGGCGACACCCCACGTCGACGGGGTTGGCCGATCTTGGCCAACCCCGTCCCGATCCGGCCCGAAGGCCCCCGCTCAGCCGATCTGCGGGTCGCCCTTGGTGTAGGTCAGACGCTCCACCGCGCCGGGCTGGAAGTTGTCGTCGATCTTCTTGCCGTTGACGTAGAGCTGGACCGCGCCGGCGTCGCCGAGCACCAGGTTGATCTTGGAGCTGTCCTGGAAGGTCTTGGACTCGCCCTGCTTGAGCAGTCCGTCGAACAGCAGCCGGCCGTTGTGGTCCTTGGCCGCGACCCAGCTGCGTCCGTCGGCGGCGCTGACCCGGACGGTGACCTTGTCCTGGGGCGCCGCGGCGATGGCGCTCTCGGTCGGGTCGGGCTTGGGGGCGGCCGGCTTCTTGCTGCCGGCCGAGGGCGAGGCGGTCCTGCCCGCGGTGGGCGTGGTGCCCTCGGCGACCTCGTCGGTGCCGGAGCCGGAACCGCCGCCCTTGACGACGGTGAAGCCGACGAAACCGATCACGGCGACGATCGCGGCGACCATCGCCGCGGTCCAGTTGGGTCCGCGCCGCTCGGGGCGGATGCGTTCGGCTTCGAACAGCGGCGCGGCCGGCGTGGGCGCCGGGCGGCCGCCGTGGTCGGCGTCGTACTGCGCGAGCAGGGGCGCCGGATCGAGACGGACGGCCCGGGCCAGGGTCTTGATGTGGCCACGGGCGTAGACGTCGCCGCCGCAGGGCGTGAAGTCGTCCTGCTCGATCGCGTGCACGATCGCGATGCGGACCCGGGTGGCGGTGCTGACGTCGTCGACGGTCATCTTGGCCGCGATCCGCGCTTCACGCAGCGCACGGCCGACGGAGGGGCGGGCTTCCTCGGAAACGTCTTCGAACGGACGCTCGTCTTCAGGGGAGTTGCCGATGGACACGGGGGCGCCTTTCGAGCGTGAGCCGCCTGTGCTGGAGGTTCAGTCTAGGGGGGTGCAAAAGGGTTGGGGCAACCGGGCGGTAAGACTTTGTACGCCATCGGAATGGCCGGTCACGCCGATGGTCGGGTACCTCTTGGTCACTTCGCTCAACTTGACGTGCGAGGCAGGGAAACGGTTGCTCAATGATCCCTTACGGGTGAGTCACGATCCGACATCCGGCCTGTCTCGGACCGGTGTCCTCCGGCCGGGACCCACCCGCGCGAGCAGCCGTTCGCCTACCCGTCAGACTCTCCACGGATCACCGCCAGCACGCCGTCCAGCTCGTCGGGCTTCACAAGAACGTCACGTGCCTTGGACCCTTCGCTCGGTCCGACGATGCTCCGTGACTCCATCAGGTCCATCAGCCGGCCGGCCTTCGCGAAGCCCACGCGCAGCTTGCGCTGGAGCATGGACGTCGACCCGAACTGGGTGGAGACCACCAGCTCGGCGGCCTGGCACAGCAGGTCGAGGTCGTCGCCGATGTCCTCGTCGATCTCCTTCTTCTGCTTGGTCCCCACGGTGACGTCGTCCCGGAAGACCGGCGCCATCTGGTCCTTGCAGTGCTGCACGACCGCCGCCACCTCGGCCTCGGTGACGAACGCGCCCTGCATACGGGTGGGCTTGTTCGCGCCCATCGGCAGGAACAGCCCGTCGCCCTTGCCGATCAGCTTCTCCGCGCCCGGCTGGTCCAGGATGACCCGGCTGTCGGCGAGCGAGGAGGTGGCGAAGGCGAGCCGGGAGGGCACGTTCGCCTTGATCAGACCGGTGACGACGTCCACGGACGGCCGCTGGGTGGCCAGCACCAGATGGATGCCCGCCGCACGGGCGAGCTGGGTGATGCGCACGATCGCGTCCTCGACGTCCCTGGGCGCCACCATCATCAGGTCGGCCAGCTCGTCGACGATCACCAGCAGATACGGATACGGCTGGAGCTCCCGCTCGCTGCCCGCGGGCGGCTTCACGGTGCCCTCGCGCACGGCCCTGTTGAAGTCGTCGATGTGCCGGTACCCGTAGGCCGCGAGGTCGTCGTACCTGAGGTCCATCTCGCGCACGACCCACTGGAGCGCCTCGGCGGCCCGCTTGGGATTGGTGATGATCGGCGTGATCAGGTGCGGGATGCCCTCGTAGGCGGTCAGCTCGACCCGCTTGGGGTCGACCAGGATCATGCGGACGTCCTCCGGGGTCGCCCGCATCATGACCGAGGTGATCAGGCAGTTGATGCAGGAGGACTTGCCGGAGCCGGTGGCGCCGGCGACCAGCATGTGCGGCATCTTCGCCAGCGAGTGCATGACATAGCCGCCCTCGACGTCCTTGCCGAAGGCGACCAGCATCGGGTCGTCGTCCTCGGCGGACTCCGCGAGCCGCAGCACGTCGCCGAGGTTGACCATCTCCCGGTCGGTGTTCGGGATCTCGATGCCGACCGCCGACTTCCCGGGGATCGGGCTGATGATCCGCACGTCCGGGCTGGCGACGGCGTACGCGATGTTCTTGGCGAGCGCCGTGATCCGCTCGACCTTCACCGCCGGGCCCAGCTCCACCTCGTAGCGCGTGACCGTCGGACCGCGGGTGAAACCGGTGACGGCCGCGTCGACCTTGAACTCGGTGAAGACGTTGGTCAGCGAGGCCACGACGGCGTCGTTGGCGGCGCTGCGCGCCTTGCCCGGCCCGCCCCGGGTGAGACGGTCCAGCGAAGGCAGCGAGTAGGTGACGTCGCCGGACAGCTGGAGCTGCTCCGCACGCGGCGGCAGGTCCCGGTGCTCCTCGGGCGGCGCCTTGGTGAGGTCGGGGACGGCTCCCGATCCGGTCCGCCCCTGCCGCCGTCCGGCCGGGGCCGGCACGGGCGTCGGGGCGGTGCCCTCGCGGTCGCCGGCGGTGACGCCCTGGGTGAGGTCCGCGACGACCGGCGAGGGCGGCATGCCGTGCAGCACGGCCCCGTCGAGGTCCGCGGCGGCGGCCGCCGCGACGTCCACGGGGTCCATCCGCCGGTCCGTCGCCGGCTGCGGCACGGAGGGGCTCCGGGGCCGGCCGCGGCGCCGGGAGAGCGCCTCCTCCTCCGCGGCCCCGGGGTCGTACGCCTCGGGGGCGGATCCGCGCCTGCGGGGGCGCGCGGGCAGCGACTCGCGCCACTGCTCGTCGTAGCGCTCCTCGTCGTCGGAGTACTCCTGCGGGGCGGGGTCGTGCACCACGCCCAGCCTCACCCCGAGCAGCCGCAGCCGCTGCGGGACGGCGTTGACCGGAGTGGCCGTCACCACCAACAGGCCGAAGACCGTCAGCAGCACCAGCAGCGGTACGGCGAGCACCTCGGTCATGGTGAACGTCAGCGGGGTGGCCGCGGCCCAGCCGATCAGTCCGCCGGCGTCCCTTATCTCCTGCATGCCGGCCTCGCGGGCGGGCGAGCCGCAGGCGATGTGCACCTGTCCGAGCACGCCGATCACCAGGGCGGACAGCCCGATCACGATCCGGCCGTTGGCCTCCGGCTTCTCCGGGTGCCGGATGAACCGCACGGCGATCACCGCGAGCAGGATCGGCACCAGCAGGTCCAGCCGCCCGAAGGCGCCGGTCACCAGCATCTCGACCAGGTCGCCGACGGGTCCGCGCAGATTCGACCAGGTGCCCGCGGCGACGATCAGGGCGAGACCGAGCAGCAGCAGGGCGACGCCGTCCTTGCGGTGGGCCGGGTCGAGGTTCCTGGCACCCTGCCCTATGCCGCGGAACACGGCGCCGACCGCGTGCGCGAGGCCGAGCCAGAGGGCGCGCACCAGCCGGTAGACACCCCCGGTCGGACTCGGCGCCGGCTTGGGCGCCGGCTTCTTGGCCGCCGCCTTGCGGGCCGGGGCCTTCTTCGCGGCGGCCTTCTTCGCCGGAGCCTTCGCGGGAGCGGCCGCCTTACCGGCGGGCTGCTTCTTGGCTGCGGAGGGACGTGAGGCCATGGGTGTGAGGTTACCTGTGGAGGCGACTGCGGACACGTGTGCCCAGTGCTTCACCCGTTCGTGTCGCCCTTGCGGGCGCACAGAACTGACGCCGGGCCAAGAAGCCCCTCAAAACGGTCAGTTCTTCGCGCCCGACGGGCGTCAGTTCTGCGACGGCAGCGCGGGCGGGCCGCCCGTGCCCGGCTCCAGCGCGTCCAGCGCCCGCCGCAACCCGGTGAGTTTGCGTTCCAGATGGGCGGCCGTGGCCACCGCCGCGGCGTCCGCGGAATCGCCCTCGAGCTGCTTGGACAGCGCCTCGGCCTGCTCCTCGACGGCCGCGAGCCGCGCCGACAGCTCGGCCAGCAGACCCGCCGACTCCTTGCCGGGGCCGACCGCGCCGGCCTTGCCGCCACCGCCCTCCAACTGGAGGCGCAGCAGGGCCGCCTGCTCACGCAGCTGGCAGTTCTTCATGTACAGCTCGACGAACACCGACACCTTCGCCCGTAGCACCCACGGGTCGAACGGCTTGGAGATGTAGTCCACCGCGCCCGCCGCGTAGCCGCGGAAGGTGTGGTGCGGCCCGTGGTTGATCGCCGTGAGGAAGATGATCGGGATGTCCCGGGTGCGCTCGCGGCGCTTGATGTGCGCGGCCGTCTCGAAGCCGTCCATGCCCGGCATCTGGACATCCAGCAGGATGACCGCGAAGTCGTCCGTGAGCAGTGCTTTGAGCGCTTCCTCCCCGGACGATGCCCGAACCAGCGTCTGATCGAGCGCCGAGAGGATCGCCTCCAGCGCCAGCAGATTCTCCGGCCGGTCATCGACCAGGAGGATCTTGGCCTTCTGCACCATGGCCCGCCCTCCTCGCCCCGGCGTGGGGCCTCCCCTGTCCTCAGGACTCGGGGTGGCACCCTCGGATGCCGCCCCAGGGGACGACTCCCTTTCGCCGCCCGTCCTCGTGCCGGTCATCGTAGCCGCACCCCGCCCGTCGCCACACCCTGTCACCGCGATGTCACTGTGCACATACCAGAAACGCAGCGTGAGACCAGAAGGTTCCCCGGATCCCGTACTTCTACACGGCGTCAGGCATATCCGGTCGGCAACTCCGTGTGAACACACAGAGTTCCCGCCGGCCGTCCCCACCTGCGGTCCTTCACTCGCCGCGCATCCACTGCTCCATCACCGACAGCAGATGATCGGGGTCCACGGGCTTGGTCACGTAGTCGGAGGCACCCGACTCGATCGCCTTCTCCCGGTCGCCCTTCATCGCCTTCGCGGTCAGCGCCACGATCGGCAGCCCGGCGAACTGCGGCATCCTGCGGATCGCCGTCGTCGTGGCATACCCGTCCATCTCCGGCATCATGATGTCCATCAGCACGACCGCCACGTCGTCGTGCTGCTCCAGCACCTCGATGCCCTCACGGCCGTTCTCGGCGTACAGCACCGACAGACCGTGCTGCTCCAGCACGCTCGTCAGCGCGAAGACATTGCGGATGTCGTCGTCGACGATCAGGACCTTCTCCCCGGCGAACCGGATACCGCCGCGCGGCTGCGGCGCCGGCTCCTGCTCGGCCGCCACCCACCGGTCGCCCAGGTCGCCGCCGTGCGCGGACACGGCCCGGCGGCGCCGCCGGAACAGCGCCGCGGCACCGTTCTGCGTCTCGTGGTACGACTTCACCTCCGCCGGCGTCTCGATCGCCGGCTCGGGCAGCAGCTCCGGCGTGCCCGCGGAAGCCTGCCCGGAGGGCAGAGCGGGCTGCTGGTAGCCGTGCGGCGGCAGCTCGCCCGGGTGCAGCGGCAGGTACAGGGTGAACGTCGAGCCGCGGCCCGGCTCGCTCTGCGCGTGGATCTCGCCGCCGAGCAGCTGGGCGATCTCCCGCGAGATCGACAGCCCGAGGCCGGTGCCGCCGTACTTGCGGCTCGTCGTGCCGTCCGCCTGCTTGAACGCCTCGAAGATCACCCGCATCTTGCTCGCCGCGATCCCGATGCCCGTGTCCGTCACCGAGAACGCGATCAGCCGGGCGTCCGGATCGCTCAGCGACCCCGTCTCCAGCAGCTGCTCCCTGATCCCCACCGGGACATCCGTGACCGCGGGCCGGATCACCAGCTCCACCGACCCCGAATCGGTGAACTTCACCGCGTTCGACAGCAGGTTGCGCAGCACCTGGAGCAGCCGCTGCTCGTCGGTGTGCAGCGTCGCCGGCAGCTCGGGCGAGACCCGCACCGACAGATCCAGGCCCTTCTCCGCGGTCAGCGGCCGGAAAGTGGCCTCCACGTAGTCGACCAGCTGCACCAGCGCGATACGCGTCGGGGAGACGTCCATCTTGCCCGCCTCGACCTTCGACAGATCGAGGATGTCGTTGATCAGCTGGAGCAGGTCGGAACCCGCCCCGTGGATCGTCTCGGCGAACTCCACCTGCTTCGGGGTGAGGTTGCCCTCCGCGTTGTCGGCGAGCAGCTTGGCGAGGATCAGCAGCGAGTTCAGCGGGGTGCGCAGCTCGTGCGACATGTTGGCGAGGAACTCGCTCTTGTAGCGCATGGAGACGGCCAGCTGCTCGGCCCGCTCCTCCAGGACCTGCCGCGCCTCCTCGATCTCGGTGTTCTTCACCTCGATGTCGCGGTTCTGCCGGGCGAGCAGCTCGGCCTTCTCCTCCAGTTCGGCGTTGGACGCCTGAAGCGCCTTCTGCCGGTTCTCCAGCTCGGCGGAACGTTCGCGCAGTTGCTCCGTCAGCTCCTGCGACTGCTTCAGCAGCACCTCGGTCTTGGTGTTCACCGAGATGGTGTTGACGCTGGTGGCGATCATCTCCGCGATCTGGTTCAGGAAGTCCCGCTGGATCTGCGTGAACGGGGTGAACGACGCCAGCTCGATCACCCCCAGCACCTTGCCCTCGAACAGCACCGGCAGCACGATCACCTGCGCGGGCGGCGCCTCACCGAGCCCGGAGGAGATCTTCAGGTAGCCGCTCGGCGCGTTCTCCACCAGGATCGTGCGCTTCTCCATGGCCGCCGTGCCGACCAGCGCCTCACCGGGCCGGAACGACGTCGGCATGGAGCCCATCGAGTAGCCGTACGACCCCAGCATCCGCAGCTCGTACTGGTCCTCGCTGTCGGCGGCCAGGTCCTGCTCGTCCATCAGCGGCAGCGCAAGGAAGAACGCCCCGTGCTGCGCGGAGACCACCGGCGTCAGCTCGCTCATGATCAGCGAGGCGACGTCGTCCAGGTCGCGGCGGCCCTGCATCAGCGCGGAGATCCGGGCGAGGTTGCCCTTCAGCCAGTCCTGCTCCTTGTTGGCGATCGTGGTGTCGCGCAGGTTGGCGATCATCTTGTTGATGTAGTCCTGGAGTTCCTGGATCTCGCCGGACGCGTCCACGTCGATCTTCAGGTTCAGGTCGCCGCGGGTCACCGCCGTCGCCACCCGCGCGATGGCGCGCACCTGCCGGGTCAGGTTCCCGGCCATCTCGTTCACGGACTCCGTCAGGTCACGCCAGGTGCCGTCCACGTCACGCACACGTGCCTGACCGCCGAGCTGTCCCTCCGTACCCACCTCGCGGGCGACACGGGTGACCTCCTCGGCGAAGCTGGACAGCTGGTCGACCATCGTGTTGATCGTCGTCTTCAGCTCCAGGATCTCGCCACGGGCGTCGATGTCGATCTTCTTGGTCAGATCGCCCTTCGCGATGGCCGTCGTGACCATCGCGATGTTGCGGACCTGGCCGGTCAGGTTCGACGCCATCTGGTTCACCGACTCGGTGAGGTCCTTCCAGGTGCCCGCCACGCCCGGCACATGCGCCTGACCGCCCAGGATCCCGTCGGTGCCCACCTCACGGGCCACCTTGGTGACCTGCTCCGCGAACGAACTCAGCGTCTTCACCATCGTGTTGAAGGTGTCCGCGAGCTGCGCGACCTCGCCGTCCGCCTCGATCGTCACCGTACGCGTCAGATCGCCGTTGGCGACCGCCGCGGCGACCTGGGAGATGTTGCGCACCTGCATGGTCAGGTTCTTGGCCATCAGGTTGACGTTGTCGCTCAGGTCCTTCCAGATGCCCGTGACACCCGGCACGTGCGCCTGGCCGCCCAGGATGCCCTCGGTGCCCACCTCACGGGCCACCCTGGTCACCTGTTCGGCGAAGCTGGACAGCTGGTCCACCATCGTGTTGACGGTCGTGACCAGTTCGAGGATCTCGCCCTTGGCGTCGACGGTGATCTTCTTCGACAGATCGCCCTTGGCGACCGCGGTGGTGACGTCGGCGATGCTGCGCACCTGCACGGTGAGGTTGTTCGCCATGAAGTTCACCGACTGGGTCAGGTCCTTCCAGGTGCCGGAGACCCCCTGCACCTCGGCCTGACCGCCCAGCTTGCCCTCGGTGCCCACCTCGCGGGCCACCCTGGTGACCTCCTCCGCGAAGGAGGACAGCTGGTCGACCATCGTGTTCAGGGTGTTCTTCAGCTCCAGGATCTCGCCGCGCGCGTCCACGGTGATCTTCTGCGACAGATCACCGCGCGCCACCGCGGTGGCGACCTGGGCGATCTGCCGTACCTGAGCCGTCAGGTTCCCGGCCATGCCGTTCACCGAGTCGGTCAGATCACGCCACACGCCCGCGACGCCGGGCACCTGCGCCTGACCGCCCAGCCGGCCCTCCGTACCCACCTCGCGGGCCACCCGGGTCACCTGGTCGGCGAAGGCGGAGAGCTGGTCGACCATCGTGTTGATGGTGTTCTTCAGCTCCAGGATCTCGCCGCGCGCGTCCACGGTGATCTTCTGCGACAGATCACCGCGCGCCACCGCCGTCGTCACCTGGGCGATCTGGCGCACCTGCGACGTCAGATTGCCGGTGATGGAGTTGACGGAGTCGGTCAGCTCCTTCCAGCGGCCGGACACCCCGTCCACCCGTGCCTGACCGCCCAGCCGGCCCTCCGTTCCGACCTCCCGGGCCATCCGCGTGACCTGGTCGGCGAACGACGACAGCTGGTCCACCATCGTGTTCACGGTGTTCTTCAGCTGGAGCATCTCGCCGGACACGTCCACGGTGACCTTCTGCGACAGATCGCCGTTGGCCACCGCCGTCGTCACCTGGGCGATGTTCCTCACCTGTCCGGTGAGGTTGCGGAACGCCGTGTTGACGGAGTCGGTGAGGTCCTTCCACGTCCCCGCCGCTCCCGTCACCTGCGCCTGGCCGCCCAGCTCTCCCTCGACACCGATCTCCCGCGCGACCCGCGTCACCTCGGAGCCGAACGCCGACAGCTGGTCCACCATGCCGTTGACGGTGTTCTTCAGCTCCAGCATCTCGCCGGCCACGTCCACGGTGACCTTCTGCGACAGATCACCGCTCGCCACCGCCGTCGTGACGGCAGCGATGTCCCTCACCTGAATGGTCAGATTCCGGAACACCGTGTTGACGGAGTCGGTGAGGTCCTTCCAGGTGCCCGCGGCACCCGGCACGTTCGCCTGGCCGCCCAGCCGCCCCTCGGAACCGACCTCGTTGGCCACGCGCGTGACCTCGTCCGCGAAGATCCGCAGCGTCTCGGTCATCTGGTTGATCGTCTCGGCGAGCTGCGCGACCTCGCCCCGCGCCGGAACGGTCACCTTCCGCGACAGATCACCGTTGGCCACCGCCGTGGTGACCTCGGCGATCCCGCGCACCTGGGCCGTCAGATTGCCGGCCATGGTGTTCACCGAGTCGGTGAGTTCCTTCCACACCCCGTCCACCCCGGGCACCTGCGCCTGGCCGCCCAGGATCCCGTCGGTGCCGACCTCCCGGGCCACCCGCGTCACCTCGGACGAGAACGCCGAGAGCCGGTCGACCATCGTGTTGACGGTCTCCTTCAGCTCCAGCATCTCGCCGGCGACATGGACGGTCACCTTCCGTGACAGATCGCCCTTGGCGACCGCCGTCGTCACCAGCGCGATGTCCCGCACCTGCGCGGTCAGCCGGTCGGCCATGGTGTTGACCGACTCCGTCAGGTCCTTCCAGGAACCCGACATCCCGCGCACCTGCGCCTGACCGCCCAGCTTGCCCTCGGTGCCCACCTCGCTGGCCACGCGCGTGACCTCGTCGGTGAACGTCGACAGCTGGTCGACCAGATTGTTGACGGTCCGCCCGACCTTCAGGAACTCCCCCCGCAGCGGATGCCCGCTCCCGTCCGGGCCCTGGGTCCGCAGCTCCATCCGCGGCGACAGATCACCCTCGGCCACCGCCGACAGCACCCGTCCCACCTCGGAGACCGGCCACACGAGATCGTCGACCAGCGCGTTCGACGCGTCGATCGCGGCCGCCCAGGACCCCTCGCAGGCCCCGGTCTCCAGGCGCTCGGTGAGCTTGCCCTCACGCCCCACCATCCGCCGCACCCGCGACAGCTCGCCGGTCAGATGCATATTGCGGTCGGCCACCTCGTTGAAGACCGCCGCGATCTCCGACATCACGCCGTCGCCGGACACCGTGAGCCGCTTGCGGAAGTTCCCGTCCCGCATCGACACCAGCGCCGCCAGCAGCCGGTTCAGGGCAGCCGTGTCCACAGAGGTGGTCCCGCCTCGCGCCTTGCGCCGATCACGCGACGTCGTGCCCCGCCCTGTTTCCCGCGTCGCTGCGCCAGACTCCACTGTGTCCCTCCCGCAGGGGTCGACCGTTGCTGCCGGGCTCGGGTGCAGTTCGAAAGCCGTACGTCACCGACGGTCACCGGCCGGCGCACGAGCCCATCAGGGATGACTGCCCACCGATCGGGGAGGCCACTCGGGCTGCCCGCACTTCCACCACAAGCCCGCCCAGTGTTTCACCCCGGCCGAACCAGGCCATAACAGTTCGGCAGCTTCGCACATCGTCCGCACACCCTCCGGACGTAAAACACCGGCGACCGGCATCCGCTCGGGCGGGGAAGGTAAGTAACCTTGCATGCGGCTGTCCAGCCACGCCGGTCCGTCCGGTCTGGGCGGTGGCACGGAAACGAGGGGCATCGGAGGGGCGGCCGCACACATGACCACCGGACTGATCCCGGGAGCCCAGCCCCCGGAACCCCGGCCGGACAGCACGCTGCCCGCGCAGACGCGCCAGGAACCGGCGGACGGGGCAGCCCAGCACACCGACAACCGGCCGAGGAGTTCCGTGATCACCGCGCGCGCGGCTGCCAGCTTCGAGCCCGTCGGACGTTCGGTCGCCTCCGCCCGTTCCTTCGTCCGCGACACCCTCCAGGGCTGGGGCTTCGCCGACATCGTCGACGACGCCGTCGTCCTGACCAGCGAACTCGTGACCAACGCCGTCGTCCACGCCGGCACCTCCGCCGACGTGCTGTGCCTGCGCTCCGAGGACGGCGTACGCATCGAGGTCGCCGACCACTACCCCGAACGCGAGATCCCCCTCCAGAACGCCGCCGTCACCATGGGCAGCCCCGACCGCGAGGGCGGCCGCGGCCTCCAGCTCTGCGCGGCCCTCGCCGGCCGCTGGGGCGTGGAGTACACCCCGACGCACAAGCAGGTCTGGTTCCAGCTCGAACTGCCGCAGCGTCCCGTGGGCACCCGCGCCGCCGGTCCCTCCCTGCCCGCCGATCTGCTGCCGCTCGCCGACGGCCGCGTCCGGGTCGCCGTCGTCCAGATCGACCGTGTCGGCGCCATCACCGCCTGGAACGAGGACGCGGAGGAACTGTTCGGCTACACCACCGACCAGGTCACCGGCAAACCTCTCGCCGACCTCGCCGCCTGGCCGCACACCCCGGGCACCAGCACCGGCGTCGCCGAGGCGCTCCAGCTCTCCCGCTGGGAAGGCAGCTACGGCATCCGCGCCGCCACCGGCAGAGTCGTCCCCGTCTACGCCTCCCACCTCCGCGTCCGCGACACCGGCGGCGAGCCCTCCACGGTCTGTCTCCTGGTCCGCGACCATGAACGCGCCGTGCTCCAGACCCCGTTGCGCGCCACCACCGGCGACGCCGGCCATTCCGGCGACGGCAAGAGCACCGACCCGTTCGAGGTCTTCATCGGCTCCCCCGCCCCCGACGACCTCGACGGGCTCCTGCAGCGCACGGTGGAACGCGCCCGCGACATGCTCGACGCCGACTCCGCGTTCCTCCTGCTCGCCACCGACGACGAGACCGAGCTGGAGGTCCGCGCCTCCACCGGCCTGCCCTCCGCGCGCCAGCGCTTCGCCCGCGTCCCCGTCGAGGCCGGGCCCGGCCGCTACGGCTCCGCCCGCATGCCCGCCGTCCACGACGACCTCACCGCCGTCCCCGGCGCCGTGCCCCTGCTGGACGGCACCGGCATGCGCTCGGTCGTCACCGTGCCGCTCAAGGTGGAGGGCCGTCTCACCGGCTCCCTCGGCGTCGCCGCCGAAGCTCCCGGCCGCTACTCCAACGAAGAGGCACTGCGCCTGCAGTTCGCCGCCGACCGCATCGCGCTCGCCGTCGAGTCGGCCCGCCTCGGCGAGCTGGAGCGGCTGCGCCGCGGCTCGCTCAGCTTCCTCGTCGAGGCGTCCGACCTCCTCGCCGGCACCCTGGACCGCGACCAGACCCTGGCCCTGATGGCCCAGATGACCGTGCCGACCCTGGCCACCTGGTGCGCCGTCTACACGATCGCCGACCAGGCGTCCGAGCCGTATCTGTCGTACGTCCTGCACGAGGACGAGGAACTCATCGACGGCATCAAGTCGTTGCTGTCGAAGATCTCCCCGCCCGACCCGGTCCCGACGCCCGGTGCCCGCGTCTGGACGGCCCCCGCGGAAGTCGCCCACCAGGCGGCCCTGCGCACCTCCATGCGCAGCCTCGGCCTCGGCAGGCCGGCCACCGTCAGCTCCGGCATCGGCACCACCCTCGCCACGGCCGGCGCGGTCGGCGGCGAGACGGTCGTCCTGCCGCTGGTCGCCCGCAACCGCGTCATCGGCATGCTGACCCTCGGCAAGCCCACCGACGAACACTTCCGGCAGGAAATCCTGGAACTGGCCGAGGACTTGAGCCGCCGGGCCGCCCTCGCCCTCGACAACGCCCGTCTCTATTCCGAGCGCACGGCCATCAGCCAGTCCCTCCAGCGCAGCCTCCTGCCGCCCGAACTCCCCCAGATCGACGGTGTCGAGGTCGAGGTCATCTACCGCGCGGCCGGCGAGGGCAACGAGGTCGGCGGCGACTTCTACGACGTCTTCCCCATCAGCGACGGCGCCTACGGCTTCGCCATCGGAGACGTCTGCGGTACGGGGCCCAACGCGGCGGCGGTCACGGGCCTCGCCCGGCACGCCCTGCGTCTGCTGGCCCGGGAGGGCCTCAGCGGCCCCGCGGTCCTGGAGCGCCTCAACTCCGCGATCCTGGACGAGGGAGCCCGAAGCCGTTTCCTCACCCTCCTGTACGGCGAGCTGCGTCCTCAGCCCGACGGCAGCGCCGAACTGAAGGTGGTCTGCGCGGGCCACCCGCTTCCTCTGCGGCTGCGCCAGGACGGCACGGTCGAGGCCGCGGCCGAACCCCAGCCGCTGCTGGGCGTCCTGGAGGACCTGGAGCTCTACGAGCAGACCGTCACGCTCGACCCGGGCGACGTCCTCCTCTGTGTCACGGACGGCGTGACGGAACGGCGCGAAGGAACCCGCATGCTGGGCGACGACGGACTCGCCGACGTCCTGACGACATGTACGGGCCTCACGGCCGGCGCGGTCGCCGCCCGCATCATGCGTGCCGTGGAACGCTTCGCCGCCGACGCCCCGTCCGACGACATGGCCATCCTCGCCATGCGCGTCCCGGGTCTGCACAACGTCTGAGCCGATTTCCCGGCCCCGGCCGGGAAATCCGGTTCACTTGTCATCACACGCAAAAGACCCCCGCCCGGTAGGGCGGGGGTCTTTTCTTCCGAGCCCCCAAACGGAATCGAACCGTTGACCTTCTCCTTACCATGGAGACGCTCTACCGACTGAGCTATAGGGGCCGGTCGCTTTTCGGGGTTTCCCCCGCAGCAACTGAGTAGATCGTACCCCGAACGGACCGGTATTCCCAAACTCGTTCAGACGGCAGAACGAAGCAGTCCGCCGAGGGCATTGCAGGCGGCCACGATCCGCTGCATGTCCCGTTTCGTCAACGCCGCGTCGACCGGCAGGGCGAGTGTCTCGTCGGCTGCCCGCTCGGTCTCCGGAAGAGCCACACAGCGGCGGAATTCCGGCAGCCGGTGCACAGGCGTCTTCACCGGCACCCGGCAGTCGACTCCCCTGGCCCGCACGGCTCGTGCGAACGCGTCCCGGTCCGGCCGGCCGTTCCCCGGCACCCGCACGACGTACTGCTGGTAGGCGTGCCCCACACTCGTCGCGGGCGGGACGACTCCCTTCAACCGCTCGTCGAGGTACGCCGCCCGCTGCCGCCGCTGCGCCGTCTCGTCGTACGGCGGTTCGGACTCGCCTTCCTGAAGCACCAGCAGCCCGTGCCGCTGTCCCACTTCGATCAGCCGTGGCATGTCGGCGGGCCGCCCGAACCGGTGGACGGCCACGACGGCCGCGGTCCGCGAAGTCACCACGGCCTCCACGGATATGGGGTCCAGGCAGTACGTCACCGGATCTATGTCGGCGAAGACCGGAAGGCCACCGGCCAGTGTCACGGCTTCGGCGACCTCGACGTTCCCGAAGGCCGGCACGATCACCTCGTCGCCGAGACCCACGCCGGCGGCCCTGAGCATCGCAGCAGTACTCATAAGGGGATGCTGCGCGCGCAACGTGAACTTCAAGTGACGCCCAACAAAAAAGGGTTGGACCCGGAACACAAGTTCCGGGTCCAACCCTCATCAAAAATTGTTCGGCGGCGTCCTACTCTCCCACAGGGTCCCCCCTGCAGTACCATCGGCGCTGTAAGGCTTAGCTTCCGGGTTCGGAATGTAACCGGGC